>CAJFFP010000007.1:0-14962 GCA_904373325.1 Candidatus Gallimonas merdigallinarum
CCGCAGCGCGTGCCGTGTGGCACGGGCAAGGGGTTCAACAAAGTATGAGCGCCTCAGTTTCCGCTTTTGATCGGGTTCGTATTACTCCCTTACAGTATAGCCAAAAAGTATTTTCATTTTTTGGAAAAGCGGGTATAATATGATCGGAAAAAACTTTTATACGGAAAAACCATGGAGACGATCGAGAACAAAACGTTTGACGAAGAGCGCGCGCTGTACGCGAGCGACGGCGTGACGGTGAAACGCTGCCGTTTCGACGGACCCGCCGACGGCGAGAGCGCGTTCAAAGAGAGCAGGAACATTGCGGCGGAAGACTGTTTTTTCAACCTCCGCTACCCCTTCTGGCATACGCGCGGGCTGACCGTGCGCGGCTGCGAAATGACGGAAAAGTGCCGCGCCGCGCTCTGGTATTCGGAGCATATCCGCGTGCGCGATACCGCCATGCACGGCATCAAGGCGCTCCGCGAGTGCCGCGACGTTTCTCTTGAAAACTGCGATATTATATCCCCCGAGTTCGGCTGGTCGAGCGAGCGCGTGACGATGAAGAACTGCACGGCGGAGAGCGAATACTGCTTCCTCCGCGCGAAGAACCTCGACCTTGAAGGCGTGCAATTCCGCGGGAAATACTCCTTCCAATATGTGGAAAACGCCACGATTTCGGACAGCGTTTTGGAGACGAAGGACGCCTTCTGGCACACGAAGAACGTGACCGTGCGCAACTGCGTGATACGGGGCGAATATTTAGGCTGGTATTCGGACGGGCTGACGCTCATCGACTGCAAGATCATCGGCACGCAGCCCCTTTGCTACTGCAAAAACCTGCGCCTTTTCAACTGCGAAATGGAGGGCGCGGATCTCGCGTTCGAGAAATCGGACATGCGCGCCGACCTCATTTCGCCCGTGATCAGCGTCAAGAACCCGAAGCGCGGCTATATCCGCGTCCCCGCCGTCGGCGAGATCATCCGCGACGACCCCGCCGCCCGCGGCAGGGTCGTCCTTACAGAGCCGCAGGAAGCAAAAAAGCGCGCATAAAGCGCGCTTTTTGATTGTTTTTCTGTCTCCCCTGAGCAAGGGGAGGTGTTGAGCGAAGCGAAACGGAGGAGTTGTCAGATTCCGCACAAACACGCAAAACAACCCTCCCGCCCCTGCGGAGCACCCTCCCTTACTCAGGAAGGCGGCGCATAGCCTTCCCCCCTCGGGGGAAGGTGGCGCGGCATAGCCGCGACGGATGAGGGGATCGGAATTGCATATTCTCACAAGTTTTCCCCTCATCACCACCTTCGGCGGAGCTTCCCCCAAGGGGGAAGCCATTATTTTTGGCGGTCTGTCCTCGTCATGAGCGCGGTCAATACCCCAGAAACTCCACGCCTTTTAAAAGCACGTCGTTCACGATCTCGTTGGAGAGCGAGTAAAAGATGATTTTTCCGTGGCGGTCGGTGCGCACCATGCCCGCGTCCTTCAAAAAGCGGAGCTGGTGGCTGACCGTCGTCTGATTGATGCCCAGCACGCGGGAAATATCCGTAACGCACATTTCCGATATGGCGAGCGCAGAGAGAATGCGCAGGCGCGTACTGTCTGAAAAAATCGAGAAAAACCGAACCAAAAGCGTGAGCACCTCTCCGTCGGGAACGTATCCCTCGATCATATCCTGCGTGCGTCTGTCCAATAAGAGCGTCTGCATAGCCGCCTCCCGTACCGTTTGCCCTATAATAACACCTGCACGCTTGCGCACGCATGGAAGATATGACGAAACACAGCGTATTTTGTCAGAAACCCCGCGCGGAGAACGAAATATACGAACAGAGCCGCGCACAGCACGGCTCTGTTGAGTTACGTTTGAAGTTTTATGCGCCTTATTGCGCGGCTTGCAGCGTATAGATACACGTTATCTGTCCTCCGACGGCATCGAATAAAATACATTTTCTATTATATATATTCGTCCCCCCCCCGTGTCAAGTCTTTTACACTCTTTTTTCGCGATTTATTAAAAAAAGCGCGGTCTCTCTGAACAGAGACCGCGCTTTTGCCGCCTTGCGCCGTTTATTTGATTTCCGTCACCTCATAACCCGCCTCTTTAACGGCGGCTTTGAGCGCGTCGTCCGCAACCTCCGCGTTCAGCGTGACGACGGCGCGCTTCTTCTTCAAGTTGACGTCCGTCTTCTCCACGCCTTCCACGGCGTTCAGCGCGTCCGTCACGTGCTTCACGCAGTGCATACACATCATTCCTTCGATCGTAAGCGTCTTTTTCATTGCAATATCTCCTTGTTCGGCGGTTTCCGCCGTGATTTCCTTCTTTTTCCGCAGAAAGCGGGTGAGCCGCAGGGCGTTGAGCACCACGAACAGCGAAGAAAGGCTCATCGCCGCCGCCGCGTACATCGGATTGAGCATAACGTCCGCCCACGCGAAGCACCCCGCCGCCAGCGGAATGCAGACGACGTTATAAAAAAACGCCCAGAACAAATTCTCCTTGATGATGCGCATGGTGCGGCGCGCCAAGGCGAACGCACGGGGCGCGGCGGCAAGGTCGCCGCCCATGAGCACGATGTCCGCGCTCTCGATCGCCACGTCCGTGCCGTTGCCCATGGCTATGCCGACGTCCGCCTCTTTGAGCGCGGGGGAATCGTTGATGCCGTCGCCGATCATCGCAACCCCCTTTCTCGCCTTCCCGCGGAGCTGCGCGCTCTGCGCCTTATGCTCCTTTACATAGGTCAGCTTATCTTCGGGGAGCACTTCCGCATATACCATGTCCGCGGGAATGCCCGCGCGCTCCGCAATATACCGCGCGCACGCGGCGTTATCGCCCGTGAGCATGTACGCCGTCATGCCGAGTTCTTTGAGTGCGGCAACCGCCTCTTTGCTCCCCGCTTTAAGCGTATCGGCAAGCGCGAACGTTGCAAGAATCTTCTCTTCATCCGCAAGGAAGAGCACCGTTTTCCCCTCTGCGGAGAGCCGTCCGAACTGCGCCTTGCGCTCGTCCGAAAACAGCCCGCGCTCCGCCATCATGCGATCGTTGCCCAGAAAGTAGGTCTTGCCGTCCACCTCGCCGCGCGCGCCCTGCCCGACGACGTACTCCACGCCCTGCGCCTCGCCACCCGCGCCGCAGTACTCCACAATGCACTGCGCAAGCGGATGGTTGAGCTTGCTCTCCACGGCGGAGGCAATGCGCCTGACTTCCGCCTCGTCGCCGTACGCCTCGAAAAATACGACGCGCGGCTTTCCCTCCGTAATGGTCGCCGTCTTGTCGAGCAGGACGGTATTCACGTCGGCGGCGCGCTGCAAGGCTTCCGCGCTCTTGACGAGCACGCCGAGGCTCGCGCCCCGCCCCGTTGCCGCCATGACCGCAACGGGCGTTGCGAGTCCCAACGCGCACGGGCAGGAGATCACGATGACGCTCACGCCGAAATTGAACGCCGCCGCCACGTCCCACGTGGAAAACAGCCATGCAAGAAAGGTGATCAGCGCAACGGAGAGCACCGCAGGAACGAAGATCGCCGAAATCTTATCGGCAAGTTTCTGAATGGGCGCTTTGCTCGCGCCCGCCTCGCGCACCATGCGGATAATGGAAGAGAGCATGGTATCTTCCCCCACTTTTTCCGCCCTGATTTTCAGATACCCGCCCGTCACGAGCGACGCGCTCACGGCGCGGCTTCCCTCGGAGAGTTCGACGGGCAGGCTCTCGCCCGTGACCGCCGACTGATCGACAAAGGCGTGCCCCTCGATCACAACGCCGTCCACGGCGACGGATTCGCCCTGTCTAACGACGAGCGTATCGCCCGCCGCCACGTCCGCAAGCGCGATCTTCTCCTCTTTCCCCTCCCGCTCGACGGTGACGGTATCGGGCGCAAGGCGGCGGAGTTTTTCGATCTCCCGCCCCGTGCGGCGTTTGCTCTTATCTTCCAGCCATTTGCCCAGCGTGACGAGCGTGACGATCATCGCCGCGGACTCGAAAAAGAGCGTCGGCTCTTCGGGCGTCAGGATCGCCATGACGAGGCTGTACACGAAGGAGACCGCCGCGCCCAGCGTGACGAGCGTATCCATATTCGGCACGAGCTTGACCGCCGCGCGCACGCCGCTCACGAAAAACTGCCCGTTGATGAGGAGAATGAGCAGCGTCAGCCCCACCTGAAAGCCGTAATTCAGCCAGCCGTGCGGCACGGGAATGCCCATCATATGCCCCATGGAAAGGTACATTTCGGGAATGAGCAGAATGAGGGAAAGCACAAAGCGCACGCCGAGCGTGAACTTCTTTTTCTTCTTTTCGGGAACCGCGCCGAAGTCGTACGCGCCGTACCCGAGCGCGGAAACCGCGCTCTTGATGCGCGCGTCGGAGACGACGCTCTCGTCGAAGGAGACTTCCATGCTCTCGCCCATGAGCGAGACGGAGCAAGCCTCCACCCCTTTGAGTTTGGAGACGGTGCGCTCGATGCCCGAAGAGCACGCCGCGCACGTCATTCCCGTGACGGAATATTTTTTCTTCATATCCACCTTCCTTCCGTCAGTTGAGTTTTTTGATGAGTTCCACCGTCTCTCTGACGATATTCTCGTCCCCCGCGCGGATCTTTTCGCTGACGCAGGTGCGCATATGATCTTCCAGCACGAGATACCCGAACGACCGCACGGCGCTCTCCACCGCGGAGACCTGCACGAGCACTTCGCCGCAGTAGCGGTTTTCCTCGATCATCTTTTTGATGCCGCCGAGCTGCCCCATGATGCGGTTGAGCCGATTGACGAGCGAACGCACCTCCTCGTCGCCGCGCGGCGTTTCTTTATAATGGTTTTCACACTTTTCGCACGTTTCCATTTTCTTTTCTCCCTGTATATTTTACCCCGTACGGGTATTTTTATTATACCCCCTATCGGTATTTCTGTCAAGTATTTTTTTAAAAATAAGCGGCAGGACAAAAAATCTGCCGCTTTTTGATACAAACAAAAAGAGCGGCAACGCTCTGCCGCTCCTTGGGGTAACATTACTTCTTTTCGAACTGGGATTTGGGCGCGCCGCAGATCGGGCAGGTCCAATCGTCGGGAAGCTCCTCGAAGGGCGTTTCCCCGTCGTACTCGTACTTGCAGATTTTGCACACGTATTTGCCCGCGCTCTTCTCTTCCGCCTGATAGGTGGGCGCGTTCGCCGCCGTCTTGCCTTTGAGCACCTTATGGTAGTAGGCGTACGTCATGGGCGCGTCCTTTCTGAGCACGTCCGCGTCCAGCACCTCTCCCAGGAACACGGTGTGCGTCGCCGTCTCCATCTTATCGATGACTTTGCAGGAGAACCAGCACACGCAGTCGTCGATCACGGGCATTTTCCCGCGCACGGCGTACGGCGTTTCGGCAAATTTATCCGTATCCTTCGACGAAGCAAAGCCGAATCTGCCGATAAGCTTGGGATCGACGTTCTCGCCGAGCACGGCGATCGCGAACCGCCCCGTATCGCTCACGCACTTGTTGGTGTAGTTGCCGTGATTGAGCGATACGGCGATGGTCGCGGGCGACGAAGTGATCTGCATCGCGCTGTTGGCGACGCAGCCCACGGGACGCCCTTCGTCCCACGAAGTGCATACGTACACGCCGTACGAAAGATTGTAAAAAGCCGTCTTGTTCATAGTTTATTTCCCTCCCTGATCATTTGCTCTGTCAATAATCGTCTCATCCAACGCGGAATCCTGCCGCAGATACGCCGGAACGCTCTCCAACTGCGCGTACGTTTTGACGCGCTTGTCCCCCGCGGGCAGTTTGCGAACGAGACCGTCTACATACGATTCCGCGTTCACGTTGATGACGAGAAGCGCGATAATGATGACGGACAGCACGAGCGCGACCGCAACGAAGGAAGTCGTGAGCCACATGAACAGCGCGGAAACGGCGGTTGCCGCCGCAAGAACGGCGATCTGAGATACCCAGACCCACACGCAGTTGCCGAGATTGACGACCTTGCGGAAACGGATCTTCCCGTGTCCGTGCAGCAGATACGCCTCGAACAGCGCGACGAACCCGAACGCGAGCGCGCCCGCGATCCCCGAGAGGACCGCGCCCGCCGTGGAAACGGTCATCAGCCATGTGACGAACGCAATCAGCGTGACGGTGAGCACGGCGTCCGCGATCGAAGCGATCCAGAACCCCCAAAAACCGCGCCTGACCGTACTTTTGCGCACAAAATAGTTTGTAACAAAGTAGCCGATGACGACGCTGGCAGCCACGCACAGGACGAGCGCGACAAGATCCGCCAAGAGCGCCATCGCCACATTCGCAGCGATGGAAACGACCTGCTCTTCGAGCGCGGCAGCCTCCTCGACGGTGAGCTGCAAGAACTCCGCAATGCGCGCCGCGATCCAATCGCCGTCCATAAGAAAGGTGAGCGTACCAAGCGGTTCGCTCCAATCGAGTTCGCGGAGGGACGCAATGACGAAACCGATCAGATTATCGACCTGCGCCTCCGTGCCGTCTACAAGTTCCGAAAGCTGCACCGCGATATAGTCCGCCTGCGTGACAAGTTCGTTCAAAAAGAGCTGCACGCCGAACAGAAATCCGAGGAAAATACAGCCCAGCGGCACAAAAATGTACACGAGGCACTTAAAAAAATTCTTTAATGAATTTCCGACCATCTGCACGGCGCCGCCCTCCTCTCTCCGGAACAACTGTATGAAAAGAAGCGGGCTTCCGAAAAGTCCGCTTCCTCGGTTGTATCTCGCTTACTTCGTCTCCTGCTGCTCGGCAACGACTTCTTTGCCGTCGTAGTAGCCGCAGTTCTTGCACACGCGGTGCGCAACTTTCAGCTCGTGGCAATGCGGGCACTCGACGAGCTCGGGCGCCGTAGCCTTGTAATTGGCAAAACGCTTGTTGGTTCTGCTCTTCGACTGCTTTCTCTTAGGGACTGCCATTCTCTTTCACCTCTTTTTATTCGTTTTCCCATTGCGTACACGCATCGCACAGAAGTCTTGCGGGGAGCGCGAACATCACGGAATCGCGCATCAGCTCCGTAAGATCGATCTTACCGCCTGCGTAACCGTAATTTTCGCCGTCGCTTTCGCCGGGGAAGAAAACTCCTTCCACGTCGCCCGTAAACCGCGCACGCGCCTCGCTGAGGCACCGCGAACAGGCGCCTTTCAACACGAACGCGATGCGCCCCGTCACTTCAACGCTATCGTCCTCAAAAATACGATAGGTGAGTTCCGCCTCTGTTTCCCCTTCAAATCCGACGAACGGGATATCGAGAAGATCCGCGTCCGCCGCGAAGGTAAATGCGAGCGCACCCTCTGAAATTTTTTTCGCCGTTAATTTACGGACGTCGATTTCAGGGATCATTGACTTACAAAAGTATAGGCGATTTGCGCTGCTTTGTCAATCTTTTTTCACGCCCATTTGCAAGATTTTACAAAAATCAGAGGAGCGCAGCCGTCTCGCGCGCGATGACGAGTTCTTCGTTGGTTGGAATGACGAGCACTTTGACGCGCGAGCTGTCTTTGGAGATCTCGTGAATGGCGCCGTCGTTTTTGTAGTTGTTCTTCGCCTCGTCGATTTCGATGCCGAAGAACTCCATATCTTTGAGAATGGACGCGCGGATATGAGGCGTATTCTCGCCGACGCCCGCCGTGAATACGATCACGTCCAGCCCGCCGAGCGCAGCCATGTACGAACCGACGTACTTCTTGCAGGCGTAGGAGAACATATTCAGCGCGAGCTGCGCGCGGTAGTTGCCCTCTTTCGCCGCCGCCGTGAGGTCGCGGTAGTCGGAAGATACGCCCGAAATGCCCAGCATACCGCACTTTTTATTGAGGTAGGTAAGCCCGTCGTGAATGTTCATGCCCTTCTTGCGGCAGAGGAACTCCACCGCCGCCGCGTCGATGTCGCCGCTGCGCGTTCCCATGGGAACGCCCGCAAGGGGCGTGAAGCCCATCGACGTATCGATGCACTTTCCGCCGTCCACCGCGGAGATGGACGAGCCGTTCCCCAGATGGCAGGTGATGATTTTCAGCTCCTCGGGTTTCTTGCCGAGGTACTCCGCCGCCGCCTGCGAAACGTACTTGTGCGAAGTGCCGTGCGCGCCGTATTTGCGCACCTGATAGGTCTTGTAATCGTCGTAATCGATGGCGTAGAGATAGGCGTAGTCGGGCATCGTCGCGTGGAAGGACGTATCGAACACGAGCGCCATCTTCTTATCGGGCATGACCGCGCGGCAGGCGTTCACGCCGAGGATCGCCGCGGGGTTGTGAAGCGGCGCAAGCTCCGCGATCTCGTCCATCGTCTTCATGACCTCGTCGGTGACGAGCGTCGTCTTTTTGAACGCCTCGCCCGACGCGACGACGCGGTGACCGACTGCGTCGATCTCGTCCATCGATTTGATGACGCCCGCCTCGCCGTCGATCAGTTCGTTTAAAACGAGCTGGATCGCCTGCGTGTGGTCTTTGATCTCTTTTTCGATGACAAATTCCTTTCCGCCCGCCTTGTGCGTGAGCTTGCCGCCCTTGATGCCGATGCGTTCGACGGTGCCTTTTGCCAGTACTTCCTCCGTCTCGTTGTTGATGAGCTGATATTTGAGCGAAGAGCTGCCTGCGTTAATGACAAGAATTTTCATAATTCTCCGTTCCCCTTTGCGTTTTTTTCTTTGGTAAATTTACTGATCGTCGCGGACCTGCAACGCGGTGATCGCCACGGCGCACACGATGTCCGAAGCCTTGCACCCGCGCGAAAGGTCGTTGAGCGGTTTTGCGAATCCCTGACAGATGGGTCCGATCGCTTGGAAACCGCCGAGGCGCTCCGCGATCTTATAGCCGATGTTGCCCGCTTGCAGATCGGGGAAGATGCACACGTTCGCGTGACCCGCGACCCGCGACTTGGGCGCTTTGAGCGCGGCGACTTCGGGTACGATGGCGGCGTCGAATTGCAGTTCGCCGTCCAGCGCGAGATCGGGCGCCTTTTCCTTGGCGATGCGCGTCGCTTCCTGCACGAGCGTGACGTTGTCGTGCTTGGCACTGCCCATCGTGGAGAAGGAAAGCATCGCTACGCAGGGCTCGATCCCCGCGATCTCCTTCGCGCTTCTCGCCGTCGCGATGGCGCAGTCCGCAAGCCCTTCCGCCGTATAGGTGGGGTTCAGCCCGCAGTCCGCAAAGAAGATCAGCCCGTCGTCAAGATATTTGTTCCCGCCCGCAGGCGCGATCATCAGGTTGAAGCTGGAAACTGCGCTCACGCCGGGCGCGGTCTTGATGATCTGCAACCCGGGGCGCAGCGTGTTCGCGGTGGAGTGGCACGCGCCCGAGACAAGCCCGTCCGCGTCGCCCGCTTTGAGCATCAGCGCGCCGAAGAACGTGCTGTCTTTCGCCTGTTCGAGCGCCTGCTCGGGCGTCATGCCCTTCGCCTTGCGCAGTTCGTATAAGAGGTCGGCGTACTCCTGCAATTTGGGGGAGGACGCGGGATTGATGATCTCGACGCCTTCGAGATCGACGTCGGGATTCGCCGCGCGGATCTCCGATTCCTTGCCGAGAAGGACGATCTTTGCGACCTTCTCCTCCACGCAGCGCTGCGCCGCCTCGACGACGCGCTGATCCTCGCCTTCGCACAGCACGATCCTGCGCTGTTTTTCCCCCGCGCGCTTTTTCAGATCTTCCACGATCGAGCCGCTTTCAACAAGCTTTCTTCCAAACGCTTTGACTTTACGCATGAAGTCTGCCATAAAAAATTCTCCTTAAACTCTTTCTTTTTCCCCGCGTTTCATGTATAATGAGGGCGGAAGAACAATCACGCTCTTATTATACACCTTTTTGCGCAACTTGTAAAGAACACGAGGGAAATTTCAATGAAATATTGTGCGGTAATTTGCGAATATAACCCCTTTCACAACGGGCATAAATACCAACTCGGACAGATCCGCGAACAAAGCGGGTGCGACGGCATTCTCTGCGTCATGAGCGGGAATTTCACGCAGCGGGGAGACGCGGCGGTCTTTGACAAATACGAGCGCGCGAAGCACGCCGTCGAGGGCGGCGCGGACGTCGTTCTGGAACTGCCCGCGGCGTTCGCCGTCTCCTCGGCGGAGTACTTTGCAAAGGGCGCGGCGCATATCCTCTCGTCCCTCCCCTGCGTGACCCGCCTCGCCTTCGGCTGCGAGAGCGGAACGAAGGAGGACTTCCTGCGCACCGCGCGCGCAACGCTCAACGAGAGCAAGCAGTTCAAGGCGGCGCTCAAAGAGAACATGAAGGACGGAACTTCCTACATCCGCGCGCGCAACGCAGCTCTCCTCGCCGCGGGCGCAGACGTGGACGAGGCGCTCCTCTCCTCCCCCAATAACATTCTCGGAACGGAGTACTGCCGCGCCCTGCTCGCGGCGGGAAGCGCGATCGACCCGCTCCCCATTCCGCGCGTGGGCGGCGGGTACGCCGATACGGCGCTCTTCAAGGACTTCTCGTCCGCAACCGCGCTGCGCGGCGCGATGCGGGACGGCTCGCGCAAGGCGAAAAAGGCGCTGAAAAACAATCTGCCCCCGCACGTCTGGCGGGCGGCGCTCGGGTACTCCCCCACGCCCTACGAAAAGGCTGCGCTCGCCGCGCTCGTTGCGGCGGACGAGGCGACGATCGCGCGCTGCCCCGACTGTTCCGAGGGCTTGGAAAACCGCCTGAAATCCATTGCGCGGAGCACGCCCGCGTACGACGAAATGCTGAAAAAAGTCGTCTCCAAGCGATACACGATCGCACGTCTCAAACGCATTCTCGCGCAGAACTTCCTCAAAATCACCCGCGAGGCGGTGCAGGACTTTGCGGAAGCGCCGCTCTACTATAAGACGCTCGCCGTCAGGAGTTCCGCCGCGGAAGAGATTTTAAGCGATCTGAACGGCGGCGCGTTCCCCGCCGTCGTGCGCAAGAGCGACTTCAACAAGCTGACGAAGTCCGCGCTCGAATGCTTCCTGACGGACGTGCGCGCAAACGACCTGTACAACGTTCTGACGGGCGTTGCGACCAACGAGTACGAGACGAAATTCGTATAACGCCGCCTTCCATACAGAGATAATGCGCGCCCGCGGCAGTCTGCCGCGGGCGCGCATTCTTTACTGTGCGTATGTTATGCGTGAACTGCCGCATAGTAGCGGTAACCGCCCGCAAAGTTGAAGCAATCGAACCCGTTCTGCGCGAGAATGCGGCACGCGAGATAGCTGCGGAGCCCGCTCTGGCACATGACGTACACCTTCTTGCCCCTGTCAAGCTCGGAGAGCCGTTCGCGCAGTTCGTCGAGCGGCAGGTTGAAAAAACCGTCGGCATGCCCGCGCGCGTACTCTCCGCGCGTGCGCGTATCGAGCAGAAGCACGCTCCCGTCCTTGGGCAGGGCGGCAAGATCCTCGTAGAAGAACTGTTTCACTCTCCCCGAAAGCACGTTGTCGATCATATATCCCGCCATGTTCACGGGGTCTTTCGCCGACGAATAGGGCGGCGCGTAGGCAAGGTCCAGATCTTTGAGTTCGTCCGCCGTCATACCTGCGCGGATGGCGGTCGCAAGCACGTCGATGCGCTTATCCGTCCCCGCGCCGCCGACGATCTGCGCGCCGAGAATGCGCCGCGTACCCCGTTCAAACAGCACTTTCATCGTCATGAGCTGCGCCCCGGGATAATAGGTCGCGTGATTGGCGGGCGAGAGGATCACTTTATCGTAGTCGAGCCCCGCGGCGCGCGCCGCCTTTTCGTTCAGCCCCGTGTTCGCCGCCGTCCGCGAGAACACCTGAATGACGGAAGAGCCCTGCGAGCCGCGATACTCGCTCGGAATGCCGCAGATGTTGTCCGCCGCGATGCGCCCCTGTTTGTTTGCAGGTCCTGCAAGCGCGATGAGCGTTTTTGCGCCCGTCACGAAGTGCCGCACTTCCACCGCGTCGCCCGCGGCGTAAATATCGGGGTCTGACGTGCGCATATGCGCGTCGGTCACGATGCTCTCCTTCATGCCGAGTTCCAGCCCCGCCTCCTTGGCGAGCTGCGTATCGGGCGTGACGCCGAGCGCGACGACGGCGAGGTCGGCGTTAATCTCCCCGTTTTTCGTGCAGACGACGAGCTGTTTTTCCGCGCGCAGTCCCTCGAAGGGCGTGTTCAGCCGAAGATCGACGCCATGCGAGGCGAGTTCCGCGTGCAGGAAACACGCCATGTCTCTGTCGAGCGGCGCGAGAACGTGGTCGCCGCGCTGAATGAGCGTGACGCGGACGCCCCGCCGCACGAGGTTTTCCGCCGTCTCCAATCCGATAAATCCGCCGCCCACGACGACCGCCGTGCGGGGCTTGTTCCCCGCCACAAAGTCGTGCAGGGCGAGGGTATCTTCCACCGTGCGGAGCGTAAACACGCGCGGGTCCGCCGTCTGCGCCGCCGCGGGAAGTACGGGCTTTGCGCCGGGCGCGAGGAGCAGTTTATCGTAGCTCTCCTCGTACGTCCTGCCCGTCGCGAGGTCGCGCACCGTCACGCGCCTGCCCGCGCGGTCGATCTTCACCGCCTCGTGCCCCACGCGCACGTCTACGCGGTAGCGCGCGAAAAAGGACTGCGGCGTTTGGAGCGTGAGCGCGTCCTCTTCCCCGATCGTGCCGCCCACATAATAGGGCAGTCCGCAGTTGGCGTAGGAGACGTACCCCGTGCGTTCGAGCATGACGATCTCGGCGCGCTCGTCCAGCCTGCGGATGCGCGCCGCGGCAGTCGCGCCGCCCGCAACGCCGCCGATAATGACAACTTTCATAAAAATCTCCCTGAAAACTCCCGCGCAAAAAACGCTTGCGCGGGAACATAATCGCGTTTTAATGCAGTTCGCGGATGACGCCCAGACGATAGGCTTCCAGAAGATCGGAAAGTTCGCCGATCATCTCCTGCATCCGATGCCCCTCGTCCGTATCGCGGATGGAGAGGCGGTAATTCGTCTTTTGCACCACTTCGGTGACGGAGTGAATGTCGCTCTCGTTCCGGATCGCCTCTTCCGTCGAGCGGAACGGCTCGTAGGCGACGAGGCGCATTCCGTACGAATTGCTGATGAGCGTATAGCCCGCGATGCCCGTCTCCCGCTGATAGGGTCGGGACATTCCGCCGTCGATCATCAGCAGCCTTCCGCCGCACTTGATGGGCGTTTCGCCGTTTTTGAGATGCACGGGCATATGACCGTTGATGATGTGCGCCGCGGGCGAATCGGGGTCCAAGCCGAACTCCTTCAAAATGGCGGAGATCACCTTGTTATCGTTGAGGTAGTTGTAGTACGAATTTTTTGCCTCGTAATAACAGCTCGTGTCCTTCACGAAATAGCGCTCGAACGTCGTCATGCGCTCCTTGCCGTAGAGCGGGGAATTTTCGTTCGCCCACAGAAACCACATGGTGTCCTGCCCGAACGTCTTTTCGTCGCCGTCGGGCAGATAATAGCCCTTGCGCGCCCAGCTCTCCAACTCGTCGAACAACGCTTTGCCGCTGTAAAAATTCTCCCCGATCTGCACCTTTTTGAAGGAGCCGTCCTCTTCGAGCGGCACGCAGCCGTGGTACAGCAGATTGCCGTTGTAGGTGCGGTACATACTTCCGCGCGTGAAGAGGTAGGAGACGTGCCGCTGCAACTTTTCGCTGTTGACAAAGGCATAGCGGAGCTTTTTCATGACAAGTTCCTCCCCCGCCGAGAGCGCGTACGGGTCTGCGGGGTCGATCGTCGGGAAGTTTTTATCCTCCAACGGATACGCCTTGCCGTCGATGGTCACCGTTCCCGCGTCGCGGTCGATCTTATCCAGCAGGCGGCGCCCCTCCATTTTATATTCGGGATGGCGCGCGATGAGCTGCCCTTCCAGCTTGAATAAAATGATCGTGATCGCCTTGTGGATCTTGCGGTCCATGTCGGGATCGTACGGCTCGTAACTTTGCGAACCGTTAATGACGAAACAGTCGCACGGGTCGCCCGCGTAGGTGTCGAGCGCGAACTTTGCAAGCGGCAGAAGGTTGATTCCGTAGCCGTTTTCGATGGTGTTGAAATTGCCGTACTTTGCCGAAATGCGCACCACGGACGCAATACAGGCAAGGCTTCCGCTCGCCGCGCCCATCCAGCAGATATCGTGATTCCCCCACTGAAAATCGACGTTATCGAACCCGAGCAGGGTATCCATGATGATATGCGCCCCGGGACCGCGGTCGAACAGGTCGCCCAGAATGTGAATGCGGTCGACCACCAGCCGCTGAATGACGTTGCAGAACGCGATCACGAAGTGTCTGGCGCGCTTTGTGGAGATGATCGCGGAGATGATGCCGTTATAGTACGCCTCCTTGTCCTCGACCTCCTCTTTTTCGCTCAAAAGCTCTTCGATGATATAGGCGTAATCGTGCGGCAGCTCCTTCCGCACCCGCGAACGGGTATATTTGGAGGCGATACGGCGGTTGACGCGCACAAGGCGGTAAATCGTCGTCTTATACCAGTCGTCGAGGTCCTCTTCCGTCGCCTCGATCTGCGCGAGCTTCTGCTCGGGGTAGTAGATGAGCGTGGCAAGCGACTTTTTCTCTTTCATCGAGAGCGAGCCTTTGAACTCCTCTTCGATCTTTTTGCGGATAGACCCCGACCCGTTTTTCAGGATATGGAGAAAAGGCTCGTATTCTCCGTGAATATCCGTGATGAAGTGCTCCGTGCCCTTCGGAAGATTGAGCGCGGAAGAGAGATTGATGATCTCCGTCGCTGCGTCGGCAGCGGCGGGAAACTGAACGGAGAGCCGTTCGAGATACCGTTTATCCTGCATATTCATTCCCCTTTGTTTTATTATACCGCAACTTCGCGCAGATTGCAAGATGCAAATTTCATTTTTTTGCTTCCCCGCCATCGCTCATCAGACTCCCGCCGCCCCTGCGGCAGCATACCTTTCTGCGCTTATCCCCCTCCAAAAAATCCATAAAACGTACCCGCAAAAAAAGGAACCCACCAGCTTAGCTGGTGGTTCTTCATTATACTTCGCCTGCGGCTCGTGCCGCCAAAGGCGGGGCGGGCATAGCCCTTGACTACTAGC
>CAJFFP010000007.1:15023-59466 GCA_904373325.1 Candidatus Gallimonas merdigallinarum
GCCATTATGAATACTCTAACACAAACCCCTCATCACCGCCTTCGGCAGAGCTTCCCCCCAAGGGGAAGCCATTATTTTTACTCATCGGCATAAGCCTATACTGAACCCCCAGACTATCCGGGGGTTTTCTAAATAGAAAAGAAAAACCCTGCGAAAATCGCAGGGTTTTTATGATTTTCTTCGTCAGTCGGTCGTTTCGGCGGAATAATCCGTACCCACAAGCCCGTCGCCCGAAATGGTGGAGTAGTTGTTCATGAACATTGCCATGCTGCGAATGTTGTTCTCCGACTTGCCAAGCGAAGTGATCGTGAAACCGGACTTATTCTGATCGTTGAGCCATGCTGTACGGACAACGCCGTAGAAATGTTGATCGCCGCTATCAAGCTCCGCGCCCGCAAGACTACGTCCTTTCAGCGTATCGATGAAATGGAATGCGATATAGCCATTGCCATACATCTTCCACGTTCCGAGCTCTGCACCCGCGGAAAGCGCACCGTTTTCGCCCGCCGTCGATTCAAATATCTTGCCGCTATTGCCGCCCTCATCTCTTGAAAGCAACACGGTGCGGGAGACATTGTTTGCATACAGAGTGCCCGAATTAATGTTGGAAGTCGTTGCCTCAGAACCGTTTGCACCCTGATTGTCTCGTGCAGCGTTAGTCATGACGACCATTTCAAACTTGTAGTAATCCCCCGCCTTCTCCGTGTAAGTGAACAGCTCGTCCGCAGAGACGGCGCGGTTGGATTCGCCCGCATAGCGGTTGGGGTTGATACAGATATCGCCGTAGCTGTTGAGATAGTACTGATGGATCTGCGTTGTGAAACTGCCCGTTGCACCACTCGAACGGGTAATGTATGCCGCAACAGACGTCCCATTGTTCATGGTAAACAGATCATTGTGCCCAGGCAAGGCAGCGTCGAGTTCAGGGTTTGCATCAGACTTGTTTGCCCACAGGAAAGACCCCATATACTTGTTGCCCTGTGTACTTTGGCTGACTTGGGCAGGATAGCCTGAATTAGCATTCCAAACGAGTCCTTTGCCCGTCGAAGAGGTATACAGACCAAGTGCGCTCGTGCTCTTGCCGCCCCACATCTGATAATTATCGGAAAGCCCATCGTAGGAGTGCATGGAATAGTAGAATGTACTACCGCTGCCTTCCAGTGCATTACCGTCCTCGTCCATCAGCGTCACGTTGTCGTGACGGGCGATGACGGGTGCCTCCATATTTTGGCGAGAAATATTCTTGCCATAATAGGGATGCTCCCAACCAACGTTGTTCCCGTTTGTGTCGGTATAATTCTCAAACAACACAGAAGTCTCAGCGCAGTAGGTAACCATATCCTCGTGCGTCTTCCAGCCTGTATTCCCTTCCTGCGTCGTGCCGTTCGGGAGTGTCGTCTCTTTTCTCAAACCAGTGTTCGGATCAAGTTCGAGGATATAGTTGCCCGAGCCGAAGGAACCGTACGCCATGTACATTTTGCCGTCGGGCGTATAAATGATCTGCGGGTCGATACCGTTAACATTGCCATTGGACGTACCATGTGTCCCCTGCTGAATACTCGACTGCATCAGAACGGCGGGCTGACTATCTTGCATGACGGGTTTGAAGCTGCCCGGTTCCAGCGTCTCCGATTCGTACAACAGAATGCAGGCGCGCGTGTAAAGATTGCCGTCGATACGCATGCCTTCGTCAGTATCCGCACCGTCCACAACGCAGGTGTACAGCCAATAGCCGCTACCGTCGGGCTTTGCAACAATGTCGGGCGCCCACCAGCTCGCGCTTTCCGTCGTAAAGTCTCCGTCAATCGTGCCGCCCTCGTACAGCCATTCGCCGATCTTGGAGTTGACGACCTCCGTTTCGCGGGTCGCATAGTCAAACGTTCTGCCGAGGAATTCCCACGTCTTCATGCCGTCGTAAGAGACGTGGATCGCGTTTCCGTAGGTCGTGACGCCGTTGTAGACGCTCTGATCCGACCACCCCGTCGAGAACATATAATAGATAGATTCCCCTCTTTCGTTGCGCACTTCGATCAGCGAAGGGTCGTGCGTGCGCCCGAGCACCTTTTCGCCCTGATCCCCCGTCTCAGAGAAATCGAGCGCATTGCCCGCATAGTCGTAGTCCGGATTGGTGGGATAAGCGGCGACAACCTCAATGCTGCCCGTCGTCCCGTCGGAGAGCTGATAGCGGACTCTGCCCGCCGAAACCCCCGTAAAGACGCCGTTTTCATACGTTGCGATGCTCTCCCAGTCGTTCACCGGATTCCCGTCCTCGTCGTACGCGGCGACGACGTTCGCGTCCGCGACCGCCACCTGCGTGGCGGAGGAATCGAGAGAGATGCTGTCGTCGAGATTATCAAAGCAGATCTGATAATTCTGCGCATCTCCGGTGGAGTTCACATCCCCTCCTCCGCACGCCGCAAACGCGGAAAGGCTCAGCACGGAGCCGAGCGCCAACGCGAAGATTTTGTGCATTTTCCTCATGTCTTCACACCCCTTTACACATTTGGTTTCCACTATTTTATCATAAATTTTTATGCAATGCAATAGAATCGAAAAAAATTTCACGCTTTTTCTCTCGAAAATGCAAAATTTTTTCGTATTGCGTGCCGAATATGCAAACGCATATTTTATTTTGAACGATTGCGCGCGAACCATGCGGAACGATCATAAAAAACGATCATGAAAAGCAGGACGTCTCCCACGATGTGGAAGACGCCCCGCTTTGAGAGAATATGAAAAAATTGTGGAGAGTAGGCATAACCAATACGGTTGCGCGCGGAGGAAGATTCCGCCGCCTGCGGCGGCGCCGCGCAAACGCGTTGACGGCTGCCCCGCCCTCGGATCGGTCGGACCCGAGGGGGGATGGGAACCGCAGTTCCTGCGCAACCTTGATTACGCCTCTATCATACTCGCTGTTCGTGTTGAATGTGTGAAAGCTCCATTAAAACGCGATAAAACCGCATCAGAGATATTTTTGCACGATCGCTTCCGCCACGCGCAGCCCGTCCGCCGCGGCGGAGGTGATCCCGCCCGCATACCCGCAGCCCTCGCCGCACGGATACACGCCCGCAATCCCCGCCGCCTGCATATCCGCGCCGCGCACGATGCGCACGGGCGAACTCGTGCGCGATTCCACGCCCGTCAGAACGCTCTCGTACGCCGCAAATCCGCTGAGTCTGGCGTCGAGATCGGGCAGCGCCGCTTTGAGCGCGTCGGTGAGCGCGCGCGGGAAGAGCGCCTGCATGGGAACGAACGCCGTTGCGGGCGCGTACGTCGGTTTTACCGCCCCGAAGTAATAACTTTCGCGGTCGGCAAGGAAATCGCCCACGAGCTGCACGGGAGCCTTGTATCCGCCGCCCGCCGCCGCGAAAGCCGCGCGTTCCAGCTTGCGCTGAAAGGCGACGCCCGCCAGCGGATGATCGCCGCCGAAATCGGCTTTCCGTACCTGTACGACGAGCGCGGAATTGGCGTTCCTGCCCGCGCGGGCGTAGTCGCTCATGCCGTTGACCGCAACGCCGCCCTCTTCGCTCGCCGCCGGCACGACGACGCCGCCCGGGCACATACAGAACGTGAATACCGCCCGATCGGACGCATGGGAAACGAGCTTATAGTCGGCGGGCGGCAGCGCCTCGTAACCCGAACCGTACTGCGCGCGGCTGATCGCCGATTGCAGGTGCTCGATGCGCACCCCCACCGCGAACTCCTTCTGTTCCATGCAGAACCCGCGGGAGAGCAGCGTTTCAAAGGTATCGCGCGCGCTGTGTCCGACGGCGAGCACGAGCGCGTCGCATTCCTCTTCCTGTCCGCCTGCCGTAAAGGAACGGAGCTTCCCGTCTTGGATCTTCAAATCGGTGAGCGCAGTCGAAAAGCGGAACTCCCCGCCCTGCGACAGAATGTACTCGCGCATATTGGCGACCACCTTTTTGAGGTTATCGCTCCCGACGTGCGGCTTTCCGAGGTACCCCACCTCCTGCGGCGCGCCGAACCGAAAGAAGGTTTCGAGCACGTCGCGGTTGAGGGGACTGTTCGTCTGCGTGTTGAGCTTGCCGTCCGAAAACGCGCCCGCGCCGCCCTCGCCGAATTGGATATTGCTGGACGGGTCGAGAACGCCCGTTTCGGAAAACCGCTTTACGTCCTCCGCGCGCTCTTCCACCCGCTTGCCGCGTTCCAGAACGACGGGGCGCACGCCGTGATCCAAAAGCCGCAGCGCGCAGAACAGTCCCGCGGGACCCGCCCCGACGATGACGACTCTCGGCGCGGTTTTCACCTGTTCAAATACGCGGGGCGGCGGCGTGAACGTCTCCGTGCCGCATTCCACGGTATACACCCATCTGATGTCCGCTTTGTCGCGCGCGTCGAGCGATTTTTTCAGGATCTTAAAATAGCGGCAGGGCGCGTGCAGTTTCTTTTCGCAAAGTTTAACGAGCGAACTCTCCTTCTGATGGGGGCGGAGCGTCAGCCCCGAAAACGTCTTTCTCATATCAGCGCCTCCGATACCATGTTCGCGGACGCCCATGCCCAATGCAGATTGTATCCGCCGCACTCGCCGTCCACGTTCAGGATCTCCCCCGCGAAATACAGTCCGCGGCGGAACTTGCTCATGAGATGTTCGTCCGTCTCGCCAAGCGGAATGCCGCCCCGCGTCGCCTGCGCGCAGTCGAACCCGAGCGCGCCCGTCACGGTGAGCGGGAATCCCTTCAACAGGGCGAGCACCTTGGCGCGGTCGCCCCCCGCGCGGCGGAAAAGCTGCCGCCCAAGTCCGTTGTTGACGACGCACAACAGCCCGTCCTCGCCCTCGCCCACGGCGGAGGCAAGGCGCGCCGCGGAAACGTCGGGCAGGAAATCGATGAGCAGCATATCCCCCTTTTCGGCATACGAGGAGGCGCGGAACACCGCGTCGCCCGAAACGCCGTTTTCGGTAAACAGCACGTCGCCGCGGCAGGAGTAGCGTTCCGCGCCCCCGCGGACGACTTTCAGACCCGCGTCCACGCGGATCCCTTTGAGCCCGCGCACGGCGGCGGGATCGGTGCGCAGGCGCACCAGAACGGGCGAGAGCGCGGTCACGGTATGCCCGAAACCTTTCGCAAGGGCGTACGCCGAGCCGTCCGTGCCGAAGTTGGGCGCGGCGCAGCCGCCCGCCGCAAGCACGACGTTTTCCGCGCGCGTTTCGCCGCCCTCCCATACGATGCGGAACGCCCCGCCGTCATGGGAAAGCGCGGTCACGCGCGCACCCGTCCGAACGCTCACCCCGAGGCGCGCAAGCTCGCGGCGCAGAAGGTCGGTCACCGCCGACGCCTGCCGCCCCGCAGGATATACCCTGCCGCGTGTATCGGGCAGGAACACGCCGCCCATACTCTCTAAAAAGCGCACCGCGTCTTCCCACGAAAAGCGCGCGAGTACGCGGGCGACGGCGTTCCGATCGTCCGAAAAATAGCGGTCGGGCGAAACGTGCGCGTTCGTCACGTTGCCCTGCCCGTTGCCCGTTGCGGAAAGTTTGCGCCCGAGGCGGTCTCCCCGTTCGAGCAAAAGCGCCTCTCTGCCCGCGCGGGCAAGCATGACGGCGCACGCCAGACCTGCCGCGCCGCCCCCGATTACAGCATTTTTCACCATATTCTTATCATAACGCATAGAAAAAGTTTTGTCAATGTATTGACCCGCGCGAATTTTCGTGATAAAATAGAATAAATTCAAAGGAGTAAAATTTTATGATCGGATTGCTCAATGCCCAGACAACGTTTCTTGATTACCTCAAAGAACATCTGCCGCTCACCATCATTCTCGGGGTCATCATCGTTCTTATCATTGCGCTCGTCATCACCATGATCGTGATGTCTGCGAAGTATAAGAAGCAGAAGCGCGCAGAGGAAGCCGCCGCCCCCGCGGAGGAAGAGACGCCCGCCCTGCCCGACGAAACTTCGGCAGAGCCCGTGCTCGAACCCGTTGCCGAGGAAGCGCCCGCAGAAGAGACGCCCAAGGAAGAGGTTGCGGAAGAACCTGCCGAGGAGGAGGTCCTGCCCGAACCCGCGCCCGACCCCGAACCCGAAGCGGAGGAAGCCCCCGTGATTGCGGAAGTTCCCGCCGAAGAAGTTACGGAAGAACCCGCCGCAGAGCCTGCTCCCGTCGAGGAAGTTGCGGAAGAACCTGCCGCAGAGGCTGCTCCCGCCGAAGAGGTCGCGGAGGAACCTGCCGCAGAGGTTGCTCCCGCCGAGGAAGTCGCGGAAGAACCCGTCGCAGAGGCTGCCCCCGTCGAGGAGACGCCCGCAGAACCTGCCCAAGAACCCGCGCCCGCGGCTGTTCCGGAAGAAAAGGTAACGGAGGAAGAAACCATGAAGAAGCCTGAAAAGAAATCTGTCCCGAAAAAGACGACGGCAGCGCCCAAGAAGGCAGCCGCACCCAAGAAGACGACCGCAAAACGCGGACCGATCGGCAAATGGATCATCCGCACGGGAGACAGCGGCGCGTATCACTTCGAGCTGCGCGCTTCCAACGGCGAGATCATGCTCGTCAGCGGAGAGTACTCCACCGTCGCAGGCGCAAAGAACGGGATCTCCACCTACAAGAAGAACATTGAGGCGGGGAACTTTGCCGTCGTCAAGACGAAGGCAGGAGACTATATCTTCCGTCTGCTGAACGCTCAGAAACGCCTTCTCTGCGTGAGTTCCAACTACGATACGCAGATCAACTGCGAGAACGCCGTTGAATCCACCAAGCGCTGGGGCGCGTCGGACGTGATCGAAGTCGCGGAAGACTGATTTCATCGCAATGAAAACTTTCGGGGAGCCGCTTCATCGGCTCCCCTTTTTTGCTATAAGCAAAGGAGCGTTCGGATTTCTCCGAACGCTCCTTCCTAAATTGTTATTATTTTTTTTCTCGCTTTCTCTTAAAGCCCTTTTGCACATTGTCGGCTTTTACTTCTATGGGATATCCATTTTCTTTTTCGGCAAACTCTTTAATATAATTCATGATGAGATCAACTTGTTTGTCGCTGAATTTCAGGACATTCAAAGGTATCATATTCCCATCTGAATATTCCAATGCGATGACCGATACAAACCCTATTGTTTCAAATCCGAGAAAATACTGCATGGACTTCAAGTCTGTATAGCGAACGTGCATTTTTTTATGATTCGTATGAAATAACTCCCGATTCGCCGCAAGATAGAGTTCTTTCCCTGTTAATACCATCTTATAGATAGTAATTTCTCTAATCTCCCATATCAACCAAATCACTAGAAAAACATCAAATGGGATCATGACATATAAATAATACATATGTTTTGATTTCTCAGCAGAGTCCATTTGAAAAAAGCTGTTATATGGGATATAACTCGCAGAAAGCATCACAAGAATAAATACTAGGACGATACTAACTCCAAATATGTATAAATTCCCTTTGGGACGAATCACGATTTGTTTTTTCATTCACACCTCTTAATCTTGTGGATAATTTTTCCCAATCATCCAATCCGAAAATGACTGTATAAGATTTCCTGCAATAAACCCAGTCGAAAAACTAGAAATTCCTAAATAGCCTGCACCTTTTGCCAAAGTTTTTAAGGACATCCTGAAACCATAGCGCCAAGTTTTTGTAAAACCTGATTTGAATACTTGCTGCCAGCTGTGACTTCCCTTTGTTATCCCAGGAATTCTTAGGTAACTTGTAAATCCAGCTGCTACTAAATTAATGCCAAGCGAAACAGTAAATTGGAGACCTATTTCGCTCCAAGCCCAATCATGCCTACCCGTCGCCTTTTCAAGCGACATCTCAATAACAGTTCCAAGCGTACCACCCGTTACCGAACCAAGGAATGCACCAGCCCATGGTATTAACGAAATTGCGCCACCTATGGCACCACCTATGGCGTTACCCAAATAAGTTTCCCAAGATGACCAACTCCACTTTCCTGTAAGTGCTGCATTAACCACATCACCGAAAAATGTTCCCACTACTCCTATACCTGCCCCAACAGCAGCAGCAACCCCAAGCGCAGCCAAAAGTGATAATGTTATAGCAAAGTGTCCTGTCGGGTCAATATTATTTACAGGGTCATTGCCGCAATAGGCGTAGAGATTGAGACCGTGGAACTGCTCGGGGTCGGCATAGGAGACGTCGTCCATGTTCAGGAAACGACCGATCTCGGGATCATAATAACGCGTTTGCAGGAAGTAAAGACCCGTTTCTACGTCGTAGAAATATCCGCGGTAACGGATCGGGTTGCGGTTGCCGATATGCGACGAATCCGTAAGATCATTCCCATTGCTATCCAGCACCGCGTGGTTCCCCCATGCGTCGTACACATATTGTACCACAACATTACCCGCATTGTCAAGTAGCGCTATAATATTCCTCTGTACATCTTTTCGATTGCCGATGGCATCGGTCAAAACAATACCGCGCCCGCGAAAGATACTTTCGCGGGCGCGACGCCTGATATAAGCTGTTTTATACGGGCTGCCCGACAAACGATTCGTCGGCGCGGCGCGTACGTTTCTTTGCCAATCTGCGCGCGGCAAACGGCGCGATCACCGCCGCCGCGGCAAGAATGACCGCACAAACGAGAAAGGTCACGAAATCGGAGAGATCGTACCCGTAATTGTTCGCCGCAACGTCCCCGAGATTATCGGTAAACACGACCATCCCCGCAGAGAATGCCGCAATCCCCATGCAAACCGCGCCGACGGCGAGCGCGATTGTAACGATCGCCGCAAAAAAACGCCATGCGGCGGAACGCGTAGCAGACAAAGCCGCCGTATCCGCTTCCGTCGGGGTCTCTGTCGGCACGGAAACGGTCAGCACACTCTCTTCCCGCACCGCCTCGAACTCCTGCACGGCGACTTCCGAAGCCGCTATCCGCTTACAGTGCGGCGTTTCCGCAGCGCGCCCTTTGTCGAGAGGAACGTGTTTGCGAAGCGCGGCGACCATTTCGGGGTCGGCAAGTTCGTTGGTAAAATCGCTGATTTCCAGCCCGAAATAATTGCACAGATACGCCAAAGCTTCCGTCTTGGGCGTGGTCTCCCCTTTCTCCCATTTGGCGACCGTCTGCCGCGTAACGTTGCAGATGACGCCGAGTTCGCTTTGGGAGAGTCTGTTTTGCAGTCTGAGTTGTTTGATTTCGTCCGATAACATGAAGCCCTTCCTCTATGATAAAGTATGAAAAAATTATAACATACCCGCCCGCCGATTGCAACGATTTCGGGCGGCGGCAAACAGGCATTCTTTTTTCGCGGTGAAAAAAAGCGGCGTTTCTGCATAAACGCCGCTTTTTTCTTAATTTTCTTCGAGGTGATCTGCAATCTCGCGGGAGCGTTCGATTTCAAAGAACACTTCGGCGAGCGCATCGGTATCCGCCTCCGCAATGCGCCCCGCGTCGGCGAGACGGGCGACGGAAGGGTCGATCGGCATCTTCGCGGCGGCGGGAATGCCGTACGCCTTGGCAAGCTCGTCCGCCTTGCTCGCGCCGAAAATTTCGTGCTTTTTGCCGCAGTCGGGGCAGACGAAATAGCTCATGTTCTCCACAAGCCCGAGCACGGGAACGTTCATCATCTTCGCCATGTTCACCGCTTTTTTGACGATCATCTCCACGAGGTCCTGCGGCGTTGTGACGACGACGATCCCGCTCAGCGGAATGCTCTGGAACACGGAGAGTGGCACGTCGCCCGTTCCGGGCGGCATATCGATGAACATGATGTCCACGTCCTCCCACAGAACGTCCGTCCAGAACTGCACCGCCGCGCCCGCAATGAGCGTGCCGCGCCACACGACGGGGTCGTCGTCGTGCTCCAAAAGGGTGTTCATCGACATCATCTGCATTCCGCTCTTGGTGCGGACGGGATAGATCGTCCCCTCCTCCCCGTAGGCGCGCGCCGTCACGCCGAACGCCTTGGGAATGGAAGGTCCCGTAATATCCGCGTCAAGCACGGCGACGCGGTTTCCGCGCGCCTGCGCCCGCACGGCGAGCAGAGAGGTGACGAGCGATTTTCCCACGCCCCCTTTGCCGCTCGCGACGGCGATGACCTTTTTCACCTTTGCGCCCTCGTGGAGCGGTTTTACAAAGGACTGTTTGTCCCGCGAGGAACAGTTACTGCTGCAAGTGGAGCAGTCGTGCGTACAATCTGCCATACCTTCTTCTCCCTTTTTATTTTCTCTGATTCAGCGCGTAGTAGCGCCCTTTCGCCTGCATGAGTTCTTCGTGCGAGCCCTGTTCGGCAATGCCCTTATCGGCGATGAACAAAATCCTGTCCGCCTTGCGGATAGTGGAAAGACGGTGCGCCACGATGAACGACGTCTTGCCTTCGAGAATGCGGTCGAGCGCCGCCTGAATGAGCAGCTCCGTCTCCGAATCGATGGCGCTCGTCGCCTCGTCCAGAATGACGATGCGGGGGTTCTTCAAGACGATGCGCGCGAAGGACAGAAGCTGTTTCTCGCCTGCGGAAAGTCCTTCGCCCCGTTCGCCGAGCTGGGCGTGATACCCGTCGGGGAAGCGCGCCGCAACGCGGTCGCAGTAGATCGCCTTCGCCGCGGCGATGCACTCCTCGTCCGTCGCCTCGGGCGTGCCGTAGCGGATATTATCGAGAATGCTGCCCTTGAAGATGAACGGCTCCTGCATGAGCACGCCGATCTCCTTGCGCAGGGAATGCAGCGTGAGCGAACGCACGTCGTGCCCGTCCACCGTCACGCTCCCCTCCCCCACGTCGTAAAAGCGCGTCAGAAGGCTGATGACCGTCGTCTTGCCCGCGCCCGTCGGTCCGACGAGCGCGATCTTCTCCCCGGGGCGCACGTGCAGGTCGAAATGTTCGAGCACGTTCACGCCGGGTTCGTAGCCGAAGGTCACGTCGTTGAAGTCCACCTTCCCCTGCACGTCTTCGAGCGGGATCGCGTCCTTCGCGTCGTGAATGGTGACGGGCGTATCCACCGTCTCGTAAATGCGTTCGAGATTCGCCGAGACTTGCGAGAGCTGCTGCAAGATCGCCGTGAACTGCAAGAGCGGCTCCGAACAGATGGAGGTGTACAGCGTGAACGCGATGACCGTGCCCGCCATTGCCGTCGCGCCGCCGCCGATGAGCGCGAGCGCAACGGCGTAAATGCCGAGAATGCCCGCGTTCCAGCAGAGTTCCGAAACGGGCGCGTTCAGCTCGTTGCGCCGCACGATCTGCATCCACGTCTTGGCGCTGTCCTCCTGCAAGTCCTTGTAGACGCTGCGGTTGTACGCCGAGCGGTTGTTGCTCTTGATGACCTTTTCGCCCATGATGGACTCGACAATGAACGCGTTGCGGTTGGAGTTCTTTGCGCGGTGTTTGCGGAAGAGCCTGCGCACGGCACGCTTGATGAAGTACACGCAGACCGTGAGCGGGATCGCCGCCGCGTAGATGACGCCCGTCAGAATGGGACTGATGCACAGCATAAAGACGGTTGCCGCCACGATTTTGAGGATATTGACGATCAGGCTCAGAAGGTAGTCGGTAAAGAAGTCGGCAAGTTCGTTCACATATTCCGTCACGCGGATAGAGATCTTTCCCGCGGGGCGGTTATCGTAATACTCGAAGGGCAGTTCCTGCAATTTGACGAAAATTTCCCGCCGCACTTCGGAGATGATCCTGTGCCCGAGCGTACCCATGATGCGCTGATGGAAATAGGGCAGCACCGCCGTGAGCACGCCGAGCGCGGCGAGCGCGACGATATACAGCGTGAGCGCGCGCGTTCTGCCGTCCTCCATGGGAATGACGTCGTTGACGATGGCGCGGATCAGGAAGGGCGGCAGCAGCGAAACGAGCGAGGAACACGCCAGAAGGAGAAAGGAAAGGAGAAAGAGCTTTTTGTAGGGTACGATGCGGGAGAGCAGGCGTTTGAAGTATTTGACGTCCACCTTCTCCGCAGTGACCACTTCGTCCATATAATAGGTATTGCGCTTCATCTCATTCCTCCCCCGCCCCGTAAGACGAATCGTCGAGCTGACCGTCGCTCGTCTGCAACTTCCAGATCGCCGCGAACGCGCCGTCTTTGCGGATGAGTTCCTGCGCGGTGCCGCGTTCGACGATCTCCCCGTCGCGCAGGAACAGGATCTCGTCGCAGTCCATGACGGAGGAGACGCGGTGCGTTGCGATGAACAGCGTATGATCGGGGCAATGCCGCTTGATGGCGGAGAGAACGCGCTTCTCCGTCGCCATATCGAGCGCGGAGGAGGCGTCGTCCAGAATGAGCACGGGCGACCCCTTTACGAGGGCGCGCGCAATGGAAATGCGCTGTTTCTGTCCGCCCGAAAGCCCCACGCCGCGCTCGCCGACGATGGTCTCGTAGCCTTCGGGAAGTTTTTCGATAAAGCGGGACGCCTGCGCGATCTCGGTGGCGCGGAACACATCGTCCTCCGTGCAGTCGGGATGCGCGAACGCCACGTTCGCGTCCACCGTATTGGAGAAGAGGAATACGTCCTGAAACACATAGGAATACGCCGCGCGCACCTGTTCGAGCGGGTACTGTCTGATGTCCTTCCCGTCGATGGTCACTTCGCCCGAAGTGGCGTCGAAGATGCGCGAAAGCATTTTCAGCATGGCGGATTTTCCGCTGCCCGTGCCGCCCATCAGCCCCACTTTCTTGCCGTACGGGACGTCGAGCGAGATATGCTTTAAGACCTGTTTTTCGCCGAGCGTAAAGCTCACGTCGTGAAACTCGATGTGCGGTTTCGGCGAGCAGACGAGCGCGGACGGACAGTCGGGAACGGCGCTTTGTTCGGTGAGGAAGCGTTTGAGCCGCCCGCCCGAGACGAGCTGGTTCTGCATCATGAAGAACGCGCGGGAGATCTGCGTCGTGTGCGAAATGATTTTGGTGACGTACGTCGTGGCAGCCGTGAGCGAGCCGAGCGCAATATTCCCGCTCAGCACAAGGAGCACCGCGATGACGACCGTTCCCACATACCCCACCTGCTGGAAGGCAATAAAGATGGAGTTGAACTTTGCGCTCAGACGGACTTCGCGGCAGCTCAGATCGCGCACGTGCTCGTTGCACTCGTCGAATTTTCTGATCTCCTCTTCCTCCGCCGCGAACGACCGCACAATGCGCACGGCGTCCACGTTTTCCTGCACGTCGAGGTTGATGGCGGAATAGCCTTCGCGGATGGCGGCGAAGAGTTTGCGCGCCTTTTTCAGGTAGCTGATGAGCGCGATCACGATAAACGGCGTGAGCGCAAGCGGAATGATGAGCAGGTAGGTATCGAGCGTGGCAAGCAGCGTGATCGACAGGATAATGGAGACGACGGAATCAAAAATATTCATGAAGATACGCGAATACATCTCTTTGAAGATGATGGTATCGCGGTTCATCGTCGTCAGCAGTTCGCCCATGTTATAGCGGGCGATCGTCTCTCCGTCGAGTTCGAGCAGTTTGGCGTACGTCTCCTCGCGGAGCACGCACTCCATGCGCAGTCCGCACCATTGGTAGGAAATGTTCTTGCAGTACAAAAACAGGAGGCGCGTCAAAAGCACGCCCGCAAAGATAAGCGCAAGATTGCCGAACAGCTCCCAGCTCTGCGGCGCGCCGAGACTCCCCGTAAAAAGAAAATCCAACAGTCCCGAAGCGGGCGGGTTGGCAGGGTCGTATGCGATGATATAGTCCAACAATCCCGCCGAAATGAGCGGAATGGTCAGATCGCAGACGATGGCAATGAGGCTGAACAGCTTGGAAAGCAGCGACAGCGGGACGAACTTTTTCCAGTATCGGAATCCGAAGCGAAAGACGTCCATATACCCTCCGACAATTCTCCGACAAAATTCGCTTGATTATATCACCTTTTCCGCAACTTGACAAGAGTTTCCGCACAAAATTCCGCCCCGTTTGTCAGCGATTTTTTCACATTGCAAAAATTTTACAATTATATGACAATTTTGTGGGAACTTTTTTACATTCTCACATTATAATAACGGTAAGAAAACTCTATCGGGGGGAAAAGCGCATGACGCAGACCGATAAAATGCCGGCGGAAATCAAACGCCGCCTCGCCGTGTGGCGCAGGCGGCTTGCCTCGTTCCGGTACGGAACGGCGTGGCGCGTGCTCGTCAAGACGGCGGCGGCGTGCCTTCTGACCGCGCTCCTTATATTCGTCTATGCGCAGGGGATCGCCAAATGGTGGGGCGCGCCCTTTCTCATCGTCGGCGCTGCCGCGATCTGCGCCATTCCCGCCTTCTGCGCCCGCTGCCGCCGCGAAATTGCGCGGCTGGAACAAGAATGCGCGCGGCTGGAAAAAGAAGCGAAGGAGCAGACCTGCGTTCTCTCCCCCGCCGCCCGCGCAAAGGGCAGCGCACTTTCGCGGCACGGAAATACGATAAGCCGGTGAACTTTTCTCTCCGCCGCCCTTTTTTGCTTGCTTTTTTCCTTTGATTGTGTTATGCTTGATTGGCTGTGATAGGTGGGGAGTTAGCGGTGCCCTGTATCTGCAATCCGCTATAGCAGAACCGAACGCTTTTCTCGGTGCCGTCTATGGAAGGCTGCACGCGGTAAGGAATGTTGATCGCAAGGTCTTATGCAACGTACCCCTGCGAACCGTGTCAGGGTAGGGATACAGCAGCACTAAACAGACAGGTGCGTGTGCCATAAGGTAGCTTTGCGGGAGTCACCTGCCGCGCTTCCGCTTCGGTAGACTGCAACAAAAAAAGCCCTCACAGTTTTTTTATGCCTTTCACGAAATTTTGCGAGCAAAATACAAAAGTTATAAAGAAAATCCACCGCCTTTTGGGTGGATTTTCTTTATACAAAACCCGCGGGAGCTGTGAAAACAGCTCCCGCGGGTTTCTATTCCGATCATCGGAAACAGCTTATTTCATGAACGCAAGGAACGCCATGTAATTGCTGTACAGGTCGGCTTTGGAAATGAGTTCCCAAGGGGCGTGCATGGAAATGACGGGAACGCCCAGATCGACGGTATCGATATTCAGGTTCGCAAGATATTTTGCGACCGTACCGCCGCCGCCGATGTCCACTTTTCCAAGCTCCGCCGTCTGCCAGACGACGCCCTCTTTCTCGAACATCTTTCTCACTTCGCCCACGAACTCGGCGTTCGCGTCGTTGGAGCCGCTCTTGCCGCGCGCGCCCGTGAATTTGCTCATGCACGTTCCGCAGGAGAGCATTGCCGAATTCATGCGCTCGTACACGCTTGCGAAGTTGGGATCGTACGCCGCGGTGACGTCCGACGAGAGGCACTTGGAAGCGAAGCGCACCTTGCGGAAGGACGCGCCCATCGCAATGCAGATCTCCTCCATCAGGTCCTCGTAGATCTTACACTGCATCCCCGTCGTACCCTCGCTGCCGATCTCCTCTTTATCGACGAGCATAGCAAGCACCGTGTGCTCCGTCTCGCCGTTGAGGACAGCCGTGAGCGCGGGATACGCGCAGACGCGGTCGTCATGCCCGTATGCGCCGATCAGCGCGCGGTCGAAGCCCACGTCGCGGGCGGGATAGGCGGGAACTGCGGAAAGCTCTGCGGAAAGGAAATCCTCCTCGCACATTCCGTATTTTTCATTGAGATAATGAAGAACGGTGAGCTTGATCTTCTTGCCCACTTCCTCATCGGGGTAAGGCATTCCGCCGACGACCACGTTGAGCTGCTCGCCCTCGATGATCTTACCAGCGTTGCCCGCCATCTGCTCCTGTCCGAGGTGGGGCAGAAGATCGTCGATATAGAACACGGGGTCTTTGGGATCTTCGCCGACTCTGAGTTCCACCTTCGTGCCGTCCTTCAACACGACGACGCCGTGCAGGGCAAGCGGGATCGCCGTCCACTGATATTTTTTGATGCCGCCGTAGTAATGCGTTTTCAGAAAGCACATTCCCGCCTCTTCATAGAGCGGATTCTGCTTGACGTCGATGCGGGGCGCGTCGATATGCGACGCGATGATGCGCATACCGTGCTTTTCGAGGTCCTTGCTGCCCACGCGGAACACGACGACGGATTTGCCGCGGTTGACGAAATACTTCTTATCCCCCGCCGCAAGCGCGTCGCCGAAGCGGTATTCGGTGAATCCGTTCTCTTCCGCCATTTTCACGGCTGCGGCGCAAGCCTCGCGCTCCGTCTTGGCGTCGTCGAGGAACGCCTTGTAGCCCTCGGCATAGGCGAACATCTTCTTGCGCTCCGATTTGGAAGCGACTTCAAAATAGTTTTTCTTTTCGTAGGCAAGCTCGTCGTAAAGCGCCTGCCCCTTGCTCTTTTTTTCGGACATGGTGTACTCCTTTTTTATTCGTCTGAATTTCGCCCCATTATACTGTAAGGGAGTAATACGAACCCGATCAAAAGCGGAAACTGTGCGCTCATACGTTGTTAAAGCCCTTGCCCGTGCCACACGGCACGCGCTGCGGGCTTCGCCTTGTCTGCCCGCCCATCTTGCCGCTTTTGATTGCTTCGCACCTTTGGCGTGAAGATTTTCGCGCCGGATTTTTGTGAAGATGACGCAGTAATACCAAAGTATTGCAAGGAAGATGAGCAAAAAGATGCCGAAAAGATTCCGCCAAAGGCGTGGTTCGTATTTTTCCCTTACAGTATACCACGCTTTCTGCAAAAAGGCAATCGCGGCGCACGGAAAAAGGACGGAAATCCGTCCTTTTCTTTCAGCCGAGCAGCATTCTGTCGTTGAGTTCGCCTGCGGACGCGCGGAAGCGTTCCAACAGGTCCTCGACGCGCAGCGATTTCTTTTCTTCGCCCGCAACGTCGTAAATGATCTTCCCCTCCTGCATCATGATGAGGCGGTTTCCGCAGCGGATCGCGTCCATCATGTTGTGCGTGATCATCACGGTAGTGAGGTGGTTTTCCGCCGCGATCTCCTCCGTGAAAGCGAGCACCTTCGCCGCCGTCTTGGGGTCGAGCGCCGCGGTGTGTTCGTCCAGAAGGAGCAGATCGGGCTTTTTCAGCGTCGCCATCAGCAGCGTGAGCGACTGCCGCTGTCCGCCCGACAAAAGCCCCGCTTTCGCCGTCATTCTGTCTTCCAGACCAAGCCCGAGGCGGGCGAGCTGTTCGCGGTAGAACTCCTTTTCGCTCTTGCGGATGCCCGGCATGAGCGAACGCACCTTGCCGCGCCGATAGGCAAGCGCGAGGTTCTCCTGAATCTCCATGTTGGGCGAAGTCCCCATCATCGGGTCCTGAAAGACGCGCCCGAGATACTTTGCGCGACGGTATTCGGGGAGACGGGTCACGTCATGCCCGCCGAGCAAGATCTTGCCTTCGTCCACGGGATAGGTGCCGCAGATGACGTTCATGAGCGTGCTCTTGCCCGCGCCGTTGCCGCCGATGACGGTGATGAAGTCGCCCTCCTCCACCGTCAGGCTGAAATCTTTGAGCGCGACCTTTTCATTGACGGAACCGCGGTTGAACGTCTTGCTGATGTTCTGAATTTCAAGAATGTGCTTTTCAGACATGGTCCGCACCCCCTTCCGCCTGCGCCGTCTCGGGCGGGTCTGCCTCGGCGGTCGGCTGTTCCGCCGTCAACGCCCCCTCTGCGGGCAGCGCGCCGCCGCCTTCGGGCGGCTGTTTCGGCTTTTTGGCGAACTTGCCGAAATAGCGTTTCTTCCAATAGGGAATGGCGAGGAAGATCGCGACGACGATCGCGGAGAACATTTTGAGGTATTCCGTATCCAGATTCAGCCAGATGACGAACTGATAGACGATATAGTAGATGATGCCGCCCAGCACCACGCCCGTGAGCTGCACCGCGAAATTGCGCGAAATGCGCGTGACGATCGCCTCGCCGATGATGACGGCGGCAAGTCCGATGACGATCGCGCCGCGCCCCATGTTGATATCCGCAAAGCCCTGATACTGCGCCAGAAGCGCGCCTGCGAGCGCCACGAGCGCGTTGGAGATCATGAGTCCGATGATCTTGTTCAGGCTGACGTTGATGCCCTGCGCGCGGCTCATGTTGGGGTTGTTGCCCGTTGCGCGGATGCCGCACCCCGCCTCCGTGCCGAAGAACCAATACAGCGCCGCAATGATGACGGCAAGGAATCCGAACATGATGAGAATGGACCAGCCCGCGTCGAGCTGCGAAACGATGACGTAGCTCCCGCGCGAATCGACGACCTGATTTGCCTGCCCCATGATTTTGAGGTTGACCGACCAGAGAATGAGCTGCGTGAGAATGCCCGAGAGAATGGCGGGGATCCCCATGAGCGTATGGAAAATACCCGTTACCAGCCCCGCGAGCGCGCCCGCGATGATCGCCACGATGATCGCCGCCCACGCGTTCACGCCCGAAGCCATGAGCACCGCGCACACCGCGCCGCCCGTACAGATCGAGCCGTCCACCGTAAGATCGGCGAAATCGAGCACTTTATATGTGATATAGACGCCGATCGCCATCAGTCCCCAGATGAGACCGAGCGAGATCGCGCCGGGAAGAGCGCTCCAAAACATATTATCCTCCTATCGGCTCGTAATCGTCGGGTACGGCGATCCCAAGCTCCTCACAAATTTCCGCGTTATATTTTTTTACGGGCGAATCGTCGTAAGCGATGGGAATATCCCCCACGGACTCGCCGTCCAGCAGGATGCGCGCGGCGATCTCCGCCGTCCGCACGCCGAGGTTGTAGTAGCTGATCGAGAGCGTCGCAATGCCGCAGCCCGAACAAATGCCCTCCTCCCCCGCGACGACGGGAATGCGCTCGCGGCTGCAAATGCTGTTGATGAGCTGCGTGTTGGAGGCAACGGTGTTATCCGTCGGAACGTACACGACTTCGCTCTCCGCCGCCATCTTCTCCACGACGGCGCTGAGGTCGTTGGAGTCCGAAAACGCATAAAATTCGCACTCATACCCCATGTTCATCTCTTCCAGACAGCGCGCGACTTCCTCCACCTGATAGCGGGAATTTGCCTCGGAAGAACAGTACAGAAGCCCCACCTTGCGCGCGGAAGGCACGAGCTCGGCGATCATGTTCGCCTGTTCCGCAAGCGGAGCGAGGTCGCTCGTTCCCGACACGTTGGTGCCCGTCCCCTCGGCGGCGTTGTAATCCGTCAGCCCGAGCGCGACGTCGTACACCGTGACGGACGTTCCGAGAATGGGGATCTGCTCCGTGGCGTTATAGCACGCCTGCAACGCGGCGGTGGCGTTCGCCATGATGAGGTCGTATTTCTTCGCCACGAAATTGTTGGCGATGACAGAACAGTTGACCGTCTCGTTCTGCGCGTCCTGATAGTCGATTTTCACCGTCTTGCCCGCCGCCTGTATGCGCTCCGTGAGCGAGTCGGTAAAGCCCTGCGTCGCCGCGTCGAGCGCGCTGTGCCGCACGAGCTGCACGATGCCCACGGTATAATCGTAGCCCGTATCCCGCGGGACAAACCCGACCGCCGTGATACACGCGCCGAAAATGACGACGGTGAGAAGCAGGCTCTTAATTCGTTTGAGCACGATTTCTCTCCTTCCGACAAAACATTTTCACTATTTTATCATATATGAACGCGCAAGTCAACAGGCGAACGGAAATTTACGCCCCGAAAACGTATATTTTCATCTTCCCACGCCGAAAATTCGTATATTTTGTGAATATATCCGAGAAATGTATTTGAAAATATACAATATGCTTGCTACACACTTTCTTTTATAAGAACAGGGGCGTTCGGATGATTCCGTACGCCCATGATAATTTCCGTCCCGCCATACATTTACTGCCGAAAACGGAAACGCGGAAGCAAGAAAACGCAATGCACGCAAAGACAATCAGAAATTGCGGCACGGCACAAAAGAAAAAATCCGCTGTAAAAACAGCGGATTTTTTAAATGCAATTAAACAAGCTCGATGACTGCCTGTTCGGCACCGTCGCCGCGGCGCTGACCGAGCAGGTAGATGCGGGTGTATCCGCCGCCCTGACCGATCTCTTCCTTGCGCTGTGCGTACTTGGGAGCGATCTCGTTGAAGAGCTTCTCCATCAAAGGATGCTGCACGGCTGCCGTGCGCTTTTTATAGTCGCTCTTCTTCTCGTTGAAAGCCTTGATCTCTTGAAGATCGTACGTCTTTGCCATGATGGCGCGGCGTGCGGCAAGGCGCTTGGGACCGTCTTTGATCGCGGTCGTCTTGATCTCCTTGCCTTTTTTATCCTTCGTCACGACTTCGTACTCGATAACGTCGTCGTAGGAATTGATCGCCTTCGTGATCAGCTTCTCCACATAGGAGCGAAGCTCCTTCGCGCGGGAAACCGTCGTTTCGATCCTGCCGTACCAAAGAAGCTGGGACGCCTGATTGCGCATAATTGCAAGGCGCTGCTCCGTCGTTCTGCCCAATTTACCCGGCATAATTTAATCCTCCTTTTTTTCGAGCGAAAGACCGTATGCTTCCAGCTTCTGCATGACTTCGTCGAGCGACTTCTTGCCCAGGTTACGCACTTTGAGCATTTCGTCCTCCGTCTTGCGGATAAGGTCTTCCACGGTGTGAATGTTGGCTCTCTTCAAACAGTTGTAGGAACGGACGGAGAAGTCCATGTCCTCGATCTTCATGGAGAGGATCTGCTGCTGTTTGTCGTCGTCCGTCTTGACGAGGATATCCATATCCTTGATGGTATCCGAGAGGTTGACGAACAAGTTGATGTGATCCTGCATGATCTTCGCGGCGAGCGAGACGATCTCTCTGCCCGAGAAGGTGCCGTTCGTCCAGACTTCGAGCGTGAGCTTATCGTAGTCAATGTTCTGACCGACGCGCGCAGGCTCGACGTTGTAGTTGACCTTCTGAACGGGCGTATAAATGGAATCGATGGGAATGTAATCGATGACGGGCTGTTTGTTTTCCTTGGCAGGCTTGTACCCTCTGCCGCGCCCGATCGTGATCTCCATATCGATCTTTCCGCCCTCGTCCACCGTGCAGATGTACTGGTTGGAATTGATGATCTCCACCTCGGAATCCTGCGAGATGTCCGCCGCGGTGATCACGGCGGGCCCCTCTTTGACGAGGCGAAGCGTCTTGGTATAATCCTTATCGGTGACTCTTGTCTTGATCGCAAGGAGCTTTAAGTTGAGAATGATTTCGGTGACGTCCTCTTTGACGCCGGGCAGCGCGGAAAACTCGTGCTTGACGGTTCCGTCCATGAACTTGATGCCCTGCGCGGCTGCGCCCGGGAGCGCCGAGAGCAAAATTCTTCTCAAACAGTTGCCTATCGTAAGACCGAATCCCTTTTCGAGCGGTTCAACAACGATCTTTGCGTAAGATTTCTCGTCGTTTTCAACGACCTCGATCTTGGGCATATCCATTTCGATCATAAAGCTACCCTCCTTAATTTGATTACTTGGAGTACAATTCGACGATCATATGCTCCGCGATCTGACTGTCGATGTCTTCCCGCTTGGGAAGCGCGAGCACCTTACCCTCCAATTTTTCGAGGTCAGACTCCAACCACTTGGGGAGATTTGCAGCCTTCGCCGCCTTGACCTGTTCAAAATACTTGTTCTTTGCTCTGTTCTCGCGAACGGCGATCACGTCGCCCTCCTTCACGATGTAGGAAGGGATATCGACTTTCTTGCCGTTGACGGAGAAGTGTGCGTGGCTGACGAGCTGACGCGCTTGAAGGCGGGTCGCCGCAAAGCCCATTCTGTACACGACGTTGTCGAGCCTTCTTTCGAGCAGGGAGAGCATGTTCTCACCCGTGATGCCCTTCATGCGGTCCGCCATGTCGTAGTACTTTCTGAACTGCTTCTCGCTGACGCAGTAGATGAACTTTGCTCTCTGCTTCTCACGAAGCTGCAAGCCGTACTCGGAAACCTTTCTCGACTTTCTGCCCGACGTTCTGTTCGACTTCTTGTAGCAGCCGATGCTCGCGGGATCGATTTCGAGGAATCTGCATCTCTTCAATTTATGATATTTATTGATAGCCATGAATCTCTCCTTGCCTTACACTCTTCTGCGCTTGGGGGGGCGGCAACCGTTGTGCGGGATGGGCGACACGTCGGAGATGAGCGTTACCTCCAATTCGCAGTTCGCCAGCGCACGGATCGCAGACTCTCTGCCCGCGCCGGGACCCTTCACGTACACTTCGACGGAACGGAGACCGTGCTCCTTCGCTACCTTTGCCGCCGTCTCGGCTGCCATCTGCGCAGCGAACGGCGTACCCTTACGCGAGCCGCGGAACCCGAGCGAGCCTGCGCTCGACCAGGAGATCGCGTTGCCGTTCGTATCCGTAATGGTGACGAGCGTATTGTTGAAGGTGGACTGAATATGAACCTGTCCTTTATCTACCTTTTTAAGTTCTTTGCGTTTGCGCGAAACGACCTTTCTCTTATCTGCTGCCATATCGCACTCTCCTTACTTCTTCTTGTTCGCCACCGTACGGCGGGGACCTTTTCTCGTTCTTGCGTTGCGCTTGGTGCTCTGCCCGCGGACGGGGAGACCCTTTCTGTGGCGCACGCCGCGGTAGCACCCGATTTCCATCAGGCGCTTGATGTTGAGGCTGACCGCCCCGCGAAGTTCACCTTCCACCATGTAGTTGTGGTCGATGTATTCTCTCAGTTTGGAAACGTCGTTCTCGTCGAGATCCTTCACGCGCGTGTCGGGATTGATCCCCGTAGCGGCGAGAATTTTCTTGGACGTGGTAAGACCGATCCCGTAAATGTAGGTGAGGCCGATTTCAACCCTTTTCTCTCTGGGTAAATCCACACCGGCAATACGTGCCATGAAATATTCCTCCGTGATTTTTTCGGTAAAATAATTGTATCGGAAACGGACAATTTTCGGAAACAGTGGAAAATATTTCCGCAAAAAAACCGTGTATTTTCGCCTGAAACGCGCAAAACAAGCCGACTTCCTGTGCCGTTCCGCACGGAAATCCGCTTATTCTTCGCTCAAATTTGGCGGTCTGACCTAAACCGCGTGGAGTATTATAACATACTTCCGCGCGGTCTGTCAACCATTTTTCATCTGTATTTCAGCCCTGTCTCTGCTTGTGGCTCTTATCCTTCGAGCAGATGACCATGACTTTGCCGTTTCTCTTGATGACCTTGCACTTATCGCACATGGGCTTGACGGACGGACGTACTTTCATTTTTTTGTTCTCCTTACAAAGCGTAATGTTATAAGCAATGCTGTTCCGATCTGATTGAATGCGGCGCTTCCCGGCGCGTTCCTTACCGATCCGAAGTTTTCAGCCGACCGACACTCTTCCGGCGCGGCGTTTCCGGTTTCAAGCCAGCCGAAACCCTTCCGGCGTCTGTATTTTTGGACCGAAGTTTCAAGCCAGCCGACACTCTTTCGGCGAATAGTTCCGTGTAAGACAAGGAGCGTGCGCAAACGCCGACGGGAGTTTACTGAGCGGTAAATGACCGAGGCGTGCGTAAACGCGACACAGTATTACACGAGAAATATTTGCTGAAAAAAATCAGGACTTGCTGCGCCACGTAATCCGCCCCTTCGTCAGATCGTACGGGCTCATTTCCAGCTTGACCGTGTCCCCTTCGATGATGCGGATATAGTTCATTCTCAGCTTTCCCGAGATGTACGCCGTGATGACGTGCCCGTTGGAAAGCCTGACTTTGAACGTTGCGTTGGGAAGCGCCTCGATGACCTTCCCTTCCGTCTCGATGACGTCGTCTTTGGACATAACTCCTACCTTTCCCTTACAGGGTGAGAATTTCCACACCGTTCTCGCGGATGACGACGGTGTTCTCGTAGTGCGCCGCGGGCTTTCCGTCGGTCGTGACCGCCGTCCAGCCGTCGTCCTGCACCTGCACGCGCCAATTTCCTGCGGCGATCATCGGCTCGATGCAGATGACCGCGTTCGCGGGGAGCCGCACGCCCGTTCCCTTGCGCCCGTAATTGAGCACGGCGGGATCTTCGTGCATCTCGCGCCCGATGCCGTGCCCCGTGTACGCGCGGATAACGGAGAAGCCGTTGCTCTCCGCGTGTTTTTGTACGCGGTAACCGATGTCGTAGAGCGGAGTTCCCGCTTTCAGCCCCTCGATGCCCTTGAAGAAGCACTCCTCCGTCACGCGGACGAGTTTTTTCTTCTCTTCGCTCACCTCGCCGATGCAGAAGGTGCGCGCGCCGTCGCCGTGGAAACCGTTCTTATATGCGCACAGATCGACGCTGACGATGTCGCCCTCGCAGATGACCCTGCCGTCGGGAATGCCGTGGACGACGACTTCGTTGACGGAGACGCACGCCGACGCGGGATACCCGTAATATCCCAGGCAGCTCGGTTCGGCGCCCTCCGCCTTGATAAAGCGATAGACGAGATCGTCCACCTCTTTGGTCGTCATTCCGGCGCGGATATGTTCGCCGACGAAGGCGAGACACTCCTTCACGATCCTGCAAGGCTCGCGAAGGAGTTCGATCTCTTCTTCCGTCTTAACGGGGATCATACCCTTTTCGCAAGGTCGTCGAGAAGGACCTTCACCTGCTCGAAGAGCACCTCCGCGGGAGCTTCCGTTCCCGTGACGTTGAGGATAATGCCCTGCTTGGTGTAGTAATCGATGAGAGGCGCGGTCTGCTCCTCGTAAACTCTGAGACGGCTCTCCACCGTTTCGGGGTTGTCGTCTTTTCTCTGATACAGTTCGCCGCCGCAGCGCGCGCAAGTCGTGTTGCCGTTCAGCGTGCTGACGTGATAGCTCTCGCCGCACTCCTTGCATACTCTTCTGCCGCAGAGACGGTCCATGAGCAGCTTGAAGTCAATGTTGATGTTGACGACGCCGTCAATGTGCGCGAACTTGTTCAGCTCTTCCGCCTGGAAGAGGTTGCGGGGGAACCCGTCGAGAAGGTAGCCCTTCTTGCAGTCCTCCCACGTAAGACGGTCACGCACGATCTCGCAGGTGACTTCGTCGGGGACGAGTTCGCCCTTGTCGATATACGACTTGGCGAGCAGTCCGATCTTGGTACCGTTCTTGATGTTGGCGCGGAAGATGTCTCCCGTAGAGATGTGCGTAAGCCCGTAGCGCTCCGCGATCTTGGTCGCCTGCGTGCCCTTGCCTGCGCCGGGCGCGCCGAGTAGAATGAGATTCATGCCGTGACCCTCCTTTTATTGAAAATTATTTGAGGAAACCTTTGTAGTTCTTCATCATGATCTGCGATTGAAGCTGCTTATCGAATTCGAGCGCAACCGAGACGACGATGAGGATACCCGTCGTAGAGAACACGTTGACGAGATCCTGCCCCGCCCACGAGAATGCGATCGAGGGAACGAACGCGACGAGGGTGAGGAAGATGGCGCCGAACAGCGTAATACGCTTGTTGATGCGCGAGAGGTACTCTGCCGTGGGCTTCCCGGGGCGGATGCCCTGAATGAAGCCGCCGTTCTGCTGGATGCTCCGCGAAACGTCCTCGGGATTGAACTGGATCTGCGCGTAGAAGAACGCAAACACAAAGATGAGGACGCACAGGACGAGGATATACCAGACGGTGCCGTTGGCAAAGTTGTTGTTCCACCACGTGAGTTCATCCGACCAGCTCGGCACAAGGCTCATGATCATGGACGGGAAGGACACGATCGCGTAGGCGAAGATGAGTGGCATAACGCCGCTTCCCGTAATCTTCATGGGGATGACGGAGGACTGACCGCCGTACATCTTGGTGCCGCGCACCTGCTTCGCGTACTGCACCGGAATGCGGCGCTCCGCAAGGTCGACGAACACGATCAGGAAGAAGATGACGAGCACGAGGAAGACGAACAGCGCGATGTTCCACAGCTCGCCGACCTGTCCCCGGAACACTTCGATGAACTTTTCAACGAGGCTCGTGCCCGCGGTGGAGAGGATACCGATGAAGATGATCATCGAGATCCCGTTGCCGACGCCGTATTCGGTGATACGCTCGCCGATCCACATGACAAGGCATGCGCCCGCAGTATAGACGATCGTCATGAAAATTCCCGCGACCCACATCGAGTTGAAGAAGTAGGACGTGTTCACCGCGTCCGACGTCTGACCGAACATGACGATGATGCCGATTGACTGCACGACGGCGAGAATGATGGTGACGATACGCGTGATGTTGGTGATCTTTTTTCTGCCCTCTTCGCCCTGCTTGGAGAGGCGTTCGAGCGCGGGAATGCCGACCGTGAGAAGCTGCATGATAATGGACGCGTTGATGTACGGTCCGATGCCGAGCGCGAACAGCGTGCCGTTCGCAAGCGCGCTGCCCGTGATGCCGCTCATGAGCGTCAGGAAGTCGTTCCCGCCGACGGCGTTGGAAAACGCGTCGCGCGTGAGACCCGGAACGGGGATATAGCATCCGACGCGGAACAGGAGCAGCAGAAGAAGAGTCAGAATGATCTTCTTTCTGATGTCCTTGTTCCCGAAGGCGTTTTTCAATGTTTCAATCATGCTTCGCTCCTTTCCGAAGTTTGCCGCTGTTTACGGCCGCCGAAAAGGCGAAACGTTATACGGTTTCCGCCGTACCGCCCGCCTTCTCAATGCCCTCTTTGGCGCTCGCGGAGAACTTGGCTGCGCGCACCGTGATTGCGGAGTTGAGCTCGCCGTCGCCGAGGACTTTCAGTCCGGCGTTGTTCTTCACGTCTTTTGCAAGGCCGTTTTCAAGCACAAAGCCGTAGTCGACTACCGTGCCCGCGGGCAGATCTGCAAGAGCGGAAAGGTTGACGATCACATATTCCTTGCGGAAGTGATTGTTGAACCCGCGCTTGGGGATTCTGCGCGCAAGGGGCATCTGACCGCCCTCGAACCCGGGACGGACGCCGCCGCCCGAACGAGCCCACTGACCTTTATGGCCCTTGCCGCTCGTCTTGCCGAGTCCGGAGCCGATGCCGCGGCCGAGGCGCTTTTCAGAAGTTCTTGCTCCCTCTGCGGGAGCGATCGTATCGATTCTCATGTCTGACTCCTTATACGGTCTCTACCTTCACAAGGTGCGCGACCTTTTTGAGCTGCCCCTGCAATGCGGGCGAATCCTCGAACGTTTTCTCCGAGCGGATCTTTTTCAGACCCAGCGCGGCGATCGTCTCTTTTACGGATGCGATCTCGCCGATCGTGCTCTTTACAAGCGTAACTTTGATCATTTAACGCCTCCTTAGCCCACGATCTCTTCCACGGACTTGCCGCGAAGCGCAGCGACTTCTTCCGCCGTTTTCAGGGAAGAGAGACCCGCGATCGTCGCCTTGATGCAGTTGCCCGCATTCTGCGTACCGTGAGACTTCGTTCTAATGTTCTTGATACCCGCTGCTTCCATGACCGCACGGACGGGACCGCCCGCGATCACGCCCGTACCGGCTTCGGCGGGGAGCATAAGCACTGCGCCCTTGCCGAACTTGCCGATCGTCTCGTGAGGAATGGTCGTATCCACGATGGGAACGTTGATCATGTTCTTCTTTGCAGCCTGCGTCGCCTTTTCGATCGCTTCGGGCACTTCCTTGGACTTGCCCTGACCGTAGCCGACTTTGCCGTTCCCGTCGCCGACGACGACGAGCGCTGCAAAACGCATGTTCTTGCCGCCCTTTACCGTCTTGCTGACGCGGTTGATCTCGATGGTCTTTTTGATGAGACCGTCGTTTTCTTCCTGCCTTCTCGGAGGTCTGTTTTCTCTTGCCATATCTCTATCCTCCTCAGAATTTCAGTCCGGCTTCGCGCGCGCCGTCCGCAACTGCCTTTACGCGTCCCGTGTAGAGGTAACCGCCGCGATCGAACACGACCGCCTCGATCCCCTTCTCCTTGGCGCGCTCGCCCGCGGTAAGCCCGACGAGCTTGGCGGCTTCCGTCTTGGTCTTGCCCGCGAGCTGCTCGCGGATGCCCTTCTCCATGGTGGATGCGGAAGCAAGCGTAACGCCCTTCACGTCGTCGATGACCTGCACGTAGACGTGATTGAGGCTTCTGTACACGTTCAGGCGGGGCGTTTCAGCGGTGCCCGAGACCTGCTTGCGGACGCGAGCGTGACGACGCTGACGAACCGCGTTCTTATCAATTTTCGTAATCATTTCGCGCTCCTTTACTTCTTGCCCTTACCGGAAGTCTTGCCTTCCTTGTGCTCGACGTGCTCGCCCTTGTAGCGGATGCCGTAGCCGTGGTAAGGCTCGGGCACGCGGATGGCTCTGAGGTCCGCCGCAACCTGACCGACAAGCACTTTGTCGACGCCCGAAACGGTGATTTCCGTCTGCGAAGGGCATTCAATCTTGATGCCCTCGGGCTGCACGAACTCGACGGGATGGGAGAAACCGACGTTGAGCACGAGCTTGTTGCCCTGCATTGCCGCTCTCCAACCGACACCCTTGACTTCGAGCCCCTTGGAATAGCCCTCGGAAACGCCCTTGACCATGTTCGCGATCAGCGCGCGATAGAGGCCGTGAAGCGCATTGGTCTGCTGCGCATCGTCGAGTGCGACGACCTGCACGTGACCGTTTTCGTTTTTCACATCGATGGCTCCCGTGATCTTCTGGGAAAGCGTACCCTTTGCACCCTTTACGGTGACGACGCCGTCCTTGAAATCAACGGTAACGCCCGCGGGAACCGCGATACTCAGTTTACCGATTCTCGACATAGTTCCCCTCCTTAGTAGACGTAGCAGAGCACTTCGCCGCCGACGTTGGCTGCCTTTGCCTGCTTATCCGTCATGATACCCTTGTTCGTGGACACGATCGCGATGCCGAAGCCGCCCAGCACTTTGGGCATGTTCGCGGCGCCGCTGTACGTGCGCAGACCGGGTTTGGAGACGCGTTTAAGCCCGCCGATAACGGACTTGCCGTCCTCCGTGTATTTGAGAGTGAGCACGAGCTTGCCGTTGTAGCCGTCCTCGACCTCTTTCACGTCCTTCACGTAACCCTCTTCGACGAGGATGCGGGCGATCTCCCGCTTCATGTTGGAGGCGGGAACTTCCACCGTCTCCTTTCTGACCGTGAGCGCGTTTCTGATTCTGGTGAGCATATCTGCGATAGGATCCGTCATGTTCTGCCTCCTTACCAGCTCGATTTCTTCACGCCGGGGATCTGCCCCTTGTATGCGAGTTCGCGGAAGCAGATACGGCAGATCCCGTACTTACGCAGGACCGCGTGCGGACGCCCGCAGATAGAGCAGCGCGTGTACGCTCTCGTAGAGAACTTGGGCTCCCTTTGCTGTTTGTTGATCATTGACTTCTTTGCCATGTCTGCTTCTCCTTACTTCTTGAAGGGCATTCCGAGCGCTTTCAGCAGCTCTCTTGCCTCTTCGTCCGTTGTAGCCGTCGTGACGATGCACACGTCCATGCCGCGGATCTTCTCGACCTGATCGTAGGTGATCTCAGGGAAGATCAGCTGCTCTTTAAGTCCGAGCGCATAGTTGCCTCTGCCGTCGAACGCCTTGTCGGAAACGCCGCGGAAGTCGCGGACGCGGGGCAGCGCGATGGAGACGAGCTTATCGTAGAAGTCGTACATCCTTCTGCCGCGGAGCGTCACTTTCAGCCCGATGTTCATGCCCTCTCTCACCTTGAAGTTTGCGACCGACTTGGTTGCCTTGCGGTAGATGGGCTTCTGACCCGTGATGAGTTTCAGCTCGTTCTCGGTGATCTGCATGGACTTCTGGTTGTCCTTGATGTCTCCGAGACCGGTATTGATGACGATCTTCTCGATGCGAGGGACCTGCATCACCGACTTATAGCCGAACTTCTTCATGAGATAGGGAACGACTTCGGTATCGTAGAGCGCTTTGACTCTGCTCGGCGTTTTCGCTACTGCCGTCTTGGTTGTTGCCGCAGCCTTTGCTGCCGTCTTTTTCTCTGCCATAACCTAATCCCTCACTCTTTGTCGCCTTCGGGCGCAGTCTCGGGAGCAGCGGTCTCTTCCGCCTTCTTGCTGCGCTTTCTCGTGCGCTTCTTGGGAGCTTCTTCCTCCGCTGCCTGCTGTGCCTTGACTTTCTTCACGTACGCCTTGTCGAGCGATGCGCCGCACTTCTTGCAGACGCGGACCTTCTTGCCGTCGATGACGGTGTGGGCGACGCGGGTCGCCTTGCCGCACTGATCGCACACGACTTCGACGTTGGAAACGTCGATGGGCGCCTCCTCCGTGACGATCTTGCTGGTATCGTTCGCGCGGCGCGCCTTCTCGTGCTTGTGCACGATGTTCACGCCCTCGACGATGACCTTCTTATCGTCGGGATAAGTCTTCAGAACCTTGCCCTGTTTGCCCTTGTATTTACCCGTAATGACGAGCACTTTATCGTTGACTTTAACCTTCATGGGAGCGCCTCCTTACAGAACCTCGGGAGCGAGGGAGATGATTCTCATGTAATCCTTCTCTCTCAGTTCTCTCGCGATGGGGCCGAAGATACGCGTCCCCTTGGGTTGCTTCTGGCTGTCGATGATGACGGCTGCGTTGTCGTCGAAACGGATATAGGTACCGTCCGCACGGCGGATGCCCTTGGAACTGCGTACGATGACCGCCTTCACGACGTCGCCCTTCTTCACGGCGCCGCCGGGGGTCGCCGTCTTGACGGATGCGACGATGACGTCGCCGATATTGCCGCTCCTTCTGAAAGAGCCGCCAAGCACGCGGATGCACATGAGCTCTTTCGCGCCCGAGTTGTCCGCAGCTTTTAATCTGGTCTGAGGTTGTATCATTTCTCTTCTCCTCCCGCTTACTTCGCCTTCTCGACGATCTCGGCAACGCGCCAGTTCTTATCTTTGCTGAGCTTGCGCGTCTCGACGATGCGTACCTTGTCGCCGACGCCGCATTCATTTGCTTCGTCGTGCGCCTTGAAACGGCGGGTGTAGGTGATCGTTTTCTTGTACAGCGGGTGCGGGCGCTTCTCGGAAACGGCTACGACCACGGTCTTATCCATCTTGTCGGAGACGACGACACCCACGATTTCCTTTCTCAGATTTCTTTCCATACTGTCCTCCTCACTTCGCCTGGCGCGACCGAAGCTCGGTATTCACGCGCGCGATATCCCGCTTGCACGTTCTGATCGAGACAGGGTTTTCGAGCTGTCCCGAAGCGTGACGGAAGCGGAGGTTGAAAAGCTCGCTTTTCAGATCTTGGAGCTTTTTCGTGAGCTCGACGTCGGTCATGTTCTTGAATTCATTCCCTTTCATCAGCCTTCACCGCCTTCCTGGGTATTTTCGGCGGGAACTTCCGCCTCTTTCTTGATAAACTTGCACTTGACGGGGAGCTTGTGCGCCGCAAGACGCATTGCCTCGCGTGCGACCTCCTCGCTGACGCCCGCCATTTCAAACATTACTCTGCCGGGCTTCACCACAGCGACCCAGAACTCGACGCCGCCCTTACCGGAACCCATACGGGCTTCCGCGGGATGGCGGGTGATGGGCTTGTGGGGGAAGATGTCGATCCAGACTTTACCGCCGCGCTTGATGAAACGGGTCATCGCGATACGCGCTGCCTCGATCTGGTTGGATTTGATCCAGCCCGCCTCCTCGGCAACGAGACCGTACTCGCCGTATGCGATGGTATTGCCCTTCTGCGCGCTGCCCTTCATGTTGGGGCGGTGCTGCTTTCTTCTCTTCACTCTCTTAGGGATTAACATTATTTGCCTCCTTCCGCCTTCTTCGCGGCTTTCAGGACTTCACCCTTGTAGATCCAGCACTTGACGCCGATCATACCGAACGTCGTGTGCGCTTCCGCAAAGCCGTAGTCGATGTCGGCGCGGAGCGTTTGAAGGGGGATGCTACCCTCGTGATAGTGCTCGCAACCCGCGATCTCGCGTCCGTCGAGACGGCCGCTGACCTGAATCTTGACGCCCTTGACGCCTGCGCGCATCGTTCTGCCGATCGCCTGCTTGATCGCGCGGCGGAACGCCATACGCTTTTCAAGCTGCGCCGCAACGCTCTCCGCAACGAGCTGAGCGTCCGCGTCGGGTTTGCGCACTTCGGTGATGTTCACGTTCACCTGCTTGCCGCCCGTGAGCTTCGCGAGATCCTTCTTGATGACCTCGATCTCCGAACCGGCTTTGCCGATGAGCACGCCGGGACGGCCCGTGTACACGGTAACGACGATTCTGCCCGCCGCACGCTCGATGAGGATGCGGGAAACAGCCGCCGCGTAGTACTTCTTCTTCAAAAAGGTGCGGATGGTGTGGTCTTCTTTGAGATATGCCGCAAACTCTTTCTTATCGGCGTACCACTGCGTATCCCAGCCCTTGATAACGCCTACTCTCAAACCGTGAGGATTGACTTTCTGACCCATGTTAGATTTCTCCCTCCGCTTTCTTCACGTCCAGAATCACCGTAATGTGGCTCGTTCTTTTGAGGATCGCGTGACCTCTGCCCTTGGAGACGGGCTGCATTCTTTTGAGCATCGTGCCGCCGTTTGCATAGCACTCTGCCACATAAAGATCGCCTCTGTCCATGCCCTGATTGTGCTCCGCGTTCGCAACCGCGCTCATGAGCACCTTCTTGGTGGGCGCCGCGCCGCCGTTCACGCTGTGTTCGAGGATCGCCTGCGCCTCTCTCACGGACTTGCCGCGGATGAGGTCGAGCACGGTGCGGACCTTGTAGGGAGAGATGCGGACGTATTTTGCGACGGCGTAGGGGCGCGTCTCTCTGCGCTCTTCCACGCGTGCCGTCTTCTTCTTCATATTCGTCGCCATATCCTGTCTCCTTACTTCTTACCGGGCGCACTCGTCTTTGCCGTGTGCCCTTTGAACGTTCTCGTGGGAGCGAACTCGCCGAGCTTGCAGCCCACCATGTCCTCCGTTACGTATACGGGTACGTGCTTGCGCCCGTCGTAAACGGCGATCGTATGTCCGACCATCTGGGGGAAGATCGTCGATGCTCTCGACCAAGTCTTTAAGACTTTCTTCTCGTTTGCCTCGTTCATCGCCTCAATGCGAGCCAGCAGCTTCGCTTCGACGTAAGGCCCTTTCTTAACGCTTCTCGACATGACCTGTCCTCCCTTAATTGATCCTCTTCAAGATGAATTTGCTCGTCGGATTCTTCTTCTTTCTCGTCTTGTATCCGAGCGCCGGCTTGCCCCAAGGCGTTTCGGGACCGGCATGACCGACGGGCGACTTGCCTTCGCCACCGCCGTGAGGGTGGTCGTTGGGGTTCATGACCGAACCACGCACGGTGGGACGCGTTCCGAGATGGCGGGTCTTACCCGCTTTACCGATGCGGACGATCTCGTGTTCGAGGTTGCCGACCTGACCGATGGTCGCACGGCACACCGCGGGAATGAGACGCATTTCGCCGGAAGGCATTTTGATCGTCGCATAGTCGCCTTCGCGCGCCATGAGCTGCGCGGAAGCGCCTGCGCCTCTCGCGATCTGACCGCCGCGGCCGGGCTTCATCTCGATGTTGTGGATGACCGTACCGACGGGGATGTCCGTCAGGGGAAGCGCGTTGCCGACCTTGATGTCAGCCCCTGCGCCGCTGACGACTTTGTCGCCGACGTTCAGGCCGACGGGCGCGAGGATATAGCGCTTTTCGCCGTCCGCGTATGCAAGGAGCGCAATGTACGCGCTGCGGTTGGGATCGTACTGGATGCTCTTCACCGTTGCGGGAATGCCGTCCTTGTTGCGCTTGTAGTCGATGATGCGGTATTTTCTCTTGTTGCCGCCGCCGATGTGACGGACGGTGATCTTGCCCGCATTGTTTCTGCCGCCCGACTTGCGCTGATCTTCGAGAAGCGCGCGGTGCGGCTTCTCCTTGGAGATCTGCCCGTAATCGGCAACCGTCATCAGACGGCGGGCGGGAGAAGTGGGTTTATATCTCTTGACTGCCATGTTCCTATCCTCCGCTTGTTACGATAACGAGTTGAAGTACTCGATGGGCTTGCTGTCCTCGAAGAGCGTAACCACCGCTTTCTTCGTCGTGGGCGTGTAGCCTTCGTATCTGCCCATTCTCTTCTTCTTGCCGGGGCAGGTGACGGTGTTCACGCTCTTGACGTGTACGCCGAACATCTTCTCGACGGCAATCTTGATCTGCGTTTTATTTGCGGATTTCGCAACGGTGAACGTATAGCGCTTGTCCGCGATCCCGTCGTACCCTTTCTCGGTAAGGACGGGTCTGATGATGATATCCTCGGGCGTCATTATGCGTATACCTCCTCGAGTTTCTTCACGGAACCCTTCGTGAGCACGACGACGGCGTTCGCCACGATCTCATAGGTGTTGATCTCGGAAACGGAGATCGTGGAGAGCGTGGGAAGGTTGCGCGCCGCGATGATGACGTCCTGATCGTTCTCGTCCATGACGACGACCGTACGCTTATCCAGCTTCATCGCCTTGCGGAAGGCTTCCATCTCCTTGGTCTTGGGTGCGGAGACTTTGAGTTCGTCCACGACGAACAGCTCTCCGTCTGCGACCTTCTTGGAAAGTGCGGAGACAAGCGCCCCGCGCTTTGCGCTCAGATTCATTTTCTTGGAGAAGTCGCGCGACTTGGGTGCGAACACGACGCCGCCCTTCGTCCACTGGGGTGCGCGGATGGAACCCTGACGCGCACGGCCGGTGCCCTTCTGTCTCCAAGGCTTCGCACCGCCGCCGCGCACTTCCGTACGGGTGAGGGTGGACTTGGTGCCCTGACGCTGATTGCTCAGGTAGGTGACAACCGCCTGATGAATGAGCGGCTCGTTGTACTCGACGCCGAACACCTTGTCGGAAAGTTCGAGATCGCCGACCGCCTCTCCTTTCATATTGTATACTTTCACGTTTGCCATGACCGTTCTCCTTATGCCTTGACGCTCGTCTTCAACGTGACGACGCTTCCCTTCGGCCCGGGGATCGCACCCTTGACGAGGATGGCGTTCCTCTGTGCGTCCACGCGCACCACTTCGAGGTTCTGGATGGTGACGTTCTCGACACCGTACTGACCTGCGAGCTTCTTGTGTTTAAAGACGCGCGAGGGCGAGCTGTTCGCACCCATGGAGCCGGGCTCTCTGTGGACAGGGCCGACGCCGTGCGTCTCTTTGAGGCGGTGCTGGTTCCAGCGCTTGATGACGCCCGTGTAGCCGTGACCTTTCGTCACGCCGCTCGCGTCCACTCTGTCGCCTGCCGCGAACACGTCCGCTTTCACCTCGTCGCCGACGTTGTACCCTTCGACGCTGTCGAGGCGAACCTCTTTCAGCACCTTGCAGGGCTTGACGCCCGCCTTCTTGAACTGCCCGAGGTCGGGCTTGTTCATTGCCTTCTCCTTCGCATCGAGGAAGCCGAGTTTGAGCGCGGTATAACCGTCCGTCTCCGTCGTCTTGACCTGCACCACGGGGCAGGGACCGGCCTCGATGACCGTGACGGGAATTACCTTCCCGTCCTCCGCAAAGAGCTGGGTCATACCCACTTTGCGGCCGATGATTGCTTTACCCATCGTAAAGTTCACTCCTTTCTTTTTTATTTTCCGATACCTTGTTCAAGTATCCGGTGTTACAGTTTTACCTTGATGTCCACGCCTGCGGGCAGGTGAATGGAATCGAGCAGTTTCGCGTTGGGGGAATAGATGTCGATGATGCGCTTATAGGTGCGAAGCTCGAACTGCTCGCGGGAGTCCTTGTCCTTGTGAGGGCTCCTCAAAATGGTGACGACCTCTCTCTCCGTGGGAAGCGGAATGGGACCGGAGATCTTCGCCCCGCCCTTCTGCATCGTCTCCACAATGCGGCTTGCAGCCTGATCGACGAGTTCGTGATCGTATGCCGAAAGTTTGATTCTGATTTTCTGACTTGCCATTGCTTACTCCTTCCTTTTTATACTAACTTGGGATTTGCGCGTCAACGCACCCGTGCGTATCGAGGTTCCCTATCAAAAAAACACGCGTCATTTTGCGGTGTTTTCTCGCAAAAGCCTCGGTTAGTCGCAGGAGTCATGCTCCCACATTTGTCAGCGGAAATTATCTGCCGAGGGGCTTTCTCGCCTCGATTTTTCAGTAACTTCCCGCCTCAACCCAATACGCCCGTGTGCGCGGCAAAAGACCGCCGCTTTGACACAGCCTGTATAATATACCAGTTTTTTTTGAGAAAGTCAAACGAATGAACGGACTTTTTCAGGAAAAAACGAGTTTTTTTCGGGTTTTTTTGCAAGTTTTTGCGCCGCCCCTGCTATCTTGTATTTCTTGCCCTATCGGACACAAAATATACTATATAATATAAGGTATAGAATGAGGCATAGAATGAGGCGCAGAAAACTTTCCTTGTGATAGACTTGACAGACGGCGGCGCAGGCGATAAAATATTGACCATGCGGTACTTCCGGAAAAAATTTGCGGCGTTTCCCGTCTATGAGTGGCTGGAAATCGGGATCCTGCTCTGTCTGACGGGCGGATTCCTCGACGCGTACACCTATGTGACGCGCGGCGGCGTATTCGCCAACGCGCAGACGGGAAACCTCATTCTGCTCGCCATCGGACTTGCAGGCGGAAACGGTCTTGCCGCGCTCCGCTACCTCGTGCCCGTGCTCCTCTTTTTTGCGGGCGTATTTCTGAGCGAACTTTTTCTCCGCCTCGGCAGAAAGACAAGGAGCGACTTCCGCGGACACGGCGTCGTGCTCATTTCGGAGATCTGCGTTCTCGTCGCAGTGGGATTTCTCCCCGCAAGCGTGCCCGATATGCTGGTAAACGCGCTCGTATCCTTTGCCGCCGCCGTGCAGTTCGACAACTTCCGCCGCTTGGAAGGAAAGCCCTTCGCCACGGCGTTCTGTACGGGAAACCTGCGCGCGGCGACCGAACACGTGTTCCGCGGCGCGGTCGAAAAGGAAAAGGACGCATGGCGGACCGCCTGCAAATACCTCGTCGTCATTCTCGCCTTTCTGGCGGGCGTCGTCGCGGGATATTTCGCCTCGCGCGCGCTGGGCGGCTATGCCGCGCTCCTCGCCGCGGCGGTCCTCCTCATCGTGCTTGCGCTCATACTTTCGGGGTACGCCGTGCGCAAACGGCGCATCCGCATTCATCGGCTGACGGCGGACGACGTTCCCGCGGCGCAGGCGCTCATCTGGGAGAGTTTTTCGCGCTTCGTCGCGCCCGCCTTTGACGCGGAGGGCGTGGAGAATTTCCGCAGATTCCTCTATGACGTTTCGCTCTCCGAAGAGCATGAATTTTACGGCGTGTTCGCAGGCGGAATGCTCAAAGCCGCGCTCGTTGCAAAGAAGGACGGCACGCACATTGCGGCGTTCTTCACCAAGAACGGAGAACAGCGGCGCGGGTACGGCGGCAGGCTGATGCGGTGGTATCTCGCCAACGCGGGGGCGGACGAAGTGACCGTGCGCGCCTCCCCCTCCGGCGCGCCCGCATACGCGCGGCTCGGATTTACGGCAACGGACGGCGAGACCCGCCGCGACGGCATGGTATTCGTCCCCATGCAATATAAAAAGTCCAACCAAAAGGAGAATGAATATGGCAAATGAAAGAACGATCAACGTAACGGGATACGGCGAACTGCACGCAAAGCCCGACACGGTGCGTCTGACGCTCACCGTCGAGCGGACGGACGCGGATTACGCCGCAGCGGTCCGCGCGACGGAGCAATGCTGCGCCGCCGTAACGGACGCGCTCGTCGCGGCGGGCGTGGGCGAAAAACATATCCGCGCGCTCTCGCTGCGCACGCAGCCCAGATATGAGACGTCGGCAGACGAAAACGGCGCAAGAACGCGGAAATTTGCGGGCTACGCCGCCGTGCGGCGCATCAGGGCGGAATTCAGCGCGGACGCGGAGCTGACGGGCAGAATCCTCGACGCTCTCGCGGGGAGCGGCGCCGCGCCCGAGATCGCGACGGAGTACCTTCTGAGCGATCGGGAAGCCCTGCGCGGCGAGCTGCTCGCGCGCGCCGTCAAAGACGCAAAGGCGCGCGCCAAGGCGATCGCGAAGGCGGCGGGCGTGAAGCTCGGAGACGTTCTCTCCGTACAGAACGGCGGACATGGTATGCCCGTCGTGCGTGCGGCGGCATTCCGTGCGGACAGCGGCGCGGAACTCGAACCCGAGGACATGGTACTCACGGACGAGGTCAACGCCGTATTTGCAATCGGGTAAATCAAGCGAAATGCCCCGCCGTACAGGCGGGGCTGTTATTTTACGCGGCTATATTTCAACGCGGCGCACAGTCACTTCTTCTCCCCTTTCTCTTCCCCTTCCGCAAGCGGCGCGGGAACGGGCTTGACCGTGCGGTTTAAAAGTTCGGTCATGCAGAACAGCAGCACGAGGAAGATCGCGAGAAAGAGCGGCAGAAAGCCGATATCCGCATATTGGGCGATCAGTCCGAAGAGCGGCGGCATGAAGGTCGTTCCGACGTATGCGCTCGCCATCTCCACGCCGATGACCGCCTGCGAATGCTCCTGCCCGAAGTTGGCGGGCGTTGCGTGAATGATCGAGGGATAGACGGGCGCGCAGCCCAGCCCCACGACGACGAACCCGATCAGCGCGCAAATCTCCGTGTTTACGGGGATCGCGATGAGCACGATGCCGACGACGATGATGCCTGCGCCGATGCGGATGAGCCTTCTGTCGCCCAGCTTTTCGGAGACGAATCCGCTTAAAAACCGCCCCGCCGTGATCCCCCAGAAGAACAGCGAACCGAAAGTCGCGGCAAGTTCCGCGCTCACGCCGTGGTGTTCGGTGAGGTAGCTGCTCGCCCAATTCATCGCCGTCGATTCGAGCGCGCAATAGGCGAAAAACGCGATGAGGACGAACGCCACGCCTTTGAGTTTCACCGTCTGCGGGAGCGTGAGCGACTTTGCGGCGATCTCCTGCGCAGGGCGTTTCTTCCAGAGCGGCAGGCTGAAAAAGAGCACCGCCACGAGCGCGAATTGAATATAGGAGACGACGCGGTATCCGCCCGCCCAGCCCGACGCCCCCGTGAGGCACGCGCCCATGATGAACGGACTGATGATCGCGCCGACGCCCCAGAAGCAGTGCAGCCAGCTCATGTGGCGGGATTTATAGTGCAGCGCGACGTAGTTGTTGAGCGCAGCGTCCACGCCGCCCGCGCCCAACCCGTACGGCACGGCGAGCACGCACAGAATCCAGAAGGCGTTCGCAAAGGAAAAGCCGATCATCGCGCCCGCCGTCAGCAGCACGCTGACGACGGTGACGACGCCCGTTCCGAGCTTTCGGGTGAGGAAGTCGGACGCAAGGCTGGATACGATCGTACCCGCGGAGATGATCATCGTCACCGCCCCCATCGCCGAGAGCGGCGCGCCGAGTTCGACGTGCATCACGGGCCAAGCCGACCCGAGCAGGGAATCGGGAAGCCCGAGCGAAATAAAGGCGAGATAGATGACGGCAAGCAGGAGTGAAACCATAAAAAACGCGCTCCGGAAAAATTCAAGATATGATAACACGCCCGCAGGAAAAATGCAAGAAAAAACGCACCCCCATTTTCGCGCTATCCCGATATTTTTGTCCTTTCCGCCCAAACGGACGCGGCGTTCCGACAGGCGCAGAAGATGACGGGCGGCGGGATTTACGAAATCTGAAAAGACCGCCTGTAATCCGCAGGATAAAAGTTACAGGGCGCGGAAAGCTCGCGCCCTGCTTTTTTGTTGTGGAAATCTGCCGTAATCCGCGTTATTTCGCTTCCGTGAGAAGCACGCGGCGGCAGTCGAACTCTTGGAGCCACTCGCGCGAAAAATTGAGTCCGACGCGCATATAGTATTCGCCCGTATGAACCTGCCCGTCGAAGTCGTTACGGTAGCGTTTTTCCGCGTCCAGCCCGCGCAGGCGTACGAAACGGAACCTGTCTCCCTCTTTGAGCTTGTTCATGAACAGCACGAGCGACGCGGTCTTATCCTGCGAGACGCTCTGCATACACATATAATTGCACTTGTGCGGCGCGCGGAGACGGTAGAGCGTTCCCTCCGCGATCACTTTATGATGATACTTTTTATACAGCTCCGCCGTTTCGGCAAGATCGGCGATCTCCTCTTCCGTGAGAAGTTCGGGATTCATCTCGTAGCCGTACGTGCCGAAGAGCGCGAGCGCCGCTTTCGTACGATAGGGCGCGACCTTGCTGTCGTTGACGTGCGAGGCGATCGCAGAGAGCGGATAGCCGTACGAGGTATTGAACTGAATATCCATGCGCTGCGCGGGATCGGACTCGTCCGAGCACCAGATCTGCGGGCAGTAATACATCGTTCCCAAATCGAACCGACCGCCGCCCGAAGCGCAGCCCTCGAACATGATATGGGGATATTCCGCCGTGAGCCTTCCGATCAGGCGGTAATAGCCGAGGACGAGACGGTGATACACCTCCCCCTGCCGCTCAGGCGGGAGCGCGTTCGAGAAGTGTTCCGCCACGGTGCGGTTGTAGTCCCACTTGATATAATCGACGTGATACTCTTCGAGGAAGGCTTTCATCTGCGCGTAAATGTTCTCCACGACCGCGTCGCAGGCAAAATCGAGGTGGAACTGATGCCGCGCGAGCGTAAGCTCCGTGCGCCCCTCCTTCCAGCCGAGCGTGTATTCGGGGTGCGCGCGGAAGAGATCGCTGTCGAAGTCGACCATTTCAGGCTCGAACCAGATGCCGAACTTCATTCCCAGCTCTTTGCAATGCGCCATGACCTTATGCAGATCGACCTTCTCCTTATTGACCCACCAATCGCCCAGCCCGCGGCTGTCGTCCGACCGCGCGCCGAACCAGCCGTCGTCCAGAACGAACAGCTCCGTGCCGATCTTGTGCGACGCGTCGATATACGCGAGAATGCGCGCGGTGTCAAAGTCGAAATAGCACCCTTCCCACGAGTTGAAGAGCACGGGACGATGCTCGCCGAGCCCCTGATATGTATTCAAATTTTCATGCACGAAGCGGTGAAGCGCAGCGCTCATCGCGTCGATGCCCTCGTCCGAATAGGCAATGATCGCCTGCGGCGCGGTGAACCGCTCGCCCGAGGCAAGCAGCCATTCAAAATCCTCGTCGTTGATCCCGTAAGTGACGTGCAGAGCGCGGTACATTCCGACGAAGGCGCGGAACTTGAAATTCCCGCTGTAAATCAGGTTGAAGCCGATCGCCTCGCCCTGCGCCTCGTCCGCGCCGCGCGCCTTTAAAAATACGAAGGGATTTTCATCCGCGGACGACCGCCCGAAATTGCTGGAAATCTCCTGCACGCCGTCGTGTACGGGGTTTTCGCACCAATCGCGCTCCTTTCCCCAACGCCCGCAGAAGTGAACGAGGTCGTAATCGGCGGAAGGCAGATCGAGTTGGAGCGACATGGCGCGCAGCACCCGCAGCGGCTCTTTGCCGACGTTCTCGATCTCGACGTTTTTCACGAGCACGTTCTTATCGGCAAACAGCGAAAGGTTGAGCCGCAGCAGCGCGTCGTGCGCGCGGTCGCGCAGCGTGAGTTCGAGCGTCTCCACGCCCTCTCCGTGCGCGTGCGGAAGCCCTTCCAATGCGGGCAGTCCCGCGTAGATCCTGTAACTTTCATAGCGGAAATCCGTCTCGAACGCGCCGTCCGCGCCGCGCAGGATCACGGGCGCGCCGCGCTTATCCCATACCCCGTGGGGCGAAATTTCAAGCGGAGCGGCGTCCGACTTGAACTTGTCCGCGTACCCGAGCTCGACCCCGCGCGCCACGTCGTAGTGCGGCGAAGCGGACTCCCACGCGCCTCTCACGCAGTCGATATCGCCGTACTCGGCGCGCGACGCGCCGAAATACACCGTTTCCAAATACCCCGCGTCGTTCACGTAAATCGTGTACGCGAACCTGCCGTTATCGAGGACGAAAAGTCTCTTCCCTTCGTCGTAAGCAATCAGTTTCATATATTCTCCTTATGCGGCTCCGCCGCCGTTTTTTTAAACAACGCGACAAAAAGACGATGAATCCACCGCCTTTTTGCCAAAACTATATTGGGGGAATGAAGATATGAGCACATTGACCTCATCATACGCGGATCGCGTCGATTAAGGGAAGCAGTTATCCCCTGCTGTCGAATAATAGTATATACTATTCTTTTAGAAAAAGCAAGCAATTAATTGCAAAAAAATAGAATTTTATTGATATTCAGGCACTTTTTTTCGATTTTTATATTTATTCTATTTAAATATTTTAGTTTAATTTAAAGTAATGTGGCGCTTTGGCGGATAAACGGGCATATATGTGCGGGTCAGGCGGAAATTTACTTCCGCAGGGAAAATTTTTCAGCGTACGGAAATGAAAACCCCTATTGACTTCCGCCCCGCGCGGTGTTACAATAAACGAAGAAGATAAGGAGGACTTTTATGGACGCAAAATACGAACCCCTCTTTACGCCATGGAAAATACGGGACGTAGAGATTAAAAACAGGATCGTTCTCTGCCCGATGGGCGGAACATCGCTGTTCGGCTGGATGGAACCGAATCACTTCGATAAAGTCGCCGCGGAGTTCTTTCTGGAACGCGCGAAAAACAACGTCGGGCTCATTATTCCCGGCATCGCTCCGCTCAGAGACCTTATGGGCGGACGCTGGCTGTATAAAAATAAGGGAATGTTCCGCAAACTCAAACCGTATATGGAGGAGATCCACAAGACGGGCGCAAAGCTGTTCGTGCAGCTGACGGCGGGATTCGGGCGTTCCTTCGCAATTACGAATCCGCTCGTCCCCTTCTTAAAGCACAAGGCGCTCGGCGCGCTCATGAGACCCGTCATCGACGTATCCTATATCTGCGCGTCGCCCTCTCCCCTGCCCTCGCGCTGGGCAGAGGACGTGCAGTGCCGCGCCGTCACGAAAAAGGAGATCAGACAGATGGTGCGCGCCTTTGCGGAGACGGCAAAGCTGTGCAAAGAGGCGGGCGTAGACGGCGTGGAGGTACATGCCGTACACGAGGGGTATCTGCTCGATCAGTTCACCCTCCCCTATACCAATCAGCGCACCGACGAATACGGCGGCTCGTTCGAGAACCGCTACCGCTTCGCCGTCGAGACGGTGAAAGCCATCAAGGCGGCGTGCGGTGAGGACTACCCCGTTTCGCTGCGCTATTCCGTTCTCAGCAAGACGAAGGGACTGTGCAAGGGCGCAGTTCCGGGCGAGGAATACGAGGAAGTCGGGCGCGATATGGAGGAGAGCGAACGCGCGGCGAAATACCTGCAAGACGCGGGCTACGATATGCTCGACGCCGACAACGGCACTTACGACGCGTGGTATTGGGCGCACCCGCCGGCATATATGCCCAAAAACTGCAACCTCGACGACGTCGCGCATATCCGGAAATTCGTGGATATTCCCGTCGTGTGCGCGGGGCGCATGGAGCCGGACGTCGGCGCGGAGGCGGTGAAGGAAGGCAAGATCGACGCCGTGGGCGTCGCGCGGCAATTCCTGACGGACGGCGCATGGGTGACGAAGCTCATGGAAGGACGTATGGAGGATATTCAGCCCTGCATCTGCTGCCACAACGCCTGCTTTGCGATGGCGCACTACAAGGGCGTTGCGAACGACGAACCATTCTCCGACGCAAAATACATGGCGCGTTGCGCGCTCAACCCGCAGACTATGCAGGGGCATAAATACGATATTCTCCCCGCCAAAAAACGCAAGAAGATCGCCGTTGTGGGCGGCGGGATCGGCGGGATCGAAGTCGCGCGCATTGCCGCGCTCCGCGGACATCACGTCACCATTTACGAAAAGACAGACCGTCTCGGCGGCGTGTTCATTCAGGCGGCTGCGCCCTCGTTCAAGGAAAAGGACAGAGAGCTGATCGAATGGTACCGCCGTCAGATCGCCTCCCTCCCCATTCATGTGGAATATCACTGCGAGATCAAGACGCTCGGCGAGCTTGACGCGGACGAGATCGTCATCGCGACGGGCGCGAAGGCAAGAAAACTCCGCCTGCCCGGCATCGAACGCAGTATGGAAGCCATCGAATATCTCGACGGAAAGGAAGTCGGCGAAAACGTCGTCATCATCGGCGGCGGGCTGACGGGCTGCGAAATCGCCTACGACCTCTTCCTCAAAGGCAAAAAACCTGTCATCGTCGAGGCGAAAAACGATCTCATGGCGGTCCGCGGGCTGTGCCTTGCCAACTCTTCCTATTTAAGAGACTTCTTCGAGCACAAGAAAGTGCCCGTCTATCTGGAAAGCGTCGTCTCCAAAATCACCGCCGACAGCGCAGTCATCCGCAAAAAGGACGGCACGGAGACGACAGTCCCCGCAGACGACGTGATCGTCTCCGTCGGTTACACGCCCGCGCCGCTCGTCAAAAAGCGCGCTCACGTACACGTCGTGGGCGATGCGGACAAAGTCGGCAACCTGCGCACCGTCATCTGGCAGGCTTGGCAGGTCGCGGAAAAACTGTAAATTACAAATCAGTACGCCGCGCCGCTCTACCAAGAGCGGCGCGGCTTCTTTATCATATTTATTTCGAAATTTATCTAAATATATAAAAATACAGACAATTTACGCCCTTTATATCCCCTTTCAAACCGTTCAGAACGCACGAAAACGCCATTTTTCGCCCCTTTTCGTTCCATACGAGCCATTCCCCGCCCTTTTTTATATTTTGATAATTATCGAAATATATAAAGTTCCCGCCATGAAGGCGTCAATAAAAACCATATCATACCGCACAGCGAGGAAAAAACAAAGCCGAAAAAGCATAAAAAAGGAACCCACCAGCTTAGCTGGTGGGTCTTCATTATACTTCGCCTGCGGCTCGTGCCGCCAAAGGCGGGGCGGGCATAGCCCTTGACTACTAGC
>CAJFFP010000008.1 GCA_904373325.1 Candidatus Gallimonas merdigallinarum
CCTTGCGGGACTTCTCCCCAGCGCAACCGCCGACTGCTTTACCGTTTCGTACTGCACGGAGAGCCTGCAACCCGTCTCCGCCATTGTCGGCGCGGGGCGCTATCTCGTCCGCGTCACAATCGCTCACACAGACGAATACGCCTTTGAAAACGGCACGAAAGCGGAAATTTCGGTAAATGTGGCGAAATTTGATATTTCGAGCAGTATCGAAATAATAGGAATTTCGGACGGAGAAACGCTGCTTTCAGGCGAAGATTTTGCCATTTTTGCCCAAATTTCAGGCTTTTCGGCACATTTCCGTCAACTTCTGACCTGCGACGGCATTTCGATGAATATCGAAACGATAACTTCTGAGAGCCTTACAAAAGAGGGCTTATATATCTATCGGATTTTAATCGACGACCCGAACTACTGCGGAGAGGCCTCCGTCAGTTTCCGTCTCATCGGGGATATTGCCCAAGCCGTCTCGCGGCTGCAATCGCTGCTCGAAGAATACGAACAGGCGGGATCCGAAGAGCAGCTCTCCCTTCTCCTTGAAATGCGGAGCGTCATTCTCTCCCTTGCGGACGAGGAGGCGGCAAACGGCAGCGAGGCCTTTGCAGCCGTGCGCGCGCAGTGCGCCGCCGCATGGAAGGAGTACGCGCTCTCCGCGCGGGAGGAGTTCGAGCGGACGTTCGCGGCGGAACAGAGCGCAGCCGCGCTCGCCGCGATGAACGCCGTTTCCGCCCTCTTCGTTCCCGCAATGAAACGCATGAAAAGAATCTCTGTATATCTCCTCTCCGTTCTGCTGTTCTGCGCCGCGCTGTTTTCTGCCTGCGCGCAGGAGACTGCCGCGGAGCCTTCCCTGCGCGAAAAGCTCGACCGTTCCGTACAGTCCTCCCGCATGACATACAGCGCGACGCTATTCAACGGGGAGTTCACGCTCGCCGAGGAGATCGCCGTCTATACGCGCGGCGACAACGGCGCGCAACTCACCCTTACGCGGACGACGCTCGCGGAGGACATCGCTGCGGAATCGCCCTACGAGACGACTTCGTTCACCGCGGCAATCACGGAATCCAATTACGAAGCGGCGGCGATCCTGCCTTTCGACGAGACCGCGGCGGAATGCGCGGAGAGCGCGGACGGCTCCGTTCTGCTTTCCGTCGCCGACCCCGCCGCATTCTTCCGCACGCAGGACGCGGCGGAGTACTCCGACGTCAGCGTAAAAATCGAATTTGCGTTTGACCGTCCCGTTTCCTGCCGCGTTGAATTTGATCTCCCGAGCGGCAACTCCGCCGTAATCGTCTACACCTATTCCTATTGAAGCAATACGCATTCCCGACTGTTGCACTTAATGGTATCATTCACCCGGACAAACACGCGCGCCGCGGCATTCTGCCGCGGCACGCGCTGTATTTATAAAAGTTCGTCCTTGAATTTGCCCATGATCTTGCTTTCAATGCGCGAGACCTGCACCTGCGAAACGCCGATGCGCCGCGCCACCTCGCTCTGCGTCATATCGCGGAAGTAGCGCAGAAACACGATTTTCTTCTCCCGTTCGGGGAGTTTCCCGATCGCCTCTTTCAGGACCATGTGTTCGATCATCTCGTCCTGATCGTCTTTGGCGGGAAGCCGCTCGGCAAGCGGCACGGATTTTTCGTCGCGGTACTCGCCGCTCTCGTCCAGAGAAACGGGCATACGCGCCGAACCGAGCGCGAACACGACCTCGCCCTCGTCCATGCCGAACGCCTCCGCAAGCTCCTTTACGGTGGGCTGTTCGCCGTGCTCCGCCGCGTACGTCTCGATATAGCGGTTGAGATCGCGCGCCGTCTTTTTGAGCACGCGCGAAACCTTCACGCTTCCGTCGTCGCGCAGAAAACGTTTGATCTCCCCCGCGATCATGGGAACGGCATAGGTGGAGAACCGCACGCCGAACGTCTCGTCGAACCCCGTAATCGCCTTTAAAAAGCCCATACAGGCGAGCTGATACAAATCGTCGTATTCCACGCCCTTGCCTAAATACCGCCTTAAAATGCTTTTTACGAGCGACGTGTTGTGCGTGAGCAGCGTCTCTTTGGCGGACTGGTCGCCCGCCTTGGCAAGGCGGATGAGCGCGAGCGTCTCCTCCTCATTGAGCATCGGAACCTCTTGCGCCGAAGTCCTTGCACATTGTCACCGTCGTGCCCTTCCCCCGCTCCGAACGGACGGAAAAATCCGTCATGAACGTCTGCATAATGGTGAATCCCATACCCGAGCGCTCCTCTTCCGGCAACGTGGTGTAAAAGGGCGTGAGCGCCTTTTCCAGATCCTCAATGCCCGTTCCGCCGTCGGAAATTTCGATATGTAATTTTTCCCCTTCGATGACGCATCTTACCGTGATCCAGCCCTCCGCATTGCGGTAGCCGTGTACGATGCAGTTTGTTACGGCTTCCGAAACGGCGGTCTTTACGTCCGAAAGTTCGGAGAGCGTAGGATTGAGCGGGAGCGCGAACGCCGCCACGACATTGCGCGCAAACACCTCGTTCTCCGAGCGGGATAAAAATTTCAGTTGCATTTCATTCATAGTGTTCCTCTAAATTTTGGGTATGAGCGAATATACGCCGCTGAGCGATAAAATTTTATCCGCGTCCGTATTCGGGTTTTCAAGATACATTCCCATGCCGTATTTTTGCAGTTTTTTGTATCTGCCGATGAGAAACCCGATCCCCGTCGAATCCATAAACTTTACGCCCGCAAGATTAAAAACCGCGCGCGAACAGCCCGTGTTTTCGTCAATGATCGCGTCCGCCTCGGCGCGCGCCGTCGGGGCGGAATGCTCGTCCAGCTCGCCCGATAGATAGATGCAGAGGCTGTCTCCTCTGCGGCTTGCCTGCGTCTTCATGCGTAACCTCCGCCGTCGTTTGTTCCCAAATATTATAACGGACGGGCGCGGACGAATTTTGTAAAAACAAAAAAAACGCGCGCGAAAAAACGCGAAAAAAATTACAGAAAAAATTCTCATTTTCCATAAAAAACACTTGACTTTTGCGCCCGATTATAATATGATATTCAAGCATTGCGGTTGCAGTCTTCCACAGCGCGGGCCTTTAGCTCAGTGGTCAGAGCTGTCGGCTCATAACCGATTGGTCCGCGGTTCGAATCCGTGAAGGCCCACCATCAAAAATATACCGCTCTGCAAGGCGACGCGGCAACGCCGCATACACGGCCCAATAGCTCAGTTGGTTAGAGCGCCAGCCTGTCACGCTGGAGGTCGACGGTTCGAGCCCGTTTTGGGTCGCCACATTTTTTCTGAGCCCCATTGCAGTATTGCGTGAGGCTCATGCCTTGAAAAAGGCAATCTGCCTTGGTAGCTCAGTTGGTAGAGCAACGGACTGAAAATCCGTCTGTCGGTGGTTCGATTCCGCCCCAAGGCACCACCTTGCCGGTGTAGCTCAATCGGCAGAGCAGCTGATTTGTAATCAGCCGGTTGCTGGTTCAATTCCGGTCACCGGCTCCACCGACAACAAAACAAATTTATATACGGGAAGATTCCAGAGCGGCCAAATGGATCAGACTGTAAATCTGACGTCTTCGACTTCGGTGGTTCAAATCCACCTCTTCCCACCACAAAAAAGGGTAAAAACGCAAGTTTTTGCCCTTTTTTGTGCTATTTTTTGCCCGTTTTGGCGCATCTTCATGTGTTTGCCCCCAAATCTGCCCCCAAATTTTTTCCGATAAACACGCGCCCGACTCCGCGTTTTTTTGCTCCGCCGTACGAGGATTTCTTTTGCCTTCCATCACAGAGGGGGTGAATGCTTCACCCCCTCTGTACTCCCCCGCCATGCTGATTCCTGCGTCTCCCCTTAAAATCGTTTGACATTTTTCTTCGCTTGCTTTATACTATTTTGAAGAGTTGCATTAACCTTGTTTCAGCAAGGCAATAAGCCGAAAGGGCGATATTGCAACTCTTTTTTTTATGCTATTTTTTCGGATACTTCCGTCCTTAAGATCGTTTAACTTTTCGCTACGCATATCGTATAATGATATAGGTAAGCGGTCTCATTCCGTCTTACGCCTACCGCGCGACTGTCGCAGAATTGCCCCGACTGGCGAATGTCGGGGTTTTTTTATACAAAAAAACACGGAGCGAACGCATCCGTGCTTCATATCCCCGCGGGGGACTTTGTTTTATGGGGCTTACTATACTTCCCGTTCTTCGAGCATGCTCTTTACTTTCATGAGACGCGTCAGGCTGCCGCGCTCGTTTTCTTCCAGCTTCTGCGAAATATAGCGAATGGTCTCCTCGATGTCGGGGATCATCACATATTCCAGCGCGTTTACGCGGCGTTTGCTGCGCTCGATCTCGTCGGAGAGCATCGTCGTTGCCTTTTCCAGCTCCGCAAGCCGCAGAAGGCGCTCTACGAGCCTGCCCGCAGACGCCACCGCGTGGTCGGCTTCGCTCGTCACTTCCGCAAAGGAATAGGGATAGCTCTCCTCGCTCTGCGAACGCTGCAAATGCAGTTTGGGAATTTCCAGATTGAGCAGATTTACCGTAACGCATTCCAGACTGAGCGCCGCCACGGGCATGGAGAACGCAAGCTCGATCTCCTTATCCGACATTGTGCCGCGTGCAAGCGAAAACATCCGCAGGACGTCCGCCACTTCCGATTCCACTTCGGCGCGCAGCCGCGCCGTCTCGCGCACGAGCACGGAAAAGCGGCGGATCATCTCGTCCGTCTTATCCTTCAACAGTTTATGCCCGCGCTGGGCGGTCTTTAACCGCCCTTTCAGCTTTTTCAGCTCCATGCGCGTGGGATTTACGTTCATGCGCGCCACGGCTCTTTCTTACTCCTCTTGCCCGAGATATTTCCGGATATACTGTTCTTTGATACGTTTGAGTTCCGCCCGCGGCAGGATACGCAGAAGTTTCCAGCCGAGATCGAGCGTCTCTTCAATGGAGCGGTTGACGGTGAAGCCCTGCGAGACGTACTCCTTCTCGAACGCCTCGGCAAATTTGGCATACAGCTTATCGGTATCCGAGAGCGCCGCCTCGCCGAGGATCGCGGAGAGTTCCTTCGCCTCCTTGCCCTGCGCGTATGCGGAGAAGAGCTGGTTCATCGTATCGGCGTGATCTTCGCGCGTCTTATTCGCGCCGATGCCCTTATCCTTCAAACGGGAGAGGGACGGGAGCACGTCGATGGGCGGCGTAACGCCCTTCTTGTACAGCTCGCGCGAGAGAATGATCTGCCCCTCCGTAATGTAACCCGTAAGGTCGGGAATGGGGTGCGTCTTGTCGTCCTCGGGCATGGTGAGAATGGGGATCTGCGTGATCGACCCCTTCTTGCCGCGGATCCTGCCCGCGCGCTCGTACATGGAGGCGAGGTCGGTGTACAGATACCCGGGATACCCTCTGCGCCCGGGAACTTCCTTGCGGGCGGCGGAGACTTCGCGCAGCGCCTCGCAGTAGTTCGTAATATCGGTGATGATGACGAGAACGTGCATTCCCAGATCGTACGCAAGGTATTCCGCGGCGGTGAGCGCCATGCGCGGCGTAGAGATGCGTTCGATCGCGGGGTCGTTCGCGAGGTTGGTAAAGAGCACGGTGCGGGTGATCGCGCCCGTCTCGCGGAAATCGCGGATGAAGTAATCCGCCTCCTCATAGGTGATACCGACCGCCGCAAAGACGACGGCGAACTTCTCGTCGCTCCCCAAAACGCGCGCCTGCCGCGCGATTTGGGCGGCAAGTTCGGCGTGCGGAAGTCCGCTCATGCTGAACACGGGAAGTTTCTGCCCGCGGACGAGCGTGTTGAGCCCGTCGATGGCGGAGATCCCCGTCTGAATAAATTCGTTGGGATAGTCGCGCGCGGCGGGATTGATCGGTTCGCCGTTGATGTCCATGCGCTTTTCCGCAAGAATGGGCGCGCCGCCGTCGCGGGGGTTGCCCATGCCGTCGAACACCCTGCCGAGCATATCTTCCGAGACGCCGAGTTCGAGGCTGTGCCCCAAGAACTTTGCGCGGCTGGTGGAGATTTGCAGCCCCTGCGAATTTTCAAAGAGCTGGACGAGCGCCTTATCGCGGTTGACTTCGAGCACCTTGCCGCGGCGCACTTCGCCGTTCTTCTGAACGATCTCCACCAATTCGTTATACTTGACCCCTTCCACGCCCTCGACGAGCATCAGAGGTCCTACGACTTCTTTGATCGTTTTATATTCCTTCAACACCTGCTTCCCCTCCGTCAAGCCCGCGGATCTCCTGCTTCAACTGCGCGGCGATTTCGTCGAACTGCCCGATCTCGCTCTCCGCAATGTACTTGCTTCTGCCGATTTTTTCGCGCACGGGCAGATTGGTCAGGCGGTTGTACGCCGCGCCCGCGGCGAGCGCGTCCAAGCCCATACGATGGAAATCGTAAATGAGGCGGAGCATTTTGCACTGTTTTGCGATCGACGTGTAGGTGTCCGTCTCGTGGAACGCGTTCTGATGCAGGAAGTCCTCGCGAATGGACTTCGCCGTTTCCAGAATCAGCCTGTCTTTATAGGAGAGCGAATCCGCGCCGACGAGGCGCACGATCTCCTGCAATTCCGCTTCCTCCTGCAAAATGTGAATGGCGAACGCGCGCAGTTCGTTGAAGTCGGAGGAGGCGTTCTTCGTGTACCATGCCGAGAGCCTGTCGGCATACAGCGAATAGCTGATGAGCCAATCGATGGCGGGGAAATGCCGCTTGTATGCAAGGTTCGCGGAAAGCCCCCAGAACACTTTGACGATGCGCAGCGTCGCCTGCGCGACGGGTTCGGAAAGATCGCCGCCCGCGGGAGAGACCGCGCCGATCGCCGTGATCGAGCCGACGCGCTCGTCGGAGCAGAGCGTTTTCACGATGCCCGCGCGCTCGTAGAACTCGGCAAGTCGGCTGGAAAGGTATGCGGGATACCCCTCTTCGCCCGGCATCTCTTCGAGACGTCCGCTCATTTCGCGCAGCGCCTCCGCCCAGCGCGAGGTGGAGTCCGCCATGATCGCGACGTTCAGCCCCATATCGCGGAAATATTCCGCGATCGTGATGCCCGTATAGATGGACGCTTCGCGCGCCGCCACGGGCATATCGGACGTGTTCGCGATGAGCACCGTGCGCTTCATGAGCGGTTCGCCCGTTTTGGGGTCTTTGAGTTCGGGGAACTCGTTGAGAACGTCCGTCATCTCGTTGCCGCGCTCGCCGCAGCCGATATAGACGATGATGTCCGCGTCCGCCCACTTTGCGAGCTGATGCTGCACGACGGTTTTTCCGCTGCCGAACGGTCCGGGAACCGCCGCCACGCCGCCGCGCGCAATGGGAAAGAGCGTATCGATGACCCTCTGCCCCGTGATCATGGGCATGGAGGGAGACATCTTTTCGCGGTACGGACGTCCGCGCCGCACGGGCCAGCGGGTGAGCATACTGACTTCGCGCTCGCCTTCCGCCGTCTGAATTTTCGCGACCGTCTGCGTGATGTTATACGAGCCCTGCCCGATGAAACTCACCCGTCCGCGCACGCCGTACGGCACCATGATCTTATGCTGCACGATGGGCGTTTCCTGCACATATCCGAGAAAATCGCCCGTCGAGACCTCGTCGCCGACCTTGACGAGCGGAACGAACTCCCACTCCTTTTCGTGGTCGAGATTGTTGACGGAGATCCCGCGCGCGATCCTGTCGCCGTAGGCGGCGGCAATGCGCGTGAGCGGACGCTGGATCCCGTCGAAGATGCCTTCGATGAGTCCCGGCGCAAGCTCCACCGAGAGGGGCGCGCCCGTGCTCTCCACCGCCTCGCCGGGGCCAAGCCCGCCCGTCTCTTCATAGACCTGAATGGACGCCCTGTCTCCGCGCAGCTCGATGATCTCGCCGATGAGCTTTTTCTCGCTCACCCGCACCACGTCGTACATTTTGCAATCCGCCATATTCTCCGCCACGATGAGCGGACCGGATACTTTTACGATCTTTCCTTGCATTCCATTCTCCGTTAAACTGAAAGGGTTTCGTCTCTGTCTGTCTGCGTGATGTCCATGCCGAGCGCGCGCTCGGACTGTTTTTTCAGCATTTCCGCTCCGTAGCCGTTTCCGCCGCGCACGGAGGGAATTGTCGTGACGATGGGATACGCCTGCCCCGCATAGGCGGCGATCTCCTCTTCCATCTCCGCGGCGAATACGTCCGTCACGAAGATGACCTGATATTCCTTCGCAAGCGTTCTTAAAAGCCGCTTCGCGTCCGCCCCGTCCTCCGCGGCGTACGCGTCCATGCCCGCCGAGCGGAACACGAGCGCGCCGTCGCCGTCGCCGATGATCGCCATTCTGCCCTTCATAGCGTTTCCCTCACTCTCGCGCGGATGACCGCCTTTTCCGCGCCGTTGTTCAGACAGGACATGACGATCCTGACGTTTGCGATCTCCGCCGTCTTTTTGAAACAGTACCGCATAAAGGGTCTGTTCCCCTCGTCCGTATAGCGGTCGCGGGCGAGGACGGTGACCGCTGCGCCGTCGGCAATGCGTTCGAGCGACGTGAGCGGCTGCCCCGCCGCAAAATCGTCGAGCGCGGCGGAGATCATCTCCTTCCGCGGCGAATAGCGGAACTTTTCGCGGATATTCTCCGCACTTTCCTCCGCAAGATACGCGATCTCCTCCGCCGTGAGCACGCCGCCCGCGACCGTCATCTCCGCGGCGCGCGCAGCCGAGCGCGTGCGGAGCGCAATGCCGATATTGGCGGCGTCCGCGCGCAGAGCGGCGATCTCCGAGAGCGCCTTATCCCCGCGCGCGAGCGCGGAAAGATCGCGGAATTTGGCGCGGCTGAACAGCGTGTTGATCTGCCTGCCCGTCGCCACTCCGCCCACGAACAGCTCGTCCGCCGCCGCAAGCGCGGCGGAAAGCTCCGCGCCGAATGCGCCGTAATCGTCCGCAAAGATCTTTTCTTCCATCAGCGCGAGCGGGTATGCGCCCTCCGCGCCCGTCATCGACTTTGCGTCGCGCTTTAAATACTTGGCGCGCATCACCGCTTCGGCGTTGTGATAGTCGTACCGCGCGAGCAGAAAGCGGGTCAGCTTTTCGCTCGGAGAGGTCTCGCGGACAAACGCCGTATAGGCGCGCTCCTCCGCCTCGATGAGTTTCTCCGCCTCGGACGGCGGCACGGAAAGCCCTTCGCCGAACCCCGTCTCCTGCAAGACTTTGAGCGCGTCCGAAGGGCGCGCGCAGTCGATCATGCGGCTGAGCCGCTCGGAGCCGAGGAGCTTCGCTTCGAGCGCGGAAGCCTTGGCGTTGGCAAAAATACTGTTCGGCATTTTACTGCTCCGCGGGGAAGACCGCCGCGGCGATCTCCCGCTCCAATTCGTTTCTGTTCGCTTCGAGCAGGGCGCGGAAGGAGAGATCCTTCACGCATACGTCGTTTTCCAGACGCACGCCGCCCGCGAGCGATTCGTTCCTGCCCGCAAAGCGCAGTTTCTTTTCCGTAAACGCCTTGCAGGAGGTAAATTCCCGATCGGATACGGGCGCGTCGGCGGCAAGTTCCGCCGCGTCGCCCTCCTCCGCATACGCTTGCAGAAGATCTTCAAGTACGGAAAGATATTTCTTCTTGTCAAACGCGCGCGCGATTTCGAGCGCGCGTGCAAGCGCCGCCTCGACCGCGCCGCGCTTTGCCGCGAGCATCAGCTTGCGCCTGTCCAGCCCCGCGACCGTCTCTCTGCGCGCAACGATCTCCGCCGCCTCCTTTTCAAGGACGCGCCTGCCGTTTGCAAGATATTCCCCGGCGCGCGCTTTCGCGTCCGCCAGCGCCGCGTCTGCACGCGCCGCCGCCTCCGCCTTGCGCTCCGCCGCTTTCTTTTCCGCGTCGGAGATGATGCGTCCGACGATCGCCTCTTTCCCCTCCATACCGGCTCCTTATACCGAGAGCGTGAAGAGCAGGGAAATGACCAGCCCGAAAATGGCGTACGTTTCGACCATGGCGGGGAACATGATGAGCTTACCGGAGAGTTTTTCGTCCTTCGCCACCGCGTAGATACAGCTCACCGAGGTCTTGCCCTGATAAATTGCGGAGATGAGACCCGTGATCGCGAGCGGCATGACGGACGCGAATACCGCCCAGCCCTGCGCCACGCTCATATCCGCCGTGACGGCGCCCTGTCCGACCAGCGCCATGACGAACCCGTAAATACCCTGCGTTGCGGGCAGAAGCACGAGGATCATGACTTTACTGAACTTTTTCGCGTCCTCCGTGAGAACGCCCGCCGCCGCCGAACCCGTCTTAAAAAGACCGATCGCCGAGCCTACGCCGCAAAGCCCCGCGCAGATCGCAAGACCGAGAATGGCTATTGCCTGACCACCCATAATGTTATAAAAACCTCCAATCGATTTTTTAATTTGTTTCCGTAAAGTGGATATATTCCAGATTCGAGCCGAGCGGCGTGAACAGCGCGCCCTCGCCCGTATAGAATTTCGAGAAGAATTCGATGTACTGCAAACGGCAGTCGTGAATGTACGCGCCGAGCACGCCCATTGCGAGGTTGAACGCGTGACCGATGAGCATGACGACGGGTCCGAACACGAAGCCGATGCTCCCCGCCGCGATCAGGTCCAGCCCGATCCCGTTGAACTGCTGCGCAATGATCATGCCCGAGAGCATGAGCCCGAACAGACGCGCGTAGCTCAACACGTCCGAAAGCAGGTTGATCACGCCGTACACCGCGCCGAATCCCTTGGTGAACTTGCCGAGGAGTTTTTCCTTGCGCCCCGCGGTGAGCGCCGCGCCCGCAAGCCCCACGCCGAGCATGATGACCCCGGGGAGCGTCATCGTCCCGAAGAACGCCTGCACGCCCGCCGCGACGGGAATGGAGAAGTACTCCGTGATGAAGTTGAACACTGCGAAGAACAGTCCCACGCAGAAGAGCACCCATGTGAACGCGTCGCAGAGCGCGTCCACGATATGCCCCCTGCGGATGCTGTTGACCGCGCTCAGGACATACCCGACCGTGATCTGCAACAGTCCCAGCGCGAGGCAGCCGAGCAGAATGGTGAGCACGTTCGTTCTGCTGCCCGAAGAAGGATCGGGCAGGAAGGTGTACAGCGAAAATCCGAACATCGACCCGAACAGCGCGCCGAACACGATGGTAAACAGTCCGCCGTACATGAGAATGGACGCCAGCTTTTTCACCCCGTCGTTGACCTTCCGCCTGCGCATGATGATAAGTCCGCCCACAAAGAGCAAAATCCCGTACCCGATGTCCGCCATGATGATGCCGAAAAAGATCATGAAAAAGACGAACACAAACCCGTTGGGGTCGAACTCCCTGTAATCGGGCGCGGAATACATATTCGTGATGAACTCCGCCGCCTTGGCGGGACCTCTGTTCCGCGTCAGCGTGGGCGGCGTATCCTCCTCCGAGGGGCGGAAGAACTGCAAGAGGTATGCGTCCGTCACCGCCGCGACCGCCGCGCGGACGCGCTCCTGCTCCTCTTCGGGCAGATAACCGCGCATCGTGAACGTCGCCTTGGTTTGGAAAAACCGCTCGGAAATTTCCGCCTTTTCAAGTTCCGCGGAGAGATAATCCGCGTAAATTTTCAGATCTTTGAGATGAGACAGATCGGCAACGGCGCGCGAAGAGATCTCCGCCTCTTCTGCAAGCAGCCGCTCCGTTTCCCCGTCCAGCCGCGCAGTCTCCTCCGCGGCGTTCGCGTCCGCCGAAACCGTGCAGCGGACAAAGGAAAATTCCGCAAGTTTCGCCGCCGCGATCTCCGCGACGTCCGCATGGCAGAACAGCGCGACGGGGAGCTGTTTCACCCCGCCGTACACGCAGAGCGCGGCGAGCGGCTCGCCGTCCGCATACGCTTGCAGCGCGGGCAGGGAACGCTCGTCTATAAGTCCGAAAAAGCAGCGCGTGCTGCGCGTATCCGCAAAAGACGAGAACGGCTCGGGAACGCTCAGAAAGGGCGCGAGCTGCACCTTGCGCGCGGCAAGTTTGTTGCGCTCCGCGCGCCGCTCCGAAATCGCCTCGGCGCATTCCTCCGCGCGCGAGATCGCGGCGAGGAGTTCCTCCTCCCGTGCGGCGATGCCCGTAAATTCGTCGTAGGAAAGCAGAATCTGATCGCCGAGCAGCTCTTTAACCGACTTGTCCTTCCCGCGGACGGTATCCGCCTGCGCGGTGAGGAAGGAGATACACTTGCGCGTGCGCGCGAGCTTTTCTTCCAACACCGTCCGCCCGCCCGCGCGCGGCTCTGCGGGCTTTTCCCCTTCTTCCTCTTCGGGGAACACGGGTTCGACGAGCTGCGTCTTTTGCAGTGCGTTCAGAAGCGCCGCGCGGTCGTCGGACAGCGCGGTCAGCTCGAATTTGGACATTGCGACGATCATGCCCCGAACACCTTCCTTACCGCGGACTGCGCCGCGGCTTCTATCTTATCTTGGCAGGACGCGCCGAAGCGCTCCGCCTCCGCTTTTGCCTCTTCGTTGAGCGCGCGGTAGCGCGCTTCCGCTTCGCGCTCCGCTTCCGCGAGTTTTTTTTCGCGCTCGGAAAGGAGCAGACGCTCCGCGTCCGCTTTTGCCTGTTCGGCGGCGGCTGCGCCCGCCTCGATCGTGCGGCGGCTCTCGCGCTCGCCCTCGCTCACGATCTCCTCTGCCTTGGCTTCCGCCTCCAAAATCGTTCCGATCACTTCGTTCATCCTGAACCCTCCCCGCGCTCCGCGGACGCCGCGCAAAACGGCATAAAAACAGCCGACGATCGCGCTCTCCCGCAACAATCGTCAGCGAAAACGGCAATCGTTATCTCTCGGGAAAACTGCAACCGACCGTTGCATTGATATGATTATATCAAACATTCTGAAAAAAGTCAAGGACTTGGAAAATTTTAACGCCCGCGCGGCGCGCATTCCGTCCGCACTTTTCAGTTTGCGCGCGCGCTTTCCCCGTTATGCGTTCCGCCGCCGCGCCGCCCGATTGCCCCGCCGCCCTTGAAAAAATCTGCGCCCCCTCTTGCATTTTCCGCGCCGCTGTGATATGATCTGAACGATATGGATCGCTTTCTGCAACATATTTTTTCCGACAGGCGCGCCGACCCCGAAAAACTCAGAGCGTACGGGTTTCGGGAGACGGACGGGGCATACCTTTACGAACAGCCGCTTCTAAGCGGCGCGTTCACGCTGCGCGTCCGCGTGCGTGCGGACGGGGTGGACGCCTGTCTGATCGACGCCGCGACGGACGAGCCGTACACCCTCTTTCTGGTGGAGGACGCGCAGGGAAGTTTCATCGGCGAAGTGCGCGCCGCGTACTGCGACGCGCTTTCCGCCGTTGCCGAAGCGTGTTTTGCGAAAACGGTCTTTCAGAGCGGATATTCGGAACGCGTGATCGAACACGTGCGCAACGCCTACGGCGACGAGCTGGAATTTTTATGGGAGAAGTCCCCGAAAAACGCGATCTTGCGCAGAAAGGACAACCGCAAGTGGTACGCCGCGCTCCTGACAATCTCCAAAAGCAAACTCGGGGCGTTCCCCGACGAGGAAATCGAAGTCCTAGACCTGCGCGCCGCGCCCGAGGCGATCCCCGACATGGTGGACGGAAAACGCGTCTTTGCGGGGTATCATATGAACAAAAAGCATTGGATCACCCTGCCGCTCGACGGAACACTCCCCGCGGAAGAGATCTGCGCCATGCTCGATACAAGTTACGCCCTTGCGAAGGGCAAATGAAAAACGGACGCTGCTCCCGCCCGACGTAAAGAACGGGATCACGCGCTTTCCCGAAAAGTCATAGCTTTCGAGAAAGGTCTCGACGATGCGGGGCGCGACGTACCACCAGATGGGAAATCCGACGAACACCGTGTCGTAACGCTCCATATCCGCCTTTTCCGCAATGGCGGGGCGGGAAACGGCGCAAAAAACGCGCCGCGCCTGCGATTGCCCCCTGCGCCGCGTTTGACTTTCTGCGGCGGAGCGCATATAATATTGCGTATGAATACGGCAGGCAGAAAGGGGCTTGGAATCCTCTTTATTCTGGGCGCGGCGCTGTGCTTCGCGCTGATGAATTTGTTCGTCAATCTGGCGGGCGACCTCCCCCTGTTTCAGAAAGTTTTTTTCCGGAACGGGCTTACGGTCGTCGTTGTCGGCGCGATGCTCTGTTTTCAGAAGGAGCATTTCCGCATCCGGAGCAAGGCGTGCGTTCCGTGGCACTTCCTGCGCTCCGCGCTCGGACTTTTAGGCGTGATCCTCAATTTTTACGCCATCGACCGCATCGGCAGCATTTCGGACGCGTCCATTCTCAACAAGCTCTCCCCCTTCTTTGCCATTCTGTTTTCCGTCTTTCTGCTGCGCGAAAAGCCGCGCATTCCCGAGCTTATTTTCGTGCTGATCGCCTTTGCGGGCGCGATGTGCGTGGTCGATCCCCGTTTCGACATGGCTGCGCTCCCCGCCCTTGCGGGATTGGGCAGCGGCGCGTGCGCGGGATTCGCCTATACCTGCGTGCGCATTCTCGGCAATAAGGGCGAGCGCGGCATTATGACGGTATTCTTCTTCGCGGCGTTCTCCACCGTCGTCACGCTCCCCCTCATGATCGTCACCTACGAGCCGATGACGGCGATGCAGCTTTGCTGGCTGCTCCTCGCTGGAGCCGCCGCCACGGGCGGACAGTTCTGCATTACCGCCGCCTACCGTCAGGCTCCTGCCAAAGAGATTGCGGTGTTCGACTATATGCAGGTTTTTTTCGCCGCCATTCTCGGCTATCTGTTCCTCGATCAGCTCCCCAAAACGCTGAGTATTGTGGGATATGTGATCATCATCGGCGCGGCGGTCGGACAGTGGGCATACCACCTCGTACGCGCCCGCCGTGCGCAAAGCGCCGCGGCAGTCACAGCGCAGCCGACTGCGGGAACGGCGTCCGCAACGCCCGCCCGAATCCCGCCCGAAACGCCGCCCGAACCGCCCGACCCTTCCGAATAGACCGCGCGCCCCGCTAGCAATGCGGGGCGCGTTCTTCGTTGTGCCGTTGATTGCGCGTTATTGCAGTTTTACGATGGTTGCCGTCGGCTTTCCCTGATGCACGACGAGGTAACAGTAACTCGGGTCGGTGTACGAGCCGAGCGACCCGGGATTGACGCACAGCACGCCGTCGATCTCCTCGGCGGCGGCGCGGTGGGTATGCCCGTAGAGGGCGACGGTGCAGTCCCGCTCCTTCGCGTGCGCGGCGAGCCTTCCGATTCCGCTCTTCACGCCGTATTTATGACCGTGACAGCACAGAATGCGCACACCCTCTTCCTCGATGACGTACTCGTCCATGCCGTACGAAAAATCGCAGTTTCCGCGCATGACGATCATCTTATCGGGATACTCGCGGAAAAAGTCGCGCAGATCGGTCGAGCCGTCGCCGAGATGCACGACGTAATCGTTCTCCGCAAAGAGCGGCGCGACCTTTTCCACGTTCTTGCGCCGACCGTGCGAATCGGAAATGACGACGAACGTCTTCACAGCAGTTCCTCCAAGCGTTTCAGCGCCCTGCCGCGGTGGGAAACGGCGTTCTTTTCCGCCTCGTCCGCCTCCGCAAAGCTCTTATTGAGGTCGGTGCTGAAAAACAGACTGTCGTACCCGAAGCCATGCTCCCCGCGCTCTTCCGTGAGAATGCTCCCCTCCGTGCGCCCCTCCGCCGTAAGCTCCCGCCCGTCGGGACAGACGAGCGCGACGGCGCAGCTGAAATGCGCGCGGCGGTCGGAGACCCCCGCAAGGTTCTTCAAGAGCAGCGCGCGGTTTTCCGCGTCGCCCCCGCCCGAATAGCGCGCGCTCCGCACGCCGGGCGCGCCGCCGAGCGCGTCCACGCACAGCCCGCTGTCGTCCGCGAGCGCGGGCAGTCCCGTCGCCTTACACACGGCGCGCGCCTTGATGAGCGCGTTTTCCAAAAACGTCTCGCCCGTCTCCTCGATTTCGCCCGAAAAGCCCGCCTCCTTCTCCGAGAGAACAGTCTTATCCGCGAAGATGGCGCGGATCTCTCTGAGCTTGTGCGCGTTGCCCGTCGCCGCGACGATGGTCTCCGTTAGTCTGTTTTCCGATTCTTTCATGACGTTTTCTCCGTCCCCTTTTAAAATTTTTTCGTAGCCCACGCGCCGCTCGCCCGTGGCGATGGTCACCGTGCCGCAGAAGATAAATCCGTTCTTTTCGAGCGCGCCGCGCATGGGAAGGTTGCCCTCGTGCGTATCGATGCGGAGCGCGCCGATCCCCTGCGCCCGCGCAAGCGCTTCCGCCCCGTAAAACAACGCCGAAGCCACGCCCCTGCGCCTTACGTCCGGAGCCGCCGCCACGCGGTGAATGGCAAGATATGCGCCGTTTTGCCGCCACGCGCCGTCGATGCGGTCGTAAGCGGGTTCGTACGGCACGACGGCACACACGCCCGCGATCTCCGTTCCGTCGCGCAGAACGTACTGCTCGCCGCGGCGGAAATGCTCCGCCGTATCCTCCGCCGTGGGCGCGTACTTCTGCCACTGGTCCAGCCCCTGCGCGCGGAGATATTCCCGCGCCGCCGCCAGAATTTCGCCGATAACGGGAAGATCGCTCTCCTTTGCCCGTTCAAACTTCATACTTCCACCTTTGTGAACGCGAATTTATCCCCGTCGAACAGACCTTTGTCGGTAAGTTTCAGGTGCGGAATGACGGGCAGCGCGAGGAAGGCGAGCGTCATGAAGGGGTCGTACCCCTCCTTCACGCCCATGCGGCGGGCGGCGGCGGAGATGTGCGCCGTGCGGGCGGCGACCTCCTCGGCGGGGAGCGAACTCATCAGCCCCGCAACGTCGAGCGGGTAAGTCTCCTCGCCCTCCGCGCCGACGAGCGCCATGCCCCCGCCCGTCTCCTTCAAAAGCTGCGCCGCGCGCGCCATGGCGGCGTTGTCGTCGCCGAGAACGACGAGATTGTGACTGTCGTGCGCGACGGAAATGCCGATCGCCCCGCCGCGGAATCCGTATCCCTTCACAAGTCCGAGCCCCATATTCCCGCTTGCAAAATGCCGCTCGATGACGGCGAGCTTATTTAAATCCGTGCCCGAAAGGTCGATATCCTCCCCGCCGCGCACGGAAACGATGACTTCTTCCGTGACAAGCCCGTATGCGGCGACCTGCATTGCGCGCGCCCTGCCGCTGCGGACGGGGATGCGGAAGTCCTCGGGCGAGACGTCCTTCACGCGGACGGTGTTTCTGACCGCCGCGGGGAGATACTTCTCCTGCGCCGAAAAGAGCGCTTTTCCGTTCTCGGCAACGAGCACGCCGCGCTTGAACACGGCGCGGACGGAGAAGTCCGAGAGATCGTTTACCCCCACCATGTCCGCGATATACCCGGGGGCAATCGCGCCGCGGCGTTTCAGCCCGTAGCATTCGGCGACGTTGAGCGTCGCCGCGGGAATGGCGAACCGCGCAGGCACGCCGCTTCTGACGAGGCGGCGGAGCGCGTCGTCGAGATGCCCGCGCTGCAAGAGATCGTGCGCGTGCTTATCGTCCGAACACAGCAGGAAGCGGCGGGCGTTTTCCGCCGTGACAACCTCGCCGCAAAGCGCAAGATTGTTCGCCGACGACCCGCAGCGGATCTGCACATACATTCCGCGCGCGACCTTTTCGCGCATCTCCTCCGCCGTCAGGCTCTCGTGATCGGTGGCGATCCCGCCGAGCAGATACGCGTTGAGCGCGTCGCCCGTGACGGCGGGCGCGTGTCCGTCCGCGATCTTCCCCGCCTCTTCCGCCGCCGCGAGCTTTGCAATCGTCTCCTCCTCGCCCGCGATCACGGCGGGGTAGTTCATCATCTCCCCCAATCCGAAAAATTCCTCGCGGACGATCTCCTCCCGCGTTGCGCGGGCGTCGAGCGACGCGCCGCTCGTCTCGAAGGGCGTGGCGGGAACGCAGGACGGGAGCTGCATGAATACGTCGAGCGGGCAGACGCCGCCGCATTGCAGGCGGTCGAACGCCTTTTTCAGATACTCCGCGCCCTCCACGCCGCACACGTTGACAAGCTCGTGCGGGTCGGCGATAATGCCGCTCGTCCCGTGCGCCACGGCAAGGCGGGCGAACTCTTCGGGCGTGAGCATGGAACTTTCCACGTGAATGTGCGCGTCCAGAAGCCCGGGCAGAAAGATCATGCCCGCGCCGTCGTACTCCCGCTCGCCCGCGTACCCCGTTCCGATGCCGACGATGACGCCCTCTTTTACGGCGATCTCGCCCTGTTCAATCTCCCCCGTGAACACGTTGAAGATACGGGCGTTCCGAACGACGAGATCGCATTTTGCACGCTTCATCGCGCAGTCGATGAGCGTTTTTAACTGCCGCGTTTTTTCCATACTCCGATTATACTGTAAGGGATTAATACGAATCCGATCAAAAGCGGAAACTGTGCGCTCATACTTTGTTGAAGTCCTTGCCCGTGCCACACGGCACGCGCCGCGGACTTCGCCGCGTCTGAGACGCTCATCTTGCCGCTTTTGATTGCTTCGCACCTTTGGCGTTCACCTTATTCCCTTCTCAAAATTCTTTTTAAAAGAATTTTGAGAAAAAGGAGCGGCAAACGCATAAGGCGCGGTGTTCGGCTTTGCCGAATCGCCCGCAAAATTCGTTTCGCCGTGACGCGATGACGCCGCTATACAAGCGTATTGCAAGGAAGATAAGCAAAAAGATGCCGAAAAGATTCCGCCAAAGGCGTGCTTCGTATTGTTCCCTTACAGTATACCACAAAAGCCGCATGCAATGCAAGCGGCTTTTTTATATCCGTGATTTCGGGGAACGCTCCGTGCGGAAGTCATCTGATCTTCGCGCGCATACGCATGGAATTGAGCACGGCGAGCAGCATGACGCCCGTATCGCCGAACACGGCGATCCAGAGCGGAAGAATGCCCGCAAGCGACAGCGCCATGAGCGCAGCTTTGACCGCAATGGAGAAAACGATGTTCTCGATCACGATTTTGCGCGTCTTTTTCGCGCCCCTGATCGCCTTGGGAAGCGCGCTCAGATTATCGGACGCGAGTACGAAGTCGCTCGCCTCGATCGCCGCGTCGCTGCCAAGTCCGCCCATCGCCACGGAGACGTCGCTCACCGTCATGACGGGGGTATCGTTGATGCCGTCGCCCACATACAGAAGCCTGCCCTTTTCTTTGAGCTTTTCCGCGCGCGCGGGCTTTTCCGCGGGCAGCAGCTCCGCGCAGAATTCGTCCACGGGCAGTCCTTGCAGCGCAGCCCGCGCGCGCGACTCGGTATCGCCCGTGAGCACCGCAATTTCGGAGATACCCGTCTTTTTGAGTTCGAGCAGCGCGTCTTTCGCCTCGGAGCGGATCTTATCCTCGATCTCCACGCTCCCGACGAGCCGCCCCTCCTCCGCAACGTACACGACGAGCGCGGCGCTCTGCACTTCCTCGCACGCGATCCCCTGTTCGCGCATGAGCCTGTAACTTCCCACAAGCACCTTTTTCCCGCCGACGACGCCCTGCAAGCCCCTGCCCGCAAGTTCTTCCACGCAACTTGCCGCGGGCGACGGAACGCCCTCGAACGCCTGTGCAAGCGGGTGAGAGGACGCCTTCTCCACCGCCGCGGCGAGTGCAAGCGCGCGCCCGTCTCCGCGGACGTTCCCGACGGAGAACCTCCCCTCGGTGAGCGTACCCGTCTTATCGAACGCGGCGACCTTCACGGAAGCAAGCCCGTCGAGATAGACCGCGCCTTTGGCGAGCACGCCGCAGCGCGCCAGCGTTCCGACGCCCGAAAAGTAGGTGAGCGGAACGGAGATGATGAGCGCGCACGGGCAGGAAATGACGAGCAGGTTGAGCGCGCGGACGATCCATTCCGAAAAATTATAGTTCTGAAAGAGCGGCGGCACGACCGCGAGAACGACGGCGATGAGCACGACGATGGGCGTATACCAGCGCGAAAACTTCGTGATGAACTTTTCGGGTTTCGCCTTCTGCGCGGCGGAGTTCTCCACAAGTTCCAGAATCTTCGCCGCCGCGCTCTCGGAGGCGGGGCGCAGGACGGACGCGCGCACCGCGTTGCCCTCGTTGATACAGCCCGAGAGCATATCCTGCCCCGCGCGGACTTCCTTCAAATAGCTCTCGCCCGTCATGGACTTGGTATCGAGCGAGGCGGTTTCGTCCAGAAGGCGGCAGTCGGCGGGAACTTTATCCCCTTTTCGGATGAGGATGACGTCCCCCGCGGAAAGCTCGTCGGGGTGGACCTCCCGCTGCGTATCGCCGTCGAGGAGGATCGCGCTGTCGCTCTTCAACGACATGAGCCGCGTGATCGCCCCGCGCGACGAGCCGACCGCGAGCCCCTGCAAGTATTCGCCGATCTGATACAGGAGCATGACGATCGCACCCTCCATGTTCTCCCCGAGCGCAAACGCGCCGACGGCGGCAATGAGCATGAGCAGGTTTTCGTCGAGCAGTACGCTCGGGTGGAACCCGCCGCGGAAGGCGCGCGGCGCATTTTTGCACACCGCGAGCACGACCGACCACCCCGCCGCCGCAAATGCGGCGAGATACAGCCCGAACGCGATCCATTCGCTGCCGATCTTCGCAAGATCGAGCACGAGCGCGGGAATAAAGAACGCCGCGGAGACGAGAATGGAGATCAGCTCTTTGAGGTGGCGTTCCTTTTTTGCGGGCGCGGAGCCGTCCGCGATCTCCACCTCTTCAAAGTGCGTAATGGAGTAGATCGCCTTTTTGAGCGGCTCTTCCCCCTCGTGGCAGAGCGCGACGCGCTGCGTGACGAAATCGACGGAGACCTCCGAGATCCCCTCGATGGCGGCAAGTTCTTCCTGCAACTCCGCCGCGCACGCCGCGCAGTCTAAATTTCTGATTTTTATGATACGTTTCATATCCGCTCCTTAAAATGTACAGCTAAGGTGTTCGCAGGCGAGTGAAAGTACCGCCATCACGTGGGCGTCCGCAAGCGAATACACGACGTTCTGCCCGTCGCGCCGCGCCTTGATGATGCGATTGTCGCGCAGGATACGGAGCTGGTGCGAAACGGCGCTCTGCGTGCTCCCGACCGCCTCGGTGATGTGATAGACGCACATCTCCCCCTGACGGAGCGCAAATAAAATTTTCAGTCGGCTCGGCTCGGAGATGGCTTTGAACGCCGTCGCGAGCGAAACGATCTCCTCTTCTTTGGGCATATTCATCTTTGCGCGCGCCGCCGCGAAGGCGTGCTCCTCTTCATGATTGCAATTCGTCATAGAGACCTCGCTTATTATTATATGAATAAGTGTTCATATATTACCACAAAAAGAAGCCGCCGTCAAGCGTTCGGCGGAAACTTTTTTCATTTTTTTTTGCGCTGTAAAAAAACGCGGGTTTTTAGCGCAGTGAAGTCGCGGGTTTACTTTTCAATCCGATACACGAGGTGCGGCATCGCGAACCCGTAATAATGCTTTACGAGCGTACCGACGACGCACATTCCGTTAAGCTCCGCCACGCGGCGGGAAGGAAGATTATTTTCGCGGATGATGGAATACACCGCGGGCAGCCCCAGCGTTTCAAACGCGTATTGCTTGCAGGCGCGCGCCGCCTCCGTGGCGTAGCCCATGTGCCAATATCTGCGCGTGAGCAGATACCCGATTTCGGGAACGCGCTCGCCGTGGACGTCCTGCATGGTTATGCCGCACTGTCCTAAAAACGCGCCGTCCTCCTTGCGGATGACCGCCCAGAGTCCGAAACCGTCCTCCTGATACCGCGCGATCTGCCGCGCGAGCCACGCGTCCGCCTCTTCGTCCGAAAAGGCGTGCTCGTAGGCGTACATCGCCTCTTTATCCTGCAACGTTTCGCACAGAGCCGCCCTGTCCGCGGGCGTGAGTTTGCGCAGATACAGCCGTTCCGTCTCCAAAATCATATCCTACCCCTTATACTTCGTGCGATGAAAGAAATGTCCTGCCGTCGAGATAGGCGAGCGCGCCCGCGCAGTGCAGCGTGAGCCGCTTGGCGACGAGTTTCTGTCGGACGGCGTTGTGCGCGCGGTTGTACGCGCCGTCGCCGTACTTTTCGTCGCCGACGATCGGAAATCCGAGAAAGGCGAGGTGCGCGCGGATCTGGTGCGTTTTGCCCGTGTGCAGGGTCACGCGCAGGAGCGAGGTCTCCCCCCCTTCCAGAACTTCGTATTCGGTGATGATTTTTTCGCCGACGGGCTTGGACGAGACGCGCACGCGGGAAGCCGCCGCGTCCTTTTTCAGGTACGCCGTGCATACGGCGTGTTTTTCCTTGGGACACCCGACGACGCGCGCAAGATAGATCTTTTCCACGCGGCGGTCGCGGAAGGCGGAGAGAAGCTCCCCCTCCGCCTCGGCGTTCTTCGCAAAGATAAGCAGTCCCGCGGTGTTGCGGTCCAGCCGATGGATAAAATACGTCTCTCCCCGCTCGCCGAGCGCGGAAAAGACCGCCTCGGAATTGACGCCGCTCTCCTTGTCCGCCACGATCACGTTCCCGTCCTCGTAGACGACGGAAAACGCGGCGCGGCTCTCCTGTTTGGGCGTGAGGAAATAGCGCACGACGTCCCCCTGTTTCAGGGGCATATCCGCCGAGACGCGCGCGCCGTTGACGCGGATCTCGCGCGCTTTTAAGAGCGTGCGGAAGCAGAAAGACGCCTGCGCGTAGTAATTATCGGTGAATGTTTTCAGCGTCGTGTCCTCGCGGACGGTAAATTCTTTCATGAAGGTTCCTGATGAGAAGATATGCGGCGACGGGCGCAAGCGCGAGCGGCAGCAGCGCAACCCCGCCCCGCCACAGAAAGTAGGCGAGATAGCTTGCAAGAAGCGCGCTGACCGTCTGGAACGCGGCGTACGCAAGCGCGCGTTTCCAGCCGAGTTCGTGTGCCGTTGCGGCGATCGCTGAAACGCACGGGGAGCAGGTGAGCACGAACACGGAAAATGCGAACGCGCTCGCCGCGCCGTACGGAAACGCGCCGTAAAAGAGCGCGATCGCGCCCGCTACGTTTTCCTTGGCGATCAGCCCCGCGAGCGCCGCGTACGCGATGCGCCAATCCGCCATTCCGACGGGCGCGAACAGCCATTTCAGCCCGCCGCAGATCCCAGCAAGCATACTCTCCTCCGCGCCGCACATGCGAAAACTCCAATCGAAGGACGAGAGCAGCCAGCTTGCAAGAAAGAATGCGAGAATGACGGTCGCCACCTTTATTATAAACTGTTTTATCTGAAAGAGCAAGGCTTTCAGGACGAAAAGCGGGCGCGGAATTTGCAGCGGCGCAAGTTCGAGCAGAAAGGGCGAACGCCCGCCCCGCTTTGTCGCGAGCGCGACGGCGAGGGCGAGCGCAACGCCGAGCGCGTACAAAAGCATCACCCCGTAAAACGCGTTTTCAAAGAAGGACGCGGCGAGCGTGAGATAGACGGGCAGTTTCGCGCTGCACGAGATGTACGGCAGGCACAGGATTGTGCGCCGCTGTACGCGCCTGTCGTCAAGTCCGCGCGTCGTGAGAATGGCTGCGGCGGTACAGCCGAAGCCCATGACGAGGGAAAAGACGGCGCGCCCGTTCAGTCCGACGGCGGCGAACGCGCCGTCCGTCAGGCAGGCGAGACGGGAGAGAAACCCGCTCTCCTCCATGCAGATGAGAAAGAACATGAGGAGCGCGATCTGCGGCAGAAAGCTCAGCACCCCGCCGAGGCTGGGCAGAAGCCCGTCCGCAAGCAGGCTCCTGACGACGGGCGAAGAGACGGTCTGCGCGCGGGCGACAAGGAACTCGGAAAAGAACGCCTCGATCCCGCTCTTCATCCAATCGCCCAGGCAATGCGGCGCGAAGGTCAGGTAAAACGCCGCCGCAAGCAGGAGCAGAAAGAGCGGAAGCGCGAACCACGCGTTGGTGAGGAGCGCGTCCGCCCGCGAGAGCCCCGCCCGCGCGGGAGAAAACACGCCGTCGGGCGAGACGTACCGCGGCGCAACGACGGGTGCGGAAAGCACGCGCGCCGCCTGCGCAAGGAGCGCGCCGCGCCGCAGTCCCTCCGCAACGAACACGGGCGCGCCGAGCCGTTTTTCCAGCAGGCGGAGATCAAGCTTGCCGCCCCGCGCGTAAAACCGCTTCGCCTTGGTGAGGACCAACGCCGCGCGCCGACCCCTTGCCAGCGCAAAAAACAGGGGCAGGCAGCGTTCCACCGCGCCGCACTCGCACACGAAGAGCACGGGCGCGGTCGGGTGCGCCGCAAGATAGCTGCGCGCGCCCTTTTCCTCCATGCTCATGCCCTCCGCCGTGTAGATCCCGGGGAGGTCGACGAGCGTGACGCGCCTTCCGCCGAGCGTCGTCTCCTTTTCGAGCGCGCCCACCGTCACGCCGTGCCAATTTCCCACCTTGGCGTGTCCGCGCGCGAGCGCGTTGAAGAGCGTGCTCTTCCCCGCGTTGGGATTGCCGACGAGAAGCACCTTCACGCCGTCACCTCCACGCTCTCCGCGATCTCCGCGCCGAGCGCAAAGGTGGAGAACGCCGTCTCGACCAGCCAGACCCGCCTGCGCGGCGAAACGCGCAGCACGGAAACTTCCGCGCCGCAAAACAGCCCGAGCGCACGCAGCCGCGCGCCGAGCGCCTCCGAAGTATGTACGCCCGCCACGCGGGCGCGCTCCCCCTGCCTGCAATCCTTCAACGTCATACCGCGCATCTCCCCATGGCATAAAAAATGCGGAAAGGAGAACTTTTATTCCCCTTTCCGCGTTCCGAATGCGCTTATTTCACCGCTTACGACTGTTTGACCTCGCGCGCGACGCGGTCGCCGCGGAGTTTGAGCATCCCGTTCGTGATGATGGGCGAGATGATGAGCCAGATCGCAGCCGCCGCGATCAGGCAGTAGACGATGATCGAACCGACGCTGCGCGGCCCCATGAAGATCGCCGAGACGAGGTTGAAATCGAAAATACCGAACATTCCCCAGTTGAGCGCACCCAAGAGCACGAGAATGTACGAAACGACGTTGAAAAATACCATACTTCCCTCCTTATGCCCCTAACTTGTGCAGACGGCGGAAAAGTATGCGCGTTTGAAAAGGCGCGCAGTGCAAAAAAATTCCCGCAAGGTCATTGCGGGAATTTTGCGTTATTTATCGTCTTTTTTGTTGACGTTCTTGGGTCTGCCTTTCAGTTTTTCAAGGTCGACTTCCTTCACCTTCTTATCCGACGGCTTGACCACGAACAGCACCACGATGGCGATCGCGAGTACTGCGGAGATCGCAAAGAGCACGACCGACGTAATGTTGTTTTGCAGCCACTGTGACTGCCCGGGAATGACGTCGACGGGGTTGCGGACCTCGATCGCCATGTACGCCGTTTCCATCGTGCCGGGGCGGTTGGGGTCGGTCACCGTGAGTTCGACGACGTAGATGCCCGAACGCTGCGGGACGAAGGAGAGCGACGAAGAGGGATTCCAATTATAGGAGTTGTCCGTATCGTCCCAATTCTCGTCGTCCTCGGTCACGTCGCTGTTGTACTCGTTGATGCGGATCATGCTGGCTTTATACGTATCCGTAAAGTACTGCTCGGCGTTTTCCACGAAATCGTCGTAGGAAGGCATCGTCTGCCCCTCTGCGAGGTAGTCGGAATCAAAGTAGTACAGCGCGTAGTCCTCTACATAGCCCGCAAGCGCGATGATATCGAAATCGCTGATGGTATAGGTGCGGTCGCGGTAGCCGTAATCCTGAGAACCCGGATCTTCGATACTCGCGCCGTCGTAGTCGATATACACGAGGAACTCGGGAATCCCTTCAATATCCCACACATTGCTCGTCGTCACGTCGACCAGCTCGCCGTCCTTGTTGTAATACTTCATCGCGTTGGAGGAGGCGTCCGTCGCGAAGATGCGGATCCTGTACCAGCCGTCCTCGTCCACTTCGATGCGAAGTTCGTTATAGGAAAGCCCGCTCTCGGAAGAAGCCGTATCGCCGTCCGCCTGCGTTTCCTGATAGTAGCAGACGGTGAATTGCAGATTGCGGTAGTCGGCGAAGTTGCTGTAAATCAGCCCGCGCAGCGAAGGCATATAGAGGTATGCGCCCGTACCTGCGCTCGTGTTTTCCGCAGCCGCTTCAAGGGCGGTCCGATACGCCTGAACCGCCGTACCGTAGGTATTTGCGCCGCCTTCATCGGTAACGTTGCCGTTGTCTTCTTCCGTGTCGCCCGCCGTCGCGGTCAGACCCGTGTAGGCGGGACCCTCTTCGTTGCGGTCAACGCGGATATAGTCGCAGCCGTTCAGCGTCTCTACGGTATCGGATGCGGGCGCCGCGTACCACGTCAGGTACACGGTTTCGGAAACTTCGTTGCTTCCGTCGTCCGCTCTTCTGCCGTCTTTCAGGTCGAAATAGATGCTCACATATTCCACGGGAGGCTGACCTGCCGGCGTCTCCGTAACGGGCATGAAATAGGTGGACGTTCCGAGCGTGTCGTAATCATAATCGTCCTCTTCGGACGCGTCGGGCGCGATATACGAACCGTCCTCGTTCTGCGCCGCCATGTAGTAGTAGCGGGAAACGCTCACCGTGTCGTCGCAGACGTCGATCGCCTCGTATTCGAGCGAGAACTTCTTGCCGAGCGTAAACGCGTACACCTCTTCGTTGAGGACAAGCACGGGCGCGGTAACGTCCTGCACGCGCCCTTCCGTGAGCGCGAACGACTGCCCGTTGAGCGACTTCATGAGAACGCTCTGCGTAGCCCCTTCCGCCGCGCCTTCGGGCAGTTCCGCCGTGAAGGTGATGGGCGTGTTGGGCGTGGTCGCGGCAGAGGAACGGTATTCCAGATAGTTGCCGCCGATATTCGTGAATCTGCTTTCAAGCACCTGTTCACCGCCGCATTGGAGCACGACCTTGAAATCTCCCGCAACGGCTTCCGCATCCGTCGCTTCCGCGAAAGTGAGCGTGAAATCGTTCGAGACGGAAGCCGCCGCCACCGTACCCGCGTCAAGCTCGGAATTATCGTTTTCCAGATCCTGCTGCGAAGCGTTCTTGACTCTGACAGTCAGCCTGCCGTCCGCCGTCTTTTCAAAGACGAGGGAGTTGACTGCCTGCGCGTCTTTGGTGATGTTTTCCTCGTCGCTCTGGAATTCGATGGTAAACGTCTCGAAATCCACGGAGGGGAAGGAAAACTGCATACTGAAATAGTTCGCTTTGCCGGGTTTTACAACGGAGGGATCCTCCGCGCTGTCCGCGCTGAACCATTTGAGCGCAAGATCGCGCCTGAAATGCGTTTTTCCGCCGTCGGCGAGCGAGAACTCAATGTAAGAGGTACCCCCTTCCGACGCGCCGACTTCGCCGCCGACGCCCGCGGCAAATACCGCGGAAGGCTCATACTCGACCTCCGTGACCGCCTGCGCGGTGCGGCGCGGGATGACGGAACAGACCGCAAGCGCGAGCACTGCGATCAGCATAACGACGAGCGATGCAATTGTTAAAAAACGTACTTTTACCTTGTTCATGAAACGGAACTCCGCAATCGGAGAGACCCCCGACCTGTTTTTATGGCGCTTTTGTTGTAAGCTATCCTGTATATTCTACACAAATTTTTTTCGTTCGTCAAGCGGTATCGCGCTCGACGGGGGTGAAAAATGCAATTTTCGCACAATTTACACGGGACGGATAAATTTCTCCACGTCGAATAATTTCCACGGCCCCTCCTCTGCGGGCGGTTCGCCGATAAAGCGCATCCGCTCCTTGGTGACGGGATGGGTGAACGAGAGCGAATACGCCCAGAGCGCGAGCCTGCCCTTCTGCGCGTATTCCCCGCCGTAACGCATATCGCCGTACACGGGATGCGCGATGCCCGCGAACTGAACGCGGATCTGATGGCTTCTGCCCGTATGCAGCTTGATCTCCGTCAGCGCAAGGCTGCCCTTCTTTTCGAGCACGCGGTAGTCGAGCGCGGCGTACTTCGCGCCGTCCGTACCCTCGGTGGAGAGATACACCATATTGTTGACGGTGTTCTTTTTCAGCCAGTTCACGAGCTTGCCGCTCTCGGGGTTGGGCGCGCCGTTCAAAACGGCGAGATAGCGCTTTTCAAAGTCGCCCGATTTCATCTGTTCGGAGAGCCGCCCCGCCGCCTTGCTCGTTTTGGCGAACACCATGACGCCGCCCGTCGGACGGTCGAGCCGATGCACCAGCCCGACGTAGACGTTCCCCTGCTTCCCGTAGGTGCGGCGGATATACTCTTTCAGCAGATCGAGCAGGTTCCGATCGCCGCTCTCGTCGGGGCAGGAGGCAAGGTTCTGCTCCTTCAACACGACGAGAAGGTGGTTGTCCTCGTAAAGAATGGTAGGTTGGTAATTTTCAGTCATGAATATATATCCCTCCCGCGCCGCAGGGCAGCGGAATTTTTTCCTCTGTGGGAAGTCCCACTTCATACGCCTCGATCCGACCCGCGCGCCCCGCAAGGCACAGGGTGAGAATGTTGCTGAGCACCGCGGGCTGCAACCCCGTCGTGTAGCTGTTGATGAGGAAGAAGAGCGGATCGTCCGATAACAGCTCGGCGCAAAGTTTTACGAAGGGGTAAAGTTCCGTCTCGATCTTCCACATTTCGCCCCCGGGTCCTCTCCCGTAAGAGGGCGGGTCCATGACGACCGCGTCGTAGCGGTTTCCGCGCCGGAGTTCGCGCAGGACGAATTTTTTGCAGTCGTCTATAATGTAGCGGATCCCGCTCGCGATCCCCGAAAGCCGCGCGTTTTCGCCCGCGCGCTCCACCATGCCCTTCGCCGCGTCCACGTGCGTGACTTCCGCGCCCGCCTTTGCAAGCGCGACGCTCGCGCCGCCCGTATAGGCGAAGAGATTGAGCACTTTCACCTTTCGCCCCGCCGCGACAGCCTTCCTGACGAGCGCGCCCGTCGTCTCCCAATTCGCCGCCTGTTCGGGAAAAAGCCCCGTGTGCTTGAAGCCCATGGGCATGATCTTGAACGTGAGGTCCTTGTACCCGATATTCCAGCTCTGCGGGAGCGGCTTTTTGTACTCCCACGCGCCGCCGCCCTTTTCGCTGCGGCGGTAGACTGCGGACAGTCCCGGGTAGCCGAACAGGTCGCGCTGTGCGTGCCAGATGACCTGCGGATCGGGACGGAGCAGGATATGCTCCCCCCACCGTTCGAGTTTATAGCCGTCCCCCGTGGCGAGGACGGAGAAATCTTTCCAACCGTCGGCAATGCGGATCATAGGGATATTATAGTAAATCCGGCGCGATTTGTAAAGAAAAATGCGCGCCGAACGCAACTTTTGCCGCCGAAAAAAACCTTCCCGCCGCGCGGCGGGAAGGTTTTCTGCGCGTTATTTGCGGAATACGAGCACCTGAAAGCTGTGCGGGGGAAGTTCCGCCGTCGCGGGAGCGGCGGGCGCGACTTCCGCGGGCGCAATTCTACGCGGTTCCTCCATTGTGTTATAGTCGGAGAGCGCGCCCTCCATGCGCACGATGCGGATCATCTCGCCGAAGGGGAAATCCGCCTCGACGTCCGCCGTCTGCGCCTGATCGCCCGCGTTGACGACTTTGACGAAGGTGAGATCGCCGCGCGAGGTCGCCGACGCGTAGACGTCGGGCGCGTCCGTTCTGACGGGATAGGAGACATCGCCCGTGTACAGGCTGTACAGCTTCTGAACGTAGTAACTTGCCGAACCGAACGCAGACTTGCCGTCGAACCAGATCATGTCGGGGCTCCACTGCGTATAGCCGAGGCGCGCGAGGAGCGGCGCGTACGACTTCATCACGACGACGTCGGCGTTGCGTTCCATGCCCGTCATGAACGCGGCTTCCGCAAGCGCGCCCTCCCAGACGTTGGACTCGGGCGCGTTGAACTTGCCCGCGCCAGCCTCCGCGACGTGCGCGGCGTACTCGCCCGCGTACACAAGCCCCTCGCGGGGATAGCTGTCGTACACGTTCACGTTATCATAGAGCCACTTGGGCGGCACGTAGAAGTGCTCGTCCGTCGCATAGACGAAATCGGGATTTTTCTGCAAATTCCTGCGCGTCCACGCCCACGCGTCCCTGTGCGAGGGCGAATCCACCGTGGGGCCCGCCGTGCCGATGATCTTGATCGCGGGGTACTTCTCGTGAATGCGGCGCTCAAACAGCTCGAACCGCTTGTAAAACTCGTTTCCGTTCTCTTCCCACTGCTCGTTGCCGATGCCGAGGTATTCCAGCCCGAAGGGTTCGGGATGCCCCATCTCCGCGCGCACTCTGCCCCAGACGGTATCCTTGCCGCCGTTGGCAAACTCCACGACGTCCAGCGCCTCCTGAATGTATACTTCGAGCGCGGGATCGTCCGCAGGCACGACCTCGGAGGACATATATTGGCAGGCGATGCCGACCGACAGCACGGGCAGCGCCTTTGCGCCGAGATACTCGCACAGCAGGAAATATTCGTAGTAGCCCACGCCGAGCGTCTGCCCGTAGTGGGAATAGGGCGTGCAGAACCCGTTCTCCTCGCACGCGCCGTGGACCGCCCAGCGGCTCCAATTATGGCGGCGGCGCTCCGTCTGCCCCACGGAATTTTTCCAGAGATAGCGGTTGGAGAGCGTGTTGCCCTCAACGATGCACCCGCCGGGGAAGCGGAGAAATCCGGGTTTCAGCTCTTGCAGCATCTCCACGAGATCGCGGCGGAACACGCCCAGCGCTGCGTCCTCGGGCATGAGCGAAAACCAATCGACGTGCAGCGTTCCCGCCGCCGAGAGCGTAAAACGGAACTGCGCGCGGTCGTAATCCGCCTTGGCGCGCACCGTAAATTCGTATTTATGCCACTTCCCGTCCGCGCGCGGCTTCGCCTTGACCTCGAACGCCGTCTCCCCGCCCGCATATACGCCCGCAAATACGGGCGCGCGGTAGTCGTAGGAACGCATCCAGAAGGAGAGCTTATAGCGCATACCCGCTTTCAGATACACGCCGTCGTACGCCTTATTTGCGATGCCCGCGCCCGCCGCCTTCGCCTCCACGCGCAGATAGTGCGGATTCTCCACGAACAGCGGGCGGTCGTCCTTGACTTTGAGCGCCGCGCTGTCCTCCGCGGGGTACGCGCTCCACGCGTACTTTCCGTCCGCCTGCACCGTGAAACGATCCTTTTCGCCCCGCACTTCCTTGGCTTCAAAGTTGCGGTTTTCCAGCATCTGCGCGTACAGACCGCCGTCCAGCGAATAGTTGATGTCCTCGAAAAACAGCCCGAAGCCTCCTGCGCTCACGGGAACGCTGCCCGTTTCCGTCATTGTGATCTTCATATTTTTTCTCCTTATCGGCGCATACGCGCACATGGCGCGCGCCGCGCGTCTTTTCGATATCCTGCGCGCCGGCAGCCGCCGCAACGCGTCACGAAACGCGGGTTATTATAGCAGAATATTTTTTATAGTCAAACGTTTGACGGGGGATTTCCGATTTTTTTCCGAAATTATTTTTCCTGCGCGCCGTCCGCCTGAAATCCGATGCGGAAGGTGCTGCCCACGCCCACCTCGCTTCTGACGGTGAGCTGCCAGCCCTGTTTGGCGCACAGTTTTCTGACGACGGAAAGCCCCAGCCCGAACCCGCCGTTCTTGCCGTTGTGCGATTTGTCCACCGTAAAGAAGCGGTCGAAAATGCGGTCGAGGTTTTCCTCCGCAATGCCGATGCCCGTATCCGAAACGGTAAATTCCTCCTCGGTGAGCAGCACGGAGATGCTGCCGCCCTCGCGGTTATAGCGGATCGCGTTGCGGATGATGTTTCCGAAAATTTCCGTGACGCGCTCGTGACGGCTCATGAGCATGACGCCGTCGCGGATCTCCGAAAGGAGCACGAGCCTGCGTTCGGCGATCTCGGGCGAGAGCGCGGCGAGCGTCTCGCGGGCGATGCGGGAGGCGTCCACTTCGTAGAGCGGCAGGTCCTCGCTGTCGATCTCGCTGTAATTGATGATGGACGCGACGAGATTCTGCAAGCGTTCGCTCTGCGCGAGGATTGTCGCCGAAGCCTTCTGCGCGCGCTCCCCTTCCAGCGCGCCCGACGCGAGCAGTTCGGCAAAGCCGCGGATGGAGGTGAGCGGCGTGTTCATCTCGTGCGTGACGTTGGCGATGAACTCGTCCTTGGACTGCTGCGCCCTGACGACCTGTTCGCGCTCCGATTTGCTTTCCGCCACCCGCTTTTCCGCGTCGTCGTTCATGCGGTTGATGAGCTCGGCGACGGGTCTCAGTTCCGCGCTCGCCGTAGAGACGCGCTCCCCCTTTGCCGCGCTGCGCACGAGGTCCTCCATCGGTTTCAGCATAAAGCCCGACGAAAGATAGGTGATGAGCAGGCACAAAAGCGCGTCCGCCGCGAGGAAACAGGCGATCGCGGGCAGGGCGTCCAGATAGATCCCCCACACCGAATCGGTGCGCACGGCGACGCGAACGAGGCAGCCGTCGAACCGCTTGCAGTAGTAGACGAAATTTTCGCCCAGCGTTTCGGAAGAGCGCGCGGAATATCCCTCGCCTTCGGCGATCGCGTCCCGCACTTCGGGGCGCATTGCGCGCGAATCCTCGTTGGTATCCTCCGAATCCGCCCAGAACTCCCCTTCGGGCGAAAGGAAGGTGACGCGCGCGCCGTTCAGCGCCGCGGAAAGCTCCTTGGCGTACGCGGCGTCGGTCGTGCGGCTCTCGTCGAACGCGGCGAGATAGGCTTTGAGATAGGTCTTGGCGTGTTCGATGCTGTTATTATAATAGACGTCTGTGGAAACGACGGAAAAAACGACGAGCGCGACCGCCGTAATGGCAAAACACAGCCACATGATGCGTTTTTTCATACGATTGCTCCTTCTTTTATGAAAAAAGGGGATTTACTCCCCTTTCAGTCCGCAATAAATTTATAGCCGACGCCGAACACCGTTTCAAAATTGAGTCCCGCCTTTCTCAGGCGCGCAATGTGATTGTCCAGCGTGCGCGTTTCGCCGCCGTCGTAACCCCATACGTCGGAGAGAATGGTCTCGCGCGGAAGCACTTTGCCTTCGTTCTGCATAAAGTATTTGAGGAGCTGAAACTCCTTGTTGCTCAGATCGAGCTCCTCGCCCTTATATGTGACGGACATATTTTCCGTATTCATGACGAGCTGTCCCGTGCGGATCACGCTGGACTTGTTCGCCCGACGGAGCGCGGCGTTGACGCGCGCGATGAGTTCGAGCACGCCGAAGGGCTTGGCGATATAGTCGTCCGCGCCCGCGTTCAGCCCCTTCACCTTGTCCGTCTCCTTGCCGAGCGCGGAGAGCATAATGACGCAGAGCGCGGGAAAGCGCGCTTTGAGCCGTTGCAGCACTTCCAGCCCGTTGCCGTCGGCGAGCATGACGTCCAGAAGCACGACGTCGGGCAGCGAAGCGTCCACTGCGGCGTTGAACGCCTTTACGGTGGTGAACGTCTCGCAGGAGATGCTGTTCATATCCAGCGTACATTTGACAAGTTCGCAGATGCTCTCGTCGTCTTCGAGTAGATAAACTTTATTGCTCATGATGACCTCTCTTCTGTGCCGCGAACGCATTTCCGAGCGGCTGCGGAGAGCATTCCCCGCGCCCGTTCAGCCCGCGCTCACTCGATGGAATGGGCAATATATGTAATGTGATCCGCCGCGCGTTCGAGGTTGCCGACAAGGTTGATGAACACGCTCGAATTTTCGGGCTGACATTTGCCTTCGTTGAGGCGTTTGATATGCTGATTGACGAGACGGCGGCGGTCCTGATCGATGGACTCTTCCAGCTCGTCCACGTCTCTGAGCTTGCCGAAATCGTGTTCGAGATACGCCTCGTAGGCGACCGCGGAAAGCTCCTTGATACGGCTGAACATGTCCTCCGTCATGGAGAGGAACTCTCCCGAGAAGATCAGCCCGTCCTTTTCGTAGTGATCGGTGTATTTGGTCACGTTGTCGGCAAGTTCGCCGATACGCACGATGTCGTTGAGCACGTAGTGCAGGGTGGAAATCGTCTTTTCGTCCTCGATCACGGGCGCGCTCGCCGAAAGTTTTACGAGATACTGCACCGCGATCCGGTTCGCCTCCGCAAGTTTTTCGTTGCGGGCAGCGACGTCCTCTTTGACGGAGACGTCCTTTTTGAGAAATGCCGCGACCGCCTCGTCCAGCGTCTCGACGGCGTACGCGAACATCTTGCCCGTTCCCTGATAGGCGTGTTCCAGCGCCACGGAGGGTTGCAGGAGCAGGCGTTCGTCGAGATCGCCGACGACTTCGTTCGACTGCTTTTCGGGCGTGGGCTTTTCGCGTACGATGAGGTTGGCAAGTCTGACGAATCCCTTTGCAAAGGGCAGGAAAATACAGGTGCAGGTCACGTTGAAGAGCGTATGGAAGAACGCGATCTGGAACTGATAGTTCGGGCCCGTCGCCGTCTCGGGGAAGATCTTTGCGAGAACGGTATCGGAGAAGGTCACGCCGAAGGGCTGCCAGCACAGCAGGAACGCCGTGAAGATGATCGCACCGAAACAGTTGAACAGCAGGTGAATGATCGCGGCGCGGCGGGCGTTGGGATTTGCGCCGATGGACGAAAGCAGCGCCGTGACGCAGGTGCCGATATTGGAGCCGATGATGACGTAATACACGCCGTCGCCCGAGCCGCCGATGAGCACGCCGCTCGTGGCGAGCACGACGACGATACTCGTGACCGCCGACGAGGACTGCACGATCCCCGTGGCGACAATGCCGATGAGAAGGAGCAGGAACGGGTTATTGACGACGGAGAGCGCGTTTTTGATCGCGTTCATGATCTCGGGGTGCAGATCAGGGTCCATCGAGCTGGACATGACCGAAAGTCCCACGAAAATAAGGCCAAGCCCCGCGAGGATATTGCCGACGACTTTCACGCGTTCGCGCTTGCCGAGCATCGTCATGAACACGCCGACGACGGTCAGAACGAGCAGGAACGCCGAAATATCGAGACTGCCGAGCGAGGCGATCCACGCCGTGATGGTCGTGCCGATATTCGCGCCCATGATGATGGCGGTCGCCTGAAAGAGCGTCATGATTCCGGCGTTGACGAGACCGACGACCATGACGGTCGTGGCGGACGAACTCTGAATGATGACGGTGGCGGCGCAGCCGATGCCGACGCCCGCAATACGGTTGTTCGCCGTCTTGTTGAGCATCGTGCGGAGTTTTCCGTGCGCCAAGCGGGACATGCTCTCCGACATCATCTCCATACCGATGAGGAATGCGCCGAGGCCGCCCAGAAGTTGCAGCACGAGATAGACTACTTCCATAAATCCTTCCCTCTTGCGTAGAATGCCTGTAAACAGACAAATCCATTATAACAAGAAGGAACGCGGTTTGTCACCTGTTTTTCACTAATTTGAAAAAATTATATGCGAAAACCGGAGGGCGGAGCTTCCGTCCCCCTGCGTTTTCGCGTCGTTTTTCAGTTACTGATATTCTTTGTGAACGCCCGTGACGAGGAACTTTGCCCACTCGCTGACGTTGACGGCGTAGTCGCCGATCTTTTCGAGGTACTTTGCGACCATCAGAAGCTGTACCGCCTGATCGGCGACGAGCGCATCGCCGCTGATCTTTTCGATCAGCTCCTGTTTGACCTCGTTGAAGAGGGAATCCATCTCATCGTCGGCGTGAATGACCATATCCGCGCCGCCAACGCTCTCATTGAGGAAGGACTCGACGCTCTGGTGGATCATCGCGACGGCAAGATCGCCCATGCGGCTGATATGCTCCGGCTCTTTGAAGAGCTTGTTCTCGGGATACTGGCGCACGATCTCGCCGATGTCCGCCGCCTGATCGCCGATGCGCTCCACGTCGGTGATGACTTTGAGCGTCGTGGTCACCTTGACGAGGTCCTTTGCGACGGGCTGCTGCTTCAAAAGAATGCGCATGCACTTCTTCTCAATGTCGATTTCCAGATCGTCCACCTCTCTGTCCGTCTCGGCAACGGAAGCGCCCAGCTTTCTGTCGAGCGTCTTCAACGACGCGACGGCGTCTTTGATCATATTCTCCGTGATCGCGCACATACGCCCGAGCGTCGCGTGCAGATCGCTGAGTTCTTCGTCGAAAAATTTTCTTGCAGACATATATTTCTCCTGATATTTCTCTTATCGCTTGCGGAAAGAATGATTGCGCCGCGCAATGAGTTGTCCCTCAATCCCGCAGAATTTACAAATCCGCAAACTTGCTTTCAATTACGTCCGCGAGCAGGGTTTCCCTGCGCTGCGGAACTCAATTTGCCGCTCACGCGGCTTGTGCGGAAAGATGAAGCCGCCGCGTGCTGTACTGTTGCCATACAGCGGCGGCGAAGAAAACCGCGCACAAAGCGTGAGCGACTGCGGGGTTTTCTTAAACCTCACGAATAATCATACAACAACCATCGCAAAAAAGATTTCACAGAAAGATTTTTTGCGATGAGGAGCGTCGAGCGTTTTAAGCGTGGTGTTCGGCTACGCCGAACCACCCGCAGGGTGCGCTCCGACGCGACGATGTCAGTTCAAAAAGAAAGTCGTGAACTGTTTTAACCGAATCTCCCCGTAATGTAATCTTCCGTGCGCTTATCCTGCGGCGCGGAGAACACCTGATCGGTATCCCCCATTTCGACCATCTCGCCCAGCAGGAAGAACGCCGTTTTATCCGAAATACGCGCCGCCTGCTGCATATTGTGCGTGACGATGACAATGGTGATCTTATCTCTGAGTTCCTCGCAGAGCTCCTCGATCTTGCCCGTGGAAATGGGGTCGAGCGCGGAAGTCGGCTCGTCCATCAGCAGGATCTGCGGCTCGACGGCGAGCGCACGCGCAATGCAAAGACGCTGCTGCTGTCCGCCCGAAAGCCCGAGCGCCGATTTGCCGAGGCGGTCTTTCAGCTCTTCCCACATTGCGGCGTTCCGCAGCGAGCGTTCGACGATCTCGTCGAGCACGGATTTCTTCTTGATGCCGAACGTGCGCGGTCCGTAGGCTATATTGTCGTACACGCTCATCGCGAAGGGATTGGGACGCTGGAACACCATGCCCACGTTCTTTCTCAGACGGGCGAGGTCCGCCGTCTTTTCATAAATGTTCTCGCCGCCGATGGTGATCTCGCCTTCGACGCGGCAGCCCTCGACGAGGTCGTTCATGCGGTTGAGCGACTTCAACAGCGTTGACTTTCCGCAGCCGGAAGGTCCGATCATTGCCGTGATCTTCTTTTCGGGCATCGCCATATTGATCTTTTTGAGCGCCTTGAAATCGCCGTAGAAAAGATCCATATCCTTGACGTTGATCGCAACGCCGTTCTCAAAACGGAAGGGCGGAACCTGCTTTCTGGCGAACAGTCCCTTCTCCTTTTTCTCCTCTTTTTCCTCTTTGCTTTCCTTGATTTTCTTCTCTTTCACAATCGTATCCTCCGTCCCTTTACGCCTTTGCGCCCTCTGCGGGAGCAGGCTCCGCAAGCGGTTCCAACGCCTCCGTATTCTCTTCTTCCGCTTCCTGCTTTGCGTGCGCGTGCTTCTTTTCCGTTCCCGTGCCCGTCGTTCCGAGCGTCTTTCTCTTGATGCGCTTTTCGAGGAAGGTCACGAGAAGGTTGAGCGCGACGACGATGACGAGCAGCACGACCGCGATGGCATACGCCTTTTCCATATCCCCCGCGCGCCCCGTCTGCGTCAGTTTATACATTGCGACTGCAAAGGTCATACCCGAAGAACCGTAGCCGTCGGGCATTCCGATGACCGCGCCCGCCGTATAGATGAGCGCAGCCGATTCGCCGACGATACGCCCGATACTCAAAATGATGGAAGTCACGATGCCGCTCAGCGCCGAGGGAAGCACGATCTTGAAGATGGTTCTCACCTTGGACGCGCCGAGGGCGAGCGAGCCTTCGCGCATGGAGTCCGCGACTTCGCGCAGGCTCTCCTCCGTCGAGCGGACGATGGTCGGGAGGACGATGAGCACCATCGTCAGCGATCCCGCGATAATGCTGTACCGTCCGCCGCAGATCGCCACAAAGAAGATATTGCCGAACAGACCGAATACGATGGAGGGAATGCCCGCAAGCGTATCGATGAAGAGACGGATGACCTTCACGAGCTTGCTGCCCTTCTTGGAATACTCGTTGAGGTAGATCGCCGCCGCGATGCCGAGAGGCAGCGCGATGATGAGCGTCATGAAGATGATGAGCAGCGTCGTCACCAAAAGCTGCGGCATCGTGACGTCCGTACTCGACCCCGCCGTGAACAGGAAGTCCGCCGTCAGATTGGGCACGCCCTTGACGATAATGAACGCAACCATCGCGACAAGCGCAACGATGACGACCGCAGCCAGCACCATACAGATATATTTTAAGACTTCCTGCACGATGCCGCCGCGGCGGAATTCGTACTGCGATTTGGGTTTCTGCGTTCCGTCCTCCGCGTGCTCCGTTCTCAGTTTTCTGCCGAACAGAGCGTTCCCGCCCATCTTTTCCCGCTTGACAAGCGTCAGAATCAGGTTGATGATGAGTACGAAGATGAGAAGGATAAAGCCGATGGAGATGAGCGCTTCCTTTCTCAGTCCCGTCGCGTAACCCATTTCCTTGACGATCTGCGTCGTCATCGTTGCGACGGGCATGAAAAGCCCCGTCGGGAAATTGTTCGTCGTGTTGCCGACGACCATCGCGACAGCCATCGTCTCGCCGACCGCTCTGCCGACGCCGAGAATGAGCGCCGAGAGGATCCCGCGCTTTGCCGCGGGCAGACACACCTTGAAGATCGCCTGCGCCTTGGTGTTCCCGAGCGCGAGAGAGCCCTCGTAATACTCGTTGGGAACCGCTTCGAGGCTGTTCTTGGTGAGCGAGGCGATCGTGGGCATGATCATGAGCGAAAGCACGAGCACCGCCGCAAGAACGCCCTTGCCGACCGTAACGCCGAACATACCTTCCAGCATGGGAACGATGACGACGAGCCCGAAGAAACCGTACACGACGGACGGGATTCCGGCGAGCAGGTTGATGACCTGCGTGTACGCGCCCTTAAACTTTTTCGGACAGTAATACACAAGGAATACAGCCGTGCATACGCCGAGCAGTCCCCCGACGACGACCGCTCCCAACGTGACGACGATGGAAGACAGGATCATCGGAAGAATGCCGAACGTCGCCGACGCGGGACGGCTCCCGTCCTCGTAGAATTTCGGAAGCCACTGATTCTTGAACAGGAAGTTGAAGAAGCCGATCTCGCTCAGCGCGGGAATGCTCGCCACGAGCAGGTAGATGACGATGGCGAACACCGCAACGACGGAGAACGCCGCCGCGATGAAAAATACCGCCTTCGCGCCCTTCTCGCCGTCCAGCTTGAAGGCGCGGCGCGCTTCTTCACGGCAAACGGGGGCATCAGCCCCCGCAACCGTTTCCTGATGTTCCTCTGTCTTTTTTTTGTGAAGTAACATCGCTGTTTCTCGTTATTTTTTGTTTTTCGATCGCGCCGCGTTCTCAGATGACGCTGACGTAGCCTTCCTCTTCGACGATCGCCTGACCCTCTGCGCTCATGATGAAGTCGACGAACGCCTTCGCCTTGTCACTCAGCGCGTCCTCGGAGGTGTAGACGATGTTGAAGGGACGGGAAAGTTTGTAGTCGCCCGACTTCACGTTCTCCGCCGTTGCCTCTACGCCCTCGAATTTAAGCGTCTTGATGGTGTTGTCCACCGAACCGAGAGAGATGTACCCGAGCACCGCGGCGTTGCCGGAGACCTGTGTCTTGACCGCGCCCGTACCCGTTTCCTCGGAAACGCAGTCTGCAAACTTTTCAAGGTCGGCAAGCTCTGCGCCGTCCGCGCTCTTGATCAGGCTGTCGAACGCGTCTCTCGTACCGCTGCCGTCCTCACGGGAGATCGCTGCGGAAAGTCCGCCGATCGCCGTACCGTTCGCATAGAGTTCATAGACCTGCGCGCCCGTCACGTCGGTGACGTCCGTCACGGAAGTATTGACGATGAGCGCCACGCCGTCCGTTGCGATCTGCTTGGACGTGACCGAACCCTTTTCGTTGTCCTTCAAAGCGCGGGACGCCATACCGAAATCGTTTCTGCCGTTCTGCGCGTCCGAAACGCCCGTACCGGAATCGCTCGTGATGACTTCGATCTCAACGTCGTTGCTCGAATCGTCATCTGCCGCGAGCTTATCCATATACGCCGCAGCAAGCACTTCCATAAGAGGCGCGACCGACGAGCTGCCGCTCACCGTGATGTCTGCGCCGCTGCATCCTGCCATTACCCCGACTGCCGTCACGGACATCGCCGCCGCCAAACCGATTGCCACAATCTTCTTCTTCATAGTTTTGTTTCTCCTTCTTTTTCTTTCCTTTTCGCTTTTCGTGCCTATATCATATCATGCGCTTGTAACGATTGCCGCACGATTTTGTCACACACTTGTAAATTTTTCCGCCCAATTGTAAAAACTTTTTTACAAGTCTGCGGAAAAAATCCCCTTTTTATACATTATTTATAATAGATCGCGCTGCGCGGACAATGGGCGCGGGCGCGCGGGAGTCCGATTTCAGTATGCGCAAATGCCGTTTTTTTACAAAAAAAAGCCCCTCCCGCAAAGAGAAGGGCAAATTTACGAAAATTCCGCCGCAATCAGCCGACAAGTCCCGCGATCGTGACCGCCGCCGCGACGAGGAGCATGAGGATAAAAACGACGGCGCGGTAGATCCCGTTCCCCGCGAGCCGCTTATAGCGCGGACGGGAGAAAAAGGCGAAAACGAGATAGCCCGCGATCCCGACGAACGCGCCGATCGTCCACCGCATATCGGAGAGAAAGTACGCGACGAGCGCAAAGGCGACTGCAACGGCAAAGCACGCGATCGCGCAGACGTACATGATCTTCGCGCGGTCGCTCTCCAACTTCTTCTGATTTTCCACGTCAGCGTCCGAGACGAGTTCGTCGATCGTACAGCCGAACAGCTCCGCAATAAGTTTCAGGCTGTCGATGGCGGGATACCCCTTATCCGTCTCCCACTTCGATACGGCGGCGCGCGTCACGTACAGCCGCGCCGCAAGTTCTTCCTGCGTCATGTCCGCGTCTTTGCGGAGTTTCCGCAATTTTTCTCCGAACGTCATAGTTCTGCCTCCTGCCGATATCATATCACGAAAGGGCGGAAATGTCACGATACCATTCGTTGCGTCGGCGTTTTTCGGGCGAAAAAACGGGTTGCGCCGCCCTTCGTTCTGCCCGAACGAAGGGCGGCGCGGCTCGGTAAAGTTATTTTCCGCACTTTAAAACAACTTTCACGACCTCGGGACGGTTGTTCAGGCGGATGGGCACGGAACTGTTCCCCAGCCCGCGGCTGACGACCATCGCCTTCCCCTCTTCGCGGTACAGTCCCTCGGAATACTTCGGAAACAGCCCCTGATCGGGCGCGATCACGCCGCCGAGCAGCGGAATGCGGAACTGCCCGCCGTGCGCGTGTCCGCAGAGCGCGAGATCGACGCCCGCCGCCCGATAGACGGAGAAAAGCTCGGGGCGGTGGGAAAGGAGTGCGGTGAACGCGCCGTCCTGCGGCAGGAAATGCCCGAGCTTTTCCGCCGAGACTGCGGCGAACGCTCTTTTATCCGCCGTCTCGAAGCGCGCGTCCGAAAGCCCCGCCAGAACGATACGCTCCCCCGCCCGTTCGATCGTCTCCGCACGGTCGAGCAGCAGACGAACGCCCAGCCGTCCGAGCGCCTCTTTGAGCAGCGGGAACTCCTTGGATTTCGCCTCGTGGTTGCCCGTCACGTAATAGACGGGCGCGATTTTTACCGCGAGTTCGGCAAACCGCAGCGCGCGGCGCATCCCGGGGCGGCGCTTGTCGATGAGGTCTCCCGTAATGACGATCGCGTCGGGCGCGGATTCCCGCAACCGCGCGAGGAGGTTTTTCTGCCCTCTCCCGAACTTTGCGTTATGGAGATCGGAGATATGCGCGAACGTAAACCCGTCGAACGCGGCGGGAAGCTTCTCGCTTGCGACCTCGACGGAGTTGCACTGCACGGCGTGATTTTCCCATACGCCCCACGCAATCAGACACACAACAACACACCCGACCGCGATCAGCGCAATGATATACCCATCCATCTCCGTTCCCCTTTTCAGACTGAAAATATTCGCGCGGCGGCAAATCTGCAAATCGTACACGCCGAAATGAAGCGCATTGCAGACGCCTTCCCGTCCTTACAGTTTAACACACTTTTCGGAATTTTGCAAGAAGGAGAATTGCCGCCCGTCAAACGCCGTCTTGCCGCAACGCGGCAGAATTTCCGATGCGAAAGATCGGTCTCAGGATCTCTGAGGTTCCGGACGCAGGATAAACAAAAGCGACCGCATTTCAAAAAGCGCCGTAAAATCGCTTGCAAAACAGCGTTTCCTTTGATATAATATACACCGCAATCGAGGCGTAGCGCAGTTTGGTAGCGCGCTTGGTTCGGGACCAAGAGGTCGTGGGTTCAAATCCCGTCGCCTCGACCAAAAACAGACAGACGTTTTCGTCCGTCTGTTTTTTGTATTTAGAAAACCCCCAGATAGTCTGGGGGTTCAGTAGAGGCTTATGCCGATGAGTAAAAATAATGGCTTCCCCTTAGGGGGAAGCTCCGCCGAAGGCGG
>CAJFFP010000009.1:0-61327 GCA_904373325.1 Candidatus Gallimonas merdigallinarum
GGCTAGTAGTCAAGGGCTATGCCCGCCCCGCCTTTGGCGGCACGAGCCGCAGGCGAAGTATAATGAAGAACCACCAGCTAAGCTGGTGGGTTCCTTTTCATTTCTTCTCTTATTCGTTTGTAAACTGCGAATTGTAGAGCTGCGCGTAGAATCCGTCTTTTGCGATGAGTTCGTCGTGCGTGCCTTGCTCGACGATATTGCCCTGATTCATCACGAGGATCAGATCTGCATTCCTGATGGTGGAAAGCCTGTGCGCGATGACGAAACTCGTTCTGCCGCGCGTCAGGTTATCCATCGCCGTCTGAATGAGTTCTTCCGTGCGGGTATCGACGTTTGACGTCGCCTCGTCCAGAATGAGCATGGGGGCGTTTTCGACCATGGCGCGCGCGATGGTGATGAGCTGTTTCTGTCCGCCCGAAATTTCGTCGCCGCTCTCCACATAGCAGTCCAGCCCGCCCGGCTGCGTGGCGATGAAGTGGCTGATTCCCGCCGCGTCGCACGCCGCCTTGATTTCCTCGTCCGTCGCCTGCTTGGAATAGGCGATATTCTCGCGCAGCGTTCCCTCGAACATCCACGTATCCTGCAACACCATGCCGAACAGGTCGTGGACTTCCTCGCGCGGCATATCCCTGACGGAAACGCCGTCGATGAGAATATCGCCGCTGTTGACCTCGTAGAAGCGCATCAGGAGATTGACCATCGTCGTCTTGCCCGCGCCCGTCGGACCGACGATCGCGACCTTCCACCCGGGCCGGATCTTTGCGGAGAAGTCGGGAATAATGATCCTGTCCTCGCTGTATCCGAAGCGCACGTTGCGGAATTCGACTTCGCCGCGCACGCCGTCCGTGAGCTGATAGACTTTGCCGCTCTCGTCCGAAAGTTCCTCTTCCTCCAAGAATTCAAACACTCTGCCGCTCGCCGCCGCCGCGCTTTGCAGCACGTTCGCCGCCTGCGCGATCTGCGAAAGGGGGCTTTGGAAGAGGTTGACGTAGACAAGGAATGCCGAGAGCGTTCCGTACGTCACCGCGCTTTCGGGGGTCGCGATCATCAGTCCCGCAACGACGCAGACCGCGGCATAGGCGAAATAGGAGATGAACGTCATGGCGGGCTGCATGATGCCCGAGAGCGCCTGCGAGAGGAAGGTGCTCTTTTGGAGCTGACGGTTTGTCGCTTCAAAGTCCGCGCCCGTGCGCTTTTCGGCATTGAACGCCTTGATGACGAGCTGCCCCGAATAGTTCTCTTCCACTTTTCCGTTGAGTACGGCGAGTTCGTCCTGCTGTTTGCGGAACTGCGGCTGCGAGAACTTCATGATGACGAAGAGCAGAATCGCCATAAAGGGAACGATGATGAGCACCGTGAGCGCAAGCTGCCAGCAGCTCACGAACATGGCGATGAGCACGCCGATGAGCATACATGCCGACTGCACCACCATGGAGACGGATTGCTGCATGGAGTTGCCGATGGTATCGACGTCGTTCGTCACGCGGGAGAGGGTATCGCCGTAGGGGTGCGAATCGAAGTACCTGAGCGGCACGCGGTTGATTTTTTCGGAGATCTGCGTGCGCAGGGAACGGCTCATTTTTTGCGAGACGGTCGTCATGATAAAGCTCGAAACGTAGGTGCAGAGCGCGTTGCAGGCGTAGAACACGACGAGGATGAGCGCGAATTTTTCAAGCTCGGTCATATTTACGGGATCTCCGCCGAAACTCGCCGTAATGACGTCGACGAGATCGGAGAGGATCTGCGGCGCGAAAATGGATAGGAGGGTGGCGCCGACCGTAAAGACGAGCGAAACGAGAATGGGAATGTAGTACGGCCGCATGAATACGACGAGTTTCCCGATGTTCTTTTTGAATTCTCCCTTTTTGAGCGGAACGCTCTGACGGTTCATAGCGGGTCTCATAAGCCGAGTTCCTCCTTGGAGAGCTGGGAAAGCGCGATCTCCCTGTATACGGGACAGGTTTCAAGGAGCTGACGGTGCGTTCCTTCGCCGACCGCCTTTCCTTGATCGAGCACGATGATCTTATCTGCGTCCATGATCGTTCCGATGCGCTGGGCGATGATGAGGTTCGTCACGCCCTGCAAATTTTCTTTCAGGTTTTCGCGCACCTGTTTATCCGTTTTGTAGTCGAGCGCGGAGAAACTGTCGTCAAAGATCATGATCTCGGGGTTCTGCGCCACGGCACGCGCAATGGAGAGCCGCTGTTTCTGTCCGCCCGAAACGTTCTTGCCGCCCTGTGCGATGGGGCTGTCGTAGCCGTGCTCCATCTCGCGGATAAAGCCGTCCGCCTCGGCGATCTTCGCAGCGTTTTCCACGGCTTCGCGGTCGGCTTTGCCGCCGAAGGCGATATTGTCGGCGACCGTCCCCGTAAAGAGCACGCCCTTTTGCGGAACGTATCCGATCTTGTCGCGCAGCGTGCGCTGCTTCATGTCGCGCACGTTGACGCCGTCCACGAGCACCTCGCCTTCCGTCGCGTCATAGAAGCGCGGCACGAGGTTGATGAGGGTGGATTTCCCGCTGCCCGTGCTGCCGATAAAGGCGATCGTCTGTCCCTTTTCGGCGCGGAAGGAGATGTGCGAGAACACGTCCGCGTCGGCGTCGGGATAGCGGAAACTCACGTCGCGGAACTCCACCGTGCCGACTTCCGTCGCGGGTTTCTCCGTTTCGGGGTCGCAGATGGAGAGGGGCATATACAGCACTTCGTTGACGCGCTTTGCCGCAACTTCCGCGCGGGGCAGAAGAATAAACATCATGAGCAGCATCAGAAACGCCAAAATGACCTGCGAGGCGAGCGTCATGAAGGAGACGATCGTCTGATATCCGATCTCGCCCGCGTTCATGAGCGACGCGCCGATCCAATAGATGGCGAGCGTCAGTCCGTTCATGACGAGCATCATGACGGGGTTCATCAGCGCCATCACCCTGCCCGTAAAGAGCTGCGTTTTCGTGAAATCGCCGTTGGCTTTCTCAAACTTCCTTTCCTGATAGGTTTCCGCGTTGTATGCGCGCACGACCTTGATGCCCGTCAGGTTTTCGCGCGTGACGCCGTTGAGGCGGTCGGTCAGCTTCTGCATCATTCTGAATTTTGGCATGACGGCGAGCATGATCGCGATGATGCACGCGATGAGAATGACGACGGCGACGGCGGTGGCGGCGGTGAGCTGCCAGCTCGACGCGTTGATCTTGCAGATCGCCCAGACCGCCATGATGGGGGCGTAGATGAGCATACGCAGGATGAGAATGTTCGCCATGTGTATCTGCTGTATGTCGTTTGTCGTCCGCGTGATGAGTGACGAGGTGGAGAAGGCGTTGACTTCGGCGATCGAAAAGCTCTCGACCTTTGCGTAAACCTTGCTCCTGAGCGTTGCGGAGAGCCTGCTCGCAACGCGCGATGCGGCGATGCCCGTCGCGACCTGACAGAGCGCGCTGCACACGGCGAACGCCAGCATCAGCCCGCCTTCCCGCCAGATGTCGCCCGTTGTCGCGCCCGCCGCGCCCGTACTCACGCGCTGTATTGCAAGCACGATATCGGCGATCTGATCCGTCAGTTCCATGGTGAACCAGACCTGCGCGACGGTGATCCCGACGATCAGAACCACGATCGCCCAATCCTGTATTTTCAGATTTTTATAAAGCCTCAGCATCCGATGTCTCCCGCAGATTGATTTTTCAGATGTTCTTCCAGCCTTGCAAGGAGTTTCTCTCCGCAGGCAAGGAAAATATCCCGTTCGCGCTCGTCAAGCGCGCTCAGGGAGGCTGTCACGTCGCGCAGGAAATCCTCCCTTTGTTCGGCGAGCAGGGCGTCGCCCTGCGGCGTAATGGCAACGTGTACCGTTCTGCCCTGTTTTTCGCGGCGCAGAAGTCCCGCCTCCTCCAACGGCTTCAAGAGCCTGCCCACGTTCGGCACTGCCAGCCCGCTGTGACGCGCGATCTCCGTGATCGTGACGGGGTGCCCCGTGCGCGACTCGTATTCGCGGAGTCCGCCGAGGATCATGAACGTTTTGCCGTGCTCTCTTGTATGGTTCTTGTATCTTCGGACGCAGTCCCTCGCCCGTAAGATCATCGATGCGGCGCGTTCCGCGCTCTCCCGTTCCGTCATATGACCTCCTTTCAAAAAAACTTATCAAATGATAACTATTCATAATCATTATACGCGCGTTTTAAACGCGTTGCAGAGAAAACGAGGTGAAAATCCGGTGATATTTTACAGATCAAAAAAAGATCCGACGGGGCGTCGTCGGATCGGCAAGGGCTTACAAATTTGAATGTACGCGGTTTTTCTGTTTTTATTCGCAGCTTTCAATGAGTTCGCAGTCGTACAGCGTGGGATTGAAGGCCTTTTCGCTGCGGAGAGAGAATTTGTCTTCGAGGATATAGTCGTCGGGGAGGCGGGAGGGGGAGAACCCCGTCAGCTCCTTGAAGATGCGGTTGAAGTTGCGGATGGTCGCAAACCCGCAGCGGTCGCAGATCTCCGTCATCGTCATGCCGTGGTCGGATTGCAGAAGGCGCACCGCGCAGTCCGTGCGGAGGTAGTTGAGGTACTGCGAGAAGGTCGTTCCCGTCATCGCCTTGAAGTAGCGGGAGAAATATGCTTCGCTCATGCCCATAAAGTGCGCGGCGTCCTGAAAGGTGTATTCGGCAAACCGCGCTTGCAGTTCTTCGAGCAGCCGTTTGAACGTCTCTTCCGTGCGGTTATTCTCGGTGCGGCGCACGAGCTGTTCGCCGCGGAACACTTCGATCATCATTTCGCGGACGACGCAGTTTGCCTCTTCGCCGTAGAAAGGTCTGCGCGCGGAGAGAATGCTTTTCAGCCGCGCGTAATATTCGGGAATGGGATAATGATTTGCAAGTTTCGGCTCGGCAAGCTGATATTTGTCCAGAAATGGGCGGATCACGTTGTAGTCGAATATGATCACGATGAGCACGGTGTCTGGCTCCCGCGCGCGCTGGAAGTGGATCTGCCCGCTGTCGGTCAGCATCGATTCTCCTTCGCGGAGCGTGTGCGTTTTCTTCTCGCAGAACACGTCGATCGAGCCGCGCTCCACATATATAAACTCACAGTCGTAGTGCCAGTGCAGCAGGTTGCGCGAGTTGCGGTATTTCCCGACCCAGACGTGCGCTTCCTCGGGATATTTCCAGATCTCTCTCTTTGCAAGCATATTCCGCCTCCTTTATTTTATCATAGCCTGAACTGATTCAGATGTCAAGCGAATTATGTCAATAAATATCAATAAATGTCTATCATCGGACAAGACGTTGCTTGAAATAAAGGACTGCGCCGCGTATAATCTAAGGTGTAAACGGCAAAGGCGGACGCACGGGAAACGCTATCGCCGATGCGCCTTTACAAAACGTCTATTCTTCATTCCCCCAATATAGTTTGGCAAGAAGGCGGTAGCATTATCGCCTTTTTGTCATAAATGCGGGGAACGTATTGCTTGGAGGTGAGGTCATGAGAGAGGTCTGCGATGCAATCGACCGTCTGGTCGCATACGCGCGCGCGAAGCTCGGGCTTTCGGAGCGGAACGAGACTTACGCGCGCAACACGGTGCTCGATCTTGTCGGGCTGGACAGCTACGAAGGGAGCGGGCAGGCGTACGACGGCAGGAGCGTTTCTGTTTTGCTCAAAGAGCTTGTAACCGCCTGCGAGAAAGCAAATCTTCCTTCCGCCGAGAACGCGGAGCGGCTCACGGACAGCGTGATGGGCGCGCTCATGCTTTCGCCCGAGGCGGTGGAGGACGCGTTCGCCGCGCATATGGCGGTCTCCTCTGCGGAGGCGACGGAATGGCTGTATTCGTACAGCGTGCGCTCCGACTACGTCAAAAAAGAAAAACTCGACGCCAATCCGCGCTTTACGGCTGAGAACGGGCTGATCGTCACCATCAACTGCGCCAAGCCCGAATTCCGCGACCCGAAAAAGGCGGCGAGCGGAAACAGCGTGAAGGGCGGGTATCCGAAATGCACCATCTGCCGCGAAAACGAGGGCTTTTTCGGGCGCAACAAGCGCACGCTGCGCACGGTCTCGCTCGAACTTTGCGGCGAGCGGTGGTTCTGGCAGTTCTCGCCTTACGGATATTTCCATGAACACGGGATCGCGGTCAACGAGACCCATACCCCGATGCACGTGGACAGGGGAACGTTCCTGAAACTCATGGAGTTCGTCGATACCTTCCCGCACTATTTCATCGGCTGCAACGCGGCGCTGCCGCGCATCGGCGGAAGCGTGCTCGCGCACGATCATTTCCAAGGCGGCGGCGAAACGCTCCCGCTGCACCGCGCGCCCGTCTCGATCGCATTGCGGCACCCCGATTTCCCCGACCTGTCGGCGGGCGTCGTCGATTGGTTTGGCACGGCGGTGCGGATCTCGGGCGAAAACGCGCAGCGCGTCGCCGACCTTTGCGAGGTCATCCGCAAGGCGTGGTGTTCGTACAGTGACGCCGCGCGCGGGATTATTGCCGAGGACGAAGAGGGTGTTCACAGCGCCGTCAGCCCGACCGTCGTAAAAACGCCGCGCGGGTACGAGATGAATCTCATTCTCCGCAACAATATCACGTCGGAAACCTATCCGGACGGCGTATTCCACGCGCACCCCGAATTTCACGTCATCAAAAAGGAGTCGATCGGACTCATCGAGGCGCAGGGGCTGTTCATTCTCCCCGGGCGGCTGGTGGAAGAGCTTGCCGATCTGGAAGCGCTCCTCGTTTCGGGCGGCGAACTGCCCGAAAAATATGCCGATTATTCTATGATCTTCGGCGAAATGAAGGCGATGCGCCCGTCGTTTAACAAGGAGACGGCGCACGAAGCGGTCAAAAAAGAGCTTGCAAGCGTATGCGAACGCATTCTGCTGAACACCGCCGTATTCAAAACCCAGAAGGAGACGGCGCAATTCCTCATCGAAAAGGCAGGGTTTATCCATGATTAACGAAAAAGAATATATGTACAAAGTCTCGGCGGCGGGGCGCGTCAATCTCATCGGGGAGCACGTCGACTACTGCGGCGGCAAAGTCCTGCCCGCGGCGCTCTCTTTGAAGAATACCGTTTACGTCCGTCCCAACGGCACGGATAAGATCAATCTCGCGTGGACGGATATTCCCGCCCGCATCACGCTCGACATCGGGCGGCTCGGGGAGTATCGGGACGTAAAATACGCGAACTATCCCGCAGGCTGCGCGTGGCTGTGGCAGCAGGCGGGGCATAAGATCGTCGGCTGCGATATGCTGTTCGACTGCACCGTACCCTTCGGAAGCGGGCTTTCGTCGAGCGCAGCCATCGAAGTCTCCACGCTCGCGGCGTTTTCCGTGCTGGCAGGGGAGGAACTCGATCCCGTGAAGATCGCGCTGACGGCGCAGCAGGCGGAACACGAGTACGCGGGCGTCAACTGCGGCATTATGGATCAGTACACTTCGGCGTGCGGCAAGAAAGATCACGCGATCCTTCTGGACTGCAAAACGCTCGAACGCGAGTACGTTCCCATTCTGCTGGGCGACTATACGCTCGTCATTGCAAACTGCAACAAGCCGCACAATCTTGTGGAGAGCAAATACAACGACCGCCGCGCCGAGACGGAGCGCGCGCTCGAACTGCTCCAAACGAAGGCGGACATTTCCTGTCTTGCGGAGCTGACTCCCGACGTATTTGAACGCCTTGCGGAGACGATCGAATGGGAGGGCAAAGTACAGGACCGCGCCCGCCACGTCGTCCGCGAATGCGACAGAGTGCGCCGTGCGGCAAGCGCGATGAAGCGCGGCGACGTCGGTGCGCTCGGGGAACTGCTCAACGAATCCCATGCGTCCCTGCGCGATCTGTATGAGGTGACGGGCGTCGAATTGGATACGCTCGCCGCCGCGGCGCAGGCGCACCCCGCCTGTATCGGTTCGCGCATGACGGGCGCGGGCTTCGGCGGCTGCACCGTCTCCATCGTGCAGAAGAGCGGCGTGGAAGATTTCCAAGCGCGCGTCACTGCCGAATACGAAAAGAAGATCGGCTACAAGCCGTCCTTCTACGACTGCACCATCGAGGACGGCATCATCGTAGAAAAACTTTAAATTCGTTGAATCAAGACAGCGGAACGGCGTCATATCTGCGCCGTTCCGCTGTTTTGGCTGTCGTCAGGTCGTTTCGCTGCCGTAGACCCCGACGAGGCGGAAATAGGTCGTGAACTGCGTGCCGTCCCAGCGCATGAAATCCTGCGTATAGCCGAACGCGTCGGCGTTATACAGCCCCGTAATGCGCCGCATGACCAGAACGTGAAACCGATCGTCCGTATTCACGAAGAAGGGCAGCACCGTGTTCACGGCGGAGACGTCCGCCATGACGGGCGCTTTCAGCGTTCCGTCCTCCGTATAGAGTCCGCTGAGGTATTCCTCGCCGCGGGCGGAAATGTCGAGCGAGTATTGCAGGGCGGCGGAGGCGTCGGAAACGCTCATGCGGTAACCGTCCTCGTACTGCGCGGCATAGGGCATGGGAACTTTGGAAAAATCAAAGAGCGTCTCCGTACTGCCCGACGAGAGCGCGTAGATATAGGCGAACCCGAATCCGCCGCTGCCGCCGCTGTCCATGCCGAGGTAAATTTCCTCCGTGCCGTCGCCCGTGAAGTCGGCGAGCAGGATCGCGGGCAGGTATCCTGCGTCCTGTTCGGGCGTAATGCGCGCGACCTCTTCTCCCGTCTCCCGTTGCGTGACGACGATATTGATCTTCTGTGCGTACAATCCCTTGTTTTCATATGTGCCGTAAAGGGCGACGACCTGAACGCCCTCGCCCGTCACGCAGCCGACGCGTTCCATGATCTTTGTCGGCGGAAAGTTCTTATCCGCCGCAGCGTTTGCCGTGCCGCCCGTCAGCAGACAGGCGGCGAGCATTGCGCATAAACCGAAAATATTCATATCTGCCTCCCGCGTCAATATGTGCGGAACGGCGCAAAATCATGTCCTGCAAGCGTATATTTCCGCCGCGCGGAAGCCAAAATACGGATATGAAAAAGATCAAGCGCAATCCCTTGGAAAAGACGCGCGACGAGCGCGAGACCTGTTTCCCCGAAGCGGGCAGGGAGGAGATCAGGTCATGACGGGGCGTTCGCGGGAAAATTACAATAAGAATTATCTCAAATACGTCAATTCCTTCGATCCGCCCACGCAGCATTTCAAAACATGCGGGCGCGCGTTCATGGTGGGCGGGCTGATCTGCTGTATCGGGCAGTTTCTGCGGTTCATGCTCGAATTTGCGGGACTGACGGGAGACGTGCTCGCGGGGACGGTCTCCGTCATTCTCATCTTTCTCGGCGTGCTTTTAACGGGGCTTGGCGTGTACGATCGCATCGGAAAGAACGCGGGCGCGGGGAGCATCGTGCCGATCACGGGATTTGCGAACTCCGTCGCCTCGCCCGCCGTCGAGTTCAAGACGGAAGGCTACGTCTACGGCATGGCGGCAAAAATGTTCAACGTCGCCGGTCCGATCATCGTGTTCGGCGTGAGCGCAGGCGCGGCGGTGGGGCTGATTTATTGGCTCATCGCGCTGTGATCGAGGAAATGGGCGCAAAATCCTTGTCAATTCCGCGCTTTTGTGCTATACTAATACTATAAGGGAAAAAACAACGGAGGATACGGTCATGGCAAAGATCACGGCAGATACCTTGATTGCGGAGTGCATTCAGATCAACCCCAACGCGGCGGAGATTCTGCTCTCGACGGGGATGCATTGCATCGGCTGCGCAATGGCGCACGGCGAAACGATCGCGGAGGCGGTCGCGGTGCATGGCGAGGATCTCGATAAGCTCCTTGCAAAACTCAACGAAGGTATCGAATAATTTTTTTCCAAAGAGAAAGCGCGCCCGTTCCTCGGCTGAACGGGCGCGCCTTTTTTTATTTTCCCCCTTTACAGCGAGGGGAGGGGGTGGTATAATAGAGATATGAAAAAGATATTTTTGCTCGGAAGTCTGAACGCCGATCTCACGATCCGCGCGCCCTATCTCCCGCAGGCGGGGGAAACGCTCAAAGGGAGCGATTTTATGCTCACCGCAGGCGGGAAGGGTGCAAATCAGGCGTATGCCTGCGCCAATCTCGGCGGGCGCGTCCGTATGGCGGGGTGCGTCGGAAACGATCCGTTCGGCGATATGCTCCTGAAAAGCCTGCAAGGGGTCGGCGCGGACGTCTCCTGCGTGCGTCGCACGGCGCGCAATACGGGCGTTGCGGTGATCACGGTGGTGGACGGCGACAACCGCATTATTCTGGACGAGGGCGCGAACGGGGAAGTAACGGTTTCGGATGCGGAAGCGCTGCTCTCCGATGCGCAGGCGGGCGATATTTTCATGACACAGCTTGAAAATCCGCTGCCCGTCGTGAAGGCGGCGCTCGCACTCGCCAAAGAAAAGGGGCTTTTTACGCTGTTCAATCCCGCGCCCGCAAAAGAAGCGGCGCGCGTGTGCGTGAAGTACGCCGATCTCATCACGCCCAACGAGACGGAACTTCGGATTCTGAGCGGCAAAGAGGGGATAGAAGAGGGCTGCGCGGAACTGCTGAACATGGGCGCGGGCGCGGTGCTCGCAACGCTCGGGAAGGACGGCTCGTTCTGCTACGGCAAGACGGGCGCGGAGAAAATCGCAATCGTTGACGCAGGCAAGGCGGTGGACACGACTGCCGCAGGCGATACCTACTGCGGCGCGCTCGCAGTAAAACTTGCGGAGGGCGCTTCCGTCGCGGAGGCGGCGCGTTTTGCGTCGCTCTGTTCGGGGATCACCGTCACGCGGCGGGGCGCGCAGGTCTCCATTCCCACCCGCGCCGAGGCGGAAGAAATGCGCAAAACTCTGTCCCGTCGAGGGATATAATGCGGATTGCATAAAGGCGGCTCACATCGAGCCGTCTTTTCGTTAAAAACTATCCCCCTCGGGATTCCGAGGGGGATTGTTGCTTATTTTTTGCTATGCGGGATTATTCTCTGCCAGCCAATTTCTTATAGCCTGCAAGACGCTCTTTCGAGGATTCCTCCGTCTTCTTGAACAGCTCTTCCGCGACGGCGGGCTGCGTCTTTTTGAGGGACGCGTAGCGCGTTTCGCCGAGGATGAACGCCTGATAGTCGCCCGTGGGATCTTTGCTGTCCAGCGTGAAGGGGTTCTCGCCCTTTTCCGCAAGTTCGGGGTTGTAACGGTAGAGCTGCCAATATCCGCAGTCGACCGCCGCCTTTTCCTCGGACTGAGACTTGCTCATGTTGATGCCGTGGTTGATGCAGGGCGCGTAGCAGATGATGAGGGAAGGTCCGTGGTAAGCCTCCGCTTCCTTCAACGCCTTGATGAGCTGGTTCTTGTCCGAACCCATCGCGCACTGTGCAACGTACACATAGCCGTAGCTTGCGGCGATCATGCCGAGATCCTTCTTCTTCACGCGCTTACCGGAGGACGCGAACTTCGCAACCGCGCCGATAGGGGTGGACTTGGAAGCCTGACCGCCCGTGTTGGAGTAAACCTCGGTATCGAGCACGAGCACGTTCACGTCTTCGCCCGAAGCGAGCACGTGGTCGAGTCCGCCGTAACCGATGTCGTACGCCCAGCCGTCGCCGCCGATGATCCAGAAGGATTTCTTGACGAGGCAGTCTTTATCCGCAAGGATCTCCTTGACGAGCGCGTCTGCCTCGCAGCCGCAGTCCTTGCACTCTTCGCAGCACTTCACGAGCGCCGCAGCCGCCTTCTTGCTGCCTTCGGCGTCGTCCATATCCGCGATCCAAGCCTCGCAGGCAGCCTTGCCGTCCGCGTAGTCTTTCCAGACTTCCGCAAGTTTTGCGACCTTGTCTTTGAGCGTCGCTCTTCTTGCCTTGTACGCAAGATTCATGCCGTAGCCGAACTCTGCGTTATCCTCAAAGAGGGAGTTCGCCCATGCGGGACCGTGCCCCTGCTTGTTCACCGTGTAGGGGCAGGTAGGGGAAGAACCGCCGTAGATGGAGGAGCAGCCCGTCGCGTTGGCGATGATCATTCTGTCGCCGAAGAGCTGGGTGACAACCTTCACATAGGGCGTCTCGCCGCAGCCTGCGCACGCGCCGGAGAACTCGAAGAGGGAAGGCGTGAACTGCGATTTCTTCACGTCCGCCATCTTGACTTCGCTCAGATCGACTTCGGGAAGCTCGACCGCGTAGTCCCAATTCTTTGCCTCCACGACTTCCAGCTCCGCGAAAGGCGTCATGACGAGCGCCTTGTTGCCCTTCATGCCGGGGCAGACGTCCGCGCAGACGCCGCAGCCCATACAGTCGAGCGGGGAGACCTGCATACGGAAGTTGTAGCCCTTGATTCCCGTTGCGGGCTTTGTGTCGAACGCTTCGGGCTTGTCCGCGCCGTCTGCAACGAGGGCGGGACGGACGCACGCGTGCGGGCAGACGAAGGAGCACTGGTTGCACTGCACGCAGTTCTCTTTCACCCACTTGGGTACGTTGACGGCAACGCCGCGCTTCTCGAACTTGGTCGTACCCGTGGGAACGGAACCGTCCGCGTTGAACGCCGAGGAGGGCAGCTTGTCGCCTTCGAGGGCAAGGATGGGCGCAACGACGCTCTTGAAGTAGTCGTTATCCGCAAGTTTGATCATATCCGCACCCTCCGTGGTGGTCGCCCACGATGCGGGGATATCGATCTTCACGAGGTGTTCCTTTGCGGAATCGATCGCGTTGTAGTTCATCTGCACGACGGCGTCGCCCTTTCTCGCGAAGGACTTGTACGCCATCTTCTTCATCAGATCGACCGCCTCGGTGTAGGGCATGATCTGCTCGTTGATGAGGAAGAACGCCGACTGCAAAATGGTGTTCGTTCTGCCGCGCAGACCCAGCTTTGCGGCGATGGAGATCGCGTCGATGACGTAGAGGTTCGCCTTCTTCTTGGCGAGCATGTTCTTGACCTTTGCGGGAAGGTTTGCTTCCAGCTCCTCGACCGTCGTCCAAGGCGCGTTGAGGAGGAAGGAACCGCCTTCTTTGAGGTCGCTCACCATATCGTAACGAATGACGTACGAAGGGTTGTGGCAGGCGATGAAGTCCGCCGCGTCGATGAGGTACTCGCTCTGAATGGGCGTCTTACCGAAGCGGAGATGCGAAACGGTGATGCCGCCCGACTTCTTGGAATCATAGAAGAAGTATGCCTGCGCGTACATATCGGTGTGGTCGCCGATGATCTTGATGGAGTTCTTGTTCGCGCCGACCGTACCGTCCGAACCGAGACCGTAGAATTTGCAGCTCGTGGAACCTGCGGGAGCGGCGTCGAACTTCTCGGAGAAGTCGAGGGAAGTGTTTGTCACATCCTCATAGATGCCGACGGTGAAATGATTCTTCGGTTTCTTGGATTCGAGGTTCTTGTAAACGGAGAGCACCATCGAGGGGTTGAACTCCTTGGAACCGAGACCGTATCTGCCGCCGACGACGTCGATGTTCTTGATGCCTTTTTCAAGCAGCGCCGTGCAGACGTCGAGGTAGAGGGGCTCGCCGAGCGACCCGGGCTCTTTCGTTCTGTCGAGAACGGCAATCTTCTTGCAGGTTGCGGGAATCGCCGCGACGAATGCGTCGGTGACAAAGGGGCGGTACAGACGGACTTTGATGAGGCCGTACTTCTTGCCCTGCGCGTTGAGCTTGTTGATGGATTCTTCCACCGTCTCTGCGCCCGAACCCATGATGACGATGACTTCTTCCGCATCGGGTGCGCCGACATAGTCGAAGAGGTGATAGCTTCTGCCCGTGAGCGCGCTCACTTCGTCCATCATCTCCTGCACGATGGCGGGAGCCGCGTTGTAGTAGCTGTTCGCCGTCTCGCGGTTCTGGAAGTAGGTATCGCCGTTCTGGGCAGTGCCGCGCTGGATGGGGTGCTCGGGGTTGAGCGCGCGTGCGCGGAACGCAGCAACGTCTTTGTCGAGACCCTTCTTGTCGAAGATGGCTTTCATCTCCGCATAGTCGATCACGTCGATCTTGGAGACTTCGTGCGAGGTACGGAAACCGTCGAAGAAGTTAATAAAAGGAACGCGCGCGCGAAGGGTGGAGAGGTGCGCGACGAGCGCAAGGTCCATGACCTCCTGCACCGAGCAGCCCGCGATCATCGCGAAGCCCGTCTGGCGGCAAGCCATAACGTCCTGATGGTCGCCGAAAATGTTCAGCGAATGCGCGGCAAGCGCACGCGCCGAAACGTGCATGACCATGGGCAGCAGTTCGCCCGAGATCTTGTACATATTGGGGATCATAAGAAGAAGTCCCTGCGAAGCGGTGTAGGTCGTCGTCAGCGCGCCTGCGGAAAGGGAGCCGTGCACAGCGCCTGCCGCGCCGCCCTCCGACTGCATTTCAGCGATGCGGAGCTTCTGCCCCCACATATTCACTCTGCCCTGGGTCGCCCACTCGTCGGCGGATTCCGCCATCGGGGAGGAAGGCGTGATGGGGTAGATCGCCGCTACTTCCGAGAAGGCGTAAGCGACGTGCGACGCGGCGGTATTGCCGTCAATCGTCATCTTGGTCATCGAAAAACCTCCAAAAAACTTTGATTTATGTTCACGAAATTCTTTTTGAACCGACAAAAAGAATTTCCGTGAGTTCTGAAAACAAACCCGCGGGCACGCCTGCGGCTGGCCGCCGGTTTTTCTCGGCAATGCGCCTTTCGCAACCATGCAGCCGCGCATTGCCTCACTTTTCCGCGACGAGCGCAGGTATGCGCAAATGTGGGGCGCGGGCGGAGGGAAACCCTCCTTGCGCACATATTCTGAATGGCTCCAAAATTTGCACGGCAAAACAAGCGCTTTGCACGCACACTTTTATTATAAAGGTTTTTTATGTACAAGTCAACCCCCGTCGGTGAAAAAATTCATCAAAAAATAAAATAAATTTCCGCCCGAGGGTATGCCAAGCAGCGTTGCCCTCCCGCGGGACGCGTTTTGTGCGAATGCGTGAAAGAAAAACGAGTTTTTCAAAATTATCACGGCGTTTTCATTGTAAAAAAGCGGCTGATTTGCTATAATATGGGAAGCAAGTTTTCGTTTTGCCTGCGTTCGCGTCTTTTTCGGCGCATTTTACGGACTGCGCGGCGTCGGGCGGAAACGTGCGATACGAAATTTTTGGGAGTAATATGAAGGCGATCGAATTTACGAACGTTTCCTTCCGGTATGAGGACGACAGCCCGTTCGTGATCGACAAACTGAATTTTTCCGTAGAAGAGGGCGAGTTCGTTGCGGTATTGGGGCACAACGGCAGCGGCAAATCGACGCTGGCGCGGCTTTCCAACGGACTGCTCATTCCGGACGCCGGCACCGTTTCCGTGTTCGGCGTGCCGCTCACGGACAAGACGCTGTTCGATGCCCGCAAAAACGTGGGCGTCGTCTTTCAGAACCCCGATAACCAGACGGTCGCGACCATTGTGGAGGACGATGTGGCGTTCGGGGCGGAGAACGTGGGGCTTCCGCGCGAGGAGATCGGCAAACGCATCGACTTTGCGCTCCGCGCCGTGGGAATGCAGGACTATCGGAACGCCACGGTGGCGCGCCTTTCGGGCGGGCAGAAGCAGCGCATCGCCATTGCGGGCGTGCTTGCGTTAAAGCCCCGCGCCGTGATTCTGGACGAATCGACCGCCATGCTCGATCCGCGCGGCAGGCGCGAGATCGTGGACGTCGTGACCCGCCTCAACAAGGAGGAGGGCATCACGGTCGTTCTCATCACGCACTTCATGGAGGAAGCGCTGCTCGCCGACCGCGCCGTCGTGATGAACCGCGGCGAGATCGTCATGCAGGGCGCGCCTGCGGAGATCTTCGAGCGGCAGGAAGAGCTTGTCACATACAACCTCGCGCTGCCGCGCATCGGGGTCATCTGCAACCGCCTGAGGGCGGCGGGTATGCCCGTCGAAAACACGTTGGACGCCGAAAAACTGGCGGAGGAGATCGCACGATGCGTATAGTCGCCGAACACCTCTCCTACGTGTACAACCCCAAGTCTCCCTTTGCGACCGCTGCGCTCAGAGACGTCTCCCTCACCATCGAAGAGGGGGAGTTTTTCGGCATTATCGGGCATACGGGCAGCGGAAAAAGCACGTTCGTGCAGCATCTGAACGGACTTCTGCGTCTGCCGTCCTCGCTGAAAAAGTATAAACAGAAAAAGCTCAAAAAGGGGCAGACGCCCCCGCCCCGGACGGTTCTGAAAGTGGGGGAGTTCGATCTTACCGATAAAAAGACGGATTTCCGCGCGCTCAGAAAGTCCGTGGGCATGGTCTTTCAGTATCCCGAGTACCAGCTCTTTGCCGAGACGGTGCGCGACGACGTCGCGTTCGGATTGAAAAATTTTTCTGCGGAGAAGCCCTCCGACGAGCAGATCGACGAGGCGGTGAGAGCCGCGCTCGAAGTCGTGGGACTTGACTACGAGGAGATGAAGGACAAGTCTCCCTTCGATCTCTCTGGCGGACAGAAACGCCGCGTCGCCATTGCGGGCGTCATTGTCACCCGTCCCGAAGTGCTCGTTCTGGACGAGCCTGCCGCAGGGCTTGACCCGCTCGGCAAAAAAGAGGTGATGGAGCTTCTGCACAAGCTCCACCGCGAATGGTGCAAGACGGTCGTTGTCGTCTCGCACGATATGGACGAAATTTCCGAGAACTGCACGAAAGCCGCCGTCTTTTCGGAGGGGCGCGTCCACTGCGTTCTGCCGCCCAAGGAGCTGTTCCGCCGCGCGGACGAGCTGACCGGGCTGGGGCTGGACGTTCCGCTCACGGCAAAGCTCACGACCGCGCTTGCAAAACGCGGCGTGGAGATCGACTGCGATTTTACGACGGAGGACTTCATCGAAAAAGTGCTGGCGGTCTGGGCGGCGCGCAAAGGGGGTGACGCATGAAAGACGTCTCCTTCGGGCAGTACTATCCCGTCGATTCTTTCGTACACCGTCTCGACCCGCGTTTGAAGCTCCTGTTCCTCATCGCGTACATCGTCGCGATCTTTCTTGCGAGCAACTTTTACGGGCTGGCGGTCTGCGCGGGCGCGCTCATCGTCATCGTTGTTTTTTCCCGCATTCCGCTCGGCAAGGTGCTTCGCGCGGTCAAAGGCGTGGTGTTTCTCGTCATCTTTACGGCTGCGCTGAACATTCTCTTCTATAACGGCGAAACGGTCTATGCGGAGTGGTGGGTGATCACGATCACGAAAGAGGGGCTGATCTTTTCGGCATTTCTCGCGCTTCGGCTGGCGCTCCTCGTCGTCTGTTCCTCGCTGCTCACATACACGACGACGCCCGTCTCGCTGACGGACGGCGTGGAGAGCCTGCTGACGCCGCTCAAATGGATCAAAGTTCCCGTACACGCGCTTGCGCTCGTCATGAGCATCGCGCTGCGGTTTATTCCCATTCTCATGGACGAGACGGAACGCATCAAGAACGCGCAGAAGGCGCGCGGCGCGGACTTCGAGAGCGGGAACATTTTCAAGCGGGTCAGGGCGATGATTCCCATTCTGGTGCCGCTGCTCCTGTCGGCGTTCCGCCGTGCGGACGAGCTTGGCGACGCGATGGACGCCCGCTGTTATACGGGCGGGAACAAGCGCACCAAATATAAAAAACTCAGATTCGGCTGGCGCGATCTGATCGCCTTCCTTGTGGGGGCAGCGCTCATCGCGGGCGTTGTGCTCATGAAAATTTATCTGCCCGCGCCCTATTGAGGCGGAACGAAGATGAGATACGCATTTCTGATCAGTTACGACGGCACGCACTTTTACGGTTCTCAGCGGCAGAAATCGCTCCGCACCGTGCAGTCCGTGTTGGAAGAGACGGCGGAAAAGGTGTTCGGCGCGCCCGTGAAAGCCGCGTTCAGCGGCAGGACGGACGCGGGCGTACACGCGGCGGGGCAGGTGTGCCACCTCGACGGCGAGACGGGAATTCCCGCCGAAAAACTCCGCGAGGCGTTCAACCGCCTGTTGCCCGACGATTTGAAGGTGCTCCGCAGCGCAGCCGCGCCCGAAGGATTCGACTGCACGCGCGGTGCGCGCCGTAAAACGTACTGTTACCGTTTTTACTGCGCGGAGAGCGTTCTTCCGCTCTTGGAGCGGTACGCCGTGCGGCTGGAAGGCGCGCCCGATTTGGATGCCATGCGCGCCGCCTGCGCGCTCTTCGAGGGCGAACACGACTTTGCCGCATTCCGCGCGACGGGGTCGTCCGCCAAGACGACGGTGCGCACGATCTACGCGCTTTCCGTCGATCGTCTGACGGCGTACGGGGGTACCATGTACGAGATCCGCGTCACGGGAAACGGTTTTCTCTACAACATGGTCCGCATTCTTGCGGGCGAGCTGTATGCGATCGGATGCGGCAAAGCGACGGAAGAGGACGTGCTTGCGGCATTTGAAACGGGGGAGCGGACGCGTCTTTTTAAAACGCTTCCCGCAAGGGGGCTCACCATGGAGCGGGTGGAGTATGAATCGCCGCTCTTTGGAATATAGTAAGGAGTATATGATGGAATTTTTTGAATGGATTTCGATCCCGCAGTTCTTTATGCAGTTCTTCGGACCGACGGCTTTCGAGACGAAAGAGGCGCTCATCAGATATTATTTCAGCGTTCAGACGATCAGCCTGTACGTCGCGGCGGGCATCTACCTTTTGTGTCTGATCTTGGGCGGACTCGGCATGATGACCATGGCGAAAAAGGTCGGCATGATGAACAGTTGGATGGGGTTTATTCCCTTTCTCAATACTTACTACGCGGGCAAACTCGCGGGCGAAACGCGCGTGTTCGGTCAGAAGATGAAGCGCGTCGGACTTTATACGATGATCGCGGAGATCGTCTACGTTGCAGTCAATGTTTTCATGCTCGTGCTGTGGTTTGCCATGACGAATCCCGCATATTTCGAGGAAGTTCAGGTTTCGGAAGATATGAAGGGATTGGAATTTAATGTGGACCTTGTGCCGCTTGCGCTCCGCTGGATGCGCACGGCGCAGCTCGTCTGCAACATTCTCAGCTACGCGACGTATTTCGCGCTTGTATTCTTCCTGTGCGTGCTCTTCTTCGCGTTCTTCCGCAAGTACTATGCGCGCAGTCCGTTCCTGATGACCTTCCTTTGCGCCGTGCTTCCGCTGCGGGGATTCGTCATTTTTGCCGTCCGCAACAATTCGCCCGTCGATTACAACGCATGGATGAATCAGCGGATGCAGGAGTATGCGCGCCGGCAGCAGCAGATGTACGGTCAGGGCGGTTACGGACAGGGCGGCTACGGTCAGAACGGTTACGGCGGTCAGCCGAACACGCCTCCGCCCGCCGATCCCTTCCCCGACTTTAACGACGGTTCTTCGCGCGGCGGTTCGTCGGGAACTTCCGGCAATGCGGGAGGCTCTTCGGGCAGCTCGGACGAGGATCCGTTCCCCGATTTCTGATCATCCTTTCAGACGCACGCTTGCGCCTTTTCCGAAAAATACGGAAAAGGCGCAAATTTTTTTTTCTTCTATGTGAAAATCAATTTACAAGTGTAAAACGAAATGATATAATATAACCGCAGTTTATATCAGAACGTGAAAAAATGTTTTTGAAACAATCTGCACTTATGGAGGATTATGGACGATCTGATTTCCGCGATCGCTACGGCGGTCGGGGCGGGCGGGATCGCCGTTGTGCGCATGAGCGGGCGCGGCGCGCTCTCCGTCGCCCGTAAAATGTTTTCCCGCAAGGGCGAATTTCAGCCCAACTATATGTATGCGGGCGAGATCGACGCGGGTACGTTCCGCGACTACGGAATGTGCGTGTATTTCCGCGCGCCCAAGTCGTTTACGGGCGAGGACGTCGTCGAGTTTCACTGCCACGGCGGAACGGAGATTGCGCGCGGGATTTTGAAGCGCACGCTCGAACTCGGCGCGCGCCTTGCCGAACGCGGGGAATTTACCAAACGCGCCTATCTCAACGGGAAACTTTCGCTTTCCGCCGCGGAGGGCGTTGGGGAGATGATCGCCGCTTCCTCGGAGGCGCAGGTCCGCGCGGGGTATCTTTTATATAATGAAAAGCTGACTTCGCTCGGCACGGCGTTGCAGCGCAAGCTCACGCACTGCCTTGCCGAAGTGGACGCCGACCTCGACTATCCGGAAGAGGATCTGAACGCCTCTTCCCGCGCGGAGATCGCGGCAACGCTGCGGGAAGTCGGGCAGGAGCTTGCGGCGCTCCTTTCGCAGTACGCCGCGGGGCGCAAGATCAGATCGGGGGTCTCCGTCGCCCTTGTCGGCGCGCCCAACGCGGGCAAAAGCTCTCTTTTGAACGCGCTCCTCGGCTATGAGCGGGCGATCGTCTCCGACGTTGCGGGAACGACGCGCGACGTCGTGGAAGGTACGCTGGAAATCGAGGGCGTGAATTTCCGCATTACGGACACGGCGGGACTGCGGGAGAGCGCGGACGCTATCGAACGGGAAGGCGTGCGCCGTGCGCGGGAAGCGATGAAGGGGGCGGACGTCATCGTCTGGCTCAAAGAGGACGGGGAAGTCCCCGAATTTCCCGAGGGCACGCCCGTCATCACGGTGGGCGCGAAGAGCGACCTTGCGCGGCGGGAGGATTGCGACATTGTACTTTCCTCGTACACGGGCGAGGGGCTGGACGCGCTCAGGCGGCTCTTGTACGAGCGCGGATTCGGACGGGAAAACGACGGCGCGTTTCTCCTATCGGAGCGGCATTACCGCGCGGCGCAGGCGGCGCATGAGGCAGTGAAGGAGGCTCTGGCGAGCGCGGAGGGCGGTCTGCCGCCCGAGTTGTACGCCGAAGATATCCGCCGCGCATGGGAGACGCTCGGAACGCTCTCGGGCGAGACGGCGAGCGAGGCGATCGTCACGGAAATTTTTGAAAAATTCTGCGTCGGGAAGTAAACCCGATGTGAATTATCAATGCGAATTAAAATACAAACGGGCATGGAGAACGGAACAATGGTCAATCTCGAACTTTACAGGGTATTCTATACGGTGGCGCGGTGCGGAAGCCTTACAAAGGCGGCAGAGGAACTGTACATCTCTCAGCCTGCCGTTTCGCAGGCGATCAAGCAGCTTGAAAATCAGCTCGGAACGCCGCTTTTCAACCGTATGCACAAGGGAATGGAGCTTTCCGCGCAGGGCGGGGAACTCATCTTTGCCGACATCGAAAAGGCGCTCCAACTGCTGAGCGGCGTGGAGGACAGGCTCTCCGAACTCAAAAAAAGCGCCACGGGAACGTTGCGCATCGGCGCTTCCGAAACGATTTTTCAGTACGTTCTTGCGGATAAGATCGTCGAGTATCACAAGCTCTATCCGCAGGTGAAGATCGATCTTATTTCCGACGTGTCGCCCAAGATCATCGACTGTCTCAAATCCGACCGCTGCGACATAGGTTTTCTCAACCTTCCCATCGAGCCGGACGACGGGATCCGCCTGACGGATTCGGTCGCACTTCTCGACGACGTGTTCGTCGCAGGCGAGGCGTTCGCGGAGTTGAAGGGAAAACAGCTCTCCGTGTGGGATTTGCAGCAGTATCCGCTGCTGCTCATGGAGCCGCACACCATTGCGCGGGCGGCGGTCGATCACTATGCCGAGAGCCTCGGCGTCCACTTCCAGCCCGCCGTCGAGGTCGACAGCTGGGGATTTATGAAAAAACTCGTTACGGAGGGCATGGGCATCGGGTGTATCCCGCGCGAATATGCAATGCGCCGTCTGAAAGCGGGGGAATTGTTTGAGCTGAACGTCACGCCCGCCATGCCGTCGCGCTCGGTGGGGCTTGCGCTTCCGAAAAACGCGAATATGCCCTTTTCCCTACGCGCGTTCATCAACCTTTTCAAGAAAAAATAAACGGAGTAACGCCGCGCGCCCGCTGGAAAGCGGGCAGAAAGTCAAGCAGCAGGCGCGCCGCTTCCGCGTTGCCCGAAGGCGAAAAGCCGTGTCCTTCCTCGGGAAACGCGATCAATCTTGCATGAGGAAATGTTTTCTGTGCGCGTTCGCTGTACGCGATCGGCACGACCTCGTCTTTTTCGCCGTGCAGGATGAGGACGTCGCGGGGAAACTCTCCGAGGAGCGGGAAGGGGTCGAACCTGCGGATACTCTCGAAAAAGATACGTCCCAATTTCATGCCCCAAAGCGTCACGCCGTCGGGAATGTCCGCATCGGAAGGGAACCGTTCGCGCCAGTTGTCGGCAATGCACAGCGCGGGGAAGAGAAGGATCATGCCTTTTACGTCTTGCCTGTATTTTGCGGCGACCATTGCCGTCACGAGTCCGCCCTGACTCCCGCCGAACAGGAAAACGTTCTGCATATCGATGGCGGGATGCTGCCTCATGTCACACAGAACGGCTTCTTCCGCCTCGGTAAACAGAGTCATCTCTGTTGTTTTCAGCGTTTTTTGCGCATTGACCGAGCCGCCGCAGAAGTTGTAGCGGTAAGCGGCAATCCCGTTTTCTGCGAGTAAGTCCGCGAATCCTGAAAAATCGTTCATGTTCCCGTTATAACCGTGACTGAATATGACGAGGGGCGCGTTCCGGCGGGACGAAGGGAGATGCAGATTTCCTTCTACGATCCGCCGATGATGTCTGATCGGATGGGGGATGACAGTAATTTTCATAATACGATTATATCATACGTCTGCCGCGGCGGCAAGAGGGGAAGAAGAGAAAGGTTCCGAAAAAATTTCAGAGGAAAGTCGGAAAAGTTACAAAAACGCTTAAAAAGCAGTTGCATTTTCTGCGGATTTATTGTAAAATAATCATCGTCTTGCAGAGATGTCTGAGTGGTTTAAGGAGCACGATTGGAAATCGTGTGACGGGGGTGACTCGTCCGGAGGTTCGAATCCTCTTCTCTGCGCCAGCAAAAGGGAGCGCGAACGGGGCTCCCTTTTTGCGTGCCAAAAAAGGGGCGGAGAGATTTTCCGTAAGCCGTCCCGCCGCATGATTCTCTTTTGAGCTATACTTTTCCCGCACTTTTTTTCTATATAAATTCTGCGCCCCAAAAGTCTTTCCGACTTTTGGGGCGCAGATCAGTTGTGCGCAAATCATGATTACTTCTCAAATTTGAACGGGGTCGTCTGGTAGACGAAGTTGAGCCAGTTATTGTAAAATAGATTTGCCGTTGACGACCAATTCATGTTGATCCTCGTGCACTCCCTGTCCGCGAAATAGCAGAAGGGCTTTTCAATGGGCAGTCCCTTTGCAAGGTCGCGCTCGTACTCCTTTTTCAGGGTGTCGCGGTCGTATTCCATATGTCCCAGAACGAAAATCTGACTGTGGTCGAGCGAGCTTGCGATCGCCACACCCGCGCGGTGGGAAGTCGCCAGAATTTTCAGGCGGGCGTCCTTCCGGATGTCGGATTCGCGCACCGTGGAATGGCGGGAGTGGCAGATATGAAACTCGTCCGAAATGCCGCGCATCAGCGGATCGGGCGTATCGAAATGAATTTTTCTGTGTGCAAACACGCCAAACAGCTTGCGGGGAAGGGGATACTTCGGAATATCGTAAAAATAGTAGAGCGCCGCCATCGCTCCCCAGCAGATGAAGATGGTGGAAGTCACGTTCGACTTTGTCCAATCGAAGAGCTTTGTCAGCTCGTCCCAATAGGCGACGTCGTGAAAGTCCATATCCTCGACGGGCGCGCCCGTTACGATCATGCCGTCAAAGTGCTTGTCTTTGACCTTTTCAAAGGGCTGGTAAAAGCGTTCGAGGTATTCCGCCTCCGTATTTTTGGAGCGGTAGCTCTCGGTGTGAATGAGCGTGACGTTGACTTGCAGGGGCGAATTGGAGAGCAGGCGCATGAACTGCGTCTCCGTCTCGATTTTCGTGGGCATCAGATTGAGAATGGCGATCTCGATAGGGCGGATGTCCTGCGAGGTCGCGCGCTCGCTGTCCATGACGAAGATGCGCTCCGCATTGAGCACGGAATATGCGGGGATATTGCGGTCTATGACGATAGGCATATCAAACCTTCTTTCGTGAAAAGTGCGTTATACGTGTTCCAACGCCTGCGCAAGGTCTGCGATCAGGTCGTCCGCATCCTCGATCCCGACGGAAAGGCGCACGAGATTGGGCGCGATGCCCGCCTGCACGAGCTGTTCGTCCGTCAGTTGGCGGTGCGTGGTGGAAGCGGGGTGCAGGACGCAGCTTCTGACGTCCGCGACGTGCGTCTCCTGCGTTGCGATTTGCAGGTGCTCCATGAACCGCGCGCACGCCTTTGCGTCGCCGCGGATGCCGAAGCTCATCATGCCGCCCGTCCCCCTGGGCAGATACTTCTGCGCCAAAGCGTGGTGTTTGTCGGAGGGGAGAGAGGCGTAATGCACCCACTCGATTTTGGGGTGTTTTTCGAGGAACGCGGCAATTTTTTCCGCGTTGCGGCAATGGCGTTCCATGCGGAGCGCAAGCGTATCGCTGCCGAGAATGGTCAGGAACGCGTTCTGCGGGCTCATGATCGCGCCCGTGTCGCGCATCATCTGCGCGCGGCATTTCGTTCCGAACGCGACGGGGAGATCCGCATAGACAAGTCCGTGATAGCTCTCGTCGGGAACGTTGAACGCGGGATAGCGTTTGTTGTTTTTAAAGGCGAATTTTCCGCCGTCCACGATCATTCCGCCGAGCGCCGCCGCGTGTCCGTCCATGTATTTGCTCGTCGAGTGAACGACGATATCCGCGCCGAAATCGAGCGGACGGCACAGAACGGGCGTTGCGAGCGTGTTGTCGACGATGAACAGCACGCCGTGCTTTTTGCAGAGGGCAGAGATTTTGTCAAAATCGAGCACGACGATGGCGGGGTTTGCGACCGTCTCGGCAAAGACGAATTTCGTCTTGTCGTCGATGAGCTTTTCAATTTCCTCGGCGGGCGCTTCCGCGTCGAAAAAGCGCGCCTCGATGCCGAATTTCGGCAGCGTCGTCGAGAACAGGTTGAACGAACCGCCGTATATTTCGCTCGCGGTCACGATGTTGTCGCCCGCCTCGCACAGCGTCATGGCGGTCAGCAGGATCGCGGACATTCCCGAAGCGCAGCCGATGCCGCACACGCCGCCTTCGAGCGCGGCGACTTTCTTTTCAAGGACGTCTACCGTCGGGTTTGCGAGGCGGGAATAGAAAAATCCGTCGCGTTTCAAGTCGAAGAGGTCAGCCATCGCCTGAGAATCGCCGTAAAAGAACGTGGTGCTCTGGACGATGGGGGGAATGCGGCTCTCGCCCGTCTCGGGCTTCCAGCCTGCCTGTACGCAAAGGGTATCGATTTTGCAGCTATCTTTCATAGGTAGTACCTCACTTTGTCATTTCTTTGATGGCGCGGTCCAACGCGCGCTTCTGATCGCGCTCGGCGAGCGCTCTCTTTTTGTCGTATGTGTGTTTGCCCTTGCAGAGCGCGACTTCCACTTTGATGAGCGCGTCCTTGAAATAGAGTTTCAGCGGCACGAGGGTATATCCGCGTTCGTTGACTTTGCCCACGATTTTTGAAATCTCCATGCGGTTTAAAAGGAGCTTTCTCTCCCGCCGCGAATCGCGCGTGGAAAACGCGCCGCTCTTGTCGTAGAGGGCGATGTGCATATTTTTCAGGAAGATCTCACCGCCGCGGATCTCGCAGAAGCTCTCCGAAAGAGAGGCCCTGCCTTCGCGGATGGACTTGACTTCGCTCCCTTCCAGCACGATGCCTGCCTCGTATCTGTCCTCGATAAAGTACTCGAACGAGGCGGATTTGTTGAGTGCGATCGTTTTCACAGCCATAATTATAACATTGAAAGCCTGCAAAATCAAGATTTTGCAAACGTGTGACGCCCTATTCTTTTAAAACGGTTGTATGTCTGAATTTTACGCTTGTATTATAGCACAACCGGACTTCAATTCAAACGGAAATTTTATATTTTTTCAAGAAAAAGGAACTGTACGCGCCGCGCGCCCCAATCCACGCCCGAAACTTTGACGCGCACGCTCTCGCCGAGGTGGAAACTCGTCCGCGTGCCGCGGAGCAGGAAACGCGTTTCGATATATTCGTAGCTGTCGTCGGGCAGCGTTTCGATGGGGATAAGCCCCTCAACGGTGTTTGCAAGCTCAACGAATACGCCGAACGAGGTCACGCCCGAGATGGTTGCGTCGTACTCTTCGCCGATCTTGTCCTGCATATACGCAACGGTGTAGAGGGCGTCCACGTCCCGCTCCGCCTCGGTGGCGTTCCGTTCGCACGCAGAGGACTGCGTCGAGGCGTCCACAACGAATTTCTTGTACTTTTCCCGCGTCTTGTCGGGCTCGGAAAAACTCTCTTTGATGATGCGGTGAATGCACAGATCGGGATAGCGGCGGATGGGGGAGGTGAAGTGGCAGTAACAGTCGGACGCAAGTCCGAAGTGACCGACGTTTTCGGGCGAGTACACCGCCTTCATCATGGAACGCAGCATCACGCGGTTGACGAGGGAGTAGAGCGGAGAATCTTCCAAAGAACGAAGCAGTTCCTGATAGTCCGCGGGACTGACCTTGGAAGGGTCGAACTTCACGTGAACGCCCGCTTCCGTCAGGAACGTGCGGAAGTCCTCCGCCTTTTCCTCGTTGGGGCGTTCGTGAATGCGGTAGACGAAGGGCATTTTCTTCTCCGTCATGATGGTCGCCACGCTCTCGTTCGCGAGGACCATGAACTGTTCGATCATCTCGTGCGAGATCGTGCGCTGGTAGTCGGGAATAGAAATTTTTCCGTCCTCGTAGAGGATCTTCGCCTCCTTTACGTCCAGCGCAACGCCGCCGCGCCCTTCGCGCGCGCGTTTTAAGATTTTGGTGAGCTCGGTCGCCGTTTCCACGAACTCCACGATGTCGGGATAGCGGTCCCGCGCCTCGCGGTATCCTTCGGCGATCGCCGTCACGTCGGTGTAGGTCATGCGGTGGCGGGAGCAGATGACAGAGGGCGCAACGCTGCGTTCCAGCACCTTGCCGCGGCTGTCGACCGTCATGAAGCAGGAAAGCGTCAGGCGCGGCACGCCCTCGTTGAGCGAACAGATATTGTTGGAGAGCGCGGTGGGGAGCATGGGGATCACGCGGTCGGGGAAATAAACGCTCGTACCGCGGGCGAACGCCTCGTGATCGAGCACGCCCTTCCACCTGACGTAGTGCGTTACGTCGGCAATGTGAACGCCGAGGTAATATTTCCCGTTTTCTTTACGGATGGAAATGGCGTCGTCGATGTCGCGCGTGTCCTCGCCGTCCACGGTGATGATGAGTTCGTCGCGCAGGTCGATTCGCCCCGCAATGCTTTCAAGGGGATCGCGCTGCGCCTGCCGCTCCGCCTCTTCGAGGACTTCGGCGGGAAATTCCTCTTTCAGATTGTGGGAACGGATGAGGGAAAGTTCCTCCACAAAGAAATCGCCGCCCTCGCCGAGCACTTCCACAATTTCGCCCTTCGGCGTCTTGCCCTCGAAGTTATAGATGCGCACAACGACTTTCGTGCCGCTCGCCGCGCCTTTGCAGCGGTCGCTCGGTACAAAAATATCGTCGCAGAACTTCTTTTCGTCGGGGTGAACGAAGCCGCCGCTGCGTTCGCGGCGGAAAAGTCCCACAAGGCGGTCGCAGCCGCGCTTCAACACGGCGAGGACTTCGCCCTCGTCGCCCGCGCGCCCGCCCTTGCGGAAGGCGAGCACCGTGTCGCCGTGGTATGCGCCGCGGAGCGCGCGGTGGGGGATGAAGAGATCCTCCGCCGTCGGGTCGTCGGGAACGAAAAAGCCGAACCCGCGCTCGTTGCCCGAGATCGTGCCCCTGACCGCGCCGAACTGTTCCGCCGTGCCGAGCCGCCCGCGCAGGTCGCGCAGCAGCTCGCCCTCGCGGCAGAGCGTAAAGAGAATGTCGTTAAGGCCTGCCGCCGCTTTGCCTTTCAAGCGCAGCTTTGCGGCGATCTCGTCGGCAGTGAGCAGGGCGAAAGAGCCGTCCTTTATTTTTTCGAGTAATGTCTGTTTTGCGTTCATAGTTATGGATTCAGTATGTGTTCTCCGAAGAAAAATCAGCGGGTATCAAAAACGGGCTGCATGAATGCCGCCCGTTCTTTGTTGTGTTCAGTTCGATCAGAGTACTTCGCCCCAGATCTGGGGGATCTGCAAAATGAAGAAGATGATCGCAAGTACTGCGAGTACGGCGAGGCAGATGATCGTCCACATTTTCAGCTTCGATTCGATGGAACGGCCTTTATTCTTGCCGTAGAACGTCTCGCTCGTACCGCCGAGCGCGTCGATCCCCTGCGAGTTGCCGGGCTGCAACATGACGAGTATGATCGCCGCGAGCGCGGCGATCGCCATGAGCGCGATCAGCGTGTAGTTGATTGCGTAATAGACGGTTTCAAGCTCCGGACGGTAAAATGTAGCGGGAACAAGTAAATTCAACACAGTCGTATTCATTCCTTTTTTCTAAAATACGAAAAAAAGTATAGCATATCCGCACCGAAAACACAACTTTTTTTGCGGCAATTCCAAAAAAACTTTATATCCGCTCCGTAAATTTTTTTGCCCGAAGGCGGCGGAAACGGCTGCGAGAAATTGACAAGATTTCCCGGATAAGATATAATTGTAAACATGGACGATCTTGTTCTCATCGGAATGCCTTCGTCGGGCAAGAGTACGGCGGGGGTTTTGCTTGCAAAACGCATCGGTTACGGGTTTATCGATACCGATCTCATCATACAAGGAGAGCAGGGCGCGCTTCTTTCCGAGATCATCGAAAGAGAAGGCGCGGAGGGGTTTCTCGCCATTGAAGAGCGCGTGAACGCGGGGATCGCAGCCATGCGCTGTGTGATCGCGACGGGCGGCAGCGTCTGCTATTCGCCGCGTGCCATGGAGCATCTGAAAAAACTCGGGAAAATCGTCTATCTTGCGCTGAGCGAACAGGAAGTTGCCCGCAGGATCCCCAGCCTTGCAAAGCGCGGGGTGGTGATGCGCGGAGACGTCCATACTTTGGAAGAACTTTACGCGGAGCGGGTTCCGCTCTATGAGAAATACGCCGACGTCACCGTGCATTGCGACGGACAGACGATCGACGAAACGGTGGCTGCGATTGCCGCCGCAACGGGTTTTAAATTATGAGAATTTGTATTTACGGCGCCGGCGCGATGGGGACGTCGCTCGGCGTTTTATTGGACGAAATGTCTCTCGATTTCGTCACGCATAACGCCGCGCACGCCGAGGCGATGAACCGCGACGGCGCGATCATAGAGGGTGCGCTCACGAAGTGCGTGAAAGTCCGCGCCAAACTCCCTTCCGAAATGGAGGGGCAGTACGATATCGTGATTCTTGCGGTCAAACAGCGCGAAAATCATGCGGCTTCCATTTTCTTGAAACCTTTTTTGAAGGAGGACGGCGCGCTCGTCACCGTTCAGAACGGACTTCCCGAGCGGGAGCTTGCGGAAGTGTTCGGCAAGGACAGAGTGTACGGCTGCGCGCTCTCGTGGAGCGCGGAGACGGTCCGCCCGGGCGTGGTGCGCGTGACGAGCGACACGGGCTTTCATCTCGCGCTCGGCGCGTACGGAAAGGGCAGACGACTGGAAGAGCTTGCACCGCTCTTCGCGCACGCGGGCACGCTCACGGTGGGCGATCTCGCGGAGATCAGGTTTGCCAAACTTGCCGTCAACGCCTCTTTTTCCACGCTTTCGGCGATTTCGGGGCTTACGTTCTATGAGCTTGCCAAAAAACACAGAACGCTCTCGCTGGCGCTCATCAGAGAGGTGCTTGCGGTCGCAAAGGGGTGCGGGTGCGAAAAACTTCCCTTGAACGGACACGATTTATTCAAAGTGTTCGGCGGGAAGTTCGCGAAGATTTTGCTTCCGATTGCCATGAAATCGTACAAAGAGACGCGCTCGGGAATGCTGCGCGATATTCAGGCGGGGAGGCGGTGCGACGTCGATTTCGTCGCGGGCGCCGCCGTACGCGCGGGCAGGGACTGCGGCGTTCCCACGCCGCTGATGGAACGCGCCGTCGCGCTCGTGCATGACGTGGAGAACGGCATTGCCGAAATCGCGCCCGAAACGCTCAGGCTGCTTCAAGAATAACCGTTTAAGGATGTTACATATGGATTTGGAAAAACTCGCCGAAAGGCTGCTCCCGGGGGAGTATCCGTCCCTCGAATCGATTGAAAACCGCTACCCGCCGCGCGATTTGCCCGCGGGCGCAGAAGTTACGCGCCTTGCGCCGTCGCCCACGGGGTTTATTCATCTCGGCAATCTCTTCGTTGCGATTGCGAACGAGCGCATTGCGCACCTCAGCGGCGGAACGCTCTATCTCAGAATTGAAGATACCGACTTGAAGCGCAAAGTGGACGGCGCGGTGGAGGCGGTCATTGCCGCGCTCGACTATTTCGATATCCGCTTTGACGAGGGCGCGGAGATCGACGGCAGCAACGCTTACGGACCGTATTATCAGCGTCAGCGCGCCGAAATTTACCGCGCGTACGCCAAAGACCTAATCAGAAGAGGGCGCGCGTATCCCTGTTTCTGCACGGAGGAGGAGCTTTCCGCCCTGCGCGACGAGCAGGTGAAAAACAAGGAGATCACGGGCTATTACGGAAAATACGCCAAGTGCCGCAATATGAGCGAGGCGGAAATTTACGCCGCGCTCGACGCGGGAAAGCCGTACGTCATTCGTCTCAGGTCGATGGGCGACCCCGCGCACAAGCTCGCTTTCCACGACGAGATCAAGGGCGACGTGACCGTGACGGAAAACGATCAGGACGTTGTCATTCTTAAATCGGACGGGATTCCGACCTATCACTTTGCGCACGCGATCGACGATCATCTCATGCGGACGACGCTCGTCATCCGCGGGGAGGAGTGGCTCGCCTCGCTGCCCATTCACCTTGAACTGTTCGATGTTCTGGGTTTCCCGCGCCCCAAGTACGGGCATAACTGCTCGCTCATGAAGATGGACGGCGAGAGCAAGCGCAAACTTTCCAAGCGCAAAGATCCCGAATTGTCGCTCTCGTTCTATCGGCAGGAGGGCTATCATCCGTTCGCCGTCAAGGTGTATATGCTGACCCTCCTCAATTCCGATTTTGAGGAATGGCACAGAAAATTTCCCGAAAGGCCGCTGGAAGAATTTGCCTTCCGCATTAACAAGATGAGCCGCAGCGGCGCGCTGTTCGATCTGGACAAGCTCAACGATATTTCAAAAACGGAGCTTTCGCAGCTCTCGCCCGAGGCAATGCTCGCCTTTTTGAAGGAGTGGGCGTTCGCGTTCGGCACGGAAAAAGAGCAGTCGTATTTTGCGGATGAGGAATACCTTCTCAGAGTGCTTGCGCTCTGCATGGGCGTGGGCGGGAAGAAACGCCGCAAAGACTTCGTTACGGCAAAACAGGCGGTTGCCGAAATCGGCTACTTCTTCGGCGACCGCGTGCAGAAAGATGAGTATCGCGTCGATAACGCCATGCGGGACGCAGTTTTGCACGGTTTTTTGCAGACGTACGATTACGCGGACGACGCGCAGACGTGGTTTTCCAAGGTCAAGGAACTTGCCGCTTCTTTGGGCTTCGCCGCGGAGATGCGCGACTATAAAGCGAACCCCGAGGCGTACCGCGGGAGCGTTGCCGACGTTGCGGAAGTCCTGCGCATTGCAGTGACGGGCAGGGCAAATTCGCCCGATCTCTGGACGATCATGCGCATTCTCGGAGACGGGCGCGCCCGCGAACGCGTCGCGCAGGCGATCAATTCATAACGGAAGGAGTCATCATGAGCAGAGCGGACGAAATCTTTATTGCGAACTGCAAAGACATCATGCAAAACGGCGTATGGGATACCAACGCGCAGGTGCGCCCGCGCTGGGAGGACGGTACGCCCGCGCACACCGTCAAAAAATTCTGTATCGTCAATCGATATAATTTGCAGGAAGAATTTCCCATTCTCACCATTCGCCGCACGGCGTTCAAAACGTGCATCAAGGAAATTCTCTGGATCTGGCAGAAGAAGAGCAATAATATTCACGATCTCGACGCGCACATCTGGGACAGCTGGGCGGACGAGACGGGTTCGATCGGCAAAGCGTACGGCTATCAGCTCGGCAAAAAGTCGATCTATAAGGAAGGGGAGTTCGATCAGGTCGACCGCGTGCTGTACGATCTGAAACACAATCCCGCGTCCCGCCGTATTATGACCAATCTCTATAACTTTGACGATCTGCACGAAATGCACCTCTACCCGTGCGCCTATTCCATGACGTTCAACGTCTCGGGCGATACGCTCAACGGGATCCTCAATCAGCGCTCCAACGATATGCTGACCGCGAATAATTGGAACGTGGTGCAGTACGCCGTTCTCCTCATCATGATGGCGCAGGCGAGCGGCTTCAAGGCGGGCGAGCTGGTACACGTCATTGCCGACGCGCATCTGTACGACCGCCACCTTCCCATCGTGGAGGAAATCATCAAAAACGAGCCGAAGCCCGCGCCTAAACTCGTCGTCGATCCCTCCGTCAAAAACTTCTACGATTTTACGGCGGACAGCTTCCGCCTTGAAAACTATGAATACACGCCGCTCGACGTGAAAATTCCGGTGGCAATATGAGAGCGATTTTTCATGCAGACAGAGAGTGGGGCATCGGGCGCGGCAATGCGCTCATGTTCTCCATTCCGCAGGATATGAAGTTTTTCCGCGAGACGACCAAGGGAAAGGTCGTTGTAATGGGGTTGAACACGCTGCTTTCCTTCCCGAACGGCAAGCCGCTGAAAAACCGCGTCAATATCGTCCTCTGTCCCGACGACGTGCCTGAGGACGTGATCACCGTGCATTCTCCGCAGGAGCTTTTCGAGGAAGTCAAAAAGTATCCCGCGGACGACGTGTTCGTCATCGGCGGAGCGAGCGTGTATCGTCTGCTCATTCCGTACTGCACCGAAGTGCTCGTGACGCGGGTGGACGCGGTGGGCGGCGCGGATACGTTCGTACCCGATCTCGATCGGGACGAGAACTTTGCGCTCGTCTCCGAAAGCGCGCCCGTGGAGGATAACGGATACACGTTTACCTTCCGCACCTATCGGAATCTTGCGCCGAAAGCGTACTGAAATTTGCCCTGCGGGGCAAATTTTTTCGTTCGGAAGGGCGTTTTTTCTTGCTTAACGCGCCGAAATGTATTAAAATACCACTTTGGAAAAAAGAGGTACTTATGGTAAGAGAAGATTTAAGAAACATTGCGATCATTGCTCACGTCGATCACGGCAAGACGACGCTCGTCGATCAGATGCTCAAACAGGGCGGCACGTTCCGCGAGAATCAGGTCGTGGAAGAGCGCGTCATGGACTCCGGCGCATTGGAGCGCGAGCGCGGCATTACGATTCTGGCAAAAAATACGTCTATCCACTATAACGGCGTAAAGATCAATATCATCGATACGCCCGGGCACGCGGATTTCTCGGGCGAGGTCGAGCGCGTGTTGAAGATGGTTTCGGGCGTGCTCATTCTTGTGGACGCTGCGGAAGGTCCCATGCCGCAGACGCGTTTCGTCACGCAGAAGGCGCTCGAAATGGGTCTGAAACTCATTATCGTCGTCAACAAAGTTGACCGCCCCGACGCGCGCGTGAAAGAAGTCATCGACGAAGTGCTGGAACTTCTGATGGATCTCGACGCGTCGGACGATCAGCTGGAAAGCCCGTTCGTGTTCTGCTCGGGGCGCGACGGCACATCTTCACTCGATCCCGACGTGAAAGGGAACGACCTGATTCCGCTGTTCGATACCATTCTCAATCACTTCCCACCCCTTGAAATGGACGAGAAGGGCAGTTTGCAGATCCTCGTTTCTTCCATCGATTATAACGATTATGTCGGTCGCATCGGTATCGGGCGCGTGGAGCGCGGCGTTGCGCGTCAGAACGCGGACGTCGTCGTCTGCAACTACAACCACCCCGAAGTTTCTTTGCGCGGGAAGATCGTCAATCTCTACGAGATCGAGGGCTTGAACCGCGTTCCCTGCGAATCGGCGACCGCGGGCGACATCGTCTGTTTTTCGGGCTTGGAGAAGATCAACATCGGCGATACGGTTTGCGCGGCGGACTGCCGCGAACCCGTCGCGTTCGTGAAGATTTCCGACCCGACGGTGGAAATGATTTTCTCCGTCAACGATTCTCCGTTCGCGGGAAAAGAGGGGAAATTCGTCACGACGCGTCACCTGCGCGACAGATTGTACCGCGAACTTCTGCGCGACGTCTCTCTCCGCGTTGAGGATACCGATTCGACGGACGCGTTCCGCGTGAGCGGAAGAGGGGAGATGCACCTCTCCATTCTCATCGAGACGATGCGCCGCGAAGGCTACGAGTTTCAGGTGAGCGCGCCGAAGGTGCTCTATCACGACGTTGACGGCGAGCGTTACGAGCCTGTCGAACGGCTCATCGTGGACGTGCCGGAGGATAACACCGGTCCCGTTTTCCAGAGCATGGGCGAGCGCAAGGGCGAGCTCCTGCACATGAACGCAATGGGTTCTCGTATGCGCCTTGAATTTCTCGTTCCCTCGCGCGGACTGTTCGGCTACAAGAGCGAGTTTCTGACGGACACCAAGGGCGAGGGCGTCATGAGTTCCGTGTTCTTTGAGTATCAGCCCTATAAGGGCGAGATCAGCCGCCGCACAAACGGCTCGCTCGTTGCGTTTGAAACGGGCGAAGCGGTCACCTATGGTCTGTATAACGCGCAGGGGAGAGGGATCCTCTTCATCACGCCCGGAACGCCCGTCTATGAGGGTATGGTCGTCGGCTGCTCGCCCAAAGACGAGGATATCAACGTCAACGTCTGCAAGACCAAGCATCTCACGAATACGCGTTCGTCCTCGTCCGACGACGCGCTCCGCCTCATTCCGCCCAAAAAGATGAGCCTCGAAGAGGCGCTCGAATACATCGGCGACGACGAACTGCTGGAAGTCACGCCCTTGAATATCCGCGTGCGCAAGCGCATTCTGGACAGCGAACTTAGGGCAAAAGCGCGTGCAAAAGCAAAATTACAGTAAATTACAGAGTACTATGCCAGACATAATACGAAAATCCCGCCCTTTAAGACGGGATTTTTCTCTGTTTTGCCGCATATGGTAGAGTATGCAGACCGAAACGAGGCAGAGCGTATTAACGCTGGAAAATCAGAGCAAAATTTCCATGACGGGCGTGGAGCGCGTGGACGCGTTTTCCGAGCGGCTCATTCAGCTCACCGTGAACGGAAGGAAAGTGCGCATAGAGGGGAGCAAACTCCGCGTGCTCGCCTTCTCGGAGGGGAGCGGCAATTTTTCCGCAAGCGGGTATGTAGACGCGATCCGCTTTCTCGCCGCGGGCGGAAAGGTGGGGCGGCTGTTTCAGTGAGCCAATTTTATATTTTCCTCATCTGCATTCTCATCGGTGCGGCGGGCGGACTGCTGTACGACGCGGTCGCGCTCCTTCGCGTGCCCTTTTCCGCCCGTCCCGTGCGGTGGATTTCGGACGGGCTGTTCTGCATTCTGTTCGCGGCGGTATTTTTGCTTGTTTCCGTGGCTTTGGAGCTGCCGTCCGTCCGCTTTTATATGTTTTTGGGGCTCCTTGCGGGGTTTGCGCTCTATCTGAAAAGTTTGCATAAAATCGTTGCTTTTATCACAAAAAAGGTGTATAATATTTTCAAGAAACTACGAAAGGAACAAAGGATATGTCCAGAAGGCAAGAAGGCCTTACCGACGAAAAAGTAAGAAAGGTTGCGGTCGGCGCAACCGTTGCGGGCGTTTTGCTCGTTTTATTCCTCATCGTCATTCTCATCGTTCAGTTTGTGCAGATCGGCGTTGCCAACGCGCAGAGCCGTCGGCTTGACGAGGAGATCGCAAAGTATGAGCAGATGATCGAGGAGGGAGAGGGCGATCTGGATTTTTATCAGAGCGGCCTCGGGTTATACTATCTTGCGCTCGGGCGCGGATGGCAGACGCCTTCTAACAAATAAGTCTATGAAATACGCGGTCATCGATATTGGTTCCAATTCCGTTCGCCTGATGCTTTGGGCGGACGGTACTTTGTATAAGAAACTTTTTACCACGCGGCTTGCCGCGGGGATGCGTGACGGCGTGCTGCAAGAGGACGCAATGCGGCGCACGGCGGAAGCGATTGCCGTATTTTATCGGGAAGGCGTTGCGGAAGCGGGAGCGGCGCGCACGTTCGCGTTTGCGACCGCGGCGGTCCGCAGCGCAAAGAACGGCGCGGCGTTCTGCGCGTACGTCAAAGAGCTGTGCGGCGCGGAAGTCGACGTCGTTTCGGGCGATACGGAGGCGCTTTTGGGCGCGTACGGGGCGTTGGGTACGCAGGACGGCGGCATGATCGATATCGGCGGCGCAAGTACGGAGATCTATTTGCGCAAAGGCGGGAAAAAGGCGTTTGCCGTCAGTCTCCCCGTCGGCGTCGTCCGACTGAAAGAGGCGTGCGGACAGAAGAAAGACCTGTTGGAACGCGCCGTTCGCGAGGCGGTCGCGCCGCTTGCGGGGCAGCGCGCGGACGTGCCGATGTTTGCCGTAAGCGGAACTGCCTGCACGCTTGCCTGCATTTTTCTGCAAATGTCCTTTGCGGAAGGGAAGATCCACGGCGCAAAGCTCTCCCGCGCGTGGGTGGCGCGGGAAGCGGCGGAGCTTTGTGCGCTCTCCGTGGAGGAGAAGAAGCGGCTGATCGGCATGGAGGAGAAGCGCGCGGACGTCATTGCGGGCGGCGCGGTTCTGCTCGCGGGCATCATGGAGACGCTTAAAATCGAAGAAATTACCTTTTCGGAATCGGACAATCTGGAAGGCTATCTGCGTTACAGGGGGCTGATATGATGCGTCGGAGAACGTATTCCGTCATATCCGTTACTCTGCTTGCGCTTGCCGTGCTCGTTACGGTTCTGCTGGTCGTTTACGGCGCGTATACGATCGCGAACGCCGTACGGTCGTTGCAGATTGCGTTCGGGTGCGTGTTCGGCGCGGCTGCGATTTGCTATTTTCTGCTCCCGCCCGACGTGCTCGCGCATGAATGCGGGCATATGGCATGCGGCGTTCTGACGGGAATGCGCTTCCCCGTCGTCCGCATCGGCAGATTGGAGTTTTCCAAAACGGGCGTGCGCTATCGGCTGCGGATCGGTGCAGCGGGGGAAACGGCGATCGTTCCCCGCGGCGCAAATCGGATGCGCCTGCGCGTTTTCGTTACGGCGTTGGGCGGTCCTCTGTTCAGCGTGGCGTACGGCGTGACGATGCTCGCGCTTTTTTGGTTGTATCCCGCCGCTCCCGCGATATTTTTCTTTGTGCTCTTTGCGCCGCTTTCCCTCTATAACGGGATCGTTGCGCTCTTGCCTGCGGAATTGGACGGCAGCCGCACGGACGGCGCGGTCATGCGCGGGATAATCAGACAGGATGCGGAGACGGACGTCACGTTCCGCGTTCTGCAAGTGCAGGGGATTTTGACAAAGGGAACGTATGCGGACGTTCCGCGCGAGTTGCTCTTCGGTGCGCCCGTCGTGCGGGAGGATTGCCGCGCGTTTGCCGCGCTGCTCTTTCTGCAATACGAATACGCAAAATTTCACGGCGACGCGGCGGGCGCGGCGGCTGCGCTCTCCCGTCTGCGGTCGATTGAGGACTATCTGACGGATGAAGAGCGCAAGTTTTTGGCAAATGAAAAAGACCCTGCCGTTGCAGGATCCTGATCGTGTGTCTGTCCGCCTTAAAAAGGGGACGTTGGTGTGTGAGGTCAATCGGCAAGCCCGAGCAGGTAATCGGACGTAACGTTGAAGTATCGTGCGATCTTGGCGATATTGGAAGCCGTCGGATCGCTTTTGTTGGTTTCCCAATAGCAAATGATTCCCAGACTTACGCTCAGATCCCGTGCTACCGTCGCTTGTGAAAGGCCTCGTTCTTTCCTGAGTTCCATGAGACGTTCTGCGAAGATTTTCATAGCTTTTATTATACTCGCTTCCGCGCCGATTTGCAACAATTTCGCACGAGAAATTTAAACGGCGGGCAGTTTTCTGTGCCGCGCCCGGGAAAACGAAAAAGGATTATTTATGAAAAAAACAAAGGTATTGTTTGTCTGCCACGGCAATATCTGCCGATCGACGATGGCGGAGAGCGTGTTTACGCATATGGTGCGGGAGCGCGGTCTTGCGGAGCTGTTCGAGATCTCTTCCGCGGCGACGCATACGGACGAGATCGGAAATCCGCCGCATCGGGGTACGCAGGCGAAGCTCCGCGAGGTCGGCATTCCGCTCGTGCCGCACCGCGCAAGGTTGCTGACGCGGTCGGACGGGGCGTATTACGATTATATTATCGGCATGGACGGGGAGAACGCGCGCCATATGCGCCGCATTCTGGGCGATTGCAGGGCGAAAGTCTGTCTGCTGCTCGATTTTACAGGCGCTCCGCGCCCGATTGCCGATCCGTGGTACACGGGCAATTTCGATGAGACGTATGACGACGTCGCGGAAGGGTGCGCGGCGTTTTTAAATCATGTATTGGAGGAAGTATGAGGGATGCGAAGATGAAAACGCTTCCGCTCGGAAGCATCGTCGCGCAGGGGGAATACCTGAAAAACGCGCTGCAAAAGGAGACGGCGTATCTGCTATCGCTCGACGACGGGCGCTTTCTGGCAGGATTTTACGAGAACGCGGGGATCCGTACGCCCTATGTGCGGTACGGCGGCTGGGAGAGCGACCTCATTGCGGGTCATGCGGTGGGGCATTATCTCTCCGCGTTTGCGCAGGCTGTCGCGAACCGCGGCGTGGGCGCGGCGGAGCGGGAGAAACTCTTTGCAAAGCTGAAACGCATGGTGGACGGGCTTGCCGAATGCCAGAGGGAAAGCAAGGGCAAGAAGGGCTTTCTCTGGGCGGCGCCCAAAACGCAGGCGGGCGGCGTGGAATCGCAGTTCGATAACGTCGAGCAGGGGAAAACGAATATCAAAACGGAAGCGTGGGTGCCGTGGTACACGATGCACAAACTGCTTGCGGGATTGATCGATTGTTATACGCTCGGCGGATATGCGCCTGCGCTGACGGTTGCCGAAAACCTCGGCGATTGGGTCGCGGAACGCGCGCTCGGCTGGGATAGAGAGACGGCGGACCGCGTGCTCGGCGTGGAGTACGGCGGCATGAACGACTGTTTGTACGAGCTGTACGCGCTCACGAAAGAGCCGCGCTATGCCCGCGCGGCGCACGTGTTCGACGAAGAGCCGCTCTTCGATAAGATTTTATCGGACGGGAAGAACGTCTTGAAGGACAGGCACGCCAATACGACCATTCCGAAAGTGCTCGGCGCGCTCAAACGCTATCTTGTGCTGGACGGAGAGATTTTGGACGGTGAACGCATCGACGCGTCGCGCTATCTCCGCGTGGCGGAAATCTTTTTCCGCATGGTGGTGGAGCGGCATACCTACGTGACGGGCGGCAATTCGGAGTGGGAACATTTCGGCGCAGATTATGTTCTCGACGCGGAGCGCACGAACTGCAACTGTGAAACGTGCAACGTCTACAATATGCTCAAACTTGCGCGCCTGCTGTTCTGCGTAACGGGCGATAAGTCCTATACCGATTACTACGACAATGCGTTTACCAACTCCATTCTCTCGTCGCAAAATCCGGAAACGGGCATGACGACCTACTTTCAGCCCATGGCGGGCGGATTTTTCAAGGTGTTTTCGCGCCCGTACGATAAGTTCTGGTGCTGCACGGGGAGCGGCATGGAGAGCTTTACAAAGGCGGGCGACAGCGCCGTATATGCCCGCGGGACCGACTTATTCATCGAACAATACCTCTCCATGGAAGTCCGTTTTCAGGGCGTTGTCATGCAGGCGGACTGTGATTTCCCGCTGAACGATATGGCTGTCATCAAAATTTCGGAGGCGAAAGAGGCGTTTGACCTGTATCTGCGCGTTCCCGATTGGGCTGCGGGAGAAATTTCGCTTTCGCGCAACGGAACGCCCGTTTCCTGCCGCGTCGAAAACGGACATATTGCCGTGCGCGCGGCGGGCGGAGACGAGCTTTCGCTGCGTATCCCCGTATCGGTGCGCCTGCACGGTCTGCCCGATTCCGACGACGCGTTCGCGTTCACCTACGGCGGCGCGGTGCTCTCCGCCGATCTCGGTACGGAGGATATGCGCGAGACGGAGACGGGGGTGGACGTCAATATCCCCGCACGGCGGATCATGCCGACGGAGCGCGTCTATTTTGAAAACGTGAAAGACGTTCTCGCTCACCCTGAACGTTACCTTGTCCGCGAGGGAGAGACGTTCCGACTGACGGGCGGCGACCTGTCCTTTGCGTTCGGGCTGCATTACCGCCGCTATCGGGAGAGATACGCGATCTATCTCAGATTGCGCGAGGGAGTGCGCGAGGCGGAAAACGCCGTGCGCGAGCCGCTCGATACCGTCCAGCCCGGGTACGGGCAGTACGAGACGGACGAACTGCACGATCTGCGCGAGCAAAACTCCGTTTCCGTCACGGCGGACGGAACTTGCCGCTACGCCGCGGAAAACGGCTGGTTCGAGTACGATTTCCGTATCGATCCCGCAAAGAAAAACACGCTCTCCGTGCAGCTTTTACGCGCGGATAACTATAAGCCTCTGCAAATTACGGTGGGCGGAGAAGAGGTGTTCGGCGGCTGGATCATCGATACGATGAGCGGCGAGGAGGGCTACCGCCGCGAGTTTACCGTTCCCGACGCGCTCGTGCGGAAATATCTGCGCAAAAAGAGGGTCGGCGGCGAGGAAGTCTGCGTGCTTCCCATTCGTTTTTCGGGGCTTGACGGACAGCAAAGCGTCCGTATCTGTGAGTTTATTTACATTTATGCCGCGGAAAAATAAGATTTTCTCTTTACAATCGCTCTCAAATATTGTATAATTACCAAAAGGAAGGTGAGCCATGAAGACGCACGAATCACAGGAAATGTATCTTGAAACCATCCTCCTGCTGCGGATGCGCAAGGCAAACGTCCGCTCGGTGGACGTGGTGGAGGAGCTTGGCTATGCAAAGTCAAGCGTGTCGCGCGCGGTCAATCTGCTGCAAAGCAACGGTTTCATTCATATCGATGAAAGCGGAGATATTACGCTCACGCCCGAGGGGCAGAAGAAGGCGGAGGATATTTACGCGAAACACCGCGTGTTTACCGAGGCGTTCATCAAAATGGGCGCGCCGTCCGACGTTGCGGAAGAGAACGCCTGCCGTATCGAGCATGTCGTCTCGGACGAACTGTTTGAAATCATCAAACGCTATTTTTCCATCGCCGATTAAATTTGTAAGAAAAAAGCGCCCGCAATTCGGGGCGCTTTTTTTATCTTTTCATCGGATCCGTCAGTTTTGAGATAATCTCGAAATAATTTTCAAACGTCTTTTTACAGCACTGCGGGTTCTCAATGACGATGGTCCCCGTCTTTAATCCGATGAGCGTAAACGCCATGGCGACGCGGTGGTCGTCATACGTTTTCACCCTTCCGCCGCGGACGGGCGCGGGGCGGATGACAATGTCGTCTCCGTCCGTCTCGGCGGGAACGCCGAGCGCGTTCAGATTTTCGATAATGGCGTTGATGCGGTCGCATTCCTGATTGCGGATATGTCCGACGCCGCGAATCCTCGTCGGGGTCTGCGCGAACGGCGCCAAGGCGGCGAGCGTAAGCGCCTGATCGGAAAAATCGCGCAGATCCGCGTCCCAGCCGTCGAATGTTCCGACGCCGCTTCCGTCGGCAAGGATTCCGTTTGGCGTATCGGTAATTTTTACGCCCTTTTCTTCAAGAAGGTGTAAAAATTTGAAATCGCCCTGAGCGGTATCCTTGTGAATGCGTTTTATGAGGACGCGCGCGGAAAAGAGAAGAGAGAGCGCATAAAAGTAACACGCGCCCGAGAGGTCGTTCTCCACTTCAAAGCGGAGGGGCGGCTGTACGGCGGGGGTCACGGAAATGCGGTCTCCTGTGCGCGTCCAGTCCGCGCCGAATGCACGGATCAGGCGGAGCGTCATTTCGATGTAGCTTCCGTGCGTGCGGCTGCCCGTCAGACGCAGCGTCACGGAGCGGGTACATGCGGCGGCGAGCAAAATCCCGCTTGCGTATTGCGTGCTCAGGTCGGTATCGACGGTCAGTTCTTCGGCGGTCAGTCCGTCGGAGCGCATACGGAAGGGGAAATGCCCTCGTTCTCCGAAATAATCGATGTGAACGCCCGCGCTTTCAAGTACGGAAAGTACGTCCATCGGGCGTTTTTGCATTTGCTGCGAAGATGTCAGCGTATATTCTCCGCCCACGAAGGCGAGCGCAACCGTCAGAAAACGTGCGGCAGTTCCCGCGGACTGAACGTCGATATAGGCTGTACGGTTGGGGAATTTCCCGCCGCAGCCGTATACGATAATGCCGTCCTCAGTCTTTCGCGTCTGTACGCCGAGCGCGCTCAGACAGGAGAGAAGCGAGCGCGTATCGTCGGCATATGCGCCGCAGGCGATCGTTACCTTCCCGTTCGCCAAGGCGGCGAGGATAAGCGCGCGGTTGAGGATGCTCTTGGAGGCGGGGACGTCCGGTGAGATGATCGCGCCCTGTCGGGGCTGATATTTTCTGACCTTGTATTCGTTCATGCTTGAATTATATCTCCTTTGTGCCGAAAAGTCAAGAAAATGGCGTTTCCCGAGGGGGAAAGGGCGCAATCTTCTTGAAAATCCGCCGCGAACATGATATAATCTGTGCGTGGAAGAAACAGAGATACAATATACGCTCATCCGAAGCGCGCGTAAAACGCTGTCGCTCTCCGTCGATCGGGAGGGCGGCGTGATCGTCCGTGCGCCGCGCGGCGCAAGCGCGCGGGAGATCGCTGCATTCGTACGACGGCACGCCCGTTGGATCGAAAAACGCCGCGCCGCGCTGGCTGCCGCGCCTGTTCCCGATTTTACCGACGGCGCGATCCTGACGCTGTACGGCAGAAGATATACCGTTGCCGCGGGGCGGACGCGTATCGGAGGGGATACCGTCTATCTGCCTGCCGAAGGACGGGAACGCGCGCTTGCAGCTTTGCTCAAAAGACTTGCAAAAGATTATATGGGGAATCTGACGGCGATATATGCCGAACGGTACGGATTTTCCTATCAGAGCGTTCGGATCACTTCGGCGCGCGGGCGGTGGGGGTCGTGCAACGCAAACGGCGCGATTGCCTTTTCCTTCCGCACGGCGTTTTTAAGCGAGGCGCAGGCGCGCTACGTCGCCGTACATGAGCTGTGCCACACGCGGCATCTTGATCACAGCCCTGCGTTCTGGCGCGAAGTGGAGGAGATAATACCCGATTGCGCCGCGATCCGCGCGTCGCTCCGTGCCGCTTCTGTCGTCATGACTTGGCTCTGATTGAAATATTTTTTACCATTTTCATAGTACTATGTCTGGCATAATATATAATTTACCGTTTATTTTTGGAGGAAACAGGTGAAAATCGTCGTATATGGATTGGGTATTATCGGCGCGTCGCTGGCGGCTGCGTTGAAGAAGGCGGGGCATCTTGTGCTCGGCAAAAACAGGAGCCGAGAGCCGCTCGAATACGCGCTCGAACACGATATGATCGACGCCGTTGCGGAAGATTACGACGGGGCGGACGTTGTCTTTCTCGCGCTCCCGCCCCGCGTCGCAATGCGTGAGCTGGACGAGGGGAAGTTTCCTGCGGGCTGCATCGTCGCCGACATCTGCGGCGTGAAAGAGCCGCTCGAAAACGCCGCTTTTTCAAAACCGCGCGTTTATCGCTACGTCGGTACGCACCCGATGGCAGGCAAGGAGACTTCGGGCATCCGCTCGGCGAGCGATACGCTCTTTTGCGGCGCGAATCTCGTGCTGACCCGCGCGGCGCAGACGGACGAAGCGGCGTTTGCCGCCGTCCGCGCTCTCGGGAAAGACGCGGGCTTCGGGCGCATCATCGAATGTTCGGCAAAAGAGCACGACAAAATGATCGCGCTCACCTCGCAGCTTGCGCACGTCGTTGCGAATTCGTATGTGACGAGCCCGCTCACGGAGAACTGCGTCGGGTTCACGGGCGGGAGTTTTCAGGACATGACGCGCGTCGCCCCCGTGGACGAAAAGGTCTGGGCGGAGCTTTATCTTCTCAACCGCGAAAATCTCGGCGCGGAGATCGATCGCATTGTTGCGCGGCTGCGGCAGTTCCGCGATGCGCTCTCCGCAGACGACGAGGAGCGTTTACTGTCGCTTCAACGGGAAGGGAAGTCCTGTTTTCAAAGCTTTTTTCAAAAGAATTAAAGGTTATCGTTCAAAATTGCCTGCAATTCATTTACAAAAAATCTTTTTTGTACTATAATATAGGAAATGAAGCTGTGTGAGACGGAGATCGTTACGTTCACGGAAGGGCGCCGTTCGCGGTTTTGCGCGCGGGGAACGCTCGCGGAGGAGGACGGCGCGTTCGTCGTGCGGTATGCGGACGAAGGCGACGCCGTTACGCTCACCGTAAGGGAAGGCTCGCTCGCCATGGCGCGGGAAGGGAAACTTTCCGCGGTCTTTCAGCCGCATTGCGCCACCGAGATGCGGGTGCTTGCGGGAGAATCCTGCGGCGCGATCCCTGTCCGGACGGAGGAACTGCGTATCCGCCGCTCGACGGACGGTTTTACCGCACTGCTTCGTTATCGGCTGTGTTTTCCGGCGGATGAACAAAAATTTACGCTGAAAATTGCAATCGGAATCATTTCGGAGGAAGGATGAAAATACGATATTTAGGGCACTCCTGTTTCATGCTGACAGAGAGTACCGGGACGACCATCGTGACCGATCCTTATGGGGCGATCGGTTATAAGATGCCGTCCGTCAAGGCGGACGCCGTCACTGTGAGCCACGGGCATTACGATCACAATAACGTGAAGGCGGTGAAGGGTTCGCCCGTCGTCTTTGACGAAGAGGGAACGTACGAGATCGGCGGCGTTGACGTTACGGCGATCAAGAGCTATCACGATGACGAGAACGGAGAACGCCGCGGCGACAATCTGATCTTCAAATTCCGCATGGACGGGTTGGAGATCTGCCATCTGGGCGATCTGGGCGAGGAATGTTCTTCCGCGCTCATCGAGATGCTGCTCCCCGTACACGTTCTGCTCATTCCCGTGGGCGGAAATTATACCATCGATGCGGAACAGGCGAAGGAGTACGTCGACCGCATCATGCCCGCGATCGTCATTCCCATGCACTATAAGACGAAGGGGCTCAACATCGATGTTGATAAAGTGGACGAATTCATCGATAAGTTTGAGAGCGACGACGTGGAGGAGCTGGAAGACAGCGAGATAGAGCTTTTCCGCGACGATATTACGGAAGACAGCACCAAGATCATCGTCATGGAGCGTGCCAAGGAATGGAATTAAAAACGACTCAGCAGCGGTATCGGGAATATCTCGATACCCTTCCTTTATCGACGCTGCGCATCCTCGGAAGACAGGAAGGGGTGGGGCAGGCTTCGTCCAACAATAAGGACGCGCTGATTGAAGCCATCATTAACCTCCTCACGGGGAAGGCGCAGCCCGCGCCGCGCTCCAATCGCGGCGCGCCTGCAAAGCAGACTTTCCTCGATCCCGCCGTGCGCGAGAAACTCGAAGAGATCAGATTGCAGGGCGAGGAGGAGAGCCGTCAGCGCAGGACCATTCTCGAAGTCGCTTCGGAGGATGAAGCCCAACCGTTCGATTTGCCCGTCTATACGGGCATTCTTGAAATTTTACAGGGCGGGTACGGATTTATCCGTGCGCGCAACTGCCAGCCTTCGGCGACGGGTGAGGATGTGTTCGTCTCCGCGCCGCTTATTCATTCGCTCAATCTCCGCGAGGGAGACTTTATCGCCTGTACGGCGAAGCCGCGCCAGAAGAACGAGGCAGCCGCGCTCTCCGAGGTCCTGAGCGTGAACGGGCTTGCGGTGGGGAAGTACGAACGCCGTCCCGTGTTCGATCAGCTCCGCGCGCAATATCCCGAGGAAAAATTTGCGCTTTCACAGGGGAACGGAGATCTGTCCCTCCGCGTTCTCGATCTGTTTGCTCCCATCGGAAAAGGACAGCGCGCGCTCATTGTCGCGCCGCCCAAAGCGGGAAAAACGACGCTTTTGAAGTCGGTCGCGCATGCTTTGGAGCGGAATTATCCCGAAACAATTTTAATTGTGCTTCTCATAGACGAACGCCCCGAGGAAGTGACTGATTTTGCAAAGAGCGTCAGAAGCGCGCAGGTCGTTTATTCCACGTTCGACGAGGGAGCGGAGCATCACGTGCGCGCCGCGCGCCTTGTCATGGAGCACGCCAAGCGCATGGCGGAACAGGGCAAGGACGTCGTCATTCTCCTCGATTCGCTCACAAAACTCACGCGGGCGCACAACTATCTTGCCGAAAGTTCGGGAAAAACGCTCTCGGGCGGACTTGACGCAGGCGCGCTTGCCGAGCCGAAACGCTTTTTCGGCGCGGCGCGCAACACGCTGGAAGCGGGCAGCATCACCGTGCTTGCCACCGTACTTGTGGAGACGGGGAGCCGTTTGGACGACGTCGTCTATGAAGAGTTCAGGGGAACGGGCAACGCCGACGTCGTACTTTCGCGCGAGCTTGCGGAGCGCAGGATCTTTCCTGCGATCGATCTGCGCCGTTCCGGAACGCGCAAGGAAGAACTTCTGCTTTCGGCGGAGGAACTTGACGCGGCGTATAAACTGCGCGAACGCGGGATCGCGGGCAATACCGCGGGATTGCTCGACATGATGAAAAAAACTGCCGATAACGCGGAGTTTGTTTCGCGCCTGCCCGAGTGGCTTCGGCTGTACAAAAGTATCTGATATACAGGAGACGGTATGGTCATTGGGATAGATCTTGGCGGAATGTCCGCCAAAGCGGCTCTTTTGAACGGCGAGCGTTTGGAGGGGAAGTCCCGCGTTGTGACTTCCGCCGAAAACACCGCCGAGGAAACGGCGATCGCGCTTGCGCATCTTGCCATGGAGACGGCGGAGAAAGCGGGAAAGCGCATGGAGGACGTGCAGGCGATCGGCATCGGCGCGCCCGGCGTTGTAGACAGCGCGCACGGAAACATCGTGCAGTGGTCGAACTTCCATTGGAAAGACGTTCCGCTCGGCGCGCTCGTGGAAAAATATACGGGAAAAAAGACCTTTATTCTCAACGATGCGAACGCCGCCGCGCTCGGCGAAGCCAAATACGGCGCGGCAAAACAGTTCTCGGACAGTGTTCTCGTGACGCTCGGCACGGGAGTCGGCGGGGGCGTCGTGATCGGCGGGAAGCTCTTCGAGGGATACCGCAGCGCAGGTACGGAAATCGGGCATATGGTTATCCGTCAGGACGGCGAACAATGCACCTGCGGCAGAAAGGGGTGTTTTGAGCGGTATGCTTCGGCAAGCGCGCTTATCCGCCTGACCCGCGAAGAAATGGCGGGCGATCGGAACAGCGCCATGTGGAAATACGCGCCTTCGCCCGAAAAGGCGGACGGCAGAACGGTATTCCTTGCGCTCAGAGAGGGCGACGCCGCGGCAAAGCGCGTTCTGGACGCGTATATCGCTTCGCTCGGAGAGGGCGTTGCCAATCTTGTCAATATCTTCCGCCCGCAGGCGGTCATCTTCGGCGGCGGGATTTCCGCGGAGGGCGAAACGCTGCTTGCGCCCTTGCGCGAATATGTGTATCCTCGGATCTACGTTTCCGAAACATACGCGCCGCTGGAACTCAAATGCGCGGAACTTGGAAACGACGCAGGTCTGTTCGGCGCGGCGGCATACGCCTTCGAGCGGCTTTGAACTGTTTTAATCCATGATCGGCTGAAAAAGCTGCGGAGAATTTCCGCAGCTTTTTTCGTATAAAACAGCAAACAGCCCGCGCATTTGCACGGGCTGTCGGTTTATTCTTTTTGCGGTCTTACCTGCACATAGTATGTCACGCCGAACAGGACGACGCCGAGGAAGAACACGATCGGAACGATTACGAACGTTGCGAGCTGTGCGGAATCGGAGAGGTCCGCGCGCGCCGTCAACGCAACGATCAGCGTGATGATAACGAGCAGAACGTACGCGACGACGGTGTTCAGTAATACGGGGCCTGTTCGCCGCAGGGCGCGTTCTCCGTAGTGGTTGGCATAGGCAAGCCCCGTAACGAGCAGGACGACGAGTCCGACGCACCAGATGAAGTAGGGGTAAAAGGCGGGAAGTCCTGCCGACGCCTGTACGCCGAGCAGAATGCTGCCGAGTACAACGCAGAAAACAAACGTAATGATGCCGCTGATAAAGAGGGCTTTCCCCTTGTGAACGATGCTTTCCGTGATTTCCGCGTGCGAACGCATTTTGCCGCCTGCCGTGCGGACGCGGATCCCGTCCTGTGCGGCGCGCGCTTCCAGATCGGTGAAGTCTATCCCGTCCAGCGACTGCGCGCGTTCCTCCGCGGGCGGTGCCGTTTCGGGAGCGAGAGCGTTTGCATACAGACGGTGTACGACCGTTTTATAATCTTCCGTTTCGGCGGGCGCGGGCTCTTCGGCGGGGTCAGGCTGCATACTATAATAGGTATAGTCATGCGTTTCTTCCTCGGGAGGGGGCGCGTTGACGAGGTCGAGATAGTTTCGGTGCAGAAGTTCTTTTTCCCGACGGCGGAACATCTCTTCCTGTTCCGCAAGGATACGCGCTTCCTGCGCTTTCAGGTCTTCCTCGTGGCGTTTGCGCTCCGCTTCGAGCAGGGCTTCGCTGCGGCGGCGTTCTTCGTCAAGCTGTTCCTGCGCAACGCGGCGCAGTTCGTTCTCGCGCGCCTCCGCGTTGCGGCGTTCCTCCGCAAGGGTATCTTCGGATTGCCGCTGGGTCTCTTCGAGCCGTTCGCTGTACAGGCGGCGTTCCGTTTCCAGCAGTTCCTGCTGTTCTTTGAGCGTCTGTTCGGAGGTCTCGTCCGCACGCAGGCGCGCCGCCTCTTCGCGTTCGGCGAGATCGGCAAGTTCGCGCTTCGCGTTTTCAAGCTCTTCCGTCAGCTCGGTAACGCGGGTTTCGAGCGCGGCGATCTCCGTCCGCTGCGCCGCGTCGTCCCGCGCCTCCTTTGCGTCAAGCTGTGCCCGAAGGGCTTCAAGCTCGGCGCGCTTGGATTCGAGCGCGTTTTCGCGGGCGGCGATCTCCTGCTCGCGCCAATTGCGTTCGCGAAGAAGGGCGTCGTTGCGGGCGCGCATTTCCTCTTCAAACCGCGCTGCGTCGGCGTCGAGTTGCGCGCGGCGCGCCGCGACCTCCTGTTCGAGCTTTTTAAAGTCCTCGCTGTCGTCGAAGGTCGGCTCGAAGTCCAGCTCGTCGTCCTCGCCTTCGCCGCGCGGAACGCGGGAAGTCGTATCGCGCAGAACGCGCATATTCACGGAAGTGGGGGCGGGGTTGGAAAAATCGAAGTCCTTATCCGAAATAAGGCTGTCAATGACGGTGCGCGAATATTCCCATTCCGCCTGATTTTGTTCGGAGACGAGTTTGCCCGCTTCCGTCAGACTGAAATATTTGCGGCGGCCGCCGCCGACGGAACCTCCCCAATACGAAGTGACGTACCCATCCTTTTCCAGACGTTTGAGCGCGCTGTAAAGGGAGGGCTGTTTGAGCGAATACTGCCCGTGGCTCTTATGCTCGATCTCCGCAATGATCTCGTATCCGTACTTGTCGCCGTCGTAGAGGGAGCGCAGAATGATGGTATTGATATGCCCGCGGATGAGGTCGGAGCTGACCGATTTTTCGGGCTGCTGTTCGCGTTTTTCTTCCTGCTCTTCGACTCTCTCGTCCGTTGCGATAGCGTCCATGCGATACCTCCTGTATGATTCGGAAATATTATACACGATTCGACGGATTTTGTCAATAGTCAAAGTACTATGTCAGACATAATTTTCCATATTTTTTATATATTCGGCATTTTGATGGGAAAAACGGCATATAAAACGTAGAATGAACACGATCAGAACGGCGCTGTTTTTAATCGGTACGAGCATCGGAGCTGGGTTTATCACGGGGGCGGAACTTGTCCGGTTTTTCTCGGAAGGATATCTGCCCGCGCTGCTTTTGTCCTGCCTGTGCTATTTCGGCGCGTGCGCCTTTTTTCTTTCGCTCGGGAAAAAATACGGCGGTTATTCGGGCGCGATGCGCGCGCTCTTCGGACGGGGCGCGCCCGTTGCGGAAACCGTCTTTCTCGCGATTGCTTTCGTGCCGTGCGCGGGAATGCTCGCGGGGCTGGACGCGCTCCTGCCCGACGTGCGGCCGCTCGCTTCGCTCGGCGGTCTGATGGTCGTTCTCCTGTTCACCGCGCGCGGAACAAAGGGGATCTGTCTTCTGAATACCTGTCTCGTTCCGCTCCTGCTCACGTTTGTGTTTTACTACGGGCGCGGCGCGTTCGCGTTCTCGCGGCCGCTCTCGGGCGGAGGCGCGCTCAACGCCCTTTTATATGCGGGAATGAACGTCGCGTTTGCCGTTCCCGTATTCTGCGAAATGGGGAAGTCGGTGCGCCGTCCCGCACTCGCTTCGGGGATTGCGGTATTCCTGATCTTTCTGAGCGCGGTCTGCATTCTGAGTTCCGTATTCCGCGCGGGGGACGGGGCGGTCGGCGCGGAAATGCCTTTTTTGCAGGCGGTGCGCGGAAACAAAATTTTTTTTTCGGCGGTCGCGTGCGCAGTGCTGACCTCTCTCGCGTCGTCCATATATCCGCTGCTTTCTGCTTGCGGAAAATTACGCGGCGCAAAAAAATACGCCGCGACGGCAGCGGTGCTGCTCGCGGCGTTTGCGGTATCGCGCGTCGGTCTTACGGACGTCATTCGCGTGCTCTATCCCGCGGTCGGTGCGTTCGGCGCGGCGTTTTCAGCGTTCTGCATTTTTCACGAGTACTTTTTCAAGAAGTACCACGAGAAAGTACATGCCCGCCGCCAGCACGCAGAGGATAAAGGTCGCGCTCATCACAAGGTCAAGTTTAAACACCTGCCCGCCGTAGACGATGAGGTATCCCAACCCCGCGCGCGAAACAATGTATTCGCCCATGATCGAGCCGATCCACGCCATTCCGACGTTGATTTTCAGCATGGAAATGACGGAGGGATAGGAAGAGGGCAGAACGAGTTTCCATAAGATCTGCCATTTGCTTGCGCCCATCGAGCGCATGAGCAGGATCTTGTTCGGGTCTGTTCCGATAAACGCGGACAGCACGTGCATGATGGCGACGATGATTCCGACGAGCACCGTCATGAACACGATTGCCTCGCTTCCCGTGCCGAACCACACGATGATGAGCGGTCCGAGCGCGATCTTCGGCAGAGCGTTGATGACGACGATGTACGGTTCGAGCACTTTGCGCACCGTATCGCTCCACCAGAGGAGAAGAGCGATCGCAAATCCGAGCACGACGGCGATCGCAAAGCCCGCGAGCGTCTCCCACAGCGTTACGCCGATATGGTAGAACAGGCTGCCGTCGGCGTACAGCGATGCGATGGTCGCCGCGATGCGGGAGGGGGAGCTCATGATGAAAGGGTCTACCCAGCCGAGCGCGGTCACGAGTTCCCAAAGCCCCAGAAGGAGCGCGAGAATGCCGACGCGCAGAACCCAGACAAGAACGATATTTTGTTTGCGCTTTTTGAGGAACAGGGCGTGTTCCCGTGAATAGCCTTCGTGTTTCATACGTTGAGTTCCCTCCAAAGTTGTTCAAACCACCCCGAGAAATTGCTCTGTTCCCGTCGTTTCAGGGGAGGAATATCTCCGAAGTCAAGCGTGTGCGCGTGCGAAACGCGCGCGGGGCGCGCCGTCAGCACAAGCACGCGGTCGGCAAGCGAAATGGCTTCGGAAATATCGTGCGTGATGAGGAGCGCCGTCTTTCCCTCGCCGCGGATAATGTTCGCGACGTCCTCGCAGACGTTCAGGCGCGTCTGATAGTCGAGCGCGGAAAACGGCTCGTCGAGAAGGAGTACGTCCGGATCGGTCGCCAGCGTGCGGATAAGCGCCGCGCGCTGACGCATTCCGCCCGAGAGCTGGGAAGGGTAGCTCTTCAAGAAATCTTCCAGACCGTACTTTTTCGCAAGACCGATCGCGCGTTCCCGATTTTCGGGCGTGTTCTGCTTTCTGATTTCAAGGGGCAGGAAAATATTTTTTTCAATGGTGCGCCACGAAAAGAGTTCGTCTTTTTGCAGCATATAGCCATAGCTTCCCTGCCGCTCGATCGTCCCCGCCGAGGGCTTCAACAGCCCTGCGGCGAGGGAGAGCAGCGTGGTCTTTCCGCATCCGGAGGGGCCGATGATCGCAACAAACTCTCCCTCATCCACCGAAAAGGTGAGATTTTTCGCCGCAATGACCTCTCCGCGTGCGGTATGATAGATATGCGTTACATTGTCGAATCGCAGAATGTTCTTCATAGGCATATCCTCGGCGGATCGTGCGCGCTATGCTTTGAGCGCGGCGTAAACTTCCGCGGCGTACGAGTTGTCGACGAGCGCGCCGAAGTCTGCGCGGCGGTCAAGCTCACCCGCGCCGGAAATAATATCCTGTAAACGCTCGAAGCTCGCTTCCGTCATCGCCATATCGGTGACCCACGCGTCGATATTGCGGTAGCTCGTCACGCTCGTTGCAAGCGATTCCACGGAAGTGGAGGGGAAGTGCGAAACAAGGTTTTCGGCGACCTTCGTCGCGTCCTGCGTCTGCGCGTATTCGATTCCGCGCATGACGGCGCGAAGGAATCCCTTTGCGATCTCATCGTTCCCGTCGAGCCACGAACGCTTTGCAATGTAGCTCGTGTAGGGGACTTCTCCGCCCGCTTCTCCGACGGAAGCCACAATGTAACCCTTACCCGCCGCCTGATATTCGGAAGCGACAGGCTCGAACATGGTGCAGTAATCGGCGGTTCCCGCTTCAAACGCGCCCGTCATCAGGTTGAACGCCACGTCGAAGTTGAGATTGATGTCCGCGTCGGTGAATCCGTGCTCGCGAAGGATGTATTCAAACGTCATGGCGGGAACGCCGCCCTTTCTGCCCGCCAGAATCTCTTTTCCTTTGAGGTTTTCCCATTTGAAATCGGGTTCGGGTACGCGCCCGACGAGGAAGGACCCGTCGCGCTTGGTGAGCTGTCCGAACACGGTGGGAAGATCGTTCGAGCCGCCGAGCTGGACGTAGATCGCCGCCTCCGGTCCGCAGAACCCGATATCGGCGTCGCCCGAGAGTACGGCTGCCATGACCGCGTCCGCTCCGCCGCCGTTCGTCAGCTCGATGGAGATGCCTTCTTCCTCAAAATAGCCGAGGGAATCGGCAAGGTACATCGGTGCGTAAAAGACGGAATGGGTCACTTCGTTGACCTTTAACGTGACCGTTCCGTCCGAATCTCCGCCGCAGGCGGTGAGGGGAAGGAGGGCGAATACCGCCGCTCCCAGAGTTGCCAGAATTTTTTTCATTGCGTAACTCCAAAAATATAAGGAATAATATATCGTATGCCCGCCGAGGAATAATTGACAACGCGGGAAAAATCGTTTATAATGCTTCCGTATAAAATGGGCAGAAAATCAGTTGCCCGATCGCCGCGTAACAGCTACGCGGGATATTTTTATGAGAAGAGAAAGCAATGAAAGAGATGCAAACGACGTACGATCCGAGAGAGTTTGAAGAAAAGATTTACCGCACATGGATGGAGAAGGGCTGCTTCCGCGCCGAGATCGACCCCGCGAAGGTGCCGTTCACCGTCATGATGCCGCCCCCCAACGTTACGGGCCAGCTGCACATGGGTCACGCCATGGACGAGACGATGCAGGATATCCTCGTGCGTTTCAAACGTATGCAGGGCTACTGCGCGCTCTGGCTGCCGGGAACGGACCACGCTTCCATCGCCACGGAAGTCAAAATCGTGGAACAGATGAAAAAAGAGGGGCTTTCCAAACAGGAACTCGGCAGGGAAGAATTTCTTCGCCGCGCATGGGCGTGGAAGGAAAAGTACGGCGGGCGCATCATCGAACAGCTTAAAAAGCTCGGCTCTTCCTGCGATTGGTCGCGTTTGGCGTTCACGATGGACGAAAAATGTTCCAAAGCGGTGCGCGAAGCGTTCTTCCGTCTCTATCAGAAGGGGCTCATCTACCGCGGAAGCCGCATTATCAATTGGTGTCCGAGCTGCAAGACCGCACTCTCCGACGCCGAGGTGGAATACGCGGAGGAGAACGGGCATTTCTGGTACTTCAATTATCCCGTGGAAGGGGGCGGCGCGATTACGATCGCGACGACGCGTCCCGAAACGCTGCTCGGCGATACGGCGGTTGCCGTCAATCCCAAGGACGAGCGCTATGCGGCGTTCGTCGGCAAGACGCTGCTTCTCCCGCTGACCGACAGAAAAATCCCCGTCGTGGCGGACGAATATGTCGATCCCGAATTCGGTACGGGCGCGGTGAAAATCACCCCCGCGCACGATCCCAACGACTTTGAGGTGGGGCTGCGGCACGACCTTCCCGTGATCCGCGTCATGAACGACGACGGCACGATGAACGAGCTTGCGGGACCGAGTTTTGCAGGGCTGGACCGTTACGAGGCGAGAAAGCGCGTCGTGGCGGAAATGGAAAAGCTCGGGCTTCTCGTCAGGATCGAGCCGCACGCGCACAACGTGGGGCATTGCTACCGCTGCCATTCCACGGTCGAGCCGATCGTCTCCAAACAGTGGTTTGTCAGGATGAAGCCGCTTGCAAAACCCGCCATCGACGCGGTCGTCAAGAACAAGACGAAGTTCACGCCCGACCGCTTTGCGAAAATCTATTATAATTGGTTGGAAAATATCCGCGATTGGTGCATTTCGCGCCAGCTCTGGTGGGGGCATCGGATCCCCGTCTGGTACTGCGGAGACTGCGGCGAGGTCGTCTGCACGCGCGAGGGGACGCCCGAAGACTGCCCGAAGTGCGGCGGCACGCACCTGACGCAGGACGAGGACGTGCTCGATACGTGGTTCTCTTCCGCGCTCTGGCCCTTCTCGACGTTGGGCTGGCCGGACGAAACGCCCGATTTCAGCTATTTCTATCCCACGGACGTGCTCGTGACGGGGTACGACATTATTCCGTTCTGGGTCATGCGCATGATGTTCTCGGGCATCGAGCATACCGACAAAGTGCCTTTCCGCGACGTGCTCATTCACGGCTTGGTGCGCGACGAGCAGGGCAGAAAGATGAGCAAATCGCTCGGCAACGGTATCGATCCCTTGGAGATCATCGAGAAATACGGCGCGGACTCCCTTCGCTTATCGCTCGTGACGGGCGTTGCGCCGGGGAACGATACGCGCTTTACCGATACGAAGGTAGAGGCTTCGCGCAACTTCATCAATAAGATTTGGAACGCCGCGCGTTTCGTGCTCATGAACGTGAAGGACAATCAGATCCCTTCGCTTTCCGAAATCAAGTTGCAGCCCGCCGACCGCTGGATCATCTCCCGTTTGCAGGCGTGCATCCGCGAAGTGGACAGCGCTTTGCGGAAGTTCGATCTCGGTATCGCGGCGGACAAGCTCACCGATTTTATGTGGAACGATTTCTGCGATTGGTACATCGAGCTTTCCAAACCCGCTCTGTACGGCGAGGACGCGGAAAAGAAGCGCGGCGCGCTCGGCGTGCTGCTGTTCGTTCTTGAAAACGCGCTCCGCCTACTGCATCCGTTCATCCCGTTCGTCACGGAGGAGATTTATTCCTACCTGCCGGGCGACCACGGTCTCATCATCACGGCGGATTATCCCCGCTACAACTCCCGCCTTGCGTATAAGAAGGAGTCGAAGGCGTTTGAGAGCGTTATCGACCTGATCAAGACGGTGCGCGCTATGAAGGTGGAGGTCAACTGCCCGCCGTCGCGCAAAGTACACGTGTTCCTCGCGACCGAGGCGCGCAGGCTCGTCAGCCTGAACAAGAACTCCATTCTCCGCCTTGCGGGTGCAAGCGAGATCAGCTTCGTTGCAAGCGGCGCGGAGGCGGGGGAGAAGATCGTCTCGCGCGTCTGCGAAGCGGGGCAGATCTTTATCCCGCTCGGCGAACTCGTCGATCTGGGAAAGGAAAAGGCGCGCCTTGAAAAGGAACTTGACCGCATCGTCGGCGAGATCGCGCGCGCAAGCGGCAAACTTGCCAACCATAACTTTATCTCCAAAGCGCCGAAGAAGCTCGTTGAAGACGAGCGCGCCAAACTCGAAAAATTCCTCGACATGAAAAACAAAGTCGAGGAGAGCCTGAAAGCGCTGCAAGACTGATTTAAGTCCGCGGATTTCCGCGGACTTTTTCTTATATATTATATATAATGTATATATTCCGCCGCTGTCGGCGCGCCCGCGAAAAAATTTCGGCAAGGCGAAAAAATTGCTTTCAAACAGTTGACTTCTCCGGATAAATCTGATAAAATAATAATCGATAAAAATTTATCGATTGTGTGCGGCACATCAGGAAGGAGTGGCATGAAGAACGATGAGACCGCGGTATCCAAAGCGACCGCATCGCGAATGCCCGCTTACCTGAGGTACCTCAAAGGGGAAGCCGGAAAGGGCGTGGAATACGTCTCTTCGGCGGCGATCGCAAAGGACCTCGGAATGTCGGCTGTCGGCGTCCGGAAAGATCTTGCGCTCGTCTCTTCCCGTCCCGGGAAACCGCGTTTCGGGTTTGAGATCAGGATCCTCATCGAGGACATCGAAAAATTTTTAGGGTATCACCGCTGGACGAACGCCGTGATCGTCGGAGCGGGCGGACTCGGCAGGGCGATCCTTGCCTACGAAGGATTTGAAAATTACGGCATTCACGTGATCGCCGCGTTCGACGCGTCGCCCGCGAAGGTGGGGGCGTTCGGCGGGAAGCCGGTTTATCCGATGGAACAGCTCGGGGAGATCGCGCGGCGGAACAGGATCCGCGTTGCCATTCTCACCGTTCCGAGGGGAGCGGCGCAGGAGGCTTGCGACGAGATCGTCGCGGCGGGGATCGGCGCGATCCTGAACTTTGCGCCCGTGCATCTGCACGTTCCGGAGGGCGTCACGGTAAGATATGAGGATTTAGCGGTTTCGCTCGCCGCGCTTTGCGGCGAGAGCGCCGGTAATCAATAAAGCAGGGAGACTAAAACGGAGGTAGAACATGAAGGATTTCATCGTCAACGATGAGGAATCGCTCGCGAAGATGCTTGCGCGCGTCAGAGCGGCGCAGGAGAAATTTGCGACCTACACGCAGGAGCAGGTGGATAAGATCTTCTTCCATGCGGCGGTTGCTGCAAACAAAATGCGTATTCCTCTCGCAAAGATGGCAGTGGAAGAGACGGGCATGGGCGTCGTCGAAGACAAGGTCATCAAGAACCACTATGCGGCGGAGTACATTTACAACGCGTATAAGGACACCAAGACCTGCGGCGTGATCGAGCGCGACGAGGGCTTCGGTCTTACGCGCATTGCGGAGCCTGTCGGCGTGCTTGCCGCAGTCATTCCCACGACCAACCCCACGTCTACGGCGATCTTCAAATCGCTCATCTGCCTGAAAACGAGAAACGGTCTCATCATCTCGCCTCACCCCCGCGCAAAGAAATGCACCATCGAGGCGGCGAGGATCGTTCTCGAAGCGGCGGTGGAAGCGGGCGCGCCCGAAGACATCATCGGCTGGATCGATCAGCCTACCGTTCCGCTCTCCGGCATGATCATGCGCGAAGCGGATATGATCCTTGCAACGGGCGGTCCCGGCATGGTCAAGGCGGCGTATTCTTCCGGCAAACCCGCGCTCGGCGTCGGCGCCGGCAATACGCCTGCGATCATCGATTCCTCGGCGGACATCAAGCTCGCGGCTTCTTCCATTCTTCACTCCAAGACGTTCGATAACGGCATGATCTGCGCTTCCGAGCAGTCGACCATCGTTCTTGCGGACGTCTACGACGAGTTCAAGAAGGAAATGCAGCTTCGCGGCGCATACTTCCTGACCCCCGAAGAGACGGAGAAGGTCAGAAAGACCATCATCATCAACGGCGCGCTCAACGCCAAGATCGTCGGCCAGAGCGCCTGCACGATCGCGGAGCTTTCGGGCTTCAAGGCGCCCGCGGGCAGCAAAGTGCTCGTCGGCGAAGTGGAGTCGGTCGAGCTTTCCGAAGAGTTCGCGCACGAGAAACTTTCTCCCGTGCTCGCTATGTACAAGGCGCAGACCTTTGAAGAGGCTGTCGCCAAGGCGGACAGGCTGATCAAAGACGGCGGTCTCGGACACACGTCCTCGCTTTATATCAACGTCGAGACGGGCGCAGATAAGATCGCGTACTTCCGTTCGATCATGAAGACCTGCCGTATCGTCATCAATACGCCTTCCTCGCAGGGCGGCATCGGCGATCTTTACAACTTCAAGATGCCCCCGTCGCTCACGCTCGGCTGCGGCTCGTGGGGCGGCAACTCCGTCTCCGAGAACGTCGGCGTCAAGCACCTCATCAATATCAAGACCGTTGCGGAGAGGAAGGAAAATATGTTGTGGTTCAGAGCACCCGAAAAGGTTTATTTCAAGCGCGGCTGCCTCGGCGTTGCCCTCAAAGAGCTTGGAAAGCAGGTTTATAACAAGAAGAAGGCGTTCATCGTTACGGACGGGTTCCTGTATCAGAGCGGCTTCACCAAGAAGATCACCGATATTCTGGACGCAGAGGGGATCACGCACGCAACGTTCTTCAACGTCACGCCCGATCCTACGCTCGCCTGCGCGAACGAGGGCGTCAAGCAGATGCGCGACTTCGCTCCCGACGTGATCATCGCGATCGGCGGCGGTTCGCCTATGGATGCTGCGAAGATCATGTGGGTGATGTACGAGCATCCCGAAGTGGACTTCCAGGATATGGCAATGCGCTTCATGGATATCCGCAAGCGCGTCTATACCTTCCCGCACATGGGCGACAAGGCGCTCTTCGTCGCGATCCCCACGACGGCAGGTACCGGTTCGGAAGTTACGCCTTTCGCCGTCATCACGGATGAAAAGACGGGTACGAAGTATCCTCTTGCCGACTATGAGCTCATGCCCGATATGGCGATCATCGACGCCGACCTGATGATGAATATCCCCAAGGGACTTACTTCCTGCTCGGGTATCGACGCGATGAGCCACGCGCTCGAAGCGATCGCGTCCGTTATGGCGACCGATTTCACGAACGGTATTGCGAAGGAAGCGGCAAGACTTATTTTCGAGTATCTGCCCAGCGCATACGAGAAGGGCGCGCACGATGCGGAAGCGCGCGAGCGTATGGCGAACGCTTCCACCATGGCAGGTATGGCGTTTGCGAACGCGTTCCTCGGCGTCTGCCACTCCATGGCGCACAAGCTCGGTTCCTACTGGCATATCCCTCACGGTATGGCGAACTCGCTCATGCTTGAAGAAGTCATCCGCTTCAACAGCGCAGAGCAGCCTACCAAGATGGGTACGTTCCCGCAGTACGCATATCCTCAGTGCAAGGCGCGTTATGCGGACGTCGCGCGCTACGTCGGGCTGAAAGGCAAGAACGACGACGAGCTGGTCGAAGCGCTCATCAAGAAACTTCATGAGCTTCAAGAGGCGATCGGTCAGCCCAAGACGATCAAAGACGCGCTTGCAGGCAAGGTCACGGAAGAGGAGTTCCTCGCCCGTCTCGACCAGATGACCGAAGACGCGTTCGACGATCAGTGCACGGGTGCGAACCCTCGTTATCCGCTCATGAGCGAGATCAAGGAAATGTACCTGAACGCTTACTACGGCCGTCAGAACCGCAAGAAGAAGTAAGCGTCAGCAATAACCGGAAAAAAGGGCAGGGAAATACCTTGCCCTTATTCGGGTTAAAATGTTTGAAAAGCTGCTTTGCAAGCTGCCGCCGCGCAGTGCGGAAAGCGCTTCCAAACGCGTCAGAGGAATTTATTCATAGGAGATTATGAAAATGAGAGGTCTGGAAACTTCGGTAAAAAAACTGAGGCGGCAGGTCTTTGTCGAGGTCGCCAAAGTTGCGTTTGAATCGGAAAACGTCGCGAGCGATCTGGAAGAAATCCCTTATAAGATCACGCCTACGGAAACGCCCATGTATCGCGAGAGCATTTACCGCGAACGCGCGATTGCGTCGGAGCGCGTCCGTCTTGCGATGGGTATGTCGCTCAATCCGCAGGACCGCCCCGCGCACATCACAAACGGGCTGAACGCGAGCAATATCTCGGACAGCTACTACGAACCGCCGCTCATGCAGGTCATTCCCTCGGCGTGCGATCGCTGCGAAGAGAACAAGTATGAAGTGAGCGACCAGTGCCGCGGCTGCGTTGCGCGATATTGCATGACGGTCTGTCCGAAGGGCGCGATTTCCGTGGATACAAAGACGGGGAAAGCCGTTATCGATCAGAACAAGTGCATTAAGTGCGGGAAGTGCAAAGCCGCCTGCCCGTACGAGGCGATCGCGCACAGAACGCGTCCTTGCGCGCAGGCGTGCGGCGTCAAGGCGATTTCCAGCGACGGGCTCGGGCGCGCGAGCATCGACCCGAAGAAGTGCGTCGGCTGCGGTCAGTGCATGGTCAGCTGCCCGTTCGGCGCGATTGCCGATAAGTCGCAGATCTTCCAGCTGATCCGCGCAATCAAGAAGGGGGATGAAGTCGTGGCGGAAGTTGCGCCCTCCATCGTCGGTCAGTTCGGCTCTAACGTTACGCTCTGGAAAATCAAAGCCGCGCTCAAAGACATCGGCTTCAAGGAAGTGTACGAAGTGGCGCACGGCGCAGACGTGGGCGCAGCTACCGAGGCGCACCACTACGCGACGGAAGTCGCAACGGGGAAACTCCCGTTCCTGCTGACTTCCTGCTGCCCCGCGTGGAGTATGCTTGCAAAGTTGCAGTTCCCCGATATGGTGGATAAAGTATCCAGCGCGCTTACGCCCATGGTCGCAACGTCGCGCTCCATCAAACAGCTCCGTCCCAACTCGCGCGTGGTCTTTATCGGACCGTGCGCGGCGAAGAAGCTGGAAGCGCGCCGCCGTACCGTGCGAAGCGACGTCGATTTCGTCATCACGTTCGAGGAGCTCGCCGCAATTTTTGAGGCGAAGGGAATCGATTTCAGCACCTACGATAAGGAAGATCCCATTCACGACGCGACAGCCGCAGGGCGCGGTTACGGCGTCGCGGGCGGCGTCGCCGCCGCCGTCGGCGCGTGCGTCAAGGAATATTATCCCGACGTCGAAGTCAAGATCGAGCATGCGGAAGGGCTGGAAGAGTGCAAGAAGATGCTGCTTCTTGCAAAACTCGGCAAGAAGAACGGCTGTCTGATCGAGGGTATGGGGTGCCCGGGCGGCTGCGTTGCCGGCGCAGGCGTGAACGCCTCCGTCGAAAAGGGTGCCGCGGAACTTCGCCGCTTCGTCGCAGACTCCACGAAGAAACTTCCCGAGAAGGATCTTTACGAAATTCAGCTCCCTTAAAGCTGATTTTACGCCGTCTGCAAAGTACTATGCCTGAAATAATATGACAATATATGTCATATTATCCATGCAAAATCACTGAAAAGTGCGCAGGGAGTTTTCCCTGCGCACTTTTTGTATTTAGAAAGCCCCCAGATAGTCTGGGGGTTCAGTAGAGGCTTATGCCGATGAGTAAAATAAAGGCTTCCCCTTGGGGGGAAGCTCCGCCGA
>CAJFFP010000009.1:61381-87815 GCA_904373325.1 Candidatus Gallimonas merdigallinarum
CGCTGACTGGCAGGTCGTTCTATGTGCGCGTGGCGCACGAGCTAGTAGTCAAGGGCTATGCCCGCCCCGCCTTTGGCGGCACGAGCCGCAGGCGAAGTATAATGAAGAACCACCAGCTAAGCTGGTGGGTTCCTTTTTACATAATAACCAAGCGGCGCAGCTTTTGCTGCGCCGCTTGTTTATTATCCATATTATATATGTAGATCAGACCATGGGAACGACGTTCACAACGATTTTCGCCGTTACGCCTTCCATCAGGCGGATCTCCGCGTCGAACAAACCGACCGTTTTGATCGCCTCTTTCGTCGAGATCTTCTTTTTATCCACCTCGAATCCGATCTCTTGGAGCGCGGCGGCGATCTGCGCCGTCGTGACCGAGCCGAACACGCGCCCGTTCTCTCCCGTGCGGATGGAGAGGGTGACCTCTTTTCCGTTGAGCTGTTTCGCCTGCTCTCTGAGCATCTTTTCGTTTTCCGCTTTATGGTAGGCGTCCGCCGTGCGGCGCTGCTCCGCTTCGTTGATCCCGCTTGCGGTCGCAACGTCCGCAAGTCCTTTTTTGAGGAGGAAATTTCTGGCGTAGCCGTCAGAGACTTCAATAATGTCTCCCTTCTTGCCGCTGCCCTTCACGTCCGCCTTTAAAATAACCTTCATAGAAAACCTCCTTGATTACTTATATTTTACAGGGAATCTGCGCGTTTGTCAATGGCGTTTCCGATATTTTTGTAAAAAACGCATATACTATTGGGGTAAAAAGGAGGTGGAAAGATGCAAAACGGCATGAACAGCGGCGTCTCCTGCGGGGTGACGGACTGCAAATACAACCGCGACGGTATGCACTGCGAGCTTACGACCATCCACGTCGGAAACACGTGCGACTGCGAGCATTGCACCTGCTGCGATAACTTCTGCAAGCGCAGCTGACGCGGGAGAGGGGAAACCCTCTCTTTTTTTCGTATATTTTTATGCGGGTGGCAAAGACTGCTTTATGTAATGTGCCGTACGCACGGTGCATTTTCAGATAGATGTCTTTCCGCGCGCCGTGCGTACGGGAGGACTGCGGGAGGGGCTGAGCGGCTCCTCCCGAACCATTTTTCGGCATATTTATCCGTTTTCTGCCATAGGTTAGAGAGATGAAGGGTATTTTGCGCGGGATTTGCCGCGCGGTTCCTTTTCTGCTGTTGGCTGCGGTCGTGCTTGCGGTCGCCCTGTTTCCGCGCCAAAGCGCGGCGGAGGGGGAGAGCGTGCGGATCGTGCGGGTGTGGAACGTGGATACGTTTGAGGGCGGAAAGGGATCGCGCACCGCTTTTTTAAAACGTGCGGCGGAGCTTGCCGAGCGCGGGCGGACGGGCGTGCGCTATCTTGTCACGAGCGTGACGGCGGAAGGCGCGCTCGACGCGCTCGGGCGGGGCGAATTGCCCGACGTGCTCTCTTACGGGGGCGGACTTTCGGCATTTGAGCCGCATTGCCTTCCGCTCGGAGAGAGGTTTGCGGGAGAGAGCCGCGCGCTCCCGTGGTGCCGCGGGGAATATTACCTCTTTTCGCTGACGGACGATTTTGAAAGCGCGGGCGAAGTTGCGATCTCGGTCGGCGGGAGCAATCTTGCGTGCTCGGCGGCGTATTTTGCGGGCGTTTCGGGGAGCGAAACGGAATCCCTGTCGGCGTACGTCGATTTTTTGGGCGGAAAATACCGCTATCTGCTTGGAACGCAGCGCGACAAATGCCGGTTCGCCTCCCGCGGCGCGGCGGTGTACGCAAAGCCGCTTACGGAGTTCTGCGATCTGTATCAGTACGTTTCCGTGCTCTCCGAAGAGGCGTACGACGACGCGCTGTTTTTCGTGAATACGCTGCGTTCGGAAGCAGTGCAGTGCCAGCTCGGCGATATCGGAATGCTGCCCGCGGCAGGCGCGGCGGGATATACGACGGGAGCGTTCATGACGGCGGAGACGTCGGCGGCGTTCGCGCAGGCTGTGCGCGCGGGCGAACCGAGAAAAAATATAGAGAATTTTTTGAAAACCGTTTGAAATATGCGGTGAAGTATGATAAGATAGTAGAGGTAAAATTTTGCATCTTGCAAGCCGCCTTCGGGGCAAATTTCCCCGCCTTGCACTCACGGAAGATTTCTCCTTTGCGCGCCATACGACGATCGGCTGCGGCGGGAGCGCGGAAGCAGCGGCAATGCCCGCCTGTCTGGAAGAAGCGGCGCAGCTTTTAACCTTTCTGGAACGGGAGCGTATTCCGTACTGTTACCTCGGCGCGGGCGCGAACGTTCTGCCTGCGGAGGGCAGGTTCGAGGGCGTCGTCGTGCGGTTCTGTAACATGAATACGCTGTATGCGGACGGAACTTTGCTGTATGCGGGCGCGGGCGTGACGGGCGGAAGGCTTCTCGCCTTCGCCGCGGCAAACGCGATCGGCGGATTTGAGCCGCTTTCGGGCATTCCGACCTCCGTCGGGGGCGGGATCACGATGAACGCGGGCGTGAAAGAACTCCATTTCGGCGACGTAACGGAACGCGTGATCGCCTCGGAAAAGGGGAAAATTTACACGCTTTCGCAGAGCGAGTGCCGCTTTTCGGAAAAGAGCAGTCTCTTTCAGCAGGGGATTGCCGTGCTCGGCGCGTATTTTACGGGAAAACGGTCGGACGCGCGCACGATTGCCGCGCGGGCGTGTGACTTTCGCCGCCGCCGCGCCGGTTTGCCGAAGGGGAGGAGCATGGGCTGCGCGTTCGTCAATCCGCCCGACCGTTCCGCAGGCGAGCTGATTGAAAAATGCGGGCTGAAAAATACGCGCGTGGGCGGCGCGCGCGTCTCCGAGATCCACGCCAATTTTATTCTAAACGAGGGCGGCACGGCGGACGACATTCTGGCGCTTGCGGAGCTTGTAAAAGCGCGGGTATATATGCAGACGGGAATCACCCTGCGGGAGGAATTCCGCCGCATTCCATAACCGCCTTTCATCACCACGGGATACATCAGGAACACGATATGAAACTTACGGCAGATTATCATACGCACACAGTCTATTCGGACGGAAAAAACACGCTTCTTGAAAATTTCAGACGGGCGAAAGAAGTCGGGCTTCGTGAGATCGGCTGCACGGAGCACGGCTTTTCGCACGTCTTTTTCGGGCTTCGTCGCAAGGAAGTGCCGCAGTACGCCAAAGAACTGCGCGAGGCGGAAGCGGAAACGGGCGTAAAGGGGCTTTTGGGGTTGGAGAACAACCTGCGGGGCATTTCCGGACTGTGCGATTTTACGGAGGACGAGCTTCGCCAATTCGATCTGTATGTGATGGGCATTCACGTGCTTGTCGATTTTGAAAAACTGCGCGACAGCAAACTCGGGCTCGGAAGCCTGATGCGCACCAAACTGCACGCGAAGCCCTCCAAAAGCCTTGTAAAATACACCACCCAGGCGTATATCAACGCGATCAAGCGCAATCCCGTCGATATTCTGGCGCATATCAACTATTGTTGTTTTGCAGATCCCGTCGAGGTCGCGAAATGCTGCCGCGATTACGGGACGTATCTTGAAATCAGTTCCAAAAAACAGCACCTGACCGACGAAGAGCTCGCCGCCGTTGCGGATACGGGCGTTCGGTTCGTCGTCAATTCGGACGCGCACGCCATCGGGCGCATCGGCGATACCAAACTCGCCGAAGAGCAGATCGCGCGCGTGGGGATTCCGCTCGACCGCATCGACAATATCGACGGCAGGCTTCCTTCCTTCCGCCTTGCGGCGTGGAAGCGCGAGCACGCGTGAGGTGGCGCAGTGAATTTTACGGGCGAGATCAGGCGCGACCTGCTCACGTATTTCCCCGCCACGCGGGCGGGCGCGGCGGCTGCGCTTGCGGCGATCCTCTCCACCTGCGGCAGTCTGAAAGGGGAGGGCTTTGAGGTCGTCAGCGAAAATGAGCGCGTTGCGGAGTACTATCTGCGGCTTTTGGAGGTGTTCGGCGTCCGCCCCGAGCTTTCGGGCGTTTCGCAGGACCCGAAACGCAAGCGGGACAAACTTTCTTTCTCCTGCGGGGGGGAGGAGGCGGCGCGAATCATTGCCATGACGCGCTCTTTGCGCGAACATCTTTCCGACGACGAGGACGCCGCGCTCTGTTACCTCCGTGCGGCTTTTTTGGGCGGCGGGAGCTGTACGCTTCCCAAGGACGGCTCTTCCACGGGCTACCACTTCGAGTGCGTTTTCTCATCCGAGACGCGCGCGGAGGAGTACTGCGAACTGCTTTCCGCATTCGAGCTGTTCTGTAAACTCGTGCCGCGCGGCGAAAAATACGTCTGTTACGTCAAGAGCAGAGAGGCGATTTCCGATCTTCTCTCCGTGCTCGGCGCGAACGGCGCGCTCAGAAAGCTCGAAGCCGTCTCCGCGCGGCGGGAGGCGAACAACAACGAAAACCGCATTCAGAACTGCATTGCGGGGAATGCGGATAAGGCGGCGATCGCCTCGGCGGCGCAGACGCTTGCCGTGCGTACGCTCAAAGAGGAAGGGCGGTTCCCGTCGCTCACAAAGGAACTGCGCGAGAGCGCGGAGGCGCGCCTGACGCACCCCACGCTGTCGCTTTCGGAACTCGCAACGCTGCTCGGCGTGAGCAAGGGCGGGTTACAGCACAGAATGAAAAAACTCATGCAGCTTTACGAGGAGACGAGGGCATGACGGATTTTGTACATCTTCATCTTCATACCGAATACAGCCTTCTGGACGGCGCTGTAAAAGTGGACGACCTCGTCCGCCACTGCAAGGAAAACGGCATCAATACCGTGGCGGTCACCGACCACGGGAATATGTACGCTTCGCTCCGTTTTGCCGAAAAATGCAAGAAGAACGGCATCAAATACATTATCGGGTGCGAGTTTTACGTGGTGGACGACTACCGCGAGCATATCGACCAGCACGCCGATCACCTCATTCTGCTCGCCAAAAACAAGGCGGGCTACGTCAACCTTGTTCAGCTCGATTCGCTCGCTTTCGTCGACGGGTATTATTACCGCCCGCGCATCGATTACACCGTGCTGAAAGAGCATACCGACGGCGTGATCTGCCTTTCGGCGTGCCTTGCGGGGCGTATTCCGCGCTATCTGATGGCGGGCGAGTACGAAAAGGCAAAGGCGTTCGCGCTCGAAATGAAAGAGGCGTTCGGCGAGGATTTCTATATCGAAATTCAGGATCACGGCATTCCCGAGCAGAAGCAGATTCTGCCGCTGCTTGTGCGCCTTGCGCGGGAAACGGGGATTGAGCTTGTTGCCACCAACGACGTTCACTACCTCAAAAAAGAGGATTGGGAGATGCAGGACGTGCTCATGTGCATTCAGACCAAGCGCACGCTCGACGATCCTTCCCGCATGAAAATGCAGACGCACGAATTTTATATGAAGTCGGGCGACGAGATGGCTGCGCTCTTTCCCAATCTGCCCGACGCGATCGCGAATACGCGCGTCATTGCCGATAAAGTTTCGGAGACGGATACGCCGTTCAACCTTAAAGACAACGGTTCGCCCGTCTATGATAAATCGCTCATTCCGCTCTATACGGCGGACGACGGCACGCCTTCGCCCGAGTATCTGCGCAAGCTGACGATGGAGGGGCTTCCCAAACGCTATAATCCCGTCACGGACGAGATCATGCAGCGCGCGGAATACGAGCTCGGCATCATCATCAAAATGGGCTTTGCCGATTACTTCCTCATCGTGTGGGACTATATCAACTGGTCGCGGCTCAACGGCATTCCCGTGGGCCCGGGGCGCGGTTCGGGCGTCGGGAGCATCGTCGCGTACGCGATCGGGATCACCAACGTCGATCCGCTCCGCTACGACCTTCTCTTCGAGCGGTTTCTCAATCCCGACCGCGTTTCCATGCCCGACTTCGACGTCGATTTCTGCACGGCGAGAAGAGGGGAGACGATCGAATACGTCCGCCGCCGCTATCATCCCGAAAACGTGGCGCAGATCGTCACGTTCGGTACGCTCGCCTCGCGCGCCGTCATCAAGGACGTCGGGCGCGTCATGAGCGTTCCCTATTCGGATACCGACCGCGTTACCAAGCTCATGGACGGAAAATCCACCATCCGCGAGCTTCTGGGGCTGAATATTGAAAAATGCCGCAAAAAAGTTGCGGAGACGGAGAACGACCCCGACGCGCACGACGAGGCGGTGAAGAAGCTCGCCGATCAGGAGAGCAAGCGCAACAGCGAGTTTATTCAGATCTACGAATCGGACGAGACGCTGAAACGCGTCATCGATATGGGTCTGAAACTCGAAGGAATGCCGCGCAACACTTCCATGCACGCGGCGGGCGTCGTCATCTGCCGCAAAAAGATTGCGGATAACGTTCCGCTCTCCCGCAACGGCGAGGATATTACGACGCAGTTCGACATGAAGGAAGTGGAGTCCATCGGAATGCTTAAAATGGACTTCCTCGCCCTCACAACGCTGACCGATATCAAAAAGACGCTCGACTATATTAAGGAGGATACGGGAGAAGAGATCGCATTCGGGCAGGAATGCAACGATCAGGGCGCCTATCAGCTCATTTCGGAGGGGGATACCGACGCGGTGTTCCAACTCGAACAAGGCGGCATGAAGCGGTTCATGAAACAGCTTCAACCAAACTGCCTTGAAGACCTCATCGCGGGCATATCGCTCTACCGCCCGGGGCCCATGGACTTTATTCCTACATACTTGAAGAACAGGTCCGACCCCGAGCACATTACCTATCTCACGCCACAGCTCATTCCCATTCTGGAAAAGACGTACGGCGTCATCATCTATCAGGAGCAGGTCATGCAGATTTTCCAGAATCTCGCGGGCTACTCTCTGGGGCAGGCAGACCTCGTCCGCCGCGCGATGGCGAAGAAACACCGCAACGAGCTGATGGCGCAGAAGGATAAATTCATCTACGGCGATATCGACAAGGGCGGCAACATTGCGGGCTGTCTCTCGCGCGGGATCCCGCCCGAGGTGAGCGCGGAGCTGTTCGCGCAGATGGAAAGTTTCGCCTCGTACGCGTTCAACAAGTCTCACGCGGCGGCTTACGCCGTCGTCACCTATCAGACGGCGTTCTTAAAGAAGTACTATCCCAAAGAATTTCTGGCGGGCGTATTAAACAACCGCATCGACAAGATCGACGAAATCGCAAAATACGTCGTCTACATGAAGGAAAAGAACATTGCCGTTTACCCGCCCGACGTCAACGCGTCCAAGGCGTACTTCTCGGTGCAGGGGGACGGGCTTCGCTTCGGGCTTTGCGCGCTGCGCGGCGTGGGGATCGGCGCAATGGAGAAAGTCATCGAGGAGCGCACGCAGAACGGGAAGTTCAGGGACTTCGAGGACTTCCTCATGCGCTGTACGAAGTTCATCAACAAGAAGATGGTGGAGAGCCTCATCTTCGGCGGCGCGTTCGATTCGATGGGGAAAAAGCGCGCGCAGTATCATGCGATCTATGAAGAGCTGATGCGCCGCATCGCCGCCATCGACAAACAGAAAAACAGCGCGCAGATGTCGCTTTTCGGCGATATTATCGCAGAGGAAGTGCCGAAAGTGGCGTATCCCGATATTCCCGAATGGAGCACGGCGGAACTGCTTTCGCGTGAAAAATCGGTGCTCGGCGTGTACGTCAGCGGACATCCGTTCGGCGCGTACGCCTCGCATTTCACGGACTGCAACTTCCACACGGGACTTCTTGCGGACTTTGAAGAGGACGAGGAGACGGGGGACAGAACGTACCATCAGATCAAGGTGGACGACCGCGTGACGATGGGCGGCATCGTCGCGTCCGTGAAAAAGATCAACACCCGCGCGGGCGCGATCATGGCGTTTGTCACGGTGGAAGATCTGTACGGGAGCGTAGAGTGTATTGCCTTCCCGCGCGTCTATGAAAAGATCAAACCGTACCTTCGTCAGGACGCCGTCGTACGGCTCTCGGGCAAGATCGATATTCCCTCCGAAAAGCTGCCGAGCATTATCCTCGACAATCTGGAAGCCTTCGTTCCGCCCGAGGAGGCGCCCGCCGCCGAGGAAGCGCCCGTCGTGCGGGAGCAGGTGCTCTGGCTGGACGCGCGCGCCCTCTCCGACGAGGACTTTGAGGAGCTGATCGAGACGATCTCCGCCTACGAAGGGGATGTGCGGACGAAGATCCTGCACGGCGGAAAGCGATATGAATACGCCGTCCGTCTCTCCCGCGCGCTGACGGCGGAACTGAGGACCTTTCTTCCCGAATCGTGCGTGAAACTCGTCTGAAAACGCCATGATAATACGGGGAGGCGGAGATGCGCAAAAGTTTTCCTAAAAAAGTGCAAGAAACTTCTTTTCATTTCCGCTTTTTTTTGATATAATACCACGGAACGCATACAGACATAAAGAGATACGGAGGTTGTTGCATGAAGCGCATCGGACTTTTGACAAGCGGCGGCGACGCGCCCGGCATGAACGCGGCGATCCGCGCGGTCGTAAGAACGGCAATTTATTTCGGCATGGAGGTCTACGGGATCGAGCGCGGATACGCGGGGCTGATCGAAGATAAGATGATGCCCATGGAGATGCGCAGCGTCTCCGATATCGTTCAGCGCGGCGGTACCAAGCTGAGAACGGCGCGCTGCCTTGAAATGCTCACGAAGGACGGGCAGAAACAGGCTGTCGCAACGCTCGAACGCCGCGGGATCGAGGGGCTTGTCGTCATCGGCGGCGACGGTTCTTTCCGCGGGGCGAAGTGCCTTACCGAGGATTTCGGCATTCCCACCATCGGAATCCCCGGCACGATCGACAACGACCTCGAATACACCGACTATACGCTCGGGTTCGATACGGCTGTCAACACCTGCCTTGAAGTCATCAACAAACTGCGCGATACGATGAACTCCCACGAGCGTATTTCCGTCGTGGAAGTCATGGGGCGTCACTGCGGCGATATTGCGCTCTACGCGGGCATTGCGTCCGGCGCGGAGATCATCGTCGTGCCCGAGATCGCCTATAATATGGACGATATCGTCATGCGTATCAACCGTTCCCGCGCGAACGGCAAGCACTCCAATATCATCATCGTGGCGGAGGGCGTTACGAGCGCAGAAAAGTTTGCGCGCGAGTTGCAGGAAGTGACGACGTACTCCGTCCGTTCCTCGTGCATCGGACATATGCAGCGCGGCGGTTCGCCTTCCATGGCGGACAGAATGCTGGCGGCGCAGTTCGGCAACAAGGCGGTCCGCCTCCTGAAAGACGGCATCGGCAACCGCGTCGTCGGAATCCACAAGAACGAAATTATCGATATGGACATCATCGAAGCGGTCTCCATGAAGAAGAAATTCAACTATGAACTGTACGAGACGCTGCAAATGATCTCCATGTAAGGCAGCCATTGCCGCGTTGTGCAAAAAAAAGAGCGAATTTTCTACAAATTTTTCCGCCTCGCCTCTTGAATTTTTCCCGAAAGAATACTATAATAATTTTATAATATTATTTTTGCGCATTTGCGCGAACGCTTTCCGTATTTTGGCGGAAGGAATGAAGGGGGACCGGTTAAGATGATTCTGACAGTCTGCATGAGTCCGAGCGTGGACGTTACGATCGAGCTTGATTCTCTCAACGTGGGGAAGGTGAACATTGTCAAAAACAAGACGCTTTCTTTCACCGGTAAGGCTTTGAACGTCGCCATCGGCGTTTCCCGTCTGGGGGCGGACGCGTACGCGACGGGCTTTATGTACAACGAAAACGGCGCCATGTTCGAGCGTGCGCTGGATAAAGAGGGGGTCCCGTTCGCGTTCGTCTGGAACAGCGGTCGGGTGCGCGAAAACTATAAGTGCATTGACAAGCGTTCCATGCTCACGGAGATCAACGACGTCGGCGGACAGGTCGCGAACGAGAAACTTGCGGAACTTTCGCACATGATCCGCAACCTTTCGTCCCGTTCGGACGTGACGGTCATTTCGGGCGGTCTGCCGCGCGGCGTGGACGCAAGCTATTACCGCGAGATCTTCCGCAGCGTCGATCCCAAGTCGCTCCGCATTGCCGATACCGAGGGCGCGAAAATGTTCGCCGCGCTGGAAGCGGGGATTGATCTCGTCAAGCCCAATCTCGACGAACTCGAAGAGACGCTCGGCAGAGAATTCCGCGACAAAAACGATATGCTTGCGGGCTGCCGCGAGATTCTCGACCGCGGCGCAAAGATCGTGCTTCTCTCGTTGGGGAAGGACGGCGCGGTCATCACCAACGGCACGAAAAACTACTACTGCAAGAGCATCAACGTTGCGGTCAATTCCACGGTCGGCGCGGGAGACGGTATGGTTGCCGCGGCTGCCGTCATGTTGCAGAAGGGGGCGGATCTGCCCGACGTACTGCGCGCAGGCGTTGCCGCAGGAACCGCCACGGTCACGACGTTCGAGACCATTTCCTTTACGAAGAATAAGTACGAGGAGATCTTCCAGAGCCTGAACGTCACGGAGTTCTGATATGCTTGAAATGGCGACGCTCCGCCGCGACAGCGAAGTCGAGGCGATCATGGAGATGTCCGAAAAACAGATCGAAGCGCTCGGCTTTACGGAGCATTCGCGCCGCCACGCGGGGATCGTGAGCAAGTGGTCGGGGGAAATTCTGCGCGCGCTCGGGAAGGACGAAAACCGCATCCGCCTTGCCGAAGTCGCGGGGTATCTGCACGACATCGGAAACTGTATCAACCGCAAAGATCACGCGCAGTCGGGCGCGATCCTTGCGTATAAAATCGTCACGCGCCTCGGGATGCCGTTTTCGGACGCGGCGGAAATCATGATGGCGATCGGCAACCACGACGAACAGTACGGGCAGCCCGTCTCGGATATTTCGTCTGCGCTCATTATCGCGGACAAGGCGGACGTGCATAAGAGCCGCGTCAAAAACACCATTAACGACGTTTTCAAAGCGAACATTCACGACCGCGTCAACCTTGCGGCGGAACGGTCGTTCGTGAAGGTGGAGGACGAGGGAAAGACGATCGCGCTCCATATCGAGATCGATACCGCGATCTGCTCCGTAATGGATTACTTCGAGATCTACTTCGGCAGAATGCAGCTTTCGCGCAAAGCGGCGGAGTTTTTGGGCTGTCGGTTCGCGCTCGTCATCAACGGGGTCGCGCTTTTATAACGTTCTTCCGTGAAAAATATGCGTCCCGAAGTTTCACGGTATAATATGACAAAATCCGCCACAACCACAAGATATAGTGTTACGAAAAAATTTTTTTCTCAAAATATAGTGGCGAACTCTTGACAAATCAGACTATATGGTGTATGATGGTAGCGTTCCCTTTCAAGGGGGCGCTTTTCTTTCCCGTTTCGGGAGAGGGGTACGTACGATAAGGAGCGTGGAACTATGAAAATCATCAAACGCAACGGAACGGAAGTCGCATTCGACATCAATAAGATCCTGAACGCGATCCGCAAGGCAAACAACGAGGTCAGCGAGGATAATCGCCTCAAAGAAAAGCAGATCGATCTCATCGCGAAAAAGGTCACTGCGCTTGCAAACGATCTGAACCGTGCGGTCAGCGTCGAGGAAATTCAGGATTTCGTCGAGAACCAGATCATGGATCAGAAGGCGTTTGCCGTTGCGCGCAAATATATCACGTACCGCTATTCCCGTGCGCTCGTCAGAAAGTCCAACACGACGGACGCGCAGATCCTCACGCTCATCGAGTGCAACAACGAGGAAGTCAAGCAGGAAAACTCCAACAAAAATCCCACCGTCAACTCGGTGCAGCGCGACTATATGGCGGGCGAGGTCTCCAAGGATCTGACGCGCCGCATTCTGTTGCCGCGCGAGATCGTCGAGGCGCACGACGAGGGGCTGATCCATTTCCATGACGCCGACTATTTCGCGCAGCATATGCACAACTGCGATCTGGTCAACCTTGAAGATATGCTGCAAAACGGAACGGTTATTTCGGGCACGTTCATCGAAAAGCCGCATTCCTTCTCCACGGCGTGCAATATCGCGACGCAGATCATCGCGCAGGTCGCTTCCAACCAGTACGGCGGACAGAGCATTTCCCTGACGCACCTCGCGCCCTTCGTCGACATCAGCCGTCAGAAGATTCTCAAAGACGTGCGCGAGGAGTTCGCGAGCGTGGGCGTCAGCGACGAAGCGCACATTGCCGCCGTCGCCGAAAAACGCCTGAAAGCGGAGATCGCAAAGGGCATTCAGACCATTCAGTATCAGGTCGTGACGCTGCTCACGACGAACGGACAGGCGCCGTTCGTTACGGTGTTCATGTATCTCGGCGAGGCGCGGAGCGAAAAGGAGAAAGCTGACCTTGCGCTCATCATCGAGGAGACGCTCAATCAGCGCATCAAGGGCGTGAAGAACGAATCGGGCGTTTGGGTGACGCCCGCCTTCCCCAAGCTCATCTACGTTCTGGAAGAGGACAACGTGCGCGAGGGAAGCAAGTATTGGTATCTCACGGAGCTTGCGGCAAAATGCACCGCAAAGCGCATGGTGCCCGACTATATCTCCGAGAAGAAGATGCTCGAATACAAGATCGACAAGAACGGCGAGGGGCATTGCTACACCTGTATGGGCTGCCGCAGTTTCCTGACGCCCTATGTGGACGAAAACGGAAAACCCAAGTATTACGGCAGATTCAATCAGGGCGTCGTCACCATCAACCTTGTGGACGTCGCGCTCTCTTCGGGGAAGGACGAAAACAAATTCTGGAAGATTTTCGACGAGCGGCTCGACCTTTGCTATCAGGCATTGATGTACCGCCACAACCGTTTGAAGGGAACGCTTTCGGACGCCGCGCCCATTCTCTGGCAGTACGGCGCACTGGCGCGCCTGAAAAAGGGCGAAACGATCGATAAACTTCTCTACGGCGGCTATTCCACCATTTCGTTGGGATATGCGGGGCTGTATGAGTGCGTCAAGTACATGACGGGCAAGAGCCATACCGACGAAGAAGCGAAACCGTTCGCGCTCGCCGTCATGCAGCACATGAACGACAAGTGCAAGGAGTGGAAGGCGAAGGAGAATATCGACTTCTCGCTGTACGGAACGCCGCTTGAAAGCACGACGTATAAATTCGCGAAGTGCCTGCAAAAGCGTTTCGGCGTGATCGAGGGCGTTACGGATAAGAACTATATCACGAACAGCTATCACGTACACGTCTCCGAAAAGATTGACGCGTTCACCAAGCTGAAATTCGAGAGCGAGTTCCAGCAGCTCTCGCCCGGCGGCGCGATCTCCTACGTGGAAGTGCCGAATATGCAGGACAATATTCCCGCCGTGCTTGCCGTCATGCAGTATATCTACGATAATATCATGTACGCCGAGCTGAACACCAAGAGCGACTACTGTCAGGTGTGCGGTTACGACGGCGAGATTCAGATCGTCGAGGACGAGGACGGCAAGCTCGTATGGGAATGCCCGCACTGCCACAACCGCGATCAGACGAAGATGAACGTTGCGCGCCGCACCTGCGGATATATCGGGACGCAGTTCTGGAATCAGGGCAGAACGCAGGAAATCAAGGACAGGGTTTTGCACCTCTGATGAATTACGCAGAGATCAAAAAGACGGATATTGCAAACGGAGAGGGGGTTCGCGTCTCCCTCTTCGTTTCCGGTTGCAGAAGGGGCTGTAAAAACTGCTTCAATAAGATCGCGTGGGATTTCGGATACGGCAAGCCGTTTACCGAGGAAGTGGAGGAAGAGATCATCGCGGCGCTCTCGCCCTCCTACATTGCCGGACTGACCCTGCTCGGCGGCGATCCGATGGAACCGGAAAATCAGCGCGCGCTGCTGCCGTTCGTCAAAAAGGTGCGGGCGCGGCTGCCGCAGAAAAATATCTGGTGCTACACGGGATATACGTTCAGGGATGGGGCGATCGAAGAGCCGCAGGCAAACTGCGAAGTAACCCGCGAACTCATCTCTCTCATAGACGTGTTGGTGGACGGGCGGTTCGAGGAATCGCTCAAAGATATCCGACTGAAATTCCGCGGCTCTTCCAACCAGCGCGTTATCGACGTAAAACGCAGTATTTCGGAGAATAACATAGTACTATATCTGACATAATATTACCATATTATAATAAAAGGCGGGGTGTTCCCCGCTTTTTTTAGGAACGTCTGCCAAAAATTTGACCTTTCCGCATGATTGCGGTATAATGTTGCAATAAACAGAGTACAACGGAGGAAAAGCCATGAATAAACTGCAACTCAAACGCTATGCGAAACTGCTCGCCAAAGTCGGCGTGAACGTGAAAAAAGGACAGTGGGTCATCGTCTATGCGTCTCTCGATCAGCCCGAATTTGTCGAGTGGACGGTCGAAGAACTGTACCGCGCGGGCGCGGGAAAGGTGACGGTGCAGTGGTCGCATCAGCCCGTGGGCAAACTTGCATATAAATATGAAAAAGAGGAGACGCTTGCCTCCGTTATGGATTGGGAAGTCGCCCGTATGCAGGCGTATGTGAAAGAGCTTCCCGCCATGCTCCATATCATTTCCGAAGATCCCGACGGGCTTGCGGGCGTCGATCAGGAGAAGCTGACGCGTGCGCGTATCGGCAGAATGAAGGTACTCAAACCATATAACGACGAAATGGAAAACAAATATCAGTGGTGCATTGCCGCAGTTCCCGGGAAGGCGTGGGCGAAAAAGGTGTTCCCTTCCATGCAGGTGAACCGCGCCGTCGAAGCGCTTTGGGACGCGATCTTGAAGGCTTCCCGTGCGGACGGGTCCGACCCCGTGCGCGAGTGGGCGCGCCACAACGACGAAATCGGCGGAAGATGCGATTATCTCAACCGTCTTGGGCTTGTCTCTCTCGAATACAAGGCGGGCAACGGCACCGATTTTAAGGTGGGGCTGATCCCGAACGCTGTATTCATGGGTGGCGGCGAGAATACGCTCAAAGGGCGGTATTTCAATCCCAACATTCCCACGGAGGAGATTTTCACCTCTCCCAAGGCGGGCGAGGCGGAAGGAATTGTGTACGCCACCAAGCCGCTCTCCTATCAGGGCGAACTCATCGAGGATTTCTCCGTGCGGTTTGAGGGCGGGAAAGTCGTCGAAGTCAAGGCGAAGAAGAATCAGCACCTGTTGGAGAAGATGATCGCCATGGACGAGGGCGCCGCAATGCTGGGCGAGTGCGCGCTGATTGCCGACGATTCTCCCATCAACAATGCGGGTATCCTCTTCTATAACACGCTGTTCGACGAGAACGCGAGCTGCCATCTTGCGCTCGGGCGCGGCTTCACGAATTGCGTGAAAGGGTTCGAGGATATGACGCAGGAGGAGCTTCATGCGGCGGGTATCAACGACAGTATGATCCACGTCGATTTTATGATCGGCTGCAAAGATATGGAGATCACGGGCGTTACGGAAAAGGGCGAACGCGTCGCGATCTTCAAGAACGGAAATTGGGCGTTCTGATAAAATTTTAGAGAATGTTTTGCCCGCGCGCGTTTTGAAATAATCGCGTGCGGGTATAAATTTCAGGAAGGAAAATCAGAGGTATCAGTATGATCAAGGTCGATATTTTTTCAGGATTTTTGGGCGCAGGGAAAACGACGCTCATTAAAAAGCTCATTCAGGAAGTCTATAAGGGCGAAAAGGTCGTGCTCATCGAAAACGAGTTCGGCGAGATCGGCGTAGACGGCGGCTTTTTGCAGGACGCGGGGATTCAGATCACGGAGATGAACTCCGGCTGTATCTGCTGCACGCTCGTCGGAGATTTTGCCAAAGCGCTCAAAGAGGTTGCGGCGAAATACGCGCCCGACCGCATTATCATCGAGCCGTCCGGCGTCGGAAAGCTGTCGGACGTGATCCGCGCCGTGCAGAGCGCGGGACTGCCCGACGCGCAACTGAATGCGTTCTGTACCGTCGTCGACGCGAAAAAGTGCAAAATGTACCTGAAAAATTTCGGCGAGTTCTTTACCGATCAGGTGGAGAACGCAAGCTGCATCGTCCTTTCGCATACGGGCGACGAGAAGAAAGTCGCCGAGGCGGTCGCGCTGTTGAAAGAACACACGAACGCGACCATCGTCACCACCGATTGGCAGGATTTGAAGGGCGCGGATATTCTCGCCGCGATCGAGAAAAAGGACTCCCTTGCCGCCGAGCTTGAACGCCTTGCCGCGGAAACGCACGAGGAGCACGAACATTGCCATCATCACCATGATGACGATGAACATGAGCATCACCATGATGAACACGGACATTGCTGTCACCATGATGACGATGAACACGGGCACCATCACGATGAACACGGACATTGCTGCCATCACGACGATGACGAGCACGAGCACCATCATGACGGACATTGCTGCCATCATGACGATGACGAGCATGAGCACCATCATGACGGACACTGCTGTCATGACGATGACGAGCACGAACACCATCATGACGAGCACGGACACTGCTGCCATCATCACGACGGAGAACATCATCACCACCATGCGGACGAGGTGTTCACGAGCTGGGGCGTGGAGACGGGCAAAGTCTTTACGAAGGACGCGCTCCAAGAGATGCTTTCCGAACTTGCATCCGGAAAATACGGGCAGGTGCTCCGCGCAAAGGGGATCGTCAACGGCGGAGACGTATGGTATCACTTCGACTACGTTCCCGAAGAGGCGGACGTGCGCACGGGGAGTGCGGCTGTTACGGGCAGGCTGTGCGTGATCGGGTGCGATCTGAACGAAGAGCTTTTAAAAACGCTCTTTTTGGGGTAATCTATGCAGGAAATTCCCGTCTATCTGTTCCTCGGTTTTCTGGAATCGGGAAAGACGAAATTTATTCAGGAAACGTTCGAGGACGAGCGTTTTGATTCGGGTGAGCGCACGCTTCTGCTCGTCATGGAAGAGGGGGAAGAGGAATACGATTCTTCCCGCTTTGCCGTGCGCGATTTTGCGGTGGAAACGCTTGATCCCGAGGAGCTGACGCAGGACACGCTCGAATATCTCGAACGCAAGCATCGCGCGGAGCGCGTCGTCATAGAATACAACGGAATGCTCGAACTGCAAAAGTTTTTCGACGCAATGCCCGAAAGCTGGGCGATCGCGCAGGTGATGACCTTCTTCGACGCGACGACCTTCCTGCAATACAATGCCAATATGCGCCAGCTCGTCTTTGATAAGGTACAGTATGCGGATATGGTCGTCTTTAACCGTTTCCGCGGCGAGTATTCCAAAGAGGAGTACCATAAAATCATCCGCGCCATGACCCGCCGCCCCGGCATCGTCTATGAATATCTCGGCGGGAAAGCGGAATATGACGAGATCGTCGATCCGCTCCCGTACGATCTGAACGCGAAGATCATTGAAATTGCCGACAAGGACTTTGCCTTTTTCTATCGCGACCTCGTAGAGGAGACGGAAAAGTACGACGGGAAGATCGTCCGCTTCAAAGGGCTTGTCGCCGTCGATAAAAAGATGAAGGCGGGGACGATCGTCGTCGGGCGGCACATTATGACGTGCTGCGAGGCGGATATCGCATACAGCGGGCTTGTATGCCTGCACGCCTCCAACCTTCCGCTGCGCACGCGCGATTGGGTGATCGTGACGGCGAAAATCGAAATCGGCTATCATAAAATTTACGGGCAGAGGGGACCTGTTCTCAAAGCGAGCGCGATCGACTATGCCGACCCGCCCGAACAGGAACTTGCGACGTTCTATTGATTGCGGTTTTGCGCAAAGCGGTATTTTTGCGCTGAATCCTGCATAAGATTTTGAAAAAATGTCGCGAAAAGCGGCTTTTTTCATTTTTCGTTATTTACAAATTTGTTGTTTCGTGATATACTGTTATTGTAACGAGTTCGGAGGCGGAAAAATGAAGAAACTTGTCGTATATTATTCGCTCGGAGGAAATACGCGTGCGGTTGCAAAGCGCATCGCGCAGTCGCTTCGCGCGGATCTGATGGAGATCCGCACGATCAAGACGTATCCCGACGATTATGACGTTCTGCTTAGTCTGGGCGAAAAAGAGGTCAAGAGCGGCTATATGCCGCAGATCGCGCCGCTCACCTTTGACGCGAATACATACGATACCGTCATTATCGGTACGCCCGTCTGGTGGTACACCTATGCGCCCGCCGTGAAAAAGTTCATGTCCACCGTCAGGTGGAAGGGCAAAAAAGTGTATCCGTTCGCCACGAACGGCGGCGAACTCGGTCATACGCCGAGCGACTTCCGTAAGGCGCTCCGCGGGGCGGAGGTCTCTCCCGTCCTCAGCGTCCGTTTTGATAACGGCGTACTGACGACCGAAGAGAGCGAAATCAAAGCGTGGGTTGCTGCAATCAAATGATTCCCGAAGTCCTTGAAAACAAAATAAAAGCGTCCTGCGGGGCGCTTTTTTCAGATGTTCTTACGGGCTATCGAAGCGCGCGCGCCGTCACGCTGCGGGCAAACGCGCTCAGATCGTCGGCAGATGAAGTTGCCGCAAAACTCCGCGGGGCAGGCATTGCGTTTTCGCGCGTTGCATGGTATGCGGACGCGTTCATTCTTACCGACGCGCTGGAAGAGGAGGTGGAGGCGCTTCCGCTCTATCGGAACGGGGAAGTTTACTTGCAAAGTCTCTCGTCCATGCTTCCGCCGCTCGCGCTTGCGCCCGCGGCAGGGGAGAATATCCTCGATATGACGGCTGCGCCCGGCGGCAAAACGACGCAGATCCTTGCGCTCTCGGGCGGAAAGGCGCTCGTCACGGCGTGCGAGCGCGATGCCGTGCGCTTTGAACGCATGAAGTTCAACCTTGCGCGGCAGGGTGCGGAACGGGTCAACGCGCTCCGCACGGACGCGCTTGCGCTCGACGACTTTTTGAAGTTCGATAAAATTTTACTCGACGCGCCCTGTACGGGAACGGGGACGATTTCGGCGGACGGCCGCGTGCGCTTTTCGGAGGAATATCTCGCCAAATGCGTTAAAATGCAGCGGAAACTCCTCGCGAAGGCGCTCAGGCTTCTGAAAAAGGGCGGAACGCTTGTATATTCCACCTGTTCCGTGCTGCGGGAAGAGAACGACGGCGCGGCAGAAGAGGCGATCCGCCGCGGCGCAAAGCTCGTTCCGCTGGAAATTCCGGAAGAGATTCCGCGCCTTCCGTCCATGGAAGGAACGGTCTGCGTCTGCCCTAACGAGCATTACGAAGGCTTTTATGTCGCAAAATTTACAATATAAAAAACGGCTGAAAAGCCGTTTTTTTCATAATTCAAAGAGGGAGATCTGCCGACCGTCGTTTTTCAGATAACTCGTCTGATTGCCCTGTATGAGTTCGTCATCCTCGTTCAGGCGTCCTATGAGCAGCGGGGAATGAGGATCGTGCTGTGAAATATTGTCCCGCACGGCGGTTTCCGATTTATTCGCATAGCAGTAGCGGCAGAAATTCGGGCAGGTATCGTACCAGCCAACGTCGCGGCTTTCAATGCACAGACAACCTCGGCGCAATCCGTTGTGCTTTACGTCGCGGAAGGTGCATTTGTTGGCTTTTCCGAGTACGTCCAGCGTCACGCAGCCCGTCGCCGCAATCCCGTACTGAGGAAACGTATCCCGCGTGGAACAGGTCTGAATGGGAATGCGGTACTTTGCGGCGATCGCGGCAAATCCCTTTGCCAGCTCGTCTTTTTGAGCCTTGGTGAGCGGAATCAGTTCGGGCATATTGTGTTGCAGTTTTGCATACATCTCGACGAAGCTGAATATACAGCGAGAAACATGGGGCGCAAGCTCCCCGCACAGTATTTCAAACGTTTCCAGATGCCGACGGACGGAATAGGCGGGCGTGAGAAGAACGGGGTCGTACCTCCATGCAAGTTTCTCCCGCCCGACGAGGCGAGAGAGGGCTTTGAGGGTCTGAACGCTCGTCGGAAGATCGGGAACGTTCGGCTCGACGTCCTTTCCGTACGCCGTGATCGTGCAATGGAAGTAGGTGCGGTAATGGTCGGTAATGGCGCTGAGCTTATCCAGCATGGGCGCATAGTTTTTAGAACAGAATAAAACGGCGTCTATTTTGTCGGGCGAAAGGGTGTAGTTCGTCACTCTGTTCGGAAAGAGGGGATTGCGCGTATAGACGTATCCCTCGCGGAATCGTTCCAGAAGCCAATCTCCGTAGTAATTGACAATATCCGTCCTTGCGCCGACGTTGAGGATCATATGCCCGCCCCCGTTTGATTTTTGTCGTCATTATAATACTTTTTCAAAAAGCTGTCAAATCGGGGATTTGCGCGACGCACGGCTTATTCAGGCGCGTTTCTTAATTTCCGTATATGATAGTAAAAATTATCCTGCTTGATATTCAGCAGTTTCAGGGCGGTACGTAGTTTGATGCGCTTGCATAAATAGTCGTCGGCGACCGTCAGAAATTCGTCCGTATACAGGAAGGAAGGGCGACCGAAGCGGACGCCCTTTTCTCTCGCTATCTTTATTCCCTCGGCTTGCCGCGCCTTGTTGTTTTCCCGTTCGTTCTCGGCTACAAAGGAGAGGACTTGCAGAACGATATCCGAAATAAACTTGCCGACGAGCGTGTCCGATTTTGTGCGGGTGTCCAACAGCGGCATATCCAGAACGAGAATATCCGCGCCGATGATATTCGTGATTCTGTTCCATTCCTCAATGATCTGGCTGTAATTTCGCCCCAATCGGTCGATGGACTTTATCACGAGCAGATCGCCGCCTTTGAGCTTTTGGAGCAGGCGTTTATATTCTTTCCGTTCAAAGTCTTTGCCGCTTTTCTTTTCGGAGAAAATGCGACTTTTTTCGATTCCGAACTCACTGAACGCGGCGATCTGCCGTTGCAAGTTCTGGTCTTTTGCCGATACCCGCGCGTATGCGTAAATCATTTTGTAATGCTCCTTATGTTTTTTTTAAGGATAGCGGATAAACGGCAAAAACGCCAACCGATAAGGGGGAAAAGACTTGGCACATAAAGTACTGTGCCGCTGATCGCTCGCATAGCTCGCGGGCGTCGCCTTCGGAAAAGGTGTGTTGATCTTTCCTGCACCATGCTCTGCCGAAGGCTCGCGCGGGGTCGAAGGAATTTTCAACCCCGTCACCCGACACGCAAAAAAAGACTTGGCACATAAAGTACTGTGCCGCTGATCGCTCGCATAGCTCGCGGGCGTCGCCTTCGGAAAAGGTGTGCTGTCCTTTCCTGCACCGTGCTCTGCCGAAGGCTCGCGCGGGGTCGAAGGAATTTTCAACCCCGTCACCCGACACGCAAAAAAAGACTTGGCACATAGAGTACTGCGCCGCTGATCGCTCGCATAGCTCGCGGGCATCGCCTTCGGAAAAGGTGTGCTGATCTTTCCTGCACCGTGCTCTGCCGAAGGCTCGCGCGGGGTCGAAGGAATTTTCAACCCCGTCACCCGACACGCAAAAAAAGACCTGGCACATAGAGTACTGTGCCGCTGATCGCTCGCATAGCTCGCGGGCATCGCCTTCGGAAAAGGTGTGCTGTCCTTTCCCGCACCGTGCTCCGCCGTAGGCTCGCGCGGTGTCGAAGGAATTTTCGACCCCGTTACCCGACACGCAAAAAAAGACTTGGCACATAGAGTACTGTGCCGCTGATCGCTCGCATAGCTCGCGGGCGTCGCCTTCGGAAAAGGGGCATTGTCCTTTTTGTGCATCGTGCTCCGCCGAAGGCTCGCGCGGTGTCGAAGGAATTTTCAACCCCGTCACCCGACACGCAAAAAAAGACTTGGCACATAGAGTACTGTGCCGCTGATCGCTCGCATAGCTCGCGGGCATCGCCTTCGGAAAATGTGTGCTGTCCTTTCCCGCACCGTGCTCTGCCGAAGGCTCGCGCGAGGTCGAAGGAATTTTCAACCCCGTCACCCGACACGCAAAAAAAGACTTGGCACATAGAGTACTTTGCCGCTGATCGCTCGCATAGCTCGCGGGCGTCGCCTTCGGAAAGGGTGTGCTGTCCTTTCCTGCTCCGTGCTCTGCCGAAGGCTCGCGCGGGGTCGAAGGAATTTTCAACCCCGTCACCCGACACGCAAAAAAAGACTTGGCACATAAAGTGCCAAGTCTTTTTTTGGTGCCGCTGATCGGGGTCGAACCGATACGGTATCACTACCACAGGATTTTGAGTCCAGCGCGTCTGCCAATTCCACCACAGCGGCAAAGATGATACGATTATAGTATAATTGCGGGGAAAAAGCAAGTGATTTTCCCGTTTTTCTTGCAAAAAAGTCCGAAGCGTGTTACAATAATATTATGGATAAACTTGTACTCATTGACGGTAACAGCCTTTTAAACCGCGCGTTTTATGCCATGAGCGTCTTTACCACAAAAGACGGGCTCCCCACGAACGGCGTGTTCGGCTTTGTGAAACTTCTTTTAAAGATCATTGACGATGAAAAGCCGAAGTATCTTGCCGTGGCGTTCGATCTTCACGCGCCTACGTTCCGCCATAAAATGTATGCGGACTATAAGGGAACGCGCAAACCTATGCCCGAAGAACTTGTCGTGCAGGTGCCTGTACTCAAAGATCTGCTCCGCGCCATGAAAGTCTGTATCGTCGAAAAAGAGGGGTACGAGGCGGACGATCTGATCGGCACGCTCTCCAAGCGATTCGGCAGCGTGGAATCGCTCATCTATACGGGAGACCGCGATTCCTATCAGCTCATCGGCGATCACGTGACCGTGTGTTTTACCAAGCGGGGCGTGAGCGATCTGGTGCGCCTGACGAAAGATAACTTTCTGGAATACGAGGGAATCGAGCCGTGGCAGGTCGTGGAGCTGAAAGCGCTCATGGGCGATTCGTCCGATAATATCCCGGGCGTAAGGGGAGTCGGGCCGAAGAGCGCGCTCACCCTGTTGCAGTCGTACGGCGATCTGGACGGCGTTTACAGTCATCTTGACGAATGTTCCGCCTCGCTTCGGAAGAAACTCACCGATTACGAGGAGGACGCGCGGCTTTCGCGTACGCTCGCAACCATCGACAGAGACGTTCCGCTCGATCTTTCTTTGGAGGATTGCGCGCTGCACATTCCCTTCCCCGAGGAGGCGCGCAAGGCATTTGCCAATCTGGAATTCCGTTCGCTCGTCGGGAGCGACTATTTTGCCAAAGAACCCGTATCCGAACTGACCTGCCACACCTGCACGGCGGCGGAGCTTGACGCAGTCGTCGCCGAGGCGCGGGCAGTAAAAGAATTTGCGTTCTGCACGGAGAGCGACGGCGCGCATCTCGCGTTTGATAACAAGGAATATCTTTTCCCGCTGCGCTTAAACTTTCTTGAACCCGGGTTTTTCACGGAAGAGCTGAAACCGCTTCTCGAAACGCTCTTTCACAGCGATAAACTTGCAATTCTTGCCGACTATAAAGCGACTGCGCATATGCTGGACGAGATCGGCGTGCCGCTCACCTGCCGCGCGGAGGACGTGAGCCTTTTGAGGTATCTGATCGATTCCAATCTCCGCCCGTCGAGCGCAAAGGCGTTCGCGCAGGATTACTCCATGCCCGAGGACTGCTGCGGGTGCGCGCTGCAACGCGCCTATCGCGACGCGCTGGAAAAGACGAAGGGAACGGCGGAGGAGAAACTCTATCGCGACCTCGAACTGCCGCTTTCGCGCGTGCTTGTCGATATGGAGCGCATCGGCGTACGCGTCGATATGAGCAAATTTTCCGTCTTTTCCGAAAAATTCAAGGGAACGATGGCGGAGCTTTCCGCGCGCATTTTCGAGCTTGCGGGCGTTTCGCCGTTCAATCTCAATTCTCCCTTCCAGCTCTCGGAAGTGCTCTTTGAAAAACTCGGATACAGCGCAAAGGGGGTCAAAAAGAATATCCGCGGCGGTTATTCCACCAGCGCGGAAGTTTTGGAAAAACTCGCCGAAGAGCACGAGATTGCGCGGCTCATCTTGCAGTACCGCGAGGTGCAGAAACTGCAATCCACCTATGTGGACGGGATTCGTCCGCTCGTTAAAAACGGCATCGTGCATACGACGTACAATCAGACGATGACGACGACGGGGCGGCTTTCCAGCGCAAATCCCAATCTGCAAAACATTCCCGTCCGCACGGATATGGGCAGGGAACTGAGGAAACTCTTTATCGCAAGAGAGGGGAATGTGCTTGTGGACGCCGACTATTCGCAGATCGAACTGCGCCTTCTGGCGCATTTCTCTGGCTGCAAGGCGTTGCGCGAGGCGTATCGGGCGGGCGAGGATATTCACGCGGCGACGGCGGCGCGGCTCTTCCATACGCCGCTTTCGGAAGTCACGCCGACCATGCGCCGACGGGCAAAGACCATCAATTTCGGCATCATCTACGGCATGAGCGCGTTCGGAATGGCGAAGGACCTCAACTGTCCGCCCGACGAAGCGCAGCGGTATATCGACGCGTATTTTGCTGCGCATCCCGAAGTCAAAGCGTATATGGATGAGAACGTGCGCCGCGCCAAAGAGAATGGTTACGTTACCACGGTGCTCGGACGCAAGCGGTTTATCCCCGAACTCAAATCTGGGAACTATAATCAGCGTATGTTCGGCGAGCGCGCCGCCATGAATATGCCTTTACAGGGGAGTGCGGCGGATATTATCAAAATTGCGATGCTCCGCGTCTGGAACCGCCTGAAAACGGACGGCTTCCGCGCGCAGCTCGTTCTGCAAGTCCATGACGAATTGGTGCTGGATACGCCCGAAGAGGAGGCGGAGCGCGCACAACGTATGCTGAAAGAGGAAATGGAGGCGGCGATCAGTCTGGAAGTGCCGCTGATTGCAGACGTCTCCGTCGGAAAAAGCTGGTATGACGCAAAGTAAAAAGATCGCCGTCACGGGCGGCATCGGAAGCGGAAAATCATATATCTGCGGACTGATCGCGAAAAGGGGGTATCCCGTCTTTTCGTGCGACGAAATCAACCGCGCGCTCTGGTCGGACGAGGCGTACCGCAAGGAACTTGCCGACCGATTTCCCGTCTGTACCGTCGGCGGGGAGATCGACAAAACGCTGCTTGCAAAAGCCGTATTTTCGGACGAAGCGGCGCTGCGCGCGCTCAATGAAATTGCTCACCCGCGCATCATGCGTGCGCTCGTCGATCAGATGGAACGGGCGGGCGGCGTCTGTTTTGCCGAAGTTCCGCTCTTGTTCGAGGGCGGCTATGAAACGCTTTTCGACGACGTGATTGCCGTTCGCCGTGAGCGGGCGGCGCGCATTCAGGCTGTCGCCGCGCGGGACGGACTTTCCGAAGATGCGATCGCCCTGCGCATGGCGCAGCAGTTTCCGCCCGAACAGTTGGAGCGCAAACGCTGTTATATTCTGGAAAATTGCGGGACGGAACAGGAGATCGCCGCAAAGCTCGACCGGATTTTGCAAAAAATCGGCATATAGGCGAATCGGAGGGAAAGTACGTGGATTTCGGCGCATACTGCTAAGGTATGAGGGGTTGCCGCGTCATCGTAATTTCCGCTGCCGTATTTCTGTTTGCCGCATTATGTTTTCTGATGGTGCGGCTCGCGTATCCGCGTCCGTATCGGGAAGAGGTGCAGGCAAGCGGACTTTCTCCTTCGCTCGTCTACGCCGTTATCAAGGCGGAGAGCGGGTTCCGCGAGGACGCCGTCAGCCGTGCGGGGGCGGTCGGACTGATGCAGGTGAAGCCTTCGACCGCTGAATTTATCTGCACAAAGCGCGGCGTTGCGTTTGACGCGTCCCGTCTTTGCGAGGGCGGGTACAACGTGACGGTGGGCTGTATGTATCTTGCATACCTTCTGGAACGCTTTCCGCAAACGGAAACCGCGCTTGCGGCATACAACGCGGGGGAAGGAACGGTGCGCCGATGGCTGCAAGACGGGGAAGTATCCTCGGACGGAAGCACGCTGGATAAGATTCCGTATGCCGAAACAAGCTCCTACGTAAAAAAAGTTTTAAAATTCCGCAAAAATTATCATTTTTTCTATGGATAAAACTTGACTTTTGGTTTTGATTGCGGTACAATAACAAAGCTGTCACGCGAGATGCGGTCGTGGCGGAACTGGCAGACGCGCAAGACTAAGGATCTTGTGGTTCACACCATGCAGGTTCAATTCCTGTCGACCGCACCAAAAATAAGACCCTGCTTTATGCAGGGTCTTATTTTTGCGTAAACAGGAACTTCGACAGGAATTGAGGGTGGAGGCGTTTGCGCGAGCAAACGGTTTGCGTAAGGCAGCGGGCTGTGCGCCGGGGCGCGCCGCCAAAGGCGCAATTCCTGTCGACCGCACCAAAAACAAGACCCTGCTTTATGCAGGGTCTTGTTTTTGCGTAAACAGGAACTTCGACAGGAATTGAGGGTGGAGGCGTTTGCGCGAGCAAACGGTTTGCGTAAGTGGGCAGGCAGTGTACGGCATGGGAGCAAACCGCACCAGCCCTGTGGGCTGTGCGCCGGGGCGCGCCGCCAAAGGCGCAATTCCTGTCGACCGCACCAAAAACAAGACCCTGCTTTATGCAGGGTCTTATTTTTGCGTAAACAGGAACTTCGACAGGAATTGAGGGTGGAGGCGTTTGCGCGAGCAAACGGTTTGCGTAAGG
>CAJFFP010000010.1 GCA_904373325.1 Candidatus Gallimonas merdigallinarum
ATACTCTAACACAAACCCCTCATCACCGCCTTCGGCAGAGCTTCCCCCCAAGGGGAAGCCATTATTTTTACTCATCGGCATAAGCCTCTACTGAACCCCAAGACTATCTGGGGGTTTTCTAAATACAAAAAAACGCGGGCGTCCTGTTCAGGACGCCCGCGCGCTTATTTGAATGAAATGTTATTTTTTGAGCAGACCGACGCCCGCGTTCCACGCCTGCCCGACCTTTTCTCCGATCGCATAATAGCCGCTCTGGAACGGATCGAACACGAAGGCGTTGAGCTTTTTGGGATCGGGTTTGCCCTTTTCGTCGAGAATTTTCTCGTCGGCGAGCACGTTGACGATCTCTCCGAGCACGCGGAATCCGTATGCGGTGTGCCGGCACTCCACGACTTTGCATTCGAGCGTCAGCGGAAACTCTTCCACGACGGGCGCGTCGACGCGCGTGCTCTTCACGGCGCGCATCCCCGAACGCTCGAATTTATCCGCCATTTTGTTGCCCGTGGCGCAGCCGAAGAAGTCGGCTTCCGCAATGTGCGCAACGTCGGCAATGCTCAGCGTGAACGCGCCGCGTTTTTTGATGTTTTCGCTCGTCTTGTGCTCCTCGTCGAGATTGAGTGCGACCATGTTTTCGGCGCAGACACCGCCCCAAGCCATGTTCATAACGTCGACTTTCCCGTCGTCGCAGTAGGTCGCGATCATGAGCACGGGCATGGGAAAGGTGTAAGGTTTCACGCCAAGATCTTTTAACATATCCTTCCTCCTTTTTGTCTCAGATTATATCACGCGGGGCGCGGATTGTCAACGGGCGAAAGCGGCGGAAAAACGCAGCGCGCGCCCGACGAAAGTCGGGCGCGCGGAAATTTTTGTCATTTTCCTGCGATTATTTGTCGCTATGCTGTGTGGAAATCTTCTCCACGATGCGGATAAAGGCGCGGGCGTCCTCCTCGCCGATGACTTCGGCAAGTTTGTGCGCAAGCGAGAGGGATTCCTCGTGGACGGATAAAAACTCGTTCAGATTATCCGGCACGACGCGCACGAAGGTGGTGCGTTTGTCTCTGCCGTCGCACCGCTCCAAAAATCCCTTGGCAACCAGCGAGTCGATGGTGCGGTTGACGAGCGATTTGAGCATTCGCGTCTCCGAGACGAGCTCTTTGAAGGAGACGAGTCCGTCTCCGTCTTCGCGATAGCGGTTGTATGCCACAAGCATGACGATCGCTTCGTTGTATACCATGCCTTTTGTGATGCGCGTATTTTTGAGGATGCCCGTCAGCCGTACCCAAGCGGAGATGAGCTGTTCTTCGAGGCAGTGTTCCTGCATGATATTCACTCCGTGAACGTTTTCCTCGATTATACTCCCGTCGGCGGGAAAAGTCAAGTGAATGCCGGAAAAAGCGCGTGCAATTTTCAGGCGGCTGTGATATACTGGATATACGATATAAAAAAGACGGGGGAACGCTTATGCAGATACCTTCGGACGGCGCGATGCTTATAAGTTTTCTCAATATGAAACTGCGCGATCGTTACGATTCTTTGGACGAGCTTTGCGACGATCTTGAAATCGACCGCGCAGAGCTGGACGCGAAGCTCTCTTCGCTGGGGCTTGCGTACGACGAGGCGCACAACCGCGTCGGGTGAGTTATCCACATATCCACATTTTTGCTGTTGATAACTTTGGAAAAGTGTGTAAAATGTCGAAAAGTGTCGGAAACGTTCTTGCGCGGACCGCATCGGCGGAGGAGAAGATATGTCTGATTACGATATGATGAAACTGTTTTCGCAGTTCGACGGCGAAGTCAGCGAGAGCGACTTCACGCCCGAGGAATTGCAGGAATATCTCGATTACCGCGACGGAGCGGAAAAGCCGCTCTCCATTGCGGAGTGGAAGCGCGCCTATTTCGAAAAATACGACGACGTCAAGGACAAGAGCCTGAAAAAACAGGATTGGTAGGGGCGATGTACGATTACGTCATATTCGATGCCGATCATACGATCATCGACTTCGACGCCGACGAGCGGCGGGCGTTTTACGCCGCGTTCCGCGCCGCGGGAAAGGAGCCGACCGCGGACATGGTAGAGGCGTGCTGGCGGTTTTCCGCCGAAAATTGGGCGAATCTGGGGCTGTACAACGTGCATCTGCCCGAGATACAGGCGCGCTATCATGAACTCTACTATACCCATGTCCGCGAGATCATGGCGTTTGCGGACGGCGCCTTCGGGCTTGGCGCGCAGCGGGAGAGGGCGGAACGGGTGTTCACCGAGGCGCTCTCGGCGGCGGCGCACCCCGTGGAGGATGCGCCCGCAGTGCTCGCCGCCCTCTCTCCGCGCTACAAGCTGTGCGTTGCGACCAACGGATTGAGTTCGATGCAGGCGGGTCGGCTCGCGCCGCTCAGCCCCTTCCTCTGCCGCACGTTCATTTCGGAGGAGATGGGCTTTATCAAACCCAATCCCGCCTTTTTCCGCGCCATGACGGAGGAACTCGGCGCAGAGTCTTCCCGCTGCCTGATGGTGGGGGATTCGCTCGGTTCGGACGTCGCGGGCGCAAACGCCGCGGGCATGGATTGCGTCTGGTTCAATCGCAGCGGCGCGCCGCTGCCGCCCGCGTATCGCGTCAAAGCGGTGATCTCGCACCTCAACGAACTTCTGGAAATTCTGTAAACAGGCAAGCCGCCCGCGGGAATACTCCCGCGGGCGGCTGTTTCGACAAAACGCCCCGCGCTTTCGTTCGGTCATGAAAGCGCGGGGCGTAAAGTTTTGCGTTATGCCTGCGGCTGCGGCGTTTCGTCGCTCGGGTCGGGCGCAGGGAGTTGTTTTCTCTTTCCGTCAATAAACGCCGAAACGCCCTTCCGGCGCATCCGTTCCACGAACAGCGCGAGGGGCGCGCCAAGCCCGAACGCCCATGTCGCTTGGGTCGCCAGCATCGTGCCGAACGACGTCCAATACGCGATGAGCGGCGTAGGTCCCGCGCTCATGTCGCCCGAAAGAAAGACGATGACGACGGGAATGATGAACGCGTTTAAAATCACGGGGAAGAATCCGCCCAGCGCGATTTTAACCGCCATGCCGAGCTTGCTCCGATAGCTGCGCAGGAGATGCCCCACGAGCCATGTGCAGACGGCGGCAACGAGCGTGACGGCGGGACCGATCGTCAGATCGAACGCCAGCATGGGGGAAGTGAGGTTGGCGAGGATGCAGCCGATATAGAGCGCGGGGATCGCCTCGGGGAAAAAGAGGGGCAGGATCGTGAGCGCTTCGCTCGGACGGATCTGAAACCAGCCGTATGCGAACGGCATAAAGGCGTAGGTCAGCGCAACGTACAGCGCGGCGATCACGCCCGCGCGGCAGATGCGCTTGGTGGTAAAAAAGTTTCTGAACATGAAAAAACCTCGGTTTTTTTATTCGGAAGTGTTGACCGAAAACCTTCCGTGCGCGTATATTCTATCATGTTTGCGCCGCGCCGTCAAGCGATTTTCACGCTAGGGCGCGTTTCCGCGCGTCTCAGCGGAGCTGACGGGTGGGGCGGAAGGCGATCAGCCAGAACAAGAGCCACAGCGCGCCCACGCCCGCGAGCGAGAGCAGGGCGCGGTAGGCAACGGCATTTCCGAAGGTGACGGCGGCGAGCAGGTCAAACCCCGTCAGCGACCAGACGGCGGCACACAGCCCGAAAAAGATCAGCCATGCGCAGCAGAGAACGGTAGTGAGTTTCATGCCCGCAGTATGCGCAGAATGCGCCGTAAACTTGCGTTCTGCGCGCTGTTCGCGCAAGGGGAATTGGCAGCGGTGCGGCAGGAATTGCAGACAGACCGCGCCCGTATTGACAATAAAAGCCGCCGCCCGTTCGGGCGGCGGCGGTCGTTGATATTGTGATTGAGCGGACGTCATGCCGCAGGCGGTTCGGCGCCGCCCGTGTCCGCCGCCGCGCCGCCGGAAGCGGGTTCGCCCTCCGCGGCGGCAGTTTCGTCATACGTTCCGCCGTCGTCCGCGGCGTCCGAACCGTCGGACGTGCGCGTCGCGAAGCGCTTTTTGAAGATACTCCTTCTGAACAGCACGATATTCAGCGCAACAAAGCATACGCCGACGATGATGCACACCCACAGCGCAGACCAATTACTCTGCGGCGCCCACGTCGCGAGGAACATGAGCGGGAAGCCGAACACCATGGCGGGCAGGCTCTGGTACACGAGGTTTTCGCTCGCGGGCGTGCGGTAGCTGCCGTCCACCTCGCGGAGCAGGATCATGCCCGTGCTCGCCGTTCCCGTGAGCATTCCGAAGAAGGCGAGGAACTGTTCGTGGCGATAGGAGGGGAAGAGCTTTTTGCTGACGAAGTTGACGTAGAAGAAGGTGAGCAGCGTTCCCGCCACGGCGAGAAGGAGCAGAACGGGCCAATAGGTCGCAAGCAGCGGGAGCTGAATGGCGGCGACGCCCGCGACGATCATCAGATCGAACGCAAATCCGCTGATGCGGTCCATCATATAATTGTTGATGATGCGCTTTCTGACGATCTTCTTATCGTACAGCTTATTGAGGAGCATTTTTGCGGGAATGGTGAGCAGAACGCCGATGAGGAAGTTGAACCCGAACAGCGTATCGGCGAGGGAATCGAACGCCAGCGAAAGCCCGTACATGATGCCGAAGGAGACGGCGTAAATTGCGAGTACGATGGCGAACTGCACCGTCATCTTGTCCAGCGAGGAGACGGCGGGGATTTCGTTCTCGTCCTCGTAGTCGGCAAGCGTGTTGCGGCGCACCGAAGTGTCGATCCTGATCAGCCCCTTGCGGCGCATATGGTTGATGTAAATGACGCCGCCGATGCACGCCACGAGGAAGCCGAGCGCGGCGACGGTCAGACCGAAGTTCGCGCCGCCCTCGAATCCGTATTCGTTTTCGTAGATTTTACCGTAGTTGAGCGCCTGACCCGTGCCCTGCCCGAAGCCGAACGCGAGGAGGATGCCCGCCGCGGAGATCATGCCGTCCGTCCCGATCCCCCAGACGGCGACGAGGGTGATGATGAGTCCCGCAAACGCCTGAATGAGGTATCCGTTGACCGTGGTCACGCCCGAGTCAAAGATCTCGCCCGCGCGCTTTTTGGTAAATTTCTTTTTGGAGTTGCGCATACCCGAGGCAATGAAGCCGATGCCCAGACAGTGGTAAGTGATGAGTTCGAGCACCTCCATGCCCGTCATCGATCCGTCCGACCCGTCTCCGTAAGCGGCGAGGTTGAACAGATAATCCCCCGCCGCAAAATATACGACGGTGGAAATGACGAGCAGCAGAATGCCGCCCAGCACCGAAACGGGGATCAGCGTCTTTTTGAGCGCGGGGATAAAGTATTTCAGCGCGCCCGCAATCAGCATGCTCAGAAGCAGCGTCGCAATGACCATGATGAACGTCCATACGTTCAGTTCGGCAAAGCTCATAGATTCCTCCCAATGTAATTATTCCTGACCGCGGTCAGGATCTGTTTTTTCATGTCCGGCTGTCCGCGCCGCGCGCAGCCCGTCGAAGATATGCACGTACTTGATGGAGCAGAAACGCTCGTCGCCCTTCACCTGTAAGATCTTGCCGTGACAGTAGAAATTGAACTTCTTTTTCCCCACCGCCGTGATCGCGTCGATCTCTTCGAGGGGATAGCGCGCCTGCGCGCCCGTTGCGTCCGAAATATACAGCGCGTCTCTGTCGATGGAGACCGTATCTCCCGCAAGGACGATCTTTTTCTTCATTTTCACGCTTTCGCGGAAGAGGATGCCCTTATCCGAAACGCGTTCGCCCGCCAGCACGCGGGCGACGATCTCCTTCCGCTCCCACTCGTACCAGCCGTAAATTTTATCGTATCCCGCAAAGGGCGGGTCTATGGCGAGCCGTTCGGTGTACTCCGCCTTCGTTCCGCAGTGCGTGCAGGAGAAATATTTCCCCTTGGAGCGGATACTCCCCACACTCCCGCAGACGGGGCAGAGGTAAAGCGCGCGTTCAATGTATTCGGCGCGGCGGCGGCTCTTGTACCGCGCGCCGAGCGCAGTGTCGTCCACGTCCAGCTCGCGTTTGATCAGCTCGAACAGCTCTTCCACCGTCATATCCTTGTATTCTTCGGGCTGAACGATGCGCTTCACGCAGCCGCGGTAGTAGGTGCCGCGGCGCGCCTTTCCGCCCCAGCGGGGATCGACGCCGTATCCGCCGCGCAGGTTGTACAATACGAGGGGAACTTTTGCCGTTTTCACGAGTTTTGCGATCGCGTCCGTCATTTCCCACTGCCGTCCGCTGAGCGTGCGGTTGCCCTCGGGCGCGATGCTGATCGCGCCGCCCTCTCTGAGGACGCGGAGCATCGTCTTGACCGCGCCGAGATCCGCCATCGATTTGCTCTTGGGAATGGGGGCGACCAGCCAGCGGATGAGCGGCGATACTTTGAGGTTGAACAGATCGTCGCTCGTCACGAAGTAGATGGGGAAGTGGAAGGACTTCGCCACGAAAAAGGGGTCCATCGTCGCCTGATGGTTGTTGAGGATAATGCACGGTCCCTTCTTGATGGGCGCGCGGTCTGCTCCGTATCGGTATTTCAGCCACAAAATCGGCGTCAGAATGACGCGCAGCAGCGCGAACACCACGGCGTGCCGCTTCTTTACCCACAGTTTTTTCTTTGTTTTTTTCTTCATAATTTTTCTTGAAATGAGCGTTTCGTCGGGTTGATTTGACTTTATTTTATCAAAAGAGAGGAAACTTTGTCAACTTTGTTGAAAGCGTTTGAGGGGGTCGCGAAAAAATTTTCACAAAGCGAACGGTGTCGGCGTTCAACGCGCGCGCCCCGCGCGGCGTTGACATTTGCGCCGCCGCGCGGTATAATGGGGGTATGGAAGGATTGTACGCGCGCACCGCGCTCCTTCTGGGAGAGGCGGGCGCGGAAAAATTAAAGGGCGCGCGCGTCGCGGTGTTCGGTCTGGGCGGCGTGGGGAGCTGGTGCGCCGAGGCGCTCGCGCGGGCGGGCGTCGGCTCGCTCACCCTCGTCGATAAAGACGCGGTGGAGGAGAGCAACTGCAACCGCCAGCTCGTGGCGCTCTCGTCCACGATCGGAAGATATAAGGCGGAAGTCATGGCGGAACGCGTGCGCGACATCAACCCTGCCTGCGAGGCGATCCCGCGCGTGCTCTTCTATCTGCCCGAAACGAGCGGTGAACTTCCCCTCGGCGGGTACGATTATATCGCCGACTGTATCGACAACGTCACCGCAAAGGTGCGGCTCGTTCTCTCCGCGAAGGAGGCGGGCGTGCCCGTCATCTCCGCCATGGGCGCGGGCAACAAGCTCGAAGGCGGGCGTTTCCGCGTGAGCGACCTTGCGCAGACGTCCGTCTGCCCGCTCGCGCGCGTCATGCGCCGCGAACTCAAAAAGCGGGGCGTGGAACACCTGCCCGTCGTCTGGTCGGACGAGCCGCCCGTCTGTTCGGGCGAGACGGTCGGTTCCGTGCCCTTCGTCCCCTCCGTCATGGGGCTGCTCATGGCGGAACATATCGTAAAGGAACTTGTAAAATGATCTATCTCGACTATGCGGCGACGTCGCCCCTGCGCGAAGAGGCGCTCGAAGCGATGCTGCCCTATTTCAAAGAGGCGTTCGGCAATCCCGACTCCCTGCATGCCTGCGGTCGGCGCGCGGCGGCTGCGTTGCAGCGCGCGCGCGACGCGATCGCTGCCGCGCTCGGCGTGCATCCCTCGGAGGTGTACTTCACTTCGGGCGGCACCGAGGCGGATAATTGGGCGGCGCGCGGGATCGCCCGCGGCGGGGCGGCGGAGAAGCTCCTCGTCTCGCCCGTCGAGCATGCCGCCGTACTTTCGGCTGTCTCCGCGCACCGCGAGCACGTCGTCTGCCGCGTGGGGGAGGACGGCGTCGTTTCCCCCGACCATGTCCGCGATCTGCTCGCGGCAAGCGGGGGCGTGTCGCTGGTCGGCGTGATGGCGGTCAACAACGAAACGGGGTGCGTGCAGCCCGTTGCCGAGCTTGCGGCGGCGGCGCACGCGGCGGGCGCATACTTCTTTTCGGACTGCGTGCAGGCGGCGGCGTCCTGCGATCTCAAAGAACTTGCCCGCCATGCCGACGCGCTCGCGCTCTCGGCGCACAAGGTGGGCGGACCCAAGGGCGTGGGCGCGCTCGTCGTCAAAAAGGGCGTGCCGATTGCGCCGCTCATCGCGGGCGGGGAGCAGGAGCGCGGACTGCGCGGCGGCACTTCCAACGTGGCGGGCGCGGTCGGGTTTGCGCGCGCGCTTTCGCTGGCGCAGGCGGAACGGGAGGCGTATATCCGCCACACGGGGTCTCTCCGCGACGCGTTTGAACAGCGCATTCTTGCCGAGCTGGGAAGCGAAGTCCGCGCGGACGGCGCGCGGCGCGTTCCGAACATTTCGCACCTCACGTTCGCGCGGGGCGGCACGGCGTTTTTGAACGCGCTCGATCTTGCGGGCGTCGCCTGTTCGGGCGGCGCGGCGTGTTCGTCGCACAGCGCGCAGCCCTCGCACGTTCTCATGGCAATGGGCAGGAGCGCGGAAGAGGCGCTCCGCGGCGTGCGGTTCTCCTTCGGCAGAGAGACGACTGCGGAGGAGGCGGCGCGCGCGGCGGATATTGTCGTCGAAAAATATCGTATATTTTCCCGCGCGCAGGCGTGAGGAAGGAGGAATCTATGGTCAGGCACGTTGTATGTTTCAAAATGAAGGAGGGCTGCTCCGCCGCAGAGGCGAAGGAAATGCTCCTGAGTATGCGCGGACGGGAGGAGACCGCGCTTTCCGTGGAAGTCGGGATCGACGCGCTCCGTTCGCCCCGCTCGTACGATCTCATTCTCATCGTAACGCTTGCGGATATGGCTGCGCTGGAACGGTATCAGACGGCGGGCTATCATGCCCACACGGTCAAGCCGTATATGCACAGCGTCACCGATACGTCGCGCTCCGTCTCCGTGGACTACGAAACGGACGAAGCATAATCGAATCGGGAAAATTTTTGCGCGCGCCCGCGGCAAATGCCGCGGGCGCGTTCTATATTGCAAAAAACAATTCAGAAATAAATATTGACAAACATGATTGTTTGTTATATCATAAATACGGAAGGGGATCTCGGTACGCGAGTCTGCGCAAATAATTTTTTGAGGAGTATGAACGCAATGCACAAATCTCTGAAAATTACGCTGTTCGGGATCATTGTCATGCTGGCTGGCATTTGTTTGGTTGCGGCTTGCGGACCGGTGTGGACAAGTCTGACTGTGGGCGGATTTATTTGCACGGGCGTCGGCGCGCTGATCGCGCTGTACGGAATTTTCAGAAGAGAATAGGGCGGAGAAAAACAGGAGCGGCTGAAAGCCGCTCTTTTTTTGTGCAGCGAAAACGCCGCGCATATTTTTCCAACCCCTCCTCTTACGCAGGGGGGGGGCTTTATGCGCCGCACTTTTCCGCGGCGAATGCCGCGGGCGCGCCGTCATATTCCGCGCGGGCGGCGCATATCGTAGAGTATCGGCGCGGACGGAGCGTTCCGTGCGGAAAATCTCTTTTTCGCGCGCATTCGACGGCAATTTCTTCTTCTAAACGCGGCGCGCGCGGCATAGAGTATGATAGCTTGGCAGGAAACCCCGTCAAAGAATCTTCAAAGAGGTGTGCTTTATGAACGAAGAACTCAATTATGCGGAAATGCTGGAAATTCCGGTGGAGACGGTGACCGTCAACCACAAGGAGAGACGCAAGCGCGCAAAAGAGGAAGATCTTTCGGAGAAGGTCGTCGAGACGGTCAACGACCGCGTGGAAAAAGACCCCGCCTATGCGGAGAGCACGCCCGTCGAGCGCGAGATCAAGCCCGTCGATCCGCGTGCGAAGCGCACCCGTAAGATCATTCTCGGCGAATTTGTCGCCGTGTGCGCGCTGTGCGCGACCATTTTCCTCACCAATATTTTCATGACGAACAGCGCAATCAACACATTCGTGCGCGATCTGTTCCAAGGCACGGCGTCCACCGCGGATACGCGCACGTATTCCGATTTCGCGCTCTCGCCCGTTGTCAACGAATATACCGACGTCGAGATCGCCGTTTCGGATACGGGCGTGATGAGCTTCACCGCGGCTTGCTCCGTCTACGCGCCCTGCGAAGGGGAGCTTGCCTCTGTCAACGGCGACGCGGAGAACGGCTACACGCTCGAACTCAAACACTCCGATTCCTTCTCCACCGTCATCAGCGGGCTTTCCACCGTATATATGGCGGAGGGGGACGAAGTGCGCACCAACGTTCCGCTTGCCTATACGGACGGTTCGCACGAAGTGCGCGTGACCTTCTACGAGGAGGGCGCGCCCCTCAACTGCTACACGCTCAGCGAGGATGGTCTTGCTTGGAGTTAAGCTCCGCATTCATCCGCTCTTCCTGCTGGCGGGATTGCTGTCCGTATTCACGGGCGATCTGATGCTCTTTCTCGCCGCCACCGTTGCCGCCGTCCTGCACGAATGCGCCCATGCGTTCGTCACGCGGCGGTACGGTTTCGCGCTCGATAAACTCGTGCTCATGCCCTACGGCGCGGTCATCGCGGGCGATATTGCGGGCATCGGAAAAAAACAGGAGCTTGCCGTGCTGGCGGCGGGACCGCTCGCCAACGCCTGCACGGCGCTTTTTTTCGCCGCGCTGTGGTGGCTGTGGCCCGAGACGTACGCCTACACCGATACCGCGGCGTACGTTTCGCTCTCCCTCTTCCTCGTCAATCTGCTGCCCGCCTATCCGCTGGACGGCGGGCGCATTCTGCATCTCGCGCTCTCCCGCTTCGGCGAACGCCGCGCGCGCCTTATTTGCCGCGCCGTCACCATGCTCGTCGCGGCGGGCGTGCTCGCGTACTTTGTTTGGTCGTGTTTTTCCCGGCCCGCATGGACGGCGCTCGTGTTCTCCGTACTGCTGGCGGCGGGGGCGTTCGGCGGCGCGCGCTATTCGCGGCTCACGTTTTCGCGCGGGAAGAGCTTTTCGCGCGGGGTGGAGGAACGGCGCGTCGTCATCGACGCGGCGCGCACCGTGCAGGACGCGCTGCGCTATCTGACGGAGGAAAAGTATCTCGTGCTCGTTCTCTATACGGAGGGCGAGTACCTCGGCGAGCTGACGGAAGAGGAGTACCTCGCCGCGCTTTCGGCGGGCAAATATGCGGAACCGCTCTCCGAATGTCTGCCAAAATTATAAAATAACTTGAAAAAAAATGAAAATTATGTTAAAATAGTACTCGCTACGCGCAAAATTTCCCTTTGGGTTCTTGAAAGGTAATTTCGTAGATGAGGAAAGAGTGGTTTTTTGACTGTTTCTGCGGCGCGCAGATCGCGGTGTACGCAGAGGACGGGAAGATCGTGGAAGCCGACTTCGAGCAGAAGGGCGCCGACGAGCTGACGGGCAATATCTATAAGGGCAGGGTCTGCAATATCGTTCCCGGGATGCAGGCGGCGTTCGTGACCTGCGGTTTGGAGCGCAACTGCTATCTGCCGCTGACGGAGGACATGTCCCGCTTTGCCACGTACGACGGCACGGACGGCGGACACGGACAGCTCTCGCTCCGCGAGGGCGACGAGATTCTGGTGCAGATCGTCAAGCCTCCGCGCGGGAACAAGGGCGCAAAGGTCACCTGCGATCTCTCGTTCGTCGGGAAAAACCTCATATATCTGCCCAAAACAGATTTTCTGGGCATCTCGCGCAAGATCACGGACGAAGTGACGCGCGCCAATCTCCTGCTGGAAGCGGATAAACTCCGCGGCAAGGGGGAGGGGTTCATCGTCCGTACCGCGGCGGAGCACGCGGACAAGCGGCAACTGAAAATCGAAACGGAGTATTTGAAGCGCGTATGGCGCTCGGTGCGGCAGGCGGCGGCGAACGCCTCGGTCGGGGAGGCGGTATTCCGCGAATTCGACCTTCCCTTCAAGGTCATGCGGGACAGCCTCGGCGGCGGGGTCACGCGCATTCACGTCGCCGACCGCGCGATCTACGAAAAAGTCGTCTCTCTCGCGCGGATGCGCCCCGATCTCGGCGAGCGCAAAGTGGAGTTTTACACGGGCGAAACGAGTATGTTCCGCGCGTTCGGACTTGCCGATCAGCTCTCCGCGCTTCCCTCGCGCACCGTTCCGCTCGATAACGGCGGGTATCTCGTCATCGACCGCGCGGAAGCCATGACGGTCATCGACGTCAACACGGGCAAGTATGTGGGCGATAACGATCTGGAAAGCACGGTGTTCGAGACCAACCTCGTCGCCGCGCGCGAGATCGCGCGGCAGGTGCGCCTGCGCAACGTGGGCGGGCTGGTCGCCGTGGATTTCATCGACATGGTGGACGAGCAGCACCGCCTCGCCGTCAACGCGGCGCTCGAAGAGGCGCTCTCCGCCGACCGCGCCAAGAGCCGCGTGCATCCCATGGGGGATCTGTGCGTGACGCTGTTCACGCGCAAGCGCACCAGCGCGGACGCGACGGACTTTTTCTTAAAGCCCTGCCCGCACTGTACGCGGCAGGGGTACGTCCTCTCCGATATGTACATGGCGCTGCGGCTCCGCGGCGACATTATGGACCGTTTCGCGAACGGCTACAACGCCGTCGTCGTCGAGCTCAGCCGCGAGCTGATGAAAAATACCCTTGCGGGGCGTTTCTTTTCGGAGGACGTCCGCGGGGCGTGGAAGGAAAAGCGCGTGTATCTCGTCCCGCATTCCGATTGGCACGAGGAAACGTACACGGTGCGCGGCGACAACGCCCCCGTGCTCACCCTTCCCGACGACGCGCAGATTCTGTATTAAGTCGCGCGCCTTTTTTGAAATTCCGCTTGCCCGCGATGTCTTGATTTGCCGTATATCTGCTATAAATAATGCCCGCAAGGAAGGTTGCCTTCCGCCGCGGGACCCTGTTTGCGCATACCTGCGCTTATGTGGAAAAGTGAAGGCGGCGTTGCTCGATCGTTGCAATCAACGCCGCCGAGAAAAACCGGATGCAGAGCGTTTGCGAACATCCGGTTTTTTTAAATATCACGACTTTTTCTTTCATCAGTTTGAAAGAAAAAGCGTGAACATATCAAGCGATGAGCGCCTTCCACGTCTTTTCAAAGCCCTCCTCGGCGGCGAGCAGGTCTTTGGCGAGCGCAACGATCTCCGCGTCCGCGCAGTCCCCGCAGACGTCTGCGAGCGTGCTTTTGAGCGCCGTAATGCCCATCACCGTTCCCTGCACCATCATTTCGGCAATGTGCGCGCGGGAGTTGTCCGTCATCGTGTTCATCTTGATGCTGCTCCACATCATCGCCTTTTTGATGGGATTGGGTTTTTTCAGCTCCACGCTCTTGTCCTTGGCGAGGATCGCCGCCTTTCCGCAGAACTTCTCGTAAGCCTCGTGCTGGCGCAGAAGCTCTTCCCTCAGGTCGCCGTCCTCCGTCTCGGGAAGAATGTTCGAGATGGATTGCTGCGCAAGCTGGCAGTTGCGGTGCACTTCGGCAAGGACCTCTTCGCTTTTCTTGATCTCCATATGGTAGCCTCCTTTTCGGGCAGTATGCGCAGCCTGCGCGGAAAAATTCGCCCGCGCGTGCGCAAAATGAGTTGACTTTTGCCGCCGTATATGCTAAATTATACTCCGAGCCGCTAAGGACGGGCGCAAAAGGGTCATGCAATACGGGCCGCCTACGCAACTTGCGAGACTGGGAAGAGGAGGTAACATTCATGTACGCAATCATCGAAAACGGCGGAAAGCAGTACAAAGTTTCCGAAGGTGACGTTTTGAAGGTGGAGAAGCTCGCGGCGGAAGTCGGCGCGGAAGTTTCCTTCAACGTCGTCATGGTATCGGACGGCAGTGCTGTCAAGGTCGGCAAAGACGTTGAGAACGCGAAAGTGACCGCGAAAGTGGAAGCGCAGGACAAGTACAAGAAGATCATTGTCTTCAAGTATAAGCCCAAGAAGAACGAGCGCAAGAAGCAAGGTCACCGTCAGCCGTTCACCGCGGTCAGAATCGAGAAGATCTCGCTCTGACGCATCGGGGGCGACGCGCCCCGCACAAAATTCGCAATAAGGAGATAACGAATATGTTTTTCATCAGCTTATTCGCGCATAAAAAGGGAACGGGTTCCTCTCACAACGGCCGCGACAGCGAGGCGAAGCGCCTCGGCGTCAAGCGTCAGGACGGGCAGACGGTGCTCGCAGGCAGCATCCTCGTCCGCCAGAGAGGCACGAAGATCCATCCCGGCAACAACGTCGGCATCGGCGGAGACGATACGCTCTTCGCGCTGAAAGACGGCGTTGTGAAATATGAGCGGAAGGGAAGAGACAAGAAGCAGGTCAGCGTGTATTGATCTGCGCACGGGTTCCGCGCCATGGTGCGGGAAATTCAGACGAAACAGCAAAAGAGCTGCGCAAACTGCGCGGCTCTTTTTTGCAGTTCCGATTTATTTCGCAGACGCGCCGCGCCGACAAAAACGCGCCGCGCCGCCCTTTTGGGCGGCGCGGCGCACAGTTTACGGATTTTTTATGGGCGGCGCGGCGGGCGCGGCGAGCCTGACCGCGATGCTGCCGCACAGCACTTCCGCATACGAATAGGAGGTCTTGCCCAGAAAATTCTCGTCGTTCGGGCGCACGGTGAAGAGGGCGGGGTAAACGCCCGTCACGCATCCGCAGTAGCGGAGTACCTTGTTGCGCCCGAGGTTGACCGTCACGTCCACCTGCTTGGAAAAATAGTCCTGAATGCGCCGCTTGACGCGCGCGATGTCGTTGCCCTGTCTGATCATACTGCATTTTTTGCCCGTTTTGCGCAAAATCATACCTTCTTCGACGGGTTTTTTCCCGCATAATGCGCCGATCGCACGCATACGATAGAGGGAAATCATCGTAAGGAGCAAAAATCATGAAGACGCAGACGGAGACCTTCCGCGGATACGGAAAGCTGTTTGAACTGAGCGCCCAGACGGCGGTGGAGTGCCGTTTTCCCGAGGTGGAAACGGCGCTCTCGGTGAACGCCTGCGCCCGTCTTGCGGGCGCGGAAGCGGGGAACGGAGAGGTGCGGTATTACGGCAGAGTGCTCTTCTCGATCGTGTACGAGGACGCCGAACGCCGCGTCTGCCGCGCCGAAAAGGGCGTGGAATTTACCGCCGTCGCCAAGGACGACCGCGTCTTTCCCGCCGCAAGCGCGCACGTCGTGCTTGCGGTGGAGAATATCTCCGTCCGCCGCGAGGGGGCGAGCACCTATGTGACGGCGCTTCTGGGCGCGGACGCCGCCCTCTTCGGGGAACAGTCCTTCGACTATCTCGCTGGGGGAGACCTCGTCATGAAGCGCGAACCCGTCCGCGTGCTGACGGCGCACCTCGTCAGCGGCACTGCCGAGACGGAGGACGACTTCGAGGTGGGCGCGATCGGCGATATTTTGCAGCACAACGAGACGGTGCATCTCACGGGCGTTGCCTGCGAGACGGGCTCCGTCGCGATCGAGGGCGAGGTGTTCGTGGGCGTGCTCGCCATGAAGGGGGAGGAGCTCGTCTCCTTCGAGCGGCTCGTTCCCTTCCGCATCGAGATCCCGTCCGACGCGTCCGATCCCGCGTGCAGGGCGGAGGCTTCCGTCACGGTGGCGGAGGCGCAGATCCGCGCCGAATCGGACGAGGAGAAGGGCAGGTGCGCGCTCTTCGTCACGCTCACGCTGCGCGCCGACGCGTGCCTCTACGAGGAGGTCGCCGTCGACGCGGTGACGGACGCGTTCTCGCGCGAAAACCGCGTCGCGCTCGCCTATTCCGACGTGATCTGCGAGGGCGCGGGGGAGACGGTGCGCCTCACCGAGCGCGTCTCGGGCAGGGCTGCGCTCTCGTCGCCCATCGACTTTTCGGATACGTTGCAGGCGGTCACGTTGCAGCGGGCGGAAGCCAACCTCGTGCGCGGCGAAGGGGGAATGCGCGCCGAGGGGGTCGCGCTCGCAACGCTCCTCGTGCGCGGCTCGGACGGGAGCCGCCGCGGGGTGGAGATCAGCCTGCCCTTCTCCGTCGCCGTACAGGCGGAGCGCGCGTCCGTCTCGGTGCTTGCCTGCGGCATGAGCGCGCGGCAGAAGGAGGAGGGGACGATCGACGCGGAAGTCACGCTGAAATTCGCCCTCTGCGAGCGCGTCAGGCTGGGCGCGCGGCTGGTTGCCTCCGCGGAGGCGGGCGAGGCGGTCAAGGAGAGCGACAGCGCGATCAGCGTGTATATCCCCCGCGCGGGGGACGGACTGTGGGAACTCGCCAAACGGCTGAACAAATCGCCCGAGGAGGTCACGGCGAGCAATCCCGACCTCGAATTTCCCATCCGCGAGGGACAGCGGGTGATCATCTATCGGAAAAAGAGCGTGTGACCGCGCGAAAAAATTGCAGGAACGCCGCCGCAGGGCGGCTTCTTTGCGTCCTGCGCCGCATTTTCACGCGTCCGCAGTTGCAAATTGAAAAAAAGTGTGCTACAATGACAATCATGGAAACGGTGAGAGTCAACGCGCACGCAAAGATCAACCTCACGCTGGACGTCGTCGGCGCGGAGGGCGGCTATCACGCGCTCGACTCTCTCGTCGCAACCGTTGCGCTCCGCGACCGCATCGCCGCGACGCGCCGCCGCGACGGGCGCGTCGTCCTGCATATGCACGGCATGGGGAGCGAACGCATCCCGCCTGCGCGCAACAACGCCGTTCTGGCGGCGGAGCGGTTCGTCGCCGCGTTCCGCACGGCGGGGGCGGATATCTCCGTCTATAAAAAGATCCCCGTCGGCGGCGGGTTCGGCGGCTCCTCGGCGGACGCCGCGGGCGTGCTCCGCGCGCTTGCCGCGCTGTACGGGATCGCGGACATGGGCGCCTTAAAAGCCATCGCGGACGGGCTTGGCAGCGACACGGGCTATCTGCTGACGGGCGGCTTTGCCCGTATGCAGGGGCGGGGCGACCGCATCACGCCCCTTGCGGGGCTGCCCGAGCTGCATATCTTGGCGGCATGTCCGCGGCGGGGCGTCTCCACGCCCAAATGCTTTCAGGCGTTCGACGAGCAGGGGGTGAGCTATCCGCCCCGCACCGAACGCGTGCTTGCCGCGCTTGCGGCGGGCGACACGGCGGGGGCTGCCGCGCTGTTCGGGAACGATCTGTTCGCCGCCGCGGCGGCGTGCAACGGCGAAGTGGCGGCTGCGCTCGACGCGCTGAAATCGCTCCGCCCGCTCGGCGCGGGCATGACGGGGTCGGGCAGCGCGTGTTACGCCGTATTCGGTACGGCGGAGGCGGCGGACGAGGCGGCGCGCCGTTTTCGCGGAGATTTCCGCACGATTCGGACAAGGACCGTTCTGCCCGCACAGATCGGGGAGGACGAAAGGAGATAACATGGAAGAGCGGATCATCGATAAAGACGAACTGCGCAAGGTGCGCGTGACGCGGACGGACGGAGAGCTGGACGTCGTGGACGACGCGCTCCCCGAGGAAACGCCCGAAGAGGGGCTGAAAGAGCTGGAAACGGAGTACGCCGTCGAGTTCGAGGGCGAAACGTACGACGAGGACCTCGTCGGGCTTACTCCCTCGCAGTACCGAGAGGAGATCGAACGCCGCGAGCGCGCCGCGCGCGAGGCGCACGAGACGTGCGAAAAACTGTGCGCCGAGGGCGACGGTTTCCTCGCGCAGCAGGATTGGGCGGCGGCGGAGGACCGCTTCGAGAGCGCGCTCCTGCACGAGATGAACAACGCCCGCGCGGAAGAGGGGCTCTGGACGGCGCGCACGCAGGGGTACACTTCGGACGAGGCGTTCTATACCGAGCGGGTCGCGCGCGAGTTTGCCGACGCGTCCGAACCCATCCGCGCGAAGGTGATGGAAGTGTTCGGCGGGCGTCTCCTTGCCGCGCTCAAAGAGGCGCGCGCCGAGGTGGCGTCGCTCCGCCCGCAGGTCGAGGCGGGGCAGGAGGAACGCCGCGGACCCTTCCGCGCCAACCGCAATTATTACCTGACGCGGCTCGCCGTCTCGTTCGGCATTTTCGTGCTGTTTATCATCGGCGTGTGCGTGAGCGCGGGCTTTATCCTGCGCGTGCAGAGCGCGGTCCCCGTTGCGCTGACGGGCGCGTTCGGCGTCTGCGCGTTCGCCGCGCTCGTGTTTACGGTGTATTTCATGCGCAGATCGGTCGTCGCCGTGCGCCTGTGCCGCGAAAACGAAAAGCTCTCGTCCACCGAGGAGGGCGCGCGCCTTGCCGTGGCGGAAGACCGCCTCGCCCGCCTGACGGAAGTGCTTTCCGCCGCGCCCGTCGGGGAGACGGACGAAACCGCGCCCGCCGAGGAAAAGGGCGAAGCCGATTCCGCGCAGAAGACGGACGAAGCCGCCCCTGCCGAAGAGGCTCCCGCAGAAGAATAATCGGAAAACTGTTTTCAAGCCGCGCGCCGCGAAAATTCGCGGCGCGCAGCGTTTCGTCCCGAAAAAAGAATCTGCTTTTCGTGAACTTTTTTCAGAAAAGGTATTTACTTATCATCTTTTTTCGGGTATAATAGGGAACGGAAAGAAATTGCGGGATAATTCCCCGCGGATAAGGAGGAAAAGAAACTATGGAACTCATTCATGAAAGCGCAGGAAAGAAGCTCTACCGCGACGGCGACAAGCTCGTCAAGACGTTCGACGAGAGCTATTCCAAAGCGGGGATCCTCAACGAGGCGCTCAATCAGGCGCGCGTCGAGGAGACGGGGCTGAACATCCCCAAAGTGCGCGCGGTCACCGTCGTGGACGGCCGCTGGGCGCTCATCTGGGATTTCATCGAGGGCGAAACGCTCGAATCGCTCATGCAGAAGCACCCCGAGAAGGAGGACGAATACCTCAACTTCTTCGTCGATTTGCAGATCCGCATGAGCAAGGAAAAAGTGCCGCTTTTGGGTCACCTGCGCGATAAGATGCACGCCAAAATTTCGGCGAGCGCATATCCCGCGACCGTCCGTTACGATCTGCATATGCGGCTCGACGGTCTGCCCCGCCACGTAAAACTGTGCCACGGCGACTTCCAGCCCAGCAACGTCATCATCACCAAGGACGGCACGCCCTACATCATCGACTGGTCGCACGCCACGCAGGGCAACGGCTCAGCGGACGCGGCGCGCACCTATCTCATCTTCAAGTTGCAGGGCAAAGACGCGCTTGCGGAAAAATACCTCAACCTCTTCTGCACCAAAACGGATACGGCGATCCAATACGTTCAGCGTATTCTGCCCATCGTTGCGGCGTCGCAGTCCGTCAAGGGCAAGCCCGAAGAGCAGGAGTTCCTTGCAAAGTGGGTCAACGTCTGCGATTGGCAGTAAATAGGTTCACACTTTTTCTTTCAAACTGATGAAAGAAAAAGTCGTGAGTTCGAGAGACAACCCGCGGATACGGCTGACGCCTAACCGCCGGTTTTCTACTCGGCGGCGATAGATCGCAACAGTATAACATCGCCGCCTTCACTCTTTCCGCGTAAGCCGCGTGAGCGGCAAATTGAGGCGGAAAAGCCATAACGCAGTGACGGCTTTTCCCGTAATCAAATCGCTTGTTCACACGTTTTTCTCGGACCGACGCGGGAAGAAAAATGCTCAAAAATCAACGCCGCGCTTTTGCGCGGCGTTTTGCATGAGGGGCGAGAATTTGATGGCAGATTTATACGGTTTTACGCCGAAAAATGCGGAATGCAACCGCAGGTTGCGCAAAAGCACGCATAAAGTGGTTGAAACGGACTTTTGAATGTGTTACACTTTGGGTACAAAACGCAAGGAGATACCGCGATGTCATTTGCCGAAAACCTGCAATATCTGAGAAAGCGAGACAAAGTTACGCAAGAGGGGCTTGCCGAAACGCTCGGCGTGTCCCGTCAGTCCGTCAGCAAGTGGGAGACGGGCGAGGCGTACCCCGAAACGGAGAAGATCATCGCCCTGTGCGATTTCTTCCGCGTCTCCATGGACGATCTCATGCGCGGAGACGTCGCTTCGCCGCAGGAGCCGCCCGCCGAGGCGGAAGGGACGGCGGAGCCTGTTCCCGAAAACGTCCTGCCTGCCGCAGAACTTCCCGCGGAGCGCGCCGCAAAAGACGGGCGCATTACCAGATCGCGTGCCATCGGCGCGGCGGTCAGCGGAGGCATCTTTCTGTGCGCCGCCGTTGCGTTCTTCTGCCTCGGCGGACTGATGGGCGCGTGGCACCCCGCGTGGCTCGTGTTCCTGCTCGCGTTCGCGCTCTGCATTTTCGTCGATTCGGTCTCGCGCAACGACGAAGAGGATGCGTCGCTGCCGCTCGCGGCGCGCATTTTCAAGGGACTCGCGGGCATGGTCATGCTGCTCTCCGTCGCGGTGTATCTCTTTATCGGGTTCATGTACGGCATCTGGCACCCGTCGTGGGTGTGCTTCATCATCGCGTTCGCGCTCATGCTCGTCTTTGATCGCACCGCAAACGCCATCGCGGGAACGGACGAAGGGGAGAACGGTGATCAGACGGAACAGAACGGATAAGAAAAACGCCGCCCGCTGCAAATCGCAGCGGGCGGCGTTAAAAATCATGGTCATATCCGAACATGAAACGCCCCGCGTCGGTGCTGTCTTTCAGGGCGTCGTAGTCGTCCAGCGTGCGGAATCGCATGGGGGTATTCTGCAATTTCAGGTACTCCTGCATGAGCGCTTCCCGCCGCTTGTCCACGCCTTCGTTGATGGCGCGGGTATCCAGCATGAAGTCGAAAACGTCGTCGCTTGCGCGCTATCGAGGAAAACCGCGCACAAAGCATAGCGACTGCGGGGTTTTCCTGAAACTCACGGAATTTCTTTTTGTCAGTTCAAAAAGAAATTCGTGAACTTTTATAGTATATTTTCCAACACCAATCTGTCGAAGGGGACGCTCTCCATAAAGTCGGAGGGGCGGAAGGCGACGTGGTTGAACTTCGCATAGTTGAAAATATGCGCCTTCAACAGCACGGGCGTCGGTACGTCAAGCTCGCCGCAGATCTCGGTCAGGTACTCGAAAAAGCGCGAATAGGTGAATTTCTCCTCGCGCGAATAGGTCGTCTGGCGGACGATATGTCCCTCTTTCATCACTTTTGCCCAAATGCGAAACATACCCACATTATACGAAAATTCCCCCGAAAAAGCAAATATATTTGACTTGAAATGGCATATGGAGTATAATAACAAGAAAAACCGTCGGGGAGGGAACGCATGAACAAGCTGGAAAGAGAGATTCTCGATATTTTAAGCGAGGACTGCCGCGCAGACGCCGCCAAGGTCGCCGTGATGCTCGGCGAATCGGAAGAGAAGGTCCGCGCCGCGATCCGCGACATGGAGCGCAGGGGGACGATCGTCAAATACACCGCCATTGCCAACCTCGACGAGGAAGAGGACGAGTGCGTGGAGGCGCTCATCGAAGTCAAGATCGCGCCGCGCAGCGGGTCGGGATTCGACGGCGTCGCGGAAGAGATCGCGGGGCATGAAGAGGTCAAAACGCTGTATCTGATGAGCGGCGCGTACGACTTCCTCGTCATCGTCGAGGCGAAGTCCATCAAGTCCGTCTCGCGGTTCGTCTCGGAGTGCATTTCCACCTTTGACTGCGTGCTCTCCACCGCAACGCACTTCATTCTGAAAAAGTACAAGATCGAGGGCGCGGTCACGTTCGGGAAAGAGAAAAAGAGGAGGCTCTCCGTACAGCCATGAGAGACTTTCTCACTTCGCGGGCAAAGCAGCTCAAACCGAGCGGCATCCGCAAATATTTCGACATCGTGGAGACGCTGCCCGACGCGATCTCCCTCGGCGTGGGCGAGCCTGATTTCGTCACCCCGTGGGATATCCGCAGCGCGGGCATCCGCTCCATTCAGAAGGGATACACGCAGTACACGGGAAACCGCGGGCTTTCCGAGCTGCGCGCGCTCATCTCGCGCTATCTTTTTGAGCGGTTCGGCGTGGAGTACCCCGCGGAGCGCATCATCGTCACGGTCGGGGCGAGCGAGGGAATCGACCTCGCGCTCCGCACCACCTGCGAGGCGGGCGACGAGGTGCTCATGCCCGATCCCGCGTACGTCTCCTATGCGCCCATCGTCAACCTGTGCGGCGGCGTTCCCGTCTCTGTGCATTGTACGGCGGAGAACGGGTTCATCATCACGCCCGAGGCGCTGGAACGGGCAATTACGCCCAGAACCAAGGCGATCATTCTCGCCTATCCGAACAATCCCACGGGCGGGATCATGACAAAAGAGCAGCTCGAAGCCATCGTTCCCGTCATCGAAAAATACGATCTGCTCGTCATCTCCGACGAGATCTACGCCGAGCTGACGTACGGCGGGCGGCACTGCTCCGTCGCGTCCCTCGGCAATATGCGCGAACGCACGGTGCTTTTAAGCGGATTTTCCAAGGCGTTCGCCATGACGGGCTGGCGCGTCGGGTTCACCTGCGCGCCCGAGGCGATCGACAAGGCGATGCTCAAAGTGCATCAGTACACCATGCTGTGCGCGCCGCGCACCTCCCAGCACGCCGCGGTCGCGGCGCTCGCGGGCGGATTTCAGGACGGGTTCGCCTCCGTGGAAAAGATGTGCGCCGAGTACGATAAACGCCGCCGTTATCTCGTTTCCTCCTTCAACGGAATGGGATTGAAATGCTTCGAGCCGCGCGGGGCGTTCTACGTGTTCCCGTCCGTCGCCGCAACGGGGCTGACGGGCGAGCAGTTTGCCGACCGCCTGCTCATAGAGGAGCAGGTCGCCGTCGTGCCCGGGAACGCCTTCGGCGCGTGCGGCGAGGAGCACGTGCGCTGTTCGTATGCGACCAGCATGGCGGAACTCGAAGAGGCGGTCGCGCGCATCGGCAGGTTTGTGGAAAATTTGCGGAAAAATCCGCCGCATGCCACAAAGTAGGTTGACAGCGGCTTTCAAATAGGGTATAATATCGGACAGTGAGAGAATGCCGTGATTTCCGAGACTTTGGAAATCACGGTCATCTTTTAAAGGTTCCGAGGCAATCCCGCCTCGGGAAAATCAAGCGAGGGTTAGGAAAAAATGGCAGAATTTCCCATGACGCAGCAGGGCTACGACGAAGCGGTCAAAAAGCTCGAATATCTTCGGAAGGTCAAGAGAGAGGAGATCGTTCAGCGCATCGCCGAGGCGCGCAGCCACGGCGATCTTTCCGAGAACGCCGAGTACGACGCGGCGCGCAACGAGCAGGCGTCCAACGAGCGCGCGATCGAAGAGCTGGAATACCAGGTCAAAAACGCCGTCGTCATCGAAGAGAGCACGGATAACTCCGTCGTCCACTTCGGTTCGGAGGTCACGGTGCACGACCTCGACTTCGACGAGGACATCGTATATACCATCATGGGCACGACGGAAGCCGATCCGATGAAGAACATCATCTCCAACGAGTCTCCCGTCGGGGCGGCGCTCATCGGGCACAAGAAGGGCGATACCGTCACCGTCAAGGCGCCCAACGGCGAATACCAGATGAAGATTTTGAAGATCAACTGAGCGGCTGTTATGGAAGAAATGATCGATGCAGAGAACGCGGAGCGCGAACTGTCCGAACAGGCGCGTATCCGCCGCGAAAAATTAGGTAAACTGACGGCGGAGGGGCAGGACCCCTTCCGCAAGACCAAGTTCTCCGTGACCGCGCGCTCGGGCGAGGTGAAGGGGAATTTCGAGGCGTGGGAGGGCAAAGAGGTGTCCGTTGCGGGCAGACTCATGTCCCGCCGCGTCATGGGCAAGGCGTCCTTTTCTCACATTCAGGACGGCGAGGGGCGCATTCAGATCTACGTCACCCGTCAGGACGTGGGCGAGGACGTGTACGCGTCCTATAAAAAGGATTTCGACATCGGCGACATCGTCGGCGTCCGCGGCACGGTGTTCAGGACGCAGACGGGGGAGGTCAGCATTCACGCGACCCATTTCGAGATGCTCACCAAATCCCTTCTGCCCCTGCCCGAAAAGTACAACGGATTGCAGAACGTGGATATGAAGTACCGTCTCCGCCACGTCGACCTCATTATGAACGAGGACGTGAAGGAGACCTTCCGCCGCCGTTCGCGCATTCTCCGCGAGATCCGCGCCTACCTCGACGGCCACGGCTACATGGAAGTGGAGACGCCCGTCCTTTTAACGCTGGAAATCGGCGCGGACGCGCGCCCGTTCAAGACGCACCACAACGCGCTCGACCTCGATATGTATCTGCGCATCGAGACGGAGCTGTATTTAAAACGCCTCATCGTGGGCGGATACGAAAAGGTGTACGAAGTGGGGCGCATCTTCCGCAACGAGGGCATGGACTCCTCGCATAACCCCGAGTTCACCACCATCGAAATGTATCAGGCGTACGTCGATTTCCGCTACATGATGGACTTCATCGAGGGGCTTTACAGGCACGTCGCCCAAGCGGTGTGCGGCACGCTCGAAGTTCCCTATCAGGGGCAGGTCATCGACCTCGGGCATTGGGAGCGCCTCACCATGACGGAGGCTGTCAAAAAATACTCGGGCGTGGACTTCGCCGCCGTCCGTTCGGACGAGGAAGCGCGCGCCGTCGCCAAAGAGCACGGCGTGGAGCTTGAAGCGGGGAAGGACACGAAGGGGCATATCCTTGCGGCGTTCTTCGACGCGTTCGTCGAGGACAAGCTCGTGCAGCCCACCTTCATCTACGACTATCCCGTGGAGATCTCTCCGCTCGCCAAGCGCAAACCGGAGGATCCGACCATGACGGAGCGGTTCGAGTACTTCATCAACGGCATGGAGATGGGCAACGCCTTCTCCGAGCTGAACGATCCCGTCGACCAGCGCGCCCGCATGGAGGCGCAGGCGGCGAAGAAGCGCGCGCAGGGCGCGAACGCCGAGGTGGACGAGGACTTCCTGAACGCGCTCGAATACGGAATGCCGCCCACGGGCGGGCTCGGAATGGGCGTCGATCGGCTCGTCATGCTGCTGACCGACAGCGCTAGCATCCGCGACGTGCTCCTGTTCCCGACGATGAAACCCAAAAAATAACGTTCAGGGGGCACGGAAAGTTTTTTCCGTGCCTTCATACAAATTACCGAAAATCAAACCGGCATTTACGGAGGGCGCATGGACGCAAGAATCACCAAACAGCGGCTCGGCAACTTACTTTCTTACGATTGGCTGAAAATGCTCATTGCCATCGTCATCGCCGTTTTTCTGATCATACTGCTCTTTACGATGACGGCGACGCGCGTCACCAACGCGCAGACGTTCGCCGTGTACGCGTACACCGATCTGACGGCGGGGAAGGACTTCAATTCGCTTGGCAGTACGCTCAAAACGAACGAAGTGCTCTCCTATGATATTCTCGAAACCAAGACGGAGAAATTCTCCGCGGACGATCGGTACGACATATTCAGCCTCCGCCGCACGGTGGGCGAAGGCACGGTCATGTTCATCTCCGACGTGCGCACCTACAAGACGGACGACGCGGGCAACCCCGTGTACGACGAAGAGGGCAATCAGGTCGTCTCTTCGGAGTCCGCGCTCTATTCGCTCGCCATGGGCGGCGCGGTCAATCCCGACCGCCCCACGTCGGCGGCGGTGTACGATACGAAGTATTACCTGCAAATGTGCGAGGAGTATCTGATCTCTTTCTTCGGCGAGAATTGGAGGGAGAACGCCGAACCGGACGCCGCGGCGGTGCGCGAGAGCTTCCTCTCCCGCAACAGCGGCGACAAGCGTTACAAGACCGCCGCGTCGCGCGAGGAGGGCGTCGCGCAGGAGCGGCAGCGGCTCATCGACCTGCGCGACGACTACCTCACCGTTCTGGGGCTGTTTGAAAACGGCACTTACACCCATACCGTGTACGAGGGGACGGACGAAGAAGGCAAAACGTACGAGTCCGCGCTCGGGATCAACGTCGGCAACCTTGCGGACATCTCCGACGTGGCGTATTATACCGATTCGGAGGGCAAGGCGGTCACCGAAAAGCTCAATCTCGTCATTCTCTATAACAATTTCCATGAGGCGAACGGAATGCTCTACGAGCCGATCACCTTCCTGCGCTGGCTGTACGAGGAGTACGGGGCGTGAAGCGCGCCGTTCTGCGCGCCTGCCGCATCGCACGGATGCTCCGCGCGCAGAAAAAGCATATCTCCTTTCATACGCCCGGGCATAAGCGCGCGGGCGCGGACATCACCGAACTTTCCTATTCGGATAACCTGCTCTCCCCGACGGGCGTTCTGGCGCAGACGGAGCGGGAGATCGCGGGCATTCTCGGCGCAGACGCGAGCTTTCTTCTGACGGACGGCAGCACCTGCGGGATCTTTTCCATGCTCTACGCGCTCCGCCGCGCGGGCGGGCGCAGCGTCGCCGTTCCCGCGTACGCGCACCGAAGCGTGTTCAACGCCTGCGAGGTCCTCGGACTGAACGCGGTCGCCGTGGAGCAGTCCGTCGCGCGGGGCATTCCCGCGCAGCCCTCCGCAAAGCAGATGGCGGACGCGCTGGAACGGGCGGACGCGCTGCTTGTCACTTCGCCCGACTATTACGGGTATTTCCCCGATCTCGCCGCCGCGCGGAAGCTGTGCGACGGCGCGGGAAAGCCGCTGATCGCGGACGGCGCGCACGGTTCGCACCTCAAAGGCACGCCCCGCTATGCGGGTCTGTATGCGGATATGTGGGTGGACGGCGCGCATAAGTCGCTCCCCGCGCTCACGCAGGGGGCGGTCGTCTCGGCGCGCGGGGCGTGGGCTTCCCGCCTTGCGGAGGGGGTGCGCGTCTTTCGCACCACGTCGCCGTCCTATCCCATCATGGCGAGCGTGGAATACGCCGTGCGCTTCCCGCGCAATCGGGCGATCGAATCCGCCGCGGAGGAAGCAAAGCGGGCTTTGGGCGCGCTGGATAACGAGGATTGGAGCAAGATCGTGCTCCCCTTCGGCACGGCATCGGCGCAGGCGGAGGCGTATTTCGAGGCGCACCGCATCTACTGCGAATTTGACGACGGGAACTATCTCATGTTCTATCTCTCCCCCGCGAGCAAACGGCGGGAGCTGAAAAAACTTGTGCGGCTTGCCGCGCGCCTGCCGCGCGGGGAGATCGCGTGCGCGCCGCCCGTCGCGGGCATGGCGGGGGGGAAAACCGTCGCTCTGCCGCCTGCGGAGGCGGTCGGGCGCACCTGCGCGCGCGACTGCGGGCTGTTTCCGCCCTGCCTGCCGCTCATAAAACGCGGCGAGCGCGTGACGGCGGAGAGCGCGGCGCGGCTTGCGCGCGCCGCCAACACGTTCGGACTGACGGACGGAAAGATCGAGGTGTTCGAGGAGGCGTAAATGCGGGAACTGCTGCGCACGACAACGGTATATAACGCCTTCCGGCGCGCGGAGGACGCCGCGCATTTCACGCTCGCCGTCTTTCCCGACGAACGCAATCTGCGCGCCCTGTTGAAGGAGTGCGCCAAGGCGTTTTTCGGCGCGGAGGACGGCTCGCGCGAGGCGAAACTCATCGAGGGCGAGAGCTTCTCCGACTGCATCATCCTGCCGCCAGCGGGCGGCAAGCTCTCGGCGGAGCTGGCGTCCGGGATCGCCGAGGAGGCAATTCTGCGCCCCGTGGAAGGGGATCGCAAACTCTTCGTGCTGGACGCGTTCCATACCGTCACGCCCCTCGTGCAGAACAAACTTTTAAAACTTCTGGAAGAGCCGCCCGCGGGCGTGTTCTTTCTGGCGGGCGCGGCGTCCGCGCATACCGTGCTGCCCACGGTGCTTTCGCGGGCGAACGTGTTCACCGAGCCGCCCTTTTCCGAAGAGGCGATCGTCGCGGCGCTCGCGCGCTGTCATGCGGGCGAGAAGGGGATTTCGGAGGCTGCCGCCGCCTGCGGCGGCGTGTACTCCGTCGCCGAAGATCTGCTTGCGGGCGGCGGGGAAGATTTCCGCCTCGCGGCGCGCTTTCTGACGGAGAGCGGCACGGAGGCACTCTGCCGCGAGATCGGCGAACAGAAACGCCCGTCCTTCTTCGCCGCGGTGCGCCTGCTGCTGCGGGACGCGCTCTTCGTGCGCGTGGGGCAGGGAAAGTTCGCTTCCGTCCGTTCGGAGGCGGTGCGCGCGATCGCCGCGCGCTATACCGAACACGCGCTCACCGCGGCGCTCGCGCTCACGGCGCAGGCGGAGCGGGAGATACAGTTCAATGCAAATTTCGCGCAGGCAGCGCTCGCGCTCGCCCTGCGGATCAGGAGAGAAAACGAGGTTTGAAAGGGATTTTCCGCGCCATACTGACGGCGGGAAGATCCTGAACGCCCGTTTCGGGAGAGGAGGAAAGAGACAATGCCGAACGTTGTCGTCGTAAAATTCAAGCGGGGCTGCAAGCCCTATTATTTCGGCGCGGGGAAATACGAGCTTACGCGCGGGCAGGGCGTCGTCGTCGAGACGGCGCGCGGGTTGGAGTACGCCACCGTCGTCGAGCCGTCCCGCGAGGTGGAGGAGAAGGACATCGTCTCCCCGCTCAAACCCGTCGTCCGTCCCGCCACCGAGAAGGACGAAGCGGCGGTCGCCGCAAACGAGGCGCGCCGCCCCGAGGCGATCCGCATCTGTAAGGAAAAGGTCGCCGCGCGCGGGCTGCCCATGAAGATCATCGACTGCGAATTCACCTTCGACGGGAGCAAAGTCGTGTTCACGTTCACCGCCGAAGGGCGCGTGGACTTCCGCGAACTCGTGCGCGATCTCGCGTCCGTGTTCCATATCCGCATCGAATTGCGGCAGGTGGGCATCCGCGACGAGGCGCGCATTCTGGGCGGGATCGCGCCCTGCGGCAGAGAGGTCTGCTGCGCGGGCTGTATGCCCGATTTCAAGAAGGTCAGCATCAAAATGGCGAAAAATCAGGGACTTTCGCTCAACCCCGGCAAGATCAGCGGTCTGTGCGGCAGACTGATGTGCTGTCTGGCGTACGAGAACGAATACTACGCCTCGGCGTGCAAGAAAATGCCCAAGATCGGCGCGTCCGTCACCACGCCCGAGGGGAAGGGAACGGTCGTCTCCGCCAATATGCTCAAAATGGAAGTGCGCGTCAAGATCGAGAAAGACGGCGCGCTCCTCTACCGCGATCTCCCGTTGCAGGACGTCGGATTCCGCCGCGGAAACGAGCAGGAGCGCGACGCGGACGAGGAAAAAAATCCCGAAAAACCCGCCGAAAAATAACCGAAAAAGCCTTTACGAACGCCAAAAGTTGTGGTATAATACGAATAGATTCAAATATGGAGGTCGAAGATATGGCTCACGTAATTTCTGACGAGTGCATTTCCTGCGGCGCCTGCGCCGATACCTGCCCCGTAAACGCGATCGCTCCCGGCGACACGACGTACGTCGTTGACGCCGCTACGTGCATCGATTGCGGCGCCTGCGAAGACGGCTGCCCCGTCGGCGCGATCAAGGCTGAGTAACCCGATCACAAAAAGTCCCGCGCTTTCCGCGCGGGATTTTTTCTTCCCGCGCCCCCTGCAAAGAGGGCGGTTCGGTCAAGGAAAGAAGATAGGTTTTGCCATGCAGACGGAAGAATATTTGCTCGACGGCATGAAAATTTTACAGGACAGCGAAGAGTACCGCTTCACCTCGGATTCGGTGCTTTTAGCACGCTTTCTCAAAGCCAAGCGGGAAGAGCGCGTCGCCGATTTCTGTTCGGGGAGCGGCGTCGTGGGGCTGCACTTTTACGGCGAGAACAGCGGCGTTGAACACGTCACGCTCTTCGAGATGCAGCCCCGCCTCGCGAGAATGAGCGCAAAGAGCGTCGCTTTAAACGGCTTGCAGGAGTATTTTACGGTGGAGAACGTCCGCTTGCAGGAGATCCCCGCGCATTATACGGAGGCGTTCTCGCTCATCCTGTGCAATCCGCCCTACGAGCGGGGCGGGTTCTCCGCCGCCGCCGAAAACAAGGCGCCCTGCCGGCGGGAACTGACGCTCACGCTGGAAGAGCTGTGCGCCGCCGCGGCAAAGTGCCTCAGATTCGGCGGCAGGTTCGCGCTCGTGCACCGCGCCGACCGCGCGGCGGAAGTGCTCTACACCCTGCACGCGTACCGTCTGGAACCAAAAAAACTGCAATTTATCGCGGGGAAAGAGGGCGCAAAGCCGTACGCCGTGCTGATTGCGGCGGTCAAGGGCGGCAAGGCGGGGCTGGACGTGCTGCCCGCGCAAATCAACGGGAGGGACTGATATGATCTGTTTTGTGGCGACGCCCATTGGCAATCTCAAAGACATCACGCTCCGCGCCTTGGAGGCGCTGCGCGCGGCGGACGTCATTTTCTGCGAAGATACCCGCCATACGCTCGGGCTGCTCAACGCGTACGAGATCAGAAAGCCTCTTCTCTCCTGCCATAAATTCAACGAGCGGGAGGCGGCGGAAAAGATGCTCGCGCTCTCGCGGGAGGGGAAGAACGTCTGCGTCGTCTCCGACGCGGGCATGCCCGTCGTCTCCGACCCCGGGCGGGAGGTCTGCGCCGTTTTAAAAGCGGCGGGAGAGGCGTACACCGTGCTCCCCGGCGCGAACGCCGCGCTCTCCGCACTCGTGCTCTCCGCATTCCCCGCCGAAAGGTTTACGTTCGTGGGATTTTTGCCCGAGAAAAAGCGGGACAGAAGGGAAGTTCTGGAACGGTATGCTCCATCGCGGGAAACGCTGCTCTTCCATTGCGCGCCGCAGGATGTGGACGCATACGTTGCGGAGATGTACGCCGTGTTCGGCGAACGCCGCGCCTGCGCCGTGCGCGAGATCACGAAACTGCACGAGGAGAGTACGGAGTTCCTGCTCTCCGAGGGGCTTGCAGGCGAGAAGCGCGGGGAGTATGTGCTCGTCGTCATGGGGGCGGAGGCGCGGGAAAATCCGCTCAACGCGCTCACCCCGCGCGAACACGTGCTTGCGTATCTGCGGGAGGGGCTGGATAAGAAGGAGGCGCTCAAACGCGCCGCCCGCGACCGCGGGGTTTCCAAGAGCGAACTGTACAAAGAGACGCTCGACCTTTAAACGCGCGCGTGTTTTACGCGCCGCCGCGCGGAAACGTGCGCTTCGGCTGCGCGGAATGTGATAATTGCGTGAAGAAAGAAAACGCATTTCCGCGTTGAAAAGCTTGCTTTCCAAAGTTCGGGGTGTTATAATATTTTCATGCTTACAGAAGCTTTTCCGCAATTGAAAGAGCGGCGCGCGGTGATCGGCGTCCGCAATTTTTTCCGTTCGGGCTGGTTTGCCGCGCTCGCGGCCCTTCTTATGGCATGCTCCGAACTTTTCGGGCTTGAAATTTTCGTCATCTATGCGTACCTCGTGTTCGGGCTGCTGATCGTGCTCTTTGCAGACGATATGCTGGGCATCGTGCCGATGGTATGCTGCGGATATATGATTTTCTCCGCCGAGAACAATCCGGGGAAGTTCCCCGATTCGCTCTTCGGTCAGCCGCAGGGGCAGCTCGCGCTCTTTTACGCGGTCGCCGTCATCGCGGTCATGCTCATCGGACGGCTCGTCTCCATGCTCTTGGAGCGCGAAAAACGGGGCGTTCCCAAACTGACCGTCGGATTTTTGCTACTCGGCGCATCCTATCTGCTCGGCGGCGCGTTCTCGCCCTATTACGACGGACGGACCGTCCTGATGGGGTTCGTGCAGATCGCCGCGCTGTGCGGATTCTATTTCTATCTGTATTATACCGTCCGCTGGGACCGCGTGCCGAAGGGGTATCTCCCCATGGTGATTTCCATCATCGGCGTGGGAATGCTCGCCGAGATCGTCGGAATGTACTTCGGCGAGGGCGTAATACGTGAGGACGGCAGCATCAACCGCGTGGCGCTCTATACGGGGTGGGGAATCTATAACAACGTCGGCTGCGTCATGGCGATGTGTATGCCCGCGCCCGTCTACTTCGCCGTCAAAAACAAGAACGGCTGGGCGTACACCATTCTCTGCACGGTGTTCTATCTCGGCGTTATGCTCACGCAGAGCCGCGGGGCGATGCTGTTCGGCTCCGTCGTCTATCTGGGGTGCGTGGTCGTTACGCTCGTCGGCAGCAAGAAAAAAGAGCGGCTCTGGAACGCCATCGTCTTTGCGGTGTTGCTAGTCGCGGCGCTGATCGGCGTCGTTGTGTTCCGCGATAAGGTCAAGGACCTGTTCGCGTCCATCATCGACCAAGGGTGGAACGATGCGGCGCGCTTTGCCACATGGAAGGCGTGCTGGCAGCGCTTCCTCGAATACCCCGGCTTCGGCGTCGGGTTCTACAAGACGCCCGGAACGCTTTTGACGGAGGACGGAATGTTTACCGAGTTCGTGGACGGCACGCCCGAGGGGACCTTCCTTGCCCTGCGCGCGCACAATACGTTCTTCCAGCTCATTTCCACGGGCGGCACGTTTGCGATCGTCGCCTATCTCGTGCATCGCGTGCAGACGCTCATTCTCTGTTTCCGCCGCCCGAATGCGGAAAAGATCGTCGCCGCGCTGTGCGTTGCGTCGCTCCTGCTCACGAGCATGGTCGACTGCCACGTATTCAATATGGGTCCCGGGCTGATGTACTCCGCATGGCTCGTGTTCGGCGAAAAGAGCGGGCTCATGAAGGACGCTCCCGCAAAAGCCTGATTCAAACGGATAAGCCCGCGGCATACGCCGCGGGCATTTATTTTCCAAATTCCGAAAATCGAAAATGCAAAGTAAAACCCCCCGAAACTCGCGTTCCGAGGGGTTTTACTATATGATAAGGGGGAAAAATGATGAGCAATGTTTGGGGGAAGCAGTTGCCTGCTTCGTTTTTGTACCTTCATTATAGCGGGTATCGCGCGAAAAGTAAAATATTTCGGCGAAAAACGTAAAAAAATTTTTTTCTGAGCATTTCTGACAGTATCCTTAAAAAATCTATCACGGAAAGGCGGATTTTTTGGAATTTCTCACAGACGGGGCGCATTTTACAGGACTTTGCAGAGGAGACAGCCCAAAATTACGCTGATAAAGTTTGATGTTAAGGAAATAACAACGGGTTTCGCGAGATTTTTTTTGCTGCCCGCAAAATAAACGGCGGAAATATAGAATACCGTTTCGCTCGAACCGTACGCCACCGCGGCGCACCGCGCAATGTAGCTGTCCGCGCCGTAGGCGGAGATGATCTCCGAAAGGAGCGCGGTCGATCCGCTCCCCGAAAAGGGCTTCAAAAGGACGAGCTTGGAGATCTCGGGCGGAATGCCGAGCGCGGAAAATACGGGCGAGAGCGCCTGCGTGAGCGCCGCGGAGAATCCGCTCCGCTCGAACAGTTCGCTGAGCATGAGCATCGCGGCGAGGTAGGGGAAAATCGAGAGCAGCAGCGGAACGGCTTCCTTCACGCCCTCGGTGAAGCAGTCGTACAGCCTGACCTTTTTCAAGAGCGCGTATAAAAAGAGCGCAAAAAAGAGCGCGGGAATGATGAGCGCGACGTACTTCATGCGCGTTTCCCCGTGAGCCGCACCAGAGCCGCGCCGAGCACGGAGGAGACCGCCGTCGCAAGCAGGGTGGGCAGGAAGATGTCGGCGGGGGCGGCGGACCCTGCGGCGGCGCGCAGGGCGATCACGGTCGTGGGCAAAAGTTGCAAACTCGTCGCGTTGAGCACGAAGAGCATATCGGCGGCATAGCCGTTCTTTGCGGCGAGGAATTTCTGCGTCGCCTTCACCCCGAGCGGCGTAGGCGCGCCGGGAAGCCCCAAAAAGTTCGCCGCTATGTTCTGGCTCGCGTACCCGAGCGCCTCCCTGTCCGAAGAGCGGAAGAGCTTCCCGAGCGGGCGCGCAAGGCGGTTTGCGAGTTTGTCCGCAAGCCCGCTTCTATCCAGCACCTTAAAAAAGCCCAGCCATACGCAGTACGAGGCGAGCAGCGTCAGAGAGAGCGTCGCCGCCTTCTGCCCGCCGTCGAGCAGCGCGGGCAGAAATCCGTTCGGATCGTAGATGAGAAAGATTGCCGCCGCAATCAGAAAAACGGCGGAAAATATCGCGTTCACATGGCATTTTATGCGGAAATTTGTCCGATTATGTTTTTACCGCAGGCGCTTGTCCGTTGTGCAGGTATAATCTCCTGTTTTCAGTTTTTCTTCGAGTTCTTCAAACGGAAGATATTTTCCGTTTTCCCTGATAACGCGCCATGAGCCATATTCCGTTTTGTATGCTTTGAAAAACATGATTTCTGCATTTCCGTACCGTAAAGTACGGTTATCGTCTGCCATATAAACGATGCCGATTTTTCTGCCTTTCTCATCAAATGTGAGATAGCCATTTTTACGGTATTTAGTCGGTTGTTTTTTACCGGAAAGCATATTGGTATTTAAATCATAACAATAAAATTTGTTTGTAATTTTAATTGTTAAAGCAGGATCTTCTTCTTTCGTTTTGTAACGATACATATCAAATACCATCCTTATAAGAAATAATATTCCAATCACTAACATAATGACGCCGATGAATACAGTGATAGAATCTCCGAGGCGTGCAGAAAAAAGAACAATAGATGAGACTAGACAGAATAACATAACAGCAGCTGCCGCGCACCCGCGTATTAAAACCATACGTTTCGTATCAAGTTTCATGAACCACCAGCAGAATAAATAAATAAAAATAGATTCGACGAGACCTGCCAGCATAAACGACCTCCCTTGCCAAATTATGGAATCAATAAAAGAGAGAAAAGAATATTGTATTCTTTACCTCAAAATAAAAAGTGCGCCAACCGAAGTTGGCGCACCGCAAATACACAACTCCGATCGTCGCGAAACAAACTTAAACAGAATGGGATATTATCCGTCACCCTACTTAATTGGAATTGCGTTTTGCCGAAAAGAAAAACGCAGGGCAACGAAAAAAAAGAAGTATCGCAATACCCCAAAATTTCTGTTTATTAAGTTTGTTTCGCACTTACAGTATAGCATAAAAAGATAATAAAGTGTAGTATTTTTCATAAATTTTCAAAGGATTTCAGGGAATAATTTCGGAATGGTTTATCCTGCGCCCCGAATGGGAAATGCGCCGCGCAAAATAAGTTTACTTTTCGGCTTAAATGAAGTATAATAGCTTTGAATAAAATTTTGTACAGGTGGTTTTTATGAAAAAACCCTATTATGTAACGACGGCGATCGCCTATACCTCGGGAAAGCCGCACATCGGCAACACCTATGAGGCAATTCTCACGGACGCGATCGTGCGTTTCAAGCGGTTGCAGGGCTATGACGTCCGTTTCCAGACGGGTACGGACGAGCACGGTCAGAAGATCGAAGAAAAGGCGAAGGCGGCGGGCGTAACGCCCAAAGCGTACGTCGATCGGGTCGCGAACGTCATCCGCACGGTGTGGGACGGCGTGAACACCTCTTACGATAAGTTCATCCGCACCACGGACGAGGACCACGTCAGGACGGTGCAGAAGCTCTTCCGCCGCTTCTATGAACAGGGCGACATTTACAAAGGGGAGTACGAGGGCTGGTACTGTACGCCGTGCGAGAGCTTCTGGACGGAGAGTCAGCTCGTTGACGGCAAGTGTCCCGACTGCGGGAGAGAGGTGAAGAAAGCCAAGGAAGAGGCGTACTTCTTCCACATGGGGAAATACGCCGACGCGCTCATCCAACACATCGAGAGCCACCCCGATTTTATCCGCCCCGTCTCGCGCAAGAACGAGATGATGAACAACTTCCTGAAAAAGGGGTTGCAGGATCTGTGCGTTTCCCGCTCCACGTTCAAGTGGGGGATCCCCGTCGATTTTGACGACCGTCACGTCGTGTACGTGTGGCTGGACGCGCTCACCAACTATATTACGGGGCTTGGGTACGATCCCGACGGCAAGAGCGCGCCCCTCTACGAGAAGTATTGGCGCGGCGGCGAAACGCTGCACGTCATCGGCAAGGACATCGCCCGCTTCCATACCATCTATTGGCCCATCTTTTTGATGGCGCTCGGCGAGCCGCTGCCCGATCACGTCTTTGCGCACCCGTGGCTGTTGCAGGGGGGCGAGAAGATGAGCAAATCGCGCGGCAACGTGCTGTATGCCGACGATCTCGCTTCGGTGTTCGGCGTGGACGCGGTCCGTTACTTCGTTCTGCACGAAATGCCCTACGAGGGCGACGGCACCATCACGTGGGAGCTGTTGGTGGAGCGCATCAACTCCGACCTTGCCAACACGCTCGGCAACCTCGTCAAGCGCACGCTCGCCATGGCGCGCAAGTACTGCGGCGGGGTGATCGCGGACATGGGTGCGGCGGAAGCGGTCGACGAGGACCTGAAAGCCGTCGTCACGGGCGCGCGGGCGAAGGTGGAGGCGTGCATGGAGAGCTTCCGCATCGCGGACGCGCTGAACGAGCTGTTCGCCGTGTTCCGCCGCGCGAATAAGTATATTGACGAGACCATGCCTTGGGTACTGTGCAAGGACGAGGCGAACAAAGCCCGCCTTTCGACCGTTCTGTATAACCTTGCGGAGAGCATCGTGACGGGCGCGAGCCTGCTCTATCCCTTCCTGCCCGCCACGGCGGAAAAGATCGCGGCGTACTTCAACACGCATTTGCAGACGCTCGACGAGACGGAGCAGTTCGGCGTTTACGCAAGCGGCACCGCCGTTGCGGAGACGGACGAGGCGCTCTTTGCCCGTTTCGACAGGGAGGAAGTGCTCAAAAAGGCGGAGGAGATCCGCGCGCGCCAGCAGGCGGAATACGAGCGCGAAAACGGCGCAAAGCCCGCCGAGAAACCCGCCGCGCCCGCCGAGGCGGAGAAAGCTCCGCTCATCTCCATCGACGATTTTGCCAAGATCGAGCTGAAAGTGGGCGAGGTCATCGCCTGCGAGAAAGTGCCGAAGTCCTCCAAACTTTTGCACGAGACCATCCGCGTGGGCGAAGAGGTCCGCTCCGTCGTCTCGGGCATCGCCAAATGGTACACCCCCGAGGAGATGGTGGGCAAAAAGGTCGTGCTCGTCACCAATCTCAAACCCGTCAGACTGTGCGGCGTGCTGTCCGAAGGCATGGTGCTTTGCGCGGAGGACGCCGCGGGGAATCTCAGCCTGCTCACGCCCGAAAAGGCGATGGAGAGCGGCGCCTGCATCCGATGAGTTATCTCGATATTCACGCCCATTTCGCGGAAGAGGGATACGAATTTCCGCGGACGTGGGAGGAGATCCGCGCCGCGGGCGTGGAAACCGTTGTGCTGGCGGGCGATACGCTCGCGCACAGCCTGTGGCACCGCGACTTCGCGGCGGCGCACGCGGGCGCGTATTTCACGGCGGGCGTGCATCCGTCCGAGGCGGCGGATTTTTCGGAGGATACCCTTTCCGCGCTTTCCGCGCTCGCGGAAGATGAAAAGTGCGTCGCGGTGGGGGAGATCGGGTTGGACTACCACTATCCCGAGCCGCCCAAGGAAGTACAGCGCGAGGCGTTCGTGAAGCAGATTTTGCTCGCGGAGCGCGCGGGACTGCCGCTCGTCGTTCACTCGCGCGACTGCGCCGCCGATATGCTCGCCCTTCTCACCGAAATGCGCGCGCACCTCGGGCGTGGATTTCTGATGCACTGCTATTCGCACGGGGCGCAGTTGCTGCCCGCGTTCGCCGCGCTGGGCGCATACTTCTCCTTCGGCGGCGTCGCCTGTTTCAGGAACGCGAAAAACGTATGGGAGAGCGTGCGCGCCTGCCCTGCGGGGCGCATTCTCTCCGAAACGGACAGCCCCTATCTTTCCCCCTTCCGCGGAGAGAAAAATACGCCCGCCAACATTCCCGTCATCGTGCGGCAGCTCGCGCAGCTTCGCGGGGAGCGGGAAGAAGAACTGCAAGAAATTATTATGGAGAATGCGAAACGTATTTTCGCAAAGATGAGATAAATTATGGATACATACACCTACGTTATCGGAAAGAACTGTTACGTCAATCTGACCAACCGCTGCACCAACCGCTGCACCTTCTGCGTGCGCAACGATAAGCAGACCTTCGAGGGCTACTCGCTGTGGCTGAAAGAGGGCGAGCCGAACGCGCAGCAGGTCATCGACGGCATCGGCGACCCGAAGAAGTACGACGAGATCGTATTCTGCGGCTACGGCGAACCCACCTATCGGCTGGACGTCATGCTCGCCGTGTGCGATTGGGTGCACGAGCGCGGCGGAAAGACGCGCCTGAACACCAACGGACACGGCAGCATCATCAATCAGCGCGACATTGCGCCCGAGCTTGCGGGCAGGCTGGACGGCATCAATATTTCGCTCAACGCCTCCGATTCGGCGCGCTATCAGAAGCTCTGCCGCCCCATCTATCCCGATATGGCGTTCGATTCCATGCTGTTTTTCGCCCGCGCGTGCAAGGCGCAGGGGCTGAACTGCTGGTTTTCCGTCGTGGACTGCATCGGCGAAGAGGAGATCGCGGCGTGCCGCGCCGTTGCGGAGCGCACGGGCATTCCGCTGCGCGTCCGTCCGACGATCGAATAAAACCGGAGGGAGCCGCGCGTCGTCGGCTCCCTCTGTTTCTTTTGTCGGGAGGGCAGTTCCCTCATCTGCAATTTGTGCGTCGGCGCGCCGACCATGCGAGGAGAAATATGGAAGAAATCAAGACCATTCTGTTAAAACACGGGTTTTCCTTCAAAAAACAGTTCGGGCAGAACTTTTTAACGGACGCGAACCTGCTGGACGCCATCGTGCGGGACGGCGGCGTCGGCGCGGATACGACGGTTTTGGAGATCGGCGCGGGCGCGGGCGCGCTTACGCGCGCTCTCTCCAAGGCGGCGAAAAGGGTCGTTGCGCTCGAAATCGACAAAACGCTCCAACCCGTGCTCGCCGAAACGCTCGCGGGGTGCGAAAACACGGAAGTCATCTTCCGTGACTTTCTCAAAGCCGATCTTCCCGCGCTGGAAAGGGAACTCGGGGCGTACCGCGTCGTCGCGAACCTGCCCTATTACGTCACCACGCCCGTTTTAACGCGCTTCCTCGAAGAGGCGGAGCTGTGCGAGGGCGTCACCGTCATGGTGCAGGAGGAGGTCGCCGAACGCTTCTGCGCAAAGGCGGGCACGGCGGAATACGGGTCGATCACCGCCGCCATCGCCTTGAAGGGGGAGGCGCAGATCGTGCGCAGAGTGCCGCGGACGATGTTCTATCCCCGTCCCAACGTCGATTCCGCCGTCGTGCGCATCGACTTTGAAGAGGGGCGCATTCCCGTCAGGAGCAGGAGCGCCTACCGCGCCGCCGTGCGGTGCGCCTTTTTAAGCCGCCGCAAGACGTTGGAAAACAATCTCGTGAACGCATTCCGCATTCCGCGCGAACGGGCGAAACAGGTGCTTTCGGACGCGGGCATCGCGGACATGGCGCGGGGGGAAACGCTCCCGCCTGAGGTTCTCGCCCGCCTTGCCGACGCGCTCGTCGCCGCGGGGCTCGCGGAATAATTGAAAAGAGAACGGCGCGCGGCGCGGACATGGTGTCCGCGCCGCGCGCCGCGTTATTGTATAAAGAAAACCCCCGGATAGTCCGGGGGTTCAGGAATAGGCTTATGCCGATGAGTAAAAATAATGGCTTCCCCTTGGGGGGAAGCTCTGCCGAAGGCGGTGATGAGGGGTTTGTGTTAGAGTATTCATAATGGC
>CAJFFP010000011.1 GCA_904373325.1 Candidatus Gallimonas merdigallinarum
CGGCAGAGCTTCCCCCCAAGGGGAAGCCATTATTTTTACTCATCGGCATAAGCCTCTACTGAACCCCCAGACTATCTGGGGGTTTTCTAAATACAAAAACGTCCGCCGTCCCAAACAGGACGGCGGACGAAATCATATTCAACCGTTCAGCGGAACGGGTCTCTTCGCGCCGACGAACACGACGCCGAGCGTCCCGGGACCGCAGTGCGAACCGATGACGGGACCGACGATCTGCCGCACGATCTTCGCGTTCGGGCGTTTTTCCAGCACCAGATCGCGCAGTTTATCCCCCTCTTCGGGGCAGTCCGCGTCGAGAATATAGACGTTGTACTTCTCCTCGTCTTGAAGCTCGGTGATGATTTTATCCGCAAGCGTACGGATCGCCTTCTTCCTGCCGGAAATCTTCCCGAGCACGGTAAGCCCGCCGTCCGCGCCCATGGAAAGGAGCGGTTTGAGCTGCAAGAGCGTGCCTGCGAACGCCGCCAGCCCCGAGCATCTGCCGCCGCGCTTCAAGTGCATCAGATCGTCCACCACGAAGTACACGCATACGCGGTTGGTGAAGTCTTTGAGGAAGGCGAGGATCTCCTCGTCAGACGCGCCGCTCTGTTTGAGCTTTGCCGCCTCCTCCATCTGAATGCCCGCGCCGAGCGAGATGCTGTTCGTATCGAACACCGTGCATTTGCGGTCGGGATAGGTCTCTTTGAGTTCGTTGAGCGCAAGATTGAGGAATTGGAACGTCCCGCTCAGCTTGTGCGAAAAGCTCACGTAGAGCACGTCCTCGCCCTTCTCGAAATAGGGCGTCAAAATGCGCTTGTAGTCCTCGGGGTTCAGAGCCTGCGTCGTGGGGATCTTCCCGCCGCGCACAAGGTCGTAGAACTTACGGAAATCGGTCTTTTCCCCGAGATCGTAATAATATTCCTCTCCGTCCACGAAATAGGGCATGGAGATGTAATCGAGCCCCAGCTCCTTTGCACGGGTATGCCAAAGCTCCCCGTTGGAATCGCAAATCAATACACTCATTTCATATTCCTTTTATTTTGTCATATAGTTTCGTTACTATGTATTGTATCATCTGCGGGATAAAATGTCAACACTATCGAACAACATTTTGTCCCGCGCCCCGTTGACAAAGCCCGCCCGCCCTGCTACAATAGCTGTATGATACGCAAACTTACTTTTGAGGACAGATCGCTCTTCCTCGCGCTCTCCGAAGAATTTTACGCCTCTCCCGCCGTGGCGCACGCCGTGCCCGCGGAATATCATATGCGCGCGTTCGACGAGCTTATGCGCTCGGACGCGTACATTTCCTGCTACCTTTTATGCGACGGCGAAACGCCCGCGGGGTACGCCCTTCTGCAAAAGACCTACTCGCGCGAAGGCGGCGGCGTGTGCCTCTGGATCGACGAGATCTATCTGCGCCCCGCGTTCCGCAGCAAGGGACTTGGCAGGGAGTTCTTCGCCTTTGCCGCTACGCTCGGAGCGGCGCGCCTGCGCCTCGAAGTCGAGCCCGACAACACCCGCGCCATCGCCCTTTATGCCGCGCTCGGCTTTGAGCCGCTCCCCTATTCGCAGATGGTCAAGGATACGCCCTGCCCGAATCCCGCAAAATAATCCGCGCAAAAAACGTTCAGCCGCCCTTTCGGACGGCTGTTTTTTATTTGCAAAGAACAATCTTCCGCGGCGGCGAAGTTTAAGCGATTGCTACCTGACCCACTCCATAAACGCCCTGAATGCCGACGGAACGGCATAGGTGCGCGCGATTTCATCTGCCGTCGCCCACACATAACGGGGCAATTCCGCATCGATACGCACGAGTTTGCCGCGCATACGCCATTCCACGTGCGTGAAAATATGCTTGGCGCGCTTTTCGGCGACGACTTCCCCGAGATCGGGCGCGTCCCCCTCGAAAAAGGGAAACTGCCAAAGCCCTGCGAGCAAGCCCTTGGCGGGGCGTTTTTCCAACGCAAATTTATCGCCGCACTGCAACACGAGCACCGTGGCATCCACGACGCGCCGCGCCTTTTTTTCGCTGCGGACGGGATAGTTCTCCTCTTCGCCCGCGAGGTGCGCGCGGCAAAGCGCCTGCCACGGACATTCCCCGCACAGGGGCGCGCCGTTCGGCACGCAGACGATCGCGCCCAACTCCATGAGCGCCTCGCAGAAATCCCCCGTCTCGGGCGGGTACGCCGCGCGGAGCAGTTCGGAAAAGCGCGCGCGGGTCGCAGGCTCGTCGATATTCGCGCCGTCCGCGTACAGGCGGCTCAGAATGCGCAGAACATTGCCGTCCACCGCGGGCTGCGGAAGTCCCAGCGCGATGGAGCAGATCGCCCCCGCGGTATAGTCGCCCACCCCGGGGAGGGCGCGCACGCCGTTAAAATCCTGCGGAAGTCCCTCCGCCGCGAGGATTTTCGCCGCCTTGTGCAGATTGCGGGCGCGGGAGTAGTACCCCAGCCCCTCCCACATTTTGAGCACCTCTTCCTCGCTCGCCGCGGCGAGCGCCTCGGGCGTGGGGAAACGCTGCAAAAAAAGAACGTAACGCTCCTTGACCGCCTCGACGCGCGTCTGTTGCAGCATCAGCTCGGAGACGAGCGCCGTGTAAAAACTGCGCGCCTTCCGCCACGGAAGGTCGCGTTTGCAAACGCGGTACCACTCCAACAGGGGTGATACCGCGGCTTTCATCAATGTTTCGTCCATCAGAACAGTCCCGTGATTTTTCCCGTTTCGTCCACGTCGATGCGCTCGGCGGCGGGGACGGGCGGAAGCCCCGGCATGGTGAGAATATTGCCCGTAAGCGCAACGACGAATCCCGCGCCTGCGGAAACCTTGACATTGCGCACCGTGACGGTGAACCCTTCGGGCGCGCCGAGACGGGTCGCGTCGTCGGAGAAGGAGTACTGCGTCTTTGCCATGCAGACGGGCGTACCGCCGAACCCGAGCTCTTCCAGCCGCGCGATCTGCGCCTCCGCCTCGGGCGTGTAGACAACGCCCTGCCCGCCGTACACCTTGGTCACGATGGCGTGAATCTTCTCCTTGATGGGCAGCTTTTCATCGTAACAGCAGCGGAAATCGTTCGGCTGTTCGCACAGGCGGACGACTTCGCGCGCAAGCTCCTCGCCGCCCTTGCCGCCCTCCGCCCAGACCGTGGACAAAACGACGTTGACGCCCAGCTCCTTGCAGGCGTCCATGACGAGCCTGATCTCCGCGTCCGTATCAGTGGGGAAACGGTTGACGGCGACGACTGCGGGCAGTCCGTACACCTCTTTCATGTTGCGGACGTGGCGCAGAAGGTTGGGAAGTCCCGCTTTCAGCGCCTCCAAGTTCTCCTCGGCGAGCGCGTTTTTGGGCAGTTCGCCGTGCATTTTGAGCGCGCGCACCGTGGCGACCACCACTGCGGCGGCGGGTTTCAGACCCGCGACGCGGCATTTGATGTCGAGGAATTTCTCCGCGCCGAGGTCCGCGCCGAAGCCCGCCTCGGTGATCACATAGTCGCCGAGCTTCAACGCCGTGCGCGTTGCGATGACGGAATTGCACCCGTGCGCAATGTTCGCGAACGGTCCGCCGTGGACGATGGCGGGCGTGTGTTCGAGGGTCTGGACGAGGTTGGGCTTCAACGCGTCCTTCAAAAGCGCGGTCATTGCGCCCGCGGCTTTCAGATCGTCCGCCGTGACGGGCTTCCCTTCAAACGTGTACCCCACGATGATGCGCCCGAGGCGCGCTTTGAGGTCGGAAAGAGAGGTTGCAAGGCACAGAATCGCCATGATCTCGCTTGCGACGGTAATGTCGTAGCCGTCCTTTCTCGGCACGCCGTTCTTGCCGCCGCCCAGCCCGTCCTCGACGTAGCGGAGCTGACGGTCGTTCATATCCACGCAGCGTTTCCACGTGATGCGGTCTTTGTCGATGCCGAGGTGGTTGCCCTGAAAAATGTGGTTGTCGAGCATGGCGGCAAGCAGATTGTTCGCCGCGCCGATGGCGTGGAAATCGCCCGTAAAGTGCAGGTTGATATCCTCCATGGGAATGACCTGCGCGTAGCCGCCGCCTGCCGCGCCGCCCTTCACGCCGAACACGGGACCGAGCGACGGTTCGCGGAGCGCGACGACGACGTTTTTGCCGATGCGGCGCATACCGTCCGCAAGACCGATGGTCGTGGTCGTCTTGCCCTCGCCTGCGGGCGTGGGCGTGATCGCCGTCACGAGCACGAGTTTGCCGCCCGCCTTTTTGCGGTTCATGACGGCAAGATCGATCTTCGCCTTATATTTTCCGTAGTATTCGATCTCGTCCTCGGAAAGTCCGGCGCGCTCCGCAACGCGCAGAATATGCTCCGGCACCGCTTCCTGTGCGATCTCAATATCTGTTTTCATGACAATCTCCTTCCGTATCTCTGCCGCCTTTGAAAGCCGCCGTTCTTCGTACTGACAAAATCTCTTCCCATGGAATATTTCCGCGTCGGTTTGCGGAAAAAGTTTGAACCCGTTTCCAATCACTCGCGCAAGGAGGCTACGCCTCCCGCTCGTAGAACAAATTTTGTATATACGTTCTAAAATTCGTTGCAAAAGGCGTCACTGCGTTATGCCTTTTGCGCCCCTAATTGTTGCGCAAGCAACTTTCAGGTAGGTGTGAATGCGCCGTCCGCTATTATGAAAGCCCTGATGGGACGGCGCAGAGCGGGAGGTGCGGTTAGCGCACGCCCTATCCCCTCATCCGTCTGCTTCGCAGACACCTTCCCCCTCGGGGGAAGGCAAGGGGCGGGCGCGTACCCGCAACTTCCTGCTCAAATCACGGAATTTTGTGAGAAAATTCGTGAACTATCTGTGAACTTATTTGAAATATTTCACCGCGCTCTCGAAGAGCTTCATATCGTACTCGCCGGGAACGTTCCTGTACAGTCCGTAGCCCTTGCGCTCGGAATGCCCCATCTTGCCGAACACTCTGCCGTCGGGCGAGAGAATGCCCTCGATCGCGCTCGCGCTGCCGTTGGGGTTGAAATGCACGTCCATCGTCGGGTTGCCGTTGAGATCGACGTACTGCGTCATGATCTGTCCGTTCTCGGCAAGCTGTTTGATGAGCGCGTCGGAGGCGACGAACTTGCCCTCGCCGTGCGAAATGGGCACGGAGAAGATCTCGCCCGCTTCCACGCCCGCAAGCCAAGGCGACTTCACCGACGCGACCCGCACGCGCACGATGCGCGATTGGTGGCGCGCAATGTTGTTATAGGTGAGCGTAGGGCAGTTCTCGTCCGTCTCGATGATCTTGCCGTAAGGCACAAGCCCGAGCTTGATGAGCGCCTGGAATCCGTTGCAGATACCGCCCATCAGACCGTCGCGCTCTTCGAGAAGGCGGGCGACCTGTTCGCGCACCGCTTCGCCGCGGAAGAACGCCGTGATGAACTTGCCCGAGCCGTCCGGCTCGTCGCCGCCCGAGAATCCGCCGGGAACGAACACGATCTGGCTCTCCCCCATCTTGCGCGCAAATTCTTCCGCCGCCCGCGCGACTTCGTCCGCGGTGCGGTTGCGGATAACGTAAATTTCAGGGTCTGCGCCCGCGTCCGCGAACGCCTTCGCCGTATCGTACTCGCAGTTCGTGCCGGGGAATACGGGAATGAGCACCTTGGGGCGCGCGACCTTCGTATTGCAGACAAGCGCGCTCGGCGTGCGGCAGGTGTAGGCGGGAACGCTCTCCTCGGGCGCCGCGATATTGCAGGAATACACGGGTTCGAGCTTATCTTCGTAAATTTTCAGAAGATCGGTGAGGAAGATGCGCTCGAAGCCGAGGGAAATACCGCTCTCCGACGTCGTTTCGCCGAGCGGCGTTCCGACGGGGATCTCCTCCGCAAGTTCGAGCACGAACGCGCCGTACTTGTAGCCGAACAGCTCCTCCGTGCGCACGCCGTCCGCGTAGCGGAATCCGATCATGTTGCCGAAGCACATCTTCATGACCGCCTCCGCAACGCCGCCGAACCCCGGGGTGTATGCGGCGACAGCCTTCCCCGAACGGAGCAGCGCGGTGACCTCGGCAAAGACGCTCAGAAGCGACGCCGTGACGGGCAGCCCGTTCCCGTCGTATGCGGGCGCGAGCAGCACGACTTTATGCCCCGCCGCCTTGAACTCGGGCGAGACGACTTCGCTCACCTTGCCCGTGGTGACGGCGAAGGAGACGAGCGTGGGCGGAACGTCGATATGCTCGAACGTGCCGCTCATCGAATCTTTCCCGCCGATGGCGGCGATCCCCAGCTCCACCTGCGCCTTGAACGCGCCGAGGAGCGCGGCGAGGGGCTGCCCCCAGCGTTTGGGATCGTGTCCCGGTTTCAAGAAATATTCTTGGAAGGTGAGATAGACGTCCTCATACGACGCGCCCGAAGCGATGAGTTTGGCAACGCTCTCCACGACCGCGAGGTATGCGCCGTGATAGGGGCTCTTTTCCGCGACGTAGGGATTGCCGCCCCACGCCATGTAGGAGACGGTATCGGTATGCCCCTTCTCGACGGAGACGAGATGCACCATCGCCTGCGAAGGCGTGTGCTGATACCTGCCGCCGAAGGGCATTAACACCGTGCCCGCGCCGATGGTCGAATCGAACCGCTCGGAAAGCCCGCGCTTGGAGCAGACGTTGAGATCGTCCGCAAGTTTTTTATAATTTTCGGTAAACGTACCCTTGACTTCGCGCGCGTACGGCTGCGCCTTTTCGGGCGCGACGACGACGTGCTTTTCCGCGCCGTTGGAGTTGAGGAACTCGCGCGAGATATTGACGATGGTCTTGCCGTTCCACGTCATGACGAGGCGCGGCTCTTCCGTGACCGTCGCGACGACCGTCGCTTCGAGGTTTTCCTTTTCGGCAAGGGCGATGAAATCCGCCGTCTTGTCCGCCTCGACGACGACCGCCATGCGCTCCTGCGATTCGGAGATGGCAAGCTCGGTGCCGTCAAGCCCGTCGTACTTCTTGGGTACGGCGTTGAGGTCGATGGAAAGTCCGTCCGCAAGCTCGCCGATGGCGACGGATACGCCGCCCGCGCCGAAGTCGTTGCAGCGCTTGATGAGGAGCATTGCGTCCTTATTTCGGAAAAGGCGTTGGAGCTTGCGCTCTTCGGGCGCGTTGCCCTTCTGCACTTCCGCGCCGCAGTGGGTGAGCGATTCGAGCGTGTGCGACTTGGAGGAACCCGTCGCGCCGCCGCAGCCGTCGCGCCCCGTTCTGCCGCCGAGGAGAATGACCTTATCGCCGGGAGCGGGAACTTCGCGCCGCACGTTTTCGGCGGGCGTCGCCGCGATGACCGCGCCGATCTCCAACCGCTTCGCAACGTACCCGGGGTGATACAGCTCGTCTACCTGACCCGTGGCAAGCCCGATCTGGTTGCCGTAGGAGGAGTACCCCGCCGCCGCCGTGGTGACGATCTTGCGCTGCGGAAGCTTGCCCTGCATGGTCTCGCGGACGGGCTGCAACGGATCGCCCGCGCCCGTCACGCGCATTGCGGCGTAGACGTAGCTTCTGCCCGAGAGCGGGTCGCGGATCGCGCCGCCGATGCACGTTGCCGCGCCGCCGAACGGCTCGATCTCGGTGGGATGGTTGTGCGTCTCGTTCTTGAAGAGCAGCAGCCAATCCTCTTCCGCGCCGTCAACGTTGACTTTGATCCTGACGGTGCAGGCGTTGATCTCCTCCGACTCGTCCAGCTTTTCCAGCATACCGCGCTTTTTCAGAAGTTTCGCGGCGATCGTGCCGACGTCCATCAGATTGACGGGCTTGGTGCGCCCGATCTCCGTGCGCGCCGCGAGGTATTCCTCGTACGCCTTTTGCAGGAGTTCGTCCTCGAACGTCACGCCGTCGATGGTCGTGAGGAAGGTCGTGTGACGGCAGTGATCCGACCAATAGGTGTCGATCATGCGGATCTCGGTGAGCGTGGGATCGCGCCCTTCGCGCTTGAAATACGCCTGACAGAAGGCGATATCGTCCTCGTCCATGGCGAGCGCGTACTGTTTGACGAACGCGGCAAGCCCCTCTGCGTCCAGATCCAGAAAGCCCGTGAGCGTAGGCACTTCGGTGGGAACGGGGTGGGAAATTTTCAGCGTTTCGGGGATCGCGAGAGACGCCTCGCGGCTCTCCACGGGGTTGATGACGTACTTTTTGATGGCGGCGAGCGCCTCTTCCGTCACGTTCCCGTACACCGCGTACACCTTTGCCGTGCGGATGACGGGGCGCGGCTGCATGGAGATGAGCTGAATGCACTGCGCCGCGGAGTCTGCGCGCTGATCGAACTGCCCGGGAAGATATTCCACGGCGAACACGCGCGCGCCCGCAAGGTCCGCGCCTTCGCTGGCGACGTCCATCTGCGGCTCGGAAAACACCGTCTTCACGCACTCGCGGAACAGCTCTTCGCCGATGTCCTCCGCGTCGTAGCGGTTGAGAATGCGGATACGCTCCACGCCCGCAATGCCGAGGATCTCCGTGACGTCCGCAAGGAGCGCACGCGCCTCGTTATCGAATCCCTTCTTCTTTTCTACGTAAATTCTGTAAACCACGCTTATTCCCCCTTGATCGCGGCGAGGGCGCGTCTGCCGATGTCCCGCCGCATATATGCGTTTTCAAAGTGAATTTTATCTGCCAAGGCGTACGCCTTGCCGATCGCCTCGCGGAGCGTCGGCGCGGTGGCGACGGCGCCGAGCACTCTTCCGCCCGCCGTCAGGAGCTTCCCGTCTTGCAGCTTTGCGCCCGCCACATAGACGGCTTCGTCCCTGCCGACTTCGGGCAGCGCGATCTCGAAGCCCGTATCGTACTTCTTGGGATACCCCTCCGACGCGAGCACGACGCAGCACGCCGCGCCCTCTTTGAAGCGTACCATGTCCGCGCTGAGGCTGCCGCCGCGCACCGCGAGCATGATTTCGAGAAGATCGGATTGCAGAAGCGGCAGCACGACCTGCGTTTCGGGATCGCCGAAGCGGCAGTTGTATTCGATGACCTTCGGACCGTCCTTGGTGAGCATCAGCCCGAAGTACAGGCAGCCCTTGAAGGTGCGCCCCTCGGCGTTCATCGCGCGGATGGTGGGCAGGAAGATCTTCTCCATGCACTCCGCCGCGATCTCCTTCGTGTAGTAAGGATTGGGCGCGACCGTACCCATGCCGCCCGTGTTCAGCCCCTCGTCGTTGTCCTTCGCGCGCTTGTGGTCCATGGAAGAGACCATCGGCACGACGGTCTTGCCGTCGGTGAAGGAGAGCACGGAAACTTCGGGACCCGTGAGAAATTCCTCGACGAGGATCTGATCGCCGCTCGCGCCGAATACGCGGTCGACCATCATTTCCCTGACCGTCTTTTCCGCCTCTTCAAAGCTGTTCACGATGACCGCGCCCTTGCCGAGCGCAAGCCCGTCCGCCTTGATGACGGTGGGATAGGACGCCGTCTTTAAATACGCGACCGCCGCGGCGGGGTCGGTGAACGTCTCGCTCGCCGCCGTGGGAATGCCGTACTTTTTCATGAGGTTCTTGGAAAAGACCTTGCTCCCCTCGATGATCGCCGCGTTCTTGTTGGGTCCGAAGCAGGGTACGCCCGCAGCTTCCAGCGCGTCCACGCAGCCGAGAACGAGCGGATCGTCGGGCGTGACGACGGCGAAATCCACCTTCTTTTCACGCGCGAACGCGACGATGCCCTGAACGTCCGTCGCCTTGACGGGAACGCACTCCGCGTCCGCCGCGATCCCGCCGTTTCCGGGCAGCGCGTAAATCTTGCCCGCCCTTCTGCTTTGCTTCAATGCCTTGATGACGGCGTGTTCTCTGCCGCCGCCGCCTACGACCAAGATGTCCATACCTTACCTCTGCTGTCTCGTAAATATCTTTTTTTAAAAGCGTAAGCGCAAACCCCTTTTGCAATGAGTTTGCGCATATATTTTCGTCAGAAAAACTTAGTGGTGGAAGAGGCGCATTCCCGTGAACGCCATCACCATGTTGTGGCTGTCCGCCGCCTCGATGACGAGATCGTCGCGCACCGAACCGCCCGGCTCGGCAACGTAGCTCACGCCGCTTCTGAACGCGCGCTCGATGTTGTCGGAGAAGGGGAAGAACGCGTCCGACCCGAGCGAAACGCCCGTGATCGTTTTCAGATACGCCGCCTTCTCCTCCCGCGTGAAGGGTTCGGGACGGACGGCGAAGTTCTTGCGCCACACGTCGTCGCCGAGCACCTCGTCGGCGTCGTCGGAGAGATACAGGTCGATGATGTTGTTCTTTTCGGGTCTGCCCACGCCCTCGGCAAATTGCAGCGAGAGCACCTTCTCGTGCTGGCGGAGGTGCCACAGGTCTGCCTTCTGCGCCGCAAGACGGGTGCAGTGAATGCGCGACTGCTGCCCCGCGCCCACGCCGATCGCCTGCCCGTCCGCCGCAAAGCAGACGGAGTTGGACTGCGTGTATTTGAGCGTGATGAGCGAAATGATGAGGTCGACCGCCTTCTCTTCGGGAAGGTTTTTATTTTTTGTGACGATATTTTCAAGCAGCGCGCGGTCGATCTTGAAGTTGTTGCGCCCCTGCTCGAACGTAATGCCGAACACCTGCTTGCGCTCGATCTCGGCGGGGACGTAGGAAGGGTCGATCTTCACGATATTGTAGCCGCCCTTGCGCTTCTGTCTGAGGATTTCCAGCGCCTTGGGGCTGTACGCGGGCGCGATGACGCCGTCCGAGACCTCGCGGGAGATGATTTTCGCAGTCACTTCGTCGCACTCGTCGGAGAGCGCGATCCAATCGCCGAACGAGGACATTCTGTCCGTTCCGCGCGCACGCGCATAGGCGCACGCAAGGGGCGAATCGTCAAGCCCCTCGATGTCGTCCACGAAGCAGGACTTTTTCAGCGCGGGGGAAAGGACCTTCCCCACCGCCGCGGACGTGGGCGAAACGTGCTTGAAACTCGTCGCCGCGACCATGCCCGTCGCCTCTTTGATCTCCTTTACAAGCTGCCACGAATTGAACGCGTCCAGAAAGTTGATATACCCCGGTCTGCCGTTTAAGATCTCCACGGGCAGCTCGCTCCCGTCCGCCATGAAAATGCGCGCGGGCTTCTGGTTGGGATTGCAGCCGTATTTCAAAGAAAATTCGTTCATTGGATTGTGACCTCCGTTATCTTCTCTCGTTATCGAAACCGTCGATGGGCGGAAAACCGCCCGCTTATTTTTGGAATTTGTTGATGAGCACGCTCTCCGTCTGCCACGTTCTCAGATTGACGGCGCGGACATAGAGCGAAATTTTGTTGTTCTCGTCGAGGTTCTGCCAGATCTCCTCGGCGAACGCGTTGACGTCGTTGGGGATCGCCACGCGCTCAGGCTCGCCCTCGAACGTCGGGAGCGGATTGCCGTCCTTTTCATAGGTGTGGATAAAATGCCCCACGCCGTTGACAGGCTCGTAGTCGAACGTGAAACGGTTGCACTTGACGCCCTTGCCGTCCGCGCTCTTCAAAATGGACATTTCATAGGTGAACCCGCCCTTTTTGAGGTGGAGGATTCCGCTGATACGGGGCGTATAGTTGGGCGCGTCAGGCTCGAACGTGCGCGTATTCAGCGCGCAGCGGAAGCACTTGCCCTTTTGCAGATATTCCTCGATGGTGTCCGTCTGGTCGCCGTTGGTGACGATGATGTCGCTCCCCACCTGCTTGACGGGCGAATAGATGATGAGGGACAGATCTTCCACCTTGCTCTCGTCGAAGGGATAGATCGTCACTTCGTCGCCGTTCTCCACAAAGACGCGGTTGCGGCTGTTATCGCTTCTGCCCATGATGAAATACGCGAACATTGCCTTGCGGCCGTCCGAACTCTTGCCGATGACGATCCCGCGCCCGGGGTAGGAATTGCCCGAAAGCGCGCGCTTCATGCTCTTACGTATGTAACCCATATAAAAATCCTCCTTAAATATGTTCACGAATTTTCTCGCCCAAAGGTGCGACAAAATTCCGTGATTTGAGAGGGAAGTTGCGGGCGCGCCTTCGGCTGACCGCACCTCCCTCTCTTTGCGCGAACCCTAAGGGCTTACAATTATAGTTCGCGCAAATTCACACCTACCTGAAAGCCGCGTGAGCGGCAAATTGGGGCATACTGCGCAGGGAAACCCTGCTTGTATCTGTAATTTATAACAAAAGGCATAACAAGTGAAGCCTTTTGCCACATATTTATAACAGATTCACGAATTTTTCCGCTCAAAGAGACAACGCAATTCGTGAATCTATCTCTGCAACAGTTTTTTGCAGACGATCTCCGCCGCGGCGGGAAGAATTTTCCACTCCGCTTCGCGCATGACGCGCTTTTGCAGCGTTTCGGGCGTATCGCCCTCTTCCACGTTCACCGCCTTCTGCAAGATGATCGGTCCGCCGTCGCACACTTCATTGACGTAATGCACCGTTGCGCCCGTCACCTTCACGCCGCGCGCAAGCGCAGCCTCATGTACTTTCAGCCCGTAAAACCCGGGGCCGCAGAAACTCGGAATGAGCGACGGATGCACGTTGATGATGCGGTTTTCAAACGCCCGCGTGAACTTTTCGCTCAGAATGGTCATGAAACCCGCCAGAATGACTAGCCCGATCTTCTTTTCCTGCAATACGGAGAGAATTTTCTCCTCGCGTTCCGCGCGGGACGGAACGGCTTTCCGATCGAACACGGCGGTCTCGACGCCCGCCTTTGCGGCGCGTTCGAGCGCGTACGCGGAGGCGTTGTCCGAGACGACGAGCACGACTTCCCCCGAGGGGATCGCGCCTGCCGCGGCGCTGTCGAGAATCGCCTGCAAGTTGGTGCCGCCGCCCGAACAGAGAACGGCGATCGGAACCTTTTTCAGCACAGAATCACCCCGTCGTCGCTCTTCACGATCTCGCCGAGCACGTAGGCGTCCTCTCCGTTCGCTTTGAGCACGGAAATCGCCTTCTCGACGTCCTCTTTCGCGACGACGATGCTCATACCCACGCCCATGTTGAACGTGTTGAACATATCGTGTTCGGAGACGTTCCCCTTCTTCTGAATGAGATCGAAGATCGGAAGCACCTTGACGTCCGCTCTCTTAATTTTCACGCCCAGCCCCTTGGGGATAGAGCGGGGCATATTCTCGTAGAATCCGCCGCCCGTAATGTGCGAAATGCCCTTGACTTCCACTTCTTTCAAAAGCGCGAGCACGGGTTTTACGTAAATTTCGGTGGGCGTGAGCAGAACTTCGCCCAGCGACTTGCCGCCAAGCTCCTCCACGGGCGCGGCGAGGTCGCAATGCTCCACGTCAAACACCTTTCTGACGAGGGAGAAGCCGTTGGAATGCACGCCGCTCGAAGGCAGCGCGAGCATCACGTCGCCCGCCTTCATGCGGGTATTGTCGATGACCTTTTCCGCGTCAACCACGCCGACCGCGAAGCCTGCGAGGTCGTACTCCTCTTCGGGCATCAGCCCGGGATGCTCGGCAGTCTCGCCGCCGACGAGCGCGCAGCCCGCGCGCACGCACCCTTCCGCAACGCCGCCCACGATCGCGGCGATCTTCTCGGGGAAGTTTCTGCCGCAGGCGATATAGTCGAGAAAGACGATGGGCTTCGCGCCGCAGCAGACGATGTCGTTCACGCACATGGCGACGCAGTCGATCCCCACCGTGTCGTGTTTATCCATGAGGAACGCGAGCTTGATCTTCGTGCCGACGCCGTCCGTTCCCGAGACGAGCATGGGCTTTTTCATGCCCGCGACGTCAAGCGGGAACAGCCCGCCGAAGCCGCCGATGTCCGCCTTGCCCTCGGGCATGGTACGGGCAACGTGCTTTTTCATCAGCTCGACCGCCTTATATCCTGCGGTAATGTCTACGCCCGCTTCTTTGTAGCTTTCGGAATAACTCTTTTCCATGGAAATCTCCTGTTTGTATTATGATGACCGAATTTACTTCATAACGCACGGAAATTCTTTTCATCAGTAAGGAAAGACTTCCGTGAACTCAGCCACAAATCATGTCCGCAAGGAAGGTTGCCTTCCGCAGCGGAACCCTATTTGCGCACACCTGCGCTTTCGCGGAAAGCGTGAAGGCGGCGATGCTATACTGTTGCCATCTCGCCGCCGAGAGAAAACACGCGGTCAGCCACAGGCGTACCCGCGGGTTGTCTCTCAACATCACGACTTTTTTCCGCGTCAGTTCGCGGAAAAAAGTGTGAACCTAACTTTTCTTCTGGAACTTGGGGTTCTCGCTGATGGGACGCCCGACGATGGGTCTCTGCTCGAAACGGTCTTTGCCCGCAGACTGCGGGATCTCGGTGGGATATACGCCGTCGAAGCAGGCGCAGCAGAAGCCCGAACCGTCGCCGCCGGCAAGCAAGCGGGCGTGCTCGATATCGAGATACCCGACGGAATCCGCGCCGATGATCTGCGCAATCTCCTCGGTGGTGTGGTGGCAGGCGATGAGGTTCTCGCGCGAGTCAATGTCCGTACCGTAATAGCAGGGATTGAGGAACTTGGGCGCGGAGGAGAGGAAATGCACCTCGGTCGCGCCCGCGTCGCGCAGCTGCTTGACGATGGGACGGCTCGTCGTGCCGCGGACGATGGAGTCGTCCACGAGAATGACGCGCTTGCCGCGCACCGCGGAGGCGATGACGTTGAGCTTGATCTTGACTCTGTCCTCGCGCATCTTCTGATCGGGCGCGATGAACGTTCTGCCGATATATTTGTTTTTCAGAAATCCGATGCCGTAGGGAATGCCCGAAGCCTGCGCGTAGCCGAGCGCCGCATCCAGACCCGAATCGGGAACGCCGACGACGATATCCGCGTCGATCTTATATTTTTCCGCAAGGAACGCGCCCGCGCGCTTTCTCGCGTCGTGCACATAGCAGCCGTCGATCTCCGAATCGGGGCGCGCCGTGTAGAAGTACTCGAACACGCAGAACGCCTTCTTCCCGCCGCAGTGCGAGGTATCGTTCTTGATGCCGTCTTTGGTGATGACGAGCATTTCGCCCGGCTCGATCTCGCGCACCTTGTGCCCCCCAACCGCGTTGAGCGCGCAGGACTCGGAAGCGATCAGATAGCTCCCGTCGTCGCGCTTGCCGAAGCAGAGCGGGCGGAAGCCGTGCGGGTCGCGCGCGGCGATGAGCTTGGAGGGCGACATGACGACGAGCGAATACGCCCCTTTGAGCTTGTTCATCGCGGCGAGCACCGCCTCTTCGATGGAACGGGCCCTGACGCGCTCGCGGGTGATCACGTAGGCGATGACTTCGGTATCCGAGGTCGTGTGGAAGATGCAGCCCTCGTTTTCAAGCTCGGCTCTCAGCTCCGTCGCGTTGATGAGGTTGCCGTTGTGCGCAAGCGCCATGTTTCCTTTGAGGTGGTTGACGACGATGGGCTGCGCGTTCTCTCTTCCGCTCGTGCCCGTCGTGCCGTAGCGCACGTGCCCGATCGCCATGTTGCCGAGCCCGAGTTTGTTGAGTACGTCGGACGTGAAAATATCGTTAACGAGACCGACGTCTTTATACGCATTGAACACGCCGTCGTTGTTGACGACGATGCCCGCGGACTCCTGCCCGCGGTGTTGGAGCGCAAACAACGCATAGTAAGCCGTGGAAGCGACCTTCTGCGCCTCGGGCGCAAAAATGCCGAACACGCCGCATTCTTCGTGAATTTCGTGCTCCATATGCAGGTTACTCCCCTTTCGTGACGCGCTTGAAGATTTCCGCATACGCGTCCTCTACGCCGCCCATATCGCGGCGGAATCTGTCTTTATCCAGCTTCTCGTTGGTCTTTGCGTCCCAGAAGCGGCAGGTATCGGGGCTGATCTCGTCGGCAAGCACGATGGTGCCGTCGGGAAGGCGGCCGAACTCCAACTTGAAGTCGATGAGCTTCACGCCGAGGTGCAGGAAGTACGCTTTGAGCACTTCGTTGACCTTGAACGCATATTTTTTGATCGTCTCGATCTCCTCTTTGGTGGCGAGGTGGAGCGCCAAAGCGTGATAGGAGTTGATGAGCGGGTCGCCGAGGTCGTCGTTCTTGTACGAGAACTCGATGGTGGGCTCGTCAAAGACGATCCCCTCCTCCACGCCGTAACGCTTTGCGAACGAACCTGCGGAAACGTTGCGGATGATGACTTCGAGCGGAACGATCTTCACTTTTTTGACGACGGTGTCGCGGTCGGAAAGCTCCTCGACGAAGTGGGTGGGAACGCCCGCCTTTTCGAGGATCTGCATGAGCATATTCGTCATGCGGTTGTTTACGACGCCCTTGCCCGCGATCGTGCCCTTTTTAAGCCCGTTGAACGCGGTCGCGTCGTCCTTGTACGAGACGATGCACAGGTTCTCGTCCGTCGTTGCGTAAACTTTCTTCGCCTTGCCTTCGTAGAGCTGAACGGTCTTTTCCATTGTCTGTATCTCCTTAACTTCCAAAAAATTTTTTACTTGTTGTATTTTGCGGCGATCTCCGCGTCCTTTTTGAGCACCTTCTCCGTTGCCGCGCGGCGCGCGTCGAGCAGCTTGTCCGCAAGCGACGGCTCGGAAACGGCGAGGATCTGCACCGCAAGCAGCGCCGCGTTCTGCGCGCCGTCGATGGCGACGGTCGCCACGGGAATGCCCGCGGGCATCTGCACCGTGGAGAGGAGCGCGTCAAGCCCGTCGAGCGTGGAGCTCTTTACGGGAATGCCGATGACGGGCAGAACGGTGTTCGCCGCAAGCGAACCCGCAAGGTGCGCCGCTTTGCCCGCCGCCGCGATGATCGCGCCGAACCCGTTCTCCGCCGCGCTCTGCGCGAAGGACTTCGCCTCTACGGGCGTGCGGTGTGCGGAATATACGTGTACTTCGTAGGGAACGCCGTACTCCTCAAAGACGGAAAACGCCTTTTCTACGACGGGAAGATCGCTGTCGCTTCCCATAATGACTGCTACTTTTTTCATCTCGTTGCCTCCGTAAAGCGGGCGCACCCGCGTATTGACGTAAATTCTCCGAAAAATATGAAAAGGAGCAGTTTCTTTCTATGCGAAAAAAACTGCCGTGCGAACCCCTATTCCATTGAGTCATCTTCTGCTTTGCGGCAGAAATATACCGCTCTTTTCATAACAACATTATAACAATTTTCCCCTGCCCCGTCAAGCGTTCGCGTAAATATTCTCGCGATTTTTCCGCAAGGGAACCTTCTCCGCCGCAGCTTATCCCCTTCCCGCAAACTTTCTGCGCGAAAAAGCGTCCGCAAACCGCGCCGGCACAAGGCGCATCGCCGTGCGCGAAAGCGCGTTCTTCACGCCCGCCGCCTTCACCGCAGGGGGCGACCTGCGCTCCGAGAGGCGAACGATCTCCTCCGCAACGCGCGCGGGCTGCATTCCGCCCTGCTCCTCGTGCGCGAGCGCAGCCTCCACGCGGCGCACCGCGGCGAACGCGTCGCCGCACGCCTCCGCCCCGTACACCTTTCTGCGGTAGGTGAATCCCGTCGCCGTACCCCCGGAAAGGATCGCGCTCACCCGCACCCCGCGCGATCTCAGTTCCGCGTCCGCCGTGCGCGCGAACATGGAGAGCGCCGCCTTGGACGCGCAGTAAAAGGCGTTGTACGGAATGACCGTCTCGTCCGCCATCGAGGAAACGAACACCGCGCGCCCCCGCCGCGCGCGCAAAAAGGGCGCAGCCGCCCGCAGAGCCTCCGCCGCGCCGAAAAAATTCACCTCGAAGAGATAGCGCGCGTCCGCGCTCTCCGTCCGCTCGGCGGGCGCGAGAAAGTCGTACCCCGCCGAATAGACGAGCAGGTCCAGCCCGCCCGTTTCGGCGCAGATATTCCCGATCGCCTTGGAAAGCTCCCCTTCGCGCGACGCGTCCGCCGTGATCGGGCGCACGCGTTCCGCGTCCGACGCCGTCCGCGCAATGCTGAACACCTCCGCGCCGCGCGCGGCGAGACGGAGCGCGGTCTCCCTGCCGATGCCCGACGATCCGCCGATGACGATCGCCGTCTTTCGTATCTGTTCGTCTTTCCGCCCTTTCATGGGCAGAAGTATTGCCCGCGCCCGCCCGTTCTATACGGCTGCACGAAAAGTTACCCCAGCGCGACGTCGAGGAGCATCATCATGCAGAACCCGAGCACGACGCCCGCCGAAGCCAGCGTCTTGTTTCCCGAAAAACACTCGGGGATCAGCTCGGAGCACACGACGGCGATCATCGCCCCCGCCGAAAAGGCGAGCGCCCACGGCAGCAGCGCGCCGACCATACCCGCCGCGAGCGCGCCCAGCACGCACGCGGGGACTTCCACCGCCCCCGAGCCCTGCGCGAAGAGGAAGCTCTTCAAGGGGCTCATTCCCTTTGCCCGCATGGGAAAGGCGACGCACATTCCCTCGGGGAAGTTCTGCACGGCGATCCCCAGCCCCAAAAGAAGCGCGGAAAACGCCGCGGCGTCGGAGAGGGGCGCGAGCGCGAACGCGACCCCGACCGCCATTCCCTCGGGGATATTGTGCAGCGTCACGGCGAAATACAAAAGCGCGGCGCGCCTGTCGCCCATGGCGGAAAATGCCCTTTGGCGGCGGGAAAGGAGCGCGTCGCTGACGACGATGAACGCCCCGCCGAGCAGAAAACCCACCGTAACGGTGAGGTACGGGGGCAGCGCGCTCTCCGCCTCGATCGCGGGAAGGAGCAGGGAGAAAAAACTCGCCGCGATCATGATCCCCGCGGAAAGCCCCAGAAGAACGGTAAAAACGCCCTCTTTCGGACGGCGCGAAAATAATACGAAAGACGCGCCCAGCGCCGTCATGAAATACATGATGAGCGAGGCAAGCAGCGCCTGCTGCCACGCCTCCAAGGATAAAAACCATGCCATCCTGCCCCTCCCCGCCCTGCGCGGGCAGTCACGCCATCATATGCAAAGGCGCGCGGGCAAGGTGAAAGCGGGCGAAAACTATCCAATCTGCACAAAAATCAGGGATGATTTTTTCTTGAAAAAATTTTACGGGGAATCTTGACAAGCCGCCCCTTCCGTACTATAATATAAGAAAATTATGTGATAAACGGGGGAAATGTTTATGTTGGCTTTGGGCATTGTAACGCTGTTTTTAACGGCGTTTACGATCATCTACTACGCGTACCTCTCCAACCATTCCGAACGCGACGTCTCGTTCTTCCTGAGCGTGAGCTTCCTTTCGATGCTGCTCAACCTCTGCACGAACGCGAGCGGCGGCAGCGGGCTTTCGGTGGTGTACCTCATTATCGCGGTCGTATTCCTCGGCGTCGGCTTCGCGGTCGACCTGCACGAGACGCTCGCCTTCTACACCTCGATCGGTCCGTGGTTCAAGGAGACGTTCACGAACACCAAGCTGATCGGCTGGCAGATCCTTTCGCTGGCAATCTGCCCCGCGGGCATCGCGCTCTACTTCGTATGGTACAAAGATAAGCCCACGCTTGCCAAGGTCTGCGGCAGATGCGGCATCTTCGGCGTCCTGCTTCTGGGATTGCTGCTGTGGATGATCCTCGGCGTCGCGCTTTAATCGAAACACAACGGAAACACCCGCCGCGGCGGGTGTTTTTTCATGGAAAAACAGAACGACAACGTTCCGGAAAAACCGAAAAACGGGTCTGCCGCGCGGCAGACCCGTTATCCTCCCCCCACAGATATAGTCCGGCAAAACGCGTTGGTTTGCGTACTTCCGCTCTATGGTGTATTTATTTTACAGCATAAACGAGCGTTTGTCAATAGGGAACAAAAAATTTTTTTAATTCACATTATTTTCCGCATTTTCCGCCGCCCGCGCCGCTGAGACCGCGTGCGCGATCGCCCGTTCGGTCGCTGAAAGGTGTTCGGGAGTGTGCGCGGCGGAGAGGAACATCGCCTCGAACTGCGACGGCGCAACGTAAATTCCCGCTTGCAGCATGGCGTTGAAATAGCGTGCGAACGCGCGCGTATCGCAGGATGTCGCCTGCGCGTAATTTTCGGGCGCGCGCGGCGCAAAGAAGGGCGTGAGAATGGACCCGACCCGCCCCGCGGGAACGCCCGCGCGGGCGAACGCCGCCTGTAAGCGCGCGCCGCCCTCTTCAAGCTGCGGATAGATTTTATCCCTGTTTTCGCGCAGAATCGCAAGGGTCGCAAGCCCCGCCGCCGTCGCAACGGGATTGCCCGAGAGCGTTCCCGCCTGATACACGCCGCCGAGCGGCGCGACGAGTTCCATGACCTCTCTTCTCCCGCCGTAAGCCGCGAGCGGCATTCCGCCGCCCACGATCTTCCCGAACGCGGCGAGATCGGGCGTGACGGAATAGCGCGCCGCCGCGCCGCCGTACGCCACGCGGAAGCCCGTGATGACTTCGTCGAAAACGAGCAGCGCGCCGTATTTGTCGCACAGAGCGCGAAGTCCCGCCAAAAATCCCTCTTTCGGCGGCACGACGCCCATATTCGCCGCAACGGGTTCGACGATGACGCAGGCGACCTGCCCGAAATTCTCTTCGAACAACGCCTGCACGCCCGCAAGATCGTTATATTCCGCCACCAGCGTCTGCGCGGCGTAGGCGGCGGGAACGCCGAGACTGTCGGGGACTGCGCCCGTCATGCAGCCCGACCCCGCTCTGACGAGCAGTCCGTCGGAATGCCCGTGATAGTTGCCCGCGAATTTTATGAGCTTATCCCGCCCCGTGTAGCCGCGGGCGAGGCGGACGGCGGACATCGCCGCCTCCGTTCCCGAATTGACGAGCCGCACGCGCTCCATGTAGGGCGCGGCGTACGCGATCTCTTCCGCAAGTTCCGTCTCCCGCGCGGTGGGCGCGCCGAAGGTCAGCCCCTTCGCCGCGGCGGACGTGACCGCCCGCACCACCTCTTCGCGCGCATGACCGAGAATGAGCGGACCCCAGCTCATCACATAGTCGAGATAGGCGTTCCCCGCCCGATCGACGATGAACGCCCCCTCTCCGCGCTCGATAAAGACGGGATCGCGCCCCACGGCGCGGAACGCGCGCACGGGGGAATTGACCCCGCCGGGCAGAATGCGCTTAGCGCGCTCGAAGTCCGTCATGCTTCCCTCTCCCATGCGGCGTAATCGAGCGCGTGATAGGTGATGACGAGATCCGCCCCCGCGCGGAAAAACGCCGTTAAAATCTCTCCGACGACCCGCCGCTCGTCCAGCCAGCCGCGCTCCGCCGCCGCCTTGACCATGGCGTATTCCCCGCTCACGTTATAGACGGCGAGCGGAAGATCGGTGCGCTCCCGCGCCGCCCGCACTACGTCCAAAAAGGCGAGCGCGGGCTTGACCATGAGCACGTCCGCGCCCTCCGCCTCGTCGGCGGCAAGCTCCCGCATCGCCTCGCGGCAGTTGCGTACGTCCATCTGATAGCTCTTTCTGTCCCCTTCCTGCGGGGCGGAATCCGCCGCGTCGCGAAACGGACCGTAAAAGGCGGAGGCAAACTTCGCGCTGTACCCCATGACGGGCGTATGCGGGAACCCCGCGCCGTCGAGCGCGGCGCGGATGGCGGCGACGACGCCGTCCATCATCGAAGAGGGCGCGACCATGTCCGCCCCCGCGCGCGCATACGCCGCCGCCGCTTTCGCGTGCAGGGGGAGCGAGGCGTCGTTCTCCACGTCGCCGCGTTCCAGAACGCCGCAATGCCCGTGCGAGGTGTATTCGCACAGGCACACGTCCGCGATGACGAGAAGCTCCTTCCCGCGCGCGGCGCAATATTTTTTGATATATCTGATCGCCTGCGGCACAACGCCGTCGTCCGCATACGCGCCGCTCCCGACCGCGTCTTTGTGTTCGGGAATGCCGAAGAGCATCGTTCCCGCCACGCCCGCCGCGAGCATCTCGTCCACGACTTCGCCGAGACGGTCTACGGAATAGCGGAACACGCCCGGCATACTCGGCACGGCTTCCTTTTTGTTTTCGCCCCAGACGACGAACACGGGATAGACGAGCTTCCCGCAGTCGACGCGCGTCTCGGCGAACGTTCTGCGCAGCAGCGCGCTCTTTCTCAGCCTTCTCAGTCTCTGCATATCTCCTCCGTTTCGGCAACGGCGTCCGCGATCGCCTCGGCGGTACACGCTTTGGCGACGACGGGCCGCAAGCCCTTTGCATACAGTTCCTTTGCAGTCTCTTCCCCGATGCACACGGGGATCACGCTTTCGGGCAGAGTTGTTTTCCCGAGCAGGGCGCGCGCCCCGCCCGCCGACCCGAACGTGACGTATTTCACGGACGGAACCGCCTCCGCCGCGCGGCGGAGCGCCGCCTCGTCGGTGCGGATACGGTAGAGCGAGACCTGCACGCCCGCGTCGAGCAATACCGCGCTCCCCTCTTCCGCGCGCAGAAGCGCCGTCTCTTCCCGCTTCGTGCCCTGCGCCGCGAGCGATTCTTTCAACGCCGCGGCGGTGAAGGATTCTGGAACGCAGTCGGCGCGGAACCCGTATTCTTTCAGCCGCGCCGCCGTATGCGCGCCGATGGCGGCGAACTTCTTATCCCCGAACGCGCGGAAATCCACCCCGCGCGCCTTTGCGCGGCGGAAAAAGACGTCCGCACCGTTGGCGGAAGTGAATACGAGCCACCGCCGGCGCGGAAGCTCCGAAAAAAACGCGTCGAATGGCAGCGGCTCTATGGCGGCATACGGACATCCGACGGGCGCGAACCCGCGCGCTTCCAGCGCGGCGGAGACCCGACGGACGTGGTCCGCCGTCCCCGTCACAAGCACGGCGGGCGCGGAAAAATGCCGTGCGAACGATGCGCCGAGCAAGTCCTCCGCGCAGACCCTGCCCACCACGAGCGTGAGCGGCGCGTCGAGTTCCGCGGCGCGGGCGGCGACCTCTCCCAGCGTACAGCGCACGGCGCGCGCGCCGACCATGCCCGCCTTGGAGAGGAGCGCGGCGGGGGTATCCTCGGACATGCCCCCTTCAAAAAGCGTCTTTGCAACGGCTTCGGCATTCGCCTTCGCCATTAAAAATACGAGCGTTTCGTCCTCCGCGGGCGCGGGGACGGAGAGTTCCCCGACGGCGGCATGCGCCGTATAGACGCGCACGCCGCGCGCCGCGCCCCGATGCGTGACGGGAATGCCCGCAAGCTCCGCCGCCGCGACCGCCGAAGTCACCCCGGGAACGACGGCGCAAAAAACGCCCGCCGCCGTCAGCGCGGCAAGCTCCTCGCCGCCCCTGCCGAACACGAAGGGATCGCCCCCTTTGAGCCGCACGGTGAGCGGGTATTTTTTTGCGCAGTCGATCAGAATCGCGTTGATCTCGCTCTGCGGGACGGAGTGCGCCCCCGCGCGCTTGCCCACGAAAATGCGCTTGCAATCCTCTTTGAGATACCCGAGCGCGCTCTCGTCGATGAGGCTGTCGTACACCACGCAGTCGCACCTGCCGAGCAGCTCCGCGCCGCGCACGGTGAGAAGCCCCCTTCCGCAGCCCGCGCCCACGAGCACGACCCTGTTCATGAGAGTTCCTCCGCAAGGCGGGCAATCGTCTCTTCCCCCGCATAGGGAAGCGCGGAAACGCGCCCCTCGCGTTGGGCGTAGAGCGTCGTTCCGTCAAAATAACAGCCGATTCCGCCCGTGCAATCGCCGCCGAGCGCGCGCTGGCAGGCGCGTTCGATGCGCGCCGCCCGCCCCGCACTTTCGTCGTGAATCCGTCCGCCGAGCGCGCCTTCCACGGCGATAATGCCCTGACAAGCCGCGGGAACGCAGTCCTTTACGGACAGGCGGACGACGGTAAGGCGGCTGTCCGAAATATGCAGGCGGTCCAGCCCCGCCGCGGCGAGCACGAGCGCGTCAAACTCGCCCGCAAGGAGTTTCTGAATGCGCGTATCCACATTGCCGCGCACGGGCAGTACGTCCGCCGCGGGGTACAGCTTCTTTATTGCCGCCGCGCGGCGGGGAGAGCCTGTGCCGACGCGGTTGATCTCCCGCCCCGAAACGCAGACGAGCGCGTCGCGCGCGTCCGCGCGCGGCAGACAGAAAAAGCCGTCCCGCGATTCGTCCGTGGGCAGGTCTTTTGCGGAATGCACCGCAAGGTCGATCTCGCCGCGGCGCAGCATTTCGGCAAAGACGTCCGTAAACGCGCCGCGCCCGATTTCGGAGAGCGGGGACAAAAGATCGCTGTCGCCGCGCGTGCGGACGACGACGATCTCCGTCCGATACCCCTTGGCGCGGAGCAGAGCCGCCGCCTCCTCCGTCTGTGCGCGCGCGAGGGCAGAGCCGCGCGTTCCGATGCGTACGATCATGATTCGTCCTCTAATAACTTCTGCACGGCGGCAGCGTATTCCTCCGCAGGCATCGTGCCGCGGAGCGTCTCCGCCCGTTTGCAGATCTCGTTCAGATTTTCGGGAAGCCGACTTGCGATATAGCGTTTCAAAGCCGCCGCAAGCGCGGGCGACGCGCCGCCCGTAGAGACGGCGACCGTGACGTCCCCTTCCGTAATGACGGCGGGAAAGTAAAAACTGCACTCCGCGGGCGCATCCACGCTGTTGACGGGAATGCCGAGGCGGTTGCAGTCCTCGGCGACCGCGGCGTTCAACGCGCGGTCGTCCGTCGCCGCGACGGCGAACGCCGCCCCGAAGAGCAGGTCTTTCTGATAGCGCGCGTGCTTTTCGTCCGCAAGCACGGCGAGCGCGGGCAGAACGACGGGTGCGCAGACGGCGATCTTCGCGCCGAACAGGCGCAGTTTTTCCGCCTTGCGGAGCGCGACGTTTCCGCCGCCCACGAGCACCACCCGTTTGCCTTCGAGCGGGATCATCATCGGAAAACAGTTCATCTCCCCTCCCCGAAGCGCGCGCGCATTTCGGCGGCGAACGCGGCGGGATCGCGCTTTTTCAGCGCGCAGAGCGCACCGTCCTTCCGCACGAGCGCGGCGTGCAGGCGCGCCGCTTCCCCCGCGGCGTACTCATCAAGACACGCCGCAACGACGCCGCGCGCACGCTCCGCCGCCGCGCGCTTCTTTGCGTTATTTTCTTCCGCTTCCGCGCGGAAATCGTCAATATTTTTCAGCCTGCACCCCGCGATCCGACCCACGGCGGGGTCGATGTCGGGTGGAACGGCGAGGTCGAGAAAGAGCCGCTCCCGCGCCGTTCTTATCGCGCGGCGCACCTTTTCCGCCTCGAATACGACGTGGGGCGAAGCGGTACAGCTCACCACCGCGTCCGCACGGTCGAGCGCGGCATATCGCTCCGCATAGGCGATCGTCTCCGCGCCCGCCGCCGACGCGCCGAACGCGTGCGTGCGTTCCGTCGCCGCCACGGTATGCCCTGCGGAGAGCAGGTTTCTGAGCGCCGCGCCCCCCACCATGCCCGAGCCGCCCACCAAAAGCACCCTGCCATGTCCGCGGGTGAAGCGCGTCACCTCGTTCGCCGCGAGCGTCGCCACGGAGCAGGCGTATTCGGAGAGTTTCGTCTCGGCGCGCACCCGCCTGCCGCACGCGATCGCCGCCTGAAAGAGCGAATCCGCGCCCTTCGTCGCGCCCGCCGCCTGCGCCTCCGCGTAGGCGTTTTTGAGCTGGTGTAAAATTTCGTCCTCGCCGACGAGCATGGAACACAGCCCCGCCGCGAGCAGAAACAGCCGCTCGCGCGCCGCGCCGCCCTCCGCGCAGAAGAGCGGAGCTTCCGCGCCCGCCGCCCCGAAGAGCAGGGTGCGCGCCGCCTCTTCCGAACAGAAACAGTACAGCTCGGTGCGGTTGCACGTCACGAGCAGAAGTCCGCCGCCGAGTTCTTTCAGCCGCGCATAAAGTTCCCGCCGCACTTGCGGCGGGAACGCGTACTTCTCGCGCACCCGAAGGGGCGCGTTCTCAAAATGTACCGAAAGACAGCGCAGCATATATCCCTGCAAAATCAGGAGATGAGCATTTTCTCCACGTTTTCAAACCCGAGCCGCGCGACGGTATCGGCAAAGCGTTCGCCGTCGATCCCCTGCGTGCGGAACAGCTCGATCGCCTTTTCCGTGACCGCCATGACTTCCTCTTCCGAAGTGAAGATCTTGGAGAGAGCGCGCCCCTGCGCGACGCGTTTGCCCCATCTTCCGCCGATATAGATCTTATATCCGTCGGTATAATCGGCGACCGCGCCGAACGGGCACTGCGTGCGGCATCTGCCGCAGTGGTTGCACGCTTCGGGGTCGATGACGACCTTCCCGTTCTCGACGTGCGCCACCTTGACGGGGCAGGCGCTCTCGACGCGGCATTTTTTACAGCCGCGGCATTTATCGAGGTAGACGGTGGGAACGCGCTGCCCGATCACGCCCAGATCGTTGAGATCGGGCTTCACGCAGTTGTTGGGGCAGCCCCCGACCGCGATTTTGAATTTGTGCGGGAGCGCAACGCCGCGCATCTCTTCGTAAAAACGCTTGTGCATCTTCTCGGAGAGCGCGAACGTATCGATCAGCCCGTATTGGCAGGTCGTACCCTTGCAGGAGACGACGGGGCGCACCCGTTTGCCCGTTCCGCCCGTGGACAGCCCGCGCTCCGCCAGAAAGTCGATGAGCGGCTGAATGTTTTCGTACTTGACGCCCTGAATTTCCAGCGTGAGGCGGACGGTCATCGTCACTTCCCCCGAGCCGAACCGCTCGCACGCCTCCGCAATGGCGCGGTGCTGCGCCGCCGTGATCTTGCCGTTGCGGGTGATCACGCGCGCGTTGAATACGTCGGGATAGCGCTTGTCCTGCAAAAATCCCATGCCCTTGACCCGTCTGATCTCCTCCGGCGATACCGTGTACTCCATACAATCTCCTCTTTTCGCGGTATTGGACGGCTCTCCGCCGCTTTTTTGCATTGTACCATAAAAAGGGCGGAATGTCAATACCGCCCGTCCATCGCGGCGCGCTCTTCCGACAAAAAAGCCGGAGAAATTTCTCCGACTTTTTTACTTCGTATGGCGTTTTTTCCACTCCTTGATCTCTTCGAGCCGCGCCTTAAAGCGGGCTTCCTTCCCCTCTTCCGTCGGGCGGTAGTATTCCTTTCCCGCAAGGGAATCGGGCAGGCACTGCATCGAAGTGAGCTTGTCCGCGCTGTCGTGCGCGTACTCGTATCCCTTTCCGTAGTCCAGCTCCTTCATGAGCTTGGTCGGCGCGTTGCGGATGACGAGCGGCACAGGCTCGGAGAGCATGGTGAGCGCGTCGCGCTTCGCCCATTCGTACGCCGTATAGAGCGCGTTGGACTTGGGCGCAAGCGAGAGATACACGACCGCCTCCGTCAGATGCACCGAACATTCGGGCATTCCGATCAGACGGCACGCCTCGAACGCGGAGATGCACACGGTGAGCGCCTGCGGATCGGCAAGCCCCACGTCCTCGCTCGCGAACCGCGTCACGCGGCGGGCGATATAAACGGGGTCCTCCCCCGCTTCCAGCATCCGCGCAAGCCAATAGACGGCGGCGTCGGGGTCGGAATTGCGCATGGACTTGTGCAGCGCGGAGATGAGGTTGTAATGCTCCTCGCCGTTCTTATCGTACAGGAGCGACTTTTTGGACGTGCATTCCTCCACCGTCTCCCGCGAGACGGTGATTTTGCCGTGCTCGTCCATATCGCCGTTGAGCACCGCCATTTCGAGCGTGGTAAGCGCGCTGCGCGCGTCGCCGTTGGCGAAGTTCGCGATCATGGCGACCGTCTCGTCCGAAATCTCCACCTGCTGATCGCCGAAGCCGCGTTTGTCGGTGAGCGCGTGGCGGAGAAGGCGGATAATGTCCTCCGTTCTGAGCGCCTGCAACACGAATACCTTGCAGCGCGAGAGAAGCGCCCCGTTCACCTCGAAGGAGGGGTTCTCCGTCGTCGCGCCGATCAGAATGATGCTCCCCCGCTCCACATAGGGCAGAAAGGCGTCCTGCTGCGCCTTGTTGAAGCGATGGATCTCGTCCACAAAGAGGATGGTCTTTTCCCCGAAGCGGCGGGCGGTCTCCGCCTGCTCCATCACCTGCTTGATCTCTTTAATGCCGCTCGTGACGGCGGAAAAATCGATGAACCGCGCCTTGGTCTTGTTCGCGATGATGCGGGCGAGCGTCGTCTTGCCCACGCCGGGCGGACCCCAGAAGATCATCGACCCGACGGCATCGCTCTCGATAATGCGGCGCAGCACCTTTTTTTCGCCGAGAAGGTGTTCCTGACCGCAGAATTCGGAAAGATCGCGCGGACGAAGCCGCGCCGCAAGCGGCTCCGCCGCCTTCTCTTCAAACAGCGTTGGCTGATAGCTCATAACACGCCTCCCCTTTTCCGTTAGTGTACCCCCTCGGGCGCGGAAAGTCAACCGTTTTTCCGCTTTTGCGATACTTTGTGAAATTCCCGCCGTGCGGAGGCACGGCGGGGCAGGCCCGTAAATTTATATTACAGTGCGCGAAGAGCGTTATTACAGCGCGCCGACGACGGCGTGCGGAAGATAGAGTTCGTCGATATAGGCGACGTCCTCATCCGTCAGCGGAACGTCGAACGCGCCCGCCGCGTCGGTGAGATATCTGGGTTTCGTCGCGCCGATCACGGGCGATGCGATCCCCTTTTTGAAGTGCCACGCGAGCGTGACCTGCGTCATCGTCGCGCCGTATTTTTGCGCGATCTCGTGAATGCGCGCCGCGATGGACGCGTCCTGCGCCTCCGTTCCGTCATACTTCCCGCGCGCCACGACGTCCGTTTTGCTGCGCATGGTGTCCGCCGCCCAATCGGGGCGGGCGGCTCTGCCCGCCGCAAGCGGGCTGTACGGCGTGAGCGCAACGTTCATCTGACGGCAGATGGGAATCAGCTCCCGCTCGTCTTCGCGGTAGAGCGGATTGTAGTGGTTCTGCATGGAGACGAAGGGCGTAAGCCCGTTGTCCCGCGCGCAGAGCTGCATATTGTAAAACTGATAGCCGTACATGGCGGACGCGCCGAGCGCGCGCACCTTGCCCGCCTTCACGAGCCGATCGAGCGCGGACATGGTCTCCTCCACGGGTGTTTCGTAATCGAAACGGTGAATGATATACAGATCGAGATAATCCGTGCCGAGCCGTTTCAGCGTGCCGTCGATCTCCCGCGCGATCGCCGCCGCCGAGAGATGACCCTCGTTGAAATACACCTTGGAGGCGAGCACGACCTGATCGCGCGCGACGTTCTTTCTGATCGCCGCGCCGAGATATTCCTCGCTCGTGCCGGCGGAATAGGTGTTCGCCGTATCGAAAAAGTTGATGCCGAGATCGAGCGCCGTACGGATGACTTCCTCGCTCTCGGCGGGGTTTAACGTCCACGCGTGCATCTTGCTTGCGGGATCGCCGAAGCTCATGCACCCGAGGCAGAGGCGGGAGACTCTGATCCCGCTGTTTCCGAGCGTTGTGTACTGCATTTCTTCTCCTTTACTTTTCGCACGCCCTGCGCACACAGGCGAGCGCGTTCAGCGAGCGCGGATAGCCGATATAGGGCAGCATTTGCAGAACGAGCGCTTTGAGCGTCTGCGCGTCGTTCCCGATGCGCAGGTTTGCCGCGGCGTGGCTCGTGAGCTGCGGCTCGCAGCCGCCCTGCGCCGCAAGAAGGCAAAAGGTGACTGCCTCGCGCTGCGCATAGTCCAGCCCCGCGCGGACGTAATAGTCGCCGAAGCAGTTCTCCGAAAGAAAGCGGTTGATCTCCCGCGAAAACTCGTCGCCCGACGAGGCGAACCCCTTCATCTGTTCGCCGAAGATCTCCACCTGCGCCCGTTCGCCGCGCGCGGTGCGCTCCTCCGCACTCTCCTCCGTTGCAGCGGGAACGGGGATCCCGCGGGCGGAAAACTCCTCGTACAAAATCTGCAAGAAGGGCAGCGCGCGCCCGTACCCGAGATACGCCGCCGCCTGCAAGACGGTTTCGTGCGCCGCCGCGGGAGAGAGCCCGCCGTCGAGCGCGTCGCAAAGTTCCGCACGGAACGCCGCCTGCCCCCCGCAGACGGCGAGCGCCGCTAAGATACAGACGCGCCGCGTCTCTTCGGCAAGCCCCCCGTTCCCGATCTCTGCCGCAAAACGGTTGAAAATCGTTGCCGCCGCGCTCTCGGGCGGCAGAATTTTTTTCATGTCCATGATTCTCTCCCGCTTATTTTGCAAACGTCATGAACCACTCGACCGTATCGGGATCGTAGTGCGAGAAGAAGAGGCTTGCGTTCGTGTCGAGCGCGGAGACGGCAGCCATGTCCGCGTCGGACAGCGTGAAATCGAACACGGCGAGGTTTTCCGCCATGCGCTCCTTTTTCACCGATTTGGGAATGACGACGACGTCGCTCTGCATGAGATAGCGGAGCGCGACCTGCGCCACCGATTTGCCCTTCTGCGCCGCGATCTCCTTCAAGACGGGGTTCGTGAACAGACCGTTCTTGCCCTCCGCGAAGGGACCCCACGACTCGTGCTGAACGCCGAGCTTCTTCATGACCTCGTGCGCCTTCTTCTGTTGGAAGAACACATGCGTTTCCACCTGATTGACGGCGGGTTTGATCTCGCAGAAGTTGTAAAGGTCGATGAGGCGGTCTGGATAGAAGTTGCTCACGCCGATCGCGCGCACCTTGCCCGCCTTCACCGCCTGCTCCATGGCGCGGTATGTGCCGTAATAGTCGCCGAAGGGCTGGTGAATGAGCAGAAGGTCGATGTAGTCGGTATCGAGCTTTTTCAGCGATTCGTCGATGGATGCCGCCGCCTTCTTCTCGCCCGCGTTGGAGATCCACACCTTGGTGGTGAGGAACAGCTCGCTGCGGGGGATCCCGCTCTTTTTGACGGCGCGGCCCACGCCCTCTTCGTTGAAGTATGCCTGCGCGGTATCGACGGAGCGATAGCCGACCGCAAGCGCGTCCGCAACGCACCGTTCGCATTCGTCGGGCGAGACCTGATAGACCCCGTATCCGAGCTTGGGCATTTTCACGCCGCCCGTGAGTGTTACGTATTCCATATTGTTTCCTCCTTGTTTTTACGATTTTTTGATTTCGAGTTTGCGCAGAAGGCAGTCCACTTTATCGACGCACTTCTGCGCCGCGCGCGCCTTTTCGAGAAGATCGGCGCGCAGCCGCCGCAGGATACAGCGGCGCGTATCGTCGTCCGCAGAAAAATAGGCGGAAAGCTCCCCCTCCGGAAGCCCCGCGTCCGAAAGAAAGAGCGCAACGCCGAGCGCGCACGCCTCGTCGTCGGTCAGCTCCCGTCCCCCTTCGGCGGGCGTTCCCAAGGAGCAGCGCGCGGCAAGCGATTCCAGCCGCGCCTCGCCTAACTTGCAATGCCCTGAAAGTTCGCAAAGTTTCATCTCGTCCCTCGAAAAAAGCGCAGGTCCACCCTGCGCTTTTATTATAAACCTATGCCCCCGCTATGTAAAATGCCTGTTTTTTATGCCTCTTTATAGGGCAAAAGCATGGTAACGTGCTCGATAAACGCCTTCACGGCGCGGCTCGCGGGCTGATACTTCTTCCACACGAGGTAGGTCTCCTGCCTGATCTCGGGGCAGAAGGGACGGAAGCAGAGCTTCTCGCCGCCGTACTGCGATACCGAACCCTCCACGGTGAACGCATACGCAAGCCCGCGGGCGGCGAAATAGGACGCGTTCCCCACGAGATTGCAGGAAGCGACAACGTTCAGCCGATCGTACGCCTCGCCCATCTGCCGACGGTAAAAACTGCGCACCTCGGCGCGCGTGTTCGTGACGACGGGCAGTCCCGCCAGATCGTCGACCGTGACGTACTCCTTCTGCGCGAGCGGCGCGTCCGCGCGCATGACCACCCCGCAGCGGTCGGTGATGCCGAGGCGGAGAAAATCGTATTTTTCGATGTCGCCCGGCTCGATGAGCAGTCCCAGATCGAGCATTCCCCCGTCGATGCGCTCTTTGGTGCGATCGGCGGTCTCCGAATAGATCTCGAACGCGACTTCGGGATATTTTTTGCGGAATCCGTCAACGGCGGCGGCGATCAGGTCAAATGCGCACGTCTCCGCCGCGCCGATGGAGACGACCCCCGCGAGATTTTCCCCGCGCGAACGGAATTCGCGCTCCATCTTCTCTTCCAGCTCCGCCATTTCCTCCGCGCGGCGGCGCAAAAGAATGCCGTCCTCGGTGAGCGTGATCCGCCGTTTGCCGCGCTCAAAGAGCTTGACGCCCAGCTCCTCTTCCAGCTCCGCGAGCTGACGGGAGAGCGTGGGCTGCGTGATATACAACGCCTCGGCGGCGCGGGAGATGTTCTCCTCGCGCGCCAGCGTCAGAAAGTACCGCAATACCCGAAGTTATACAAATTCCCCTGTTCCTGTATTGAAAGCATTATACCATACCTTTTGGGCATAATCAAGACCTTCGGGGCGTTACGGGAAATTTTTCAGATCGGGGAGCGCGCGGCGGGGCGCGGTTACAGCTTGTACTTTGCCGTGAGCCGCAGGACGGAAGCGAGGCAGTCGTTGAGGGTGCGCGCCTCCTCTTCGGAGAGCGGGCGGCCGCTGAGCCCCGAGACGGTATGCGAAAGCACGTCCGTTTCAAGGCGGTCGGTGGGCGAAAGTTTTTCCTTTTGCAGCTTTTCGAGCAGTTTCATCGCATACGAAGGCTCGGGCGCGTCCTGTACGGGCGCGGACGGCTCTTCAAAACAGCACACCTTGGGCGGCTGCGCGGCGGGGCGGTCGGGAAGTTCCGTCAGCTCCTCGCGGAAGCGTTCGTAAAGGCGTTCCGCCCTGCTCTTCGGCGCGTCGGCGCGTTTTTTCCGAATGCGGGGCAGGAAAAAGAGCAGGCGCAAAAGCGCGGCAAGCGCGGCGAACAGCCCGAGATAGACGAACGCCTCTTCTACCGTCCCCATACAGCACAGGAGCGCAAAGCCCGCCGCCCCGCATACGCACGCCGCGTACGGATACGCCCTGCGCCCGCCGAACAGCGTGAAGAGGACCGCGCCCGCAGCGAGCAGCGCGGGCAGCAAAAGAAGCGGCACCCACGCGGGCGTTGCCGCAAGCGCGGCAATCATGTTCCGAAAAATCTGCATAGTTGACCTCCCGTTGAGGATACCCGTTTTTCCCCGTCAAATGACGGCGGATTTTCCCGAAAAAACAGGAAAACGCTCACATTTCGATTTCGCGGCAGCGCGCAATGTTGACGATGCGCGCGCGCACGGTGTTTTCGTCCACCCGCATCACGCGGGCGACCGCCTTTTTATACAGCGCAATCTGGACGGCGTACTTTGCTCTGAGCGCGTCGTCGCCCAGCGCGGAATATTTGTAGTCGATGATGAGATACCCCGCCTCGTCCTCGCACAGAAGGTCGATCGCGCCCTGAAAGACGATCTCGTCCGCCGCGGAGACGGGAAGCAGTTCGTTCGCCCGCAGATTGACGAGGAAGGTCTGTTCCCGCCAGATCCGCCGCCCCGCGAGCGCGGCAAGGCAGGAAAGAGACAGAATTTTATCCAGCTGCGAAACGTTTAAAAGCGCGATCTGCCCGGGCGGGAGCACGCCCCCTTCCGCCATGCGCGCAAGCTCCTCCGCGCCGCTCCGCCCGAACCGGACGTGTTGCAGGAAGGCATGATAGGCGATCCCCGCGTCCTTCGAGGTCGTCGGCTCATCCTCGGGCGTCAGCGTGTTTAACGCGCTTTCCTGCGACCAATCGCGGACATGGCTGCGCGATTCGTCCTGCATGAGCGCGGTTGCGGAGCTTTTGACGGGCAGCCGCACGCTCTCTTCGTGCGCGTACGGACGGGCGTAGGCAGCGAGAATGCGCTCTACCGCGGCGGGGTCGGGCTTGCCTGCGAGCGCGCGCCGCGCAAGGGGCGGGCGTTCCGTCTCCTCCTCCGCCGCAATGTAATCCTGCAAGGCGGAGAAATCGAAAAAGTCGGCAAAGCACCGCGCGAACGCGGGGGAAAGCGCGCCGCCGCTCCCCTCTTTGAAGAGGATATGCAGGCGGTAGCGGGCGCGGGTCATGCCCACGTACAGCAGATTGCGCTCCTGTTTGCGCTCTTCGGCAAGTTCGTGGAGCGCGGCGGCGCGGCGCAGCACCGTGCCGTAGACGAGCTTATTTTCAATGTCGTACGACTTGGGCGCGGCAAGATATTGTTCGGTGAAGAGCACCTCGTCGCGCTCCTCCCCGCCGCGGAAGCGCACGTCCGTTCCCGCGAGAATGACGACGGGGTATTCCAGCCCCTTGGAGGCGTGCATGGTGACGACGCGGACGGCGTTGTCGCCGCCGCTCTCGGAGAACCCGAGGGAGAACCCCGTCGCTTTGAGGCGGGCGAGGAAGGTATGTACGTCCGTTTCCGCACCCTCCGCCGCCAGACGGCGGACGCGGGCAAGGCGGCTCGCGCCGCCCTCCTTCGCCGCGATTTGCGCCTCCAATCCGAGCGAGAGCAGCTCGTTCATGACCTCTTCCGCCGTGCGGATACGGGCGTGGGCGCGCAGTTCCTCCGCAAGCGCGAAAAAGGCGTTTGCCTTGCGCGAGATTTCGTCGTCGCGCGTATCGCGGTAGACGGCGAGCGCGGCGCGGAAGGTAGAAGTACGCGCGTCCTTTGCGGGGAACGCGGCGCGGACGGCGGTCAGCTCCGCCTCGCTGAACCCGCCGACCGCCGAGAGGAGCGCGGTGACGAGGGGAATATCCTGCTGCGCGTTGTCGAGCCAGGAGAGCCAATCGAGCACGAGCCGCGCCTCGAAAAAGTCGCAGATATTCACCTCCGCCGCCGTGGAGACGGGGATCCCCCGCTCGCTCAGCGCGCGCACGATGCTCTCCGCCTCGCCCGCGCGGCGGCGCGTGAGCACCGCAATATCGCCGTAGCAGACGCGCTTTACCCGCTTTTCCTCGTCGGGTTCGTCCGCGTCGTACCACGTTCCGCTCCCGCACTCCTCTTCCACGAGCCGCACCACCCGTTCGGCGAGCGCGTCCGTGCGGACGCGCCCCGTATGTTCGAGGACGGAATACACCTCGTCGGGCGTCTCCTTTTCCCGCTTTTCCTTGGGAACGATGTGCAGTTTCACCGCGCCGCGGTGCGTTCCGTACCGCTCGCCGCCGCGCATGGGAACGTAGTCGGGCGAGAGCGCGGAAAACACGCGGTTGACCGCTTCGAGCACGGCGGACGACGAACGGAAATTGGCGGAGAGACGGAGCGAGGAAGGGAGAGACTTCTCCTTGTTCTCGAAAAACTCCGAATTGCTTCCGCGGAATCCGTAGATCGCCTGCTTCGCGTCCCCCACGAAGAACACCTCGTCGCCGCCGAGCGCGGTCAGAATGCTGTCCTGCACGGGGTTGACGTCCTGATACTCGTCCACGAACACGGCGGAGTATTTTGCGCGGATCTCCCCGCGCGCCTGCTCGTTTTCAAGGATTTTCAGCGCAAACTGTTCGAGGTCGTTGTAGTCCAGAACCCCCGCTTCCCGCTTTTCCTCCGTATACGCCCTGTCGTAGGCGAGCGTCAGCCTGCCGAGCGCGGCGGCGCGCCCGTTCGCGTCCAGATAGCGCGCGTATTCCTCCTCGCGGGAGGCGTAGGAAGCAAGCTCTTCCTGTATATTTTTGAGTTCCTTGCGCGCGCCCGAAAGATAGTCGATGGCGGCGCGCTCCTCGGGCGACGCTCCGCGTTTGGACGGCGTGCGCGCAAAGGGCGCGAGCGCGGCGGCGCGCGCTTTCATTGCAAACAGATTTTCCGTCAGAAGTGATTCGCACGCCTCTTCCAGCGCGTCCGCCGCGGCGGAGAACTTCTCCCCGAGCGCGGCATACAGCAACCCCCGCACGGAAAGCCCCCGCCCGATCTCTTGCAGGCGGGCGCAAAGGTCTCCCGCAAGGCGGGAACAGACCTCGCCGAACGCGTCCCGCGCGCCCATGGAGGCGAGCTTTTCCTCGTATCCCGCCAGCCCGCGCGCCTGCGCGTGCAGACCGCGGACGACGGTGCGGAGCGCGTCGTCCTTTTTCTTGCGGAAATAGACGGAGAGCAGCGATCTGAACTCCGCGCTCTCCTCTTCGTACGCCGTCTCGAACACGGACTCCATCGCGCGGGAGGCAAGCTCCATGCACGCGGCGTCGTCCGGTCCGACCACGCGGAAGGCGGGATCTGCCCCGACCAGATAGAAATAGGTGCGCACCAGACGGGCGCAGAAGGCGTGTATGGTGCTGATCTCGGCGAGCGGGAGCGCCGCGAGCTGCGCTTTGAGCCGTTCGCGCTCCTCGCCGCTCCGTTCCCCGATGCCCTTCAAAAGCGCCTTTCTGAGCCGCTCGCGCATCTGCGCCGCCGCCTTGTTGGTGAATGTGACGGCGAGAATGCTCTTCACGTCCGTTCCGCCGAGCACGAGGGCGACGAGCCGCTCGATCATGACGAACGTTTTTCCGCTCCCCGCCGAGGCGGAGACGATCACGTTTCCGCGCGCCCCGATCGCGCGCTCCTGTTCGGGGGTGAGAGATACGCTCATTCCTTCCCTCCTTTGGCGCGCGCTACGGCGGCGATCCCTTCGCAGGTCACGCCCGTCTCCTTGCGCGGCGCGCCCACAAACCCGCACGCCCCGCGGAACGCGCAGTAATCGCACGCGCCCTCATAGGGCGACGGACGGACGTTCCCGCCCGCCATCTCCTCTTCCGCGCGCGCGGCGACGAGGCGCGCGTACGAAAGAAAGTCCGTAAATATATCCTCATCCATGCCGCGGCGGGAGTTGCTCTCGAAAAACGCGCTCTCGCCCTCGGGATTGACGTCCATGAGGGCGCGCACCCGCTCCGAGCGGTTGAAAAATCCCTGCATACGGAATTTCGCGTCCTCGGGCGCGGTGAACTTGTCCTCCGCGGGGAAGTAGAACGCCCCCGCGGGCTTTTTCCCGTCCGCCGCCGCCAGCAGATAGAGTTCGAGCTGCAAGCTCCTGCCCGTGTAGTACGCGGCGGGCGCGGGGTCGAAATGCCCCGTCTTATAGTCGATGACGCGCACATAGTCCTCCGCCTCGTCCACGCGGTCGATGCGCCCCTTCATGTGCAGATCGGGCAGGCGGATCGTCCCCTCGTTCTCTTTCACGCGGAAGGCAGAGCCTTTGAGCTGACGGTACGCCGCCGCCGCGATCTCGGCGCACTCGGCAAGCAGGCGTTCCGCCGCGTACGCTCCGGACTTGGTATCGGCAAACGCCGCGTAGCGCGGGCTTTCGAGCAGGCTCCTGCCCGCCGCGACGGCTTCCTTCCGGCACGCCTCTTCCGATTGCATACCGCCGATTTTCGGCGCGATCATATCGAGCACGGCGTGGACGAAATCGCCCGTATCGCGCGCGAGAACGGGGCGTTCCTCGCGCTCTTTCAGGCGCAGAACGTTCTTTAAAAAACCCGCGTACGGGCAGGCGAAATAGCTTTCCAGAAGGGTGGGCGACGCCTCGGAGGCGAAATACAGCCTGCCCGCCTCGGGAACAGACGGCTTTTCCGCGCCCCCCGCGGCGGCAAGGTGATCCCCCTCGCCCGCACGTTTGAGCGCCTCGTACAGTGAGGCGTAGGCGGATGCGTCGTCCGAACGCCCCTCTTCAAACGCCGCTCTCTGCGCGAGCAGCCGCATCTGCGCGGGCAGCGCCTCGGCGCAGTCGTACGGGAACGCGGAGGGCGCGGGCGCGGGCGTGAGGAGCTGTAAAACGTACGCCGTGAGTTCGCTCGCCGCCGTCTCCTCCCCGCGCTTGCGGAGCGGACGGCTGAGAAAGAGCGCGCGGGAAAACGCGCAGGCGTTGAGCGCGAGCGATTCGCGGGCGCGCGCGTTGACGACGGCGATGGCAGGCTCGATCTCCACGCTCAGCGAGGAGAGCCGCCCGATCTCGCCGTCGGTGATGACGGCGGTATCCGCGCTCACGGCGGGGAGCGCGTCCGTCAGTCCCGTCAGAAAGAGCGTTTTCACGCGGGCGAAGCGGCTCTTCGTGGCGTCGCCCACGAACACCGCGTCCGCCGCGGCGGGGATCATGGCGCATTTTAAGGCGTTCGCGCCGCTTTCAAAGAGCGCGGCGAACTCGCGCGCCGTGAAGGTGCGCCCGCCCGCGACCGTCTCTGTTTCGGAGAGGATATTTTCCAGCGGGGCGAGGGAGAGAAAGCTCTTTTCCGCGCCCTCAAAGCGCGCCGCAAGCGTTTCGCATACGCGCTCCGCCCCGACGAGCGCGGCAAGATCGCGCACGCCTCTGACGAACGCACTCCCCTTGCCCGAACGCGGGAAACAGGCGAGGATATTTAAGAGTTTTTCGCGGCAGCGTTCCAATTCGGGGATATCCTGCTCGAATCCCGCCGCGTCCTTGCGGACGGCGCGCCGCGCGCCCCCCCGCCAGCCGCCGTATTTCATGAGATAGTTGCGGTATATATCGCTCTCCCCGAAGCAGACGTTGGAAAGCGCCGCGTCCACGGACGCGGGCAGACAGCCGTCCGCCACCGCCGCAAGCACGCTCAATACGAACGCGCAGAACGGATGACGGGAGAACGGTCGTTTTACGTCCGCGGTATAGGGGATATGTTGCGCGGAGAACGCCTTGCCCATCGCGGCGAAACTCCCCTCGTCGGGTACGAGCACGGCGATCTCCCGCCAGCGCGCCCCCTCCGCCGCGCTCTTTTTGACGAGCGCGGCAACGCGCTCCGCCTCCTCCGACTCGTCCGCCGCGGTAAACGCGAAAACGGACTGCGAAGGGCGTTTTCCGCCGCGCACGTAGTGATCGGGCGAGAACAGCCCGCCGTGCAGGACGCGGGCGTCCCCTTCCAGCGAACAGGCAAGGCGGGTTTCGGACACCTCGTCCGCCTCGCGCGCGACCGAACGGAAGATGCGCGCCCCCTCGCCCGTGTAGAGCGCCTCCGCGCCCGCGAGGAACACGCCCGTCACGCTGCGCGCGTGCAGGCACGCCGCGCGGACGCCCTCCGCCGCCTGCCGCGTAAAGGACGGGAAGGCGAAAAAGGTCACGTTCGTATCCGCAAGCGCGCCCGATGCGATCTTTTCGGGCAGGAGCGCAAGATAGCCGTTCTCGTCCAGCAGCCCGTTCCGATGCAGAAACGCCGTATATTCGTCGAGCACGAGGGCGAGATCGGTGAGTTTGACGCGCAGCATTCCGTCCGTCTGCGCCGCCCCTTCGCGGAGCATCTCCGCGCTGACGCGGGAGGCGGAGAGCTGGGCGATCGTCTCGTACACCGCTTCGGCGGCGCGGGCGGAAAAACAGCCGAGCCGCCCCTCCGCCTCCGAAAGGATGGCGGAGACCGCCATGACCGAGCCGTGCTTGGAAAGCACTCTGCGCTCGCCCGAAAGAAAGCGCGCGAACGTGGAGACCTCCGTCAGGAACGTCCCGCCCGAGGGCGCGAGCACGGCGCGCTCGGCGAGCAGCGTCAGCCCGTCCTCGCAGAAGATGAGATTTTTTTCGCCCCGCGCTTCTTTTTCCGCCGCGTCCTTTCCGAGAAAGGCGAGCGCGTCGTCCAGCGTGGGCGCTTCGATGAGCCTTACCATGCTCCCCTCCGCATTTTCTCCTGAGATAGAATTTTTCCTATTATAGCAATTATACCATATTTTCGGCGTACTTTTCACAAAAATTTCCCCGTATTTCGCCGATTATTTTTTACAAACGGAAATTTTTATGCTATACTGTATCCGTTCGGGGCATCGGATGCCCCCATATTGGAGAATTTCTATGAAAAAAAGACGTTTCGCCTGTCTTGCGCTCGCCGCGCCCGTCCTTCTTCTGGCGGGATGCGCCGGCGGCACGAGCCGGCTCACCCTTTCGGCAAACTGGTACTCCGCTTCCGACATCACGAGCAACATCTCGAACACGTCCGAAAAGCTCGAATACTCCGTTTCGTTTGAATCGACGGGGACGGACGCGCTCACGCTCAGCTACGATCCCGGAAAGTACACCGTCGAACTGCGCAACGATACCGTCAACACCGGAACGCGCGTCGAGCAGTGCTACTACCTCTCCACCCGCCTCGAAATCACGGGCAGATACATCGTCAACGGCGAAACGGGCGAGGACTTTACCGACGTCGTGACTTCGGAAGCGTGGTTTCTGGACGTGACCACCGAACTTCGCCCCGTAAAGAGCGTGAAAAAGGTGCTCACGCACTCGGCGACCAACTCCGCGCCCGACAAGCCCGAAAACGCGTATACCGTCTATGAATACACCTATACGACGACGTACAACGAGGACTGCTCCGAGGCGCAGATCAAGATCGAGTACACCCGGCCCGAGGAAGTTCCCGTACAGGAAGTTACGGTGGACGTCACGGGAGACGGGAGCTATCTCGACAACGAGACCATTCTCTTTGCGATGCGCGGCATCAGCCCCTCCGTCGCAAGTACGTTCCGCACGATCAACCCCGTTGCGCAGACGCAGGTAAGCTGCGGCATGACCGCCGTTCCCACGACGGAAAGCGGCAAGCAGTACACGTTCGCCGTCAACGGCGCGCCCGCAGACCGCACGCCGGACGTCTACTCGTTCACGATCGGATACAGCGGCAACTATGCGGGGCAGACGCAGGAACTGACCTACGCCGCCAAGGTGACGGAAGGCGGCGTGAACACCTACCGCAACGTGCTTCTCGAAATGCGCGTACCCGCGCTGCAATCGCTCGGCACGCTCGTCTATAAACTGACGAGCGCGGAATTCAACGGCAAATAATCTCCGACAGAACATGAACCCCCGCGGCGGAATGCCGCGGGGGATTTTTTTACGATTCGTAAACGTCGCGTCTGAGCGCGGCAATATAGGGCAGATTGCGGTAACGCTCCGCATAGTCCAGCCCGTACCCGACGAGGAAGGCGTCCTCCACGACGAAACAGGTGAAATCCGCCGAAACGTTCACCTTGCGGCGGGAAGGCTTATCGAGCAAAGTCACGACGGTGAGCGATTTTGCGCCGCGCTCCGCGAAAAAGTTGCGCAGGGTCACGAGCGTCCGCCCCGTGTCCACAATGTCCTCCGCGAGAATGACGTCCCGCCCCTGCACCGAGGAAAAGAGATGTTTCTTGATTTTGGGTCTCCCCGCGGCGACCGTCTCGTTCCCGTACGAGCTGACCGCCATAAAGTCCAGCTCCACGTCCGTTTTCATGGCGCGCACCAGATCGGTGAAGAACATGACGCTCCCTTTGAGGTTGCAGACGGCGACGGGCACGCTTCCGCAAAACCTTCCGTCCAGCCACGCCGCCGCCTCCTGGACCCGCGCGGCGATCTCCTCCGCGCCGATGACGATTTTTTCGCAGTCCTTATGCATCGCCGTTTTGCTCCTTCGTATTTGCGCCGAGGGCGAGATATGCCCTCTTCTTCGTCTCTTCCGTCACTCTCACGCGGTCGGAAATCTCCACGGAAAACACCGCGAGCACTTCGCTCCCGCTTGCGACGAGCGGCAGAGCATGCCCGATCCGCGCGGGGATCTTCCTGTCCGTCAGGAATTTTTTCAGCGTCTTTCTGCCGCCGCCGCAGGGCGTGAACATATCCCCCTCCCGCCGCGTGCGCACCACGCAGTCCGCGGGAAAGGCGTCCATGTCCGCAATCAGCGCGCCCTCGACGGGCTCGCCCCATACCATGCCCGCGTACTCCCCCGTCCGAAATACGCCGTACCCAAACGGGATCTCCCCCGCCGCCACCCGTTCGGACGGGCAGACAAAGGCGATCTTCTCCCCCTCGCGCACCGCCTCGACCGACTTGGGCAGCGTGACGCGCCGCCCGCTTTGCAGCGTTTTCAGCCGCGCGATCTCGGCAAGGTTCGCGCCCGTATAGTCGCGGGAAACGCCGCACCGTACGAGCGCTTCCAGACAGGCGCGGGAAAAGACGGGCGCGGGCAGATTGACGGGAACGAGCGTTGCGCCACCCTCCGTTTCAACGGACGCCCGCGCGAGCGCGGTCAGGAACGCGTCGTCCTCCGCCGCGCGCGCGGCATACTCCACGAGGTGCTGCGAAGCCCGCGGCGCGATCTCCTCCAACGCGGGAAGGACGGTGCGGCGCAGACGGTTGCGCGCGAACCGCTCGTCCGCATTCGTCTCGTCCTCTGCAAAGGCGAGCGCGTGCTCGGCGGCGTACGCGTCGATCTCGGCGCGCGTCGCGTGCAGAAGCGGACGGACGATCCCCTTTCGCGCGGGAAAGACGTTCAGCCCCGCCGACGACGTTCCGCGCGCAAGGCGGAAGAGCACCGTTTCGGCGGCGTCGTCCATGTGGTGCGCCGTCGCCACCGCGTCCGCCGCGCCCTCGTCGAGGACGCGCTGAAAACAGGCGTAGCGGAACTCCCGCCCCGTCTCTTCCAGCCCCGTTCCGTTCTCCCGCGCAAGCGCGGGAACGTCGGCGCGGAACACGCGAAGCGGCACGCCCCAATCGTCGCAGAGTTTCCCGACGAACGCAAGGTCTGCAAGCGAAGCCGCGCCGCGGATCCCGTGTTCGCAGGTGAGCGCGGAGACCGTCATCTCCTGCTCCGCCGCGTGGGATAAGAGCGCGTGGAGCAGGCAAACCGAATCGCGCCCGCCCGAAAGCGCGACGCACACGCGTTTGCCCGCAAGTTGTTGAAAATCGACTTTCATGATTTCTGAATTTTCTGAAAAGCCCGTCGGGGTCATCAACAAAAATGAGCACACATTCGTCTGCTCATTCCGCCCAAACTCAGCGGAATACAGACGACGGGAATACTGCACGCCTTCGGCGTTTGTGCGCCGCTACGCGCCGGACGCACCCGCACGGTTTCTCGCGCCCGTCGGGGTCATCAACAAAAATGAGCAGACATTCGTCTGCTCATTCCGCCCAAACTCAGCGGAATACAGACGACGGGAATACTGCACGCCTTCGGCGTTTGTGCGCCGCTGCGCGTCGGACGCACCCGCATGGTTTCTCGCGCCCGTCGGGGTCATCAACAAAAATGAGCAGACATTCGTCTGCTCATTCCGTTGGTGACCCCGACGGGAATCGAACCCATGATACCACCGTGAAAGGGTGATGTCTTAACCTCTTGACCACGGGGCCACAACTGTATGCCCTTCCGCCGCGTATGCCGCAGAGAAGCGCAAGGATATAAAAAACGGCTTGACGCCGGTTTTTTTGGTAGCGATGAGTGGAGTCGAACCGCTGACCTATCGGGTATGAACCGATCGCTCTAACCAACTAAGCTACATCGCCGTATGGTTGCGGGGGCCCTGGCTGCTCCACCCCGCGATGTTGGTATCCGGATGACCGAATAGCTTATTTATTGTAACGGAACAAAAGGCGTTTGTCAACCGTTTTCGGAAAAAAAATGAAAAATTTTTCAGATTTTTTCCGCGTCGGCTGACCTGCGGGAGAGGCGCGTTAAAAAATATCCCGCGCGACGGGCTGATAGAACAGCCTTCCGACCTCCTCCCCCTTGGCAAACGCAAGGATCCACATGAGCTTTGCCACGGTGGCTTCCAGCGTCATGCAGCGCGCTTCAAGCACGTTCCCGCAGGCGCGGAGCTTTCTGCCCACGGCGTAGGTATCCATGGCGCTCCCCTCCCGCTCCACCTGCGTGGTGAGCACCGCCGTTTTGCCGCGCGCGAGAAAGGCTTTCAGACGCGCAAAGAACGCGTCGTTATCGTAATTGGGCAAGCCGCCCGCGCCGAACGATTCGATGATCAGCCCGTCGCAGTGCGCTTCGAGATAGTCGAAAATATCCGCTTTCAGTCCCGGGATCATTTTGAGCACGAAAACGTTCTCGTTGAGCGCATGAAAGAAACGCGGCGCGCCCTGCGGCTTTTTCTCCTCAATATAATAAAAGGGCTTGCCGTCGCGCATGACGGCGGTAGCGGGAAAATCGATGCTCGAAAAGGCGTTGAAACTTCTGGTGCGCGTCTTTTTCGCGCGCGTGCCGAGAATGACGTTGCCGTCGAACACGATATGCACGCCCGACGCGCCGTCGTCCGCGCAGTAAAAGAAGGCGTCCGAGAGGTTGCGGCGGGCGTCGGTATCGCGCGTGTAGACGGATTTCTGCGACCCCGTCAGCACGATGGGCTTCGCGCTGTTCTGGACGAGATAGGTCAGCGCGGCGGCGGTGTACGCCATCGTATCCGTTCCGTGCGTGACGACGAAGCCGTCGAACTCCGCGTAACGTTCTTCGATGATGCGCGCGATGGCGAGCCAATGTCCGCCGCAGACGTTGGTGCTGTCGAGATTGAACGGCTGGACGGCGGTCACGGCGCAGGAGCGCGCGATCTCGGGTACGCAGTCGAGCAGTTCTTCGGAGGAGAGTTCGGGTTCCAGCCCGTTTCCCCTGTTGCGGGAGGCGATCGTTCCTCCGGTTGCGATCATGAGTATTTTTTTCATCGTTGATCAATTCCGCGCGGTTCAGCGCAGTTTTTCTTGCAGGCGGAAAATCTCGCCGCGCGTCAGTCCCGCCGCTTTGAGCGCGTCCTCCGCGCTGCCGCCGCGCAGGCGGTCCGAAAGCGACGCCGCGAAAGTTTCCGAAAGCTCCGCGCGCGCCCGTTCCAACGGTACGCCCGCCAGCAGGAGGAGAAACGCCCCTGCCATGTCCGCGGTCCGCCCCTCGATGAGCGCGCAGCCGCGTTCGCAGGAGAGCGCGCGGAAAAGCTCCGTTTCGTCCTCTTCGTCCGCCCGATAATACGCCGAAACGCCGTACGCGGCAAGTTCGGCGCGCGCCGCTTCGGACGCGCTTCTGCCGACGAGCACGCAGCCGTAGCGGGTGTAATGCCTGTCGTCGTACCGAACGCCGCCCAGCTCGCGGAAGGTCTCCCCGCCCGCGCGCAGCCTGCGCGCGCCCGCCTTGGCGGCGACGCGTTTGAGAAAGCGCGCGTCGTAGGGCGCGTTCTTTTCGTCCGCCTGCACGATCCGTTCGACGACCGCGCGTTGCAGGCGGTCGTGCGGCCCGACGGGCGCGAGCACCTGCTCGCCGACGCGCACGGGAAACCCGCTTATATACCAATATGTTCGGTCGGCAATGTTTTTATCCTCCGCAAAGCGGAGCGCGGCGTATAAATTCACCACTCGTTGGGGAAGGGCGGATTTTCGGCGAGCCACCAATCCTCGTAATACTTCACGTACTGCGAGCAGCTCTCGCTGACGTCGTCGTTCAGGGGCAGATCGCTCTGCTCCCGGAACGCCTTTACGAACGCTTCGCACCGCTCGACGGTGACGTCCGCAAGGAAGGCGCGCCCCAATTCGAGAATGTCGGCGGGGCGTTTTTTGCAGGCGCGCACCGTCTCTTCCAGACGGCGGTTGCAGGGGAAGAGCGCGCGGTTCTCGATGAGAATGAGCCGATAGACGCTGTACACGATCTCCTGCGCGAGATGCGCCCGCATATACGCGTTATCCTCGGGCACGATATGCAGGAAATACCCGCGGTTGAGCTGCAAATTGGCGCAGAAACAGGCGATCTTATCGGCGACGGTATGCTCCGGATAGGCGGAAATGCGCGCGACGATCGCGGGGATCTCGTCGTCCGTCGTGCAGAGCGTCTTTGCCTTGACGTAGGCGTTCCGCGTGGGCTCGCTGGCGTTCTCCGCCGCCCGCTGCAAGATGGCTTTCGTCTTGTATTTGACGTCGAAATAGCCGCCCTCGTAGGTGCAGTGACCGACGATGACCTCTGCAAGGCGGTTCTCCGCCGCGAGCGCGGCGTAGCGTTCCTCCGTGACGACGATGATGGCGTCGATATCCGAATCGGGACGGGCGTTCCCCTTGACGGTGGAGCCGTCCAGCACGACGGCGATGACGCCCTCCTGCCCCTCGAAATATTCCCTGAGCTTCTGCGCGCTCTCTTCATGGTGCCTGTACATATCTTCTCCCTACGTGCCGTTGCCGTTTTTCGTATTATACTGTAAGGGAGTAATACGAACCCGATCAAAAGCGGAAACTGTGCGCTCATACTTTGTTGAAGCCCTTGCCCGTGCCACACGGCACGCGCTGCGGGCTTCGCCGCGTCTGACCGCTCATCTTGCCGCTTTTGATTGCTTCGCACCTTTGGCGTGAGGATTTTCGCGTCAGATTTTTGTGAAGATGACGCCGCTATACAAGCGTATTGCAAGGAAGATGAGCAAAAAGATGCCGAAAAGATTCCGCCAAAGGCGTGCTTCGTATTTTTCCCTTACAGTATAGCACAATTATAACACAGCCGTCCCGTTCCCGCAACAGAAAATGCGGAAGATCTGACAAAAGCGCGCCGCCGCGGAAAATTCCGCGGCGGCGCGCCCTTCAAACGCGTTATTCCTCTCCTCCCGCGCCGTCCGTCTGCGGCAGGGCGGGCGGCTGCGCGGGCTGTTCTTTTTTCGCGCGGTGCGCGGGGTAATCGACCGTGCAGACGACGATCGCCGCCACCAAAAAGGACAGGACGAACGCCGCGGCGCCCGCGAGCACGGGGTTGATCCCCCCTTCCGACACAATGCTGCGCGCGGGATAGCTTGCCCAAGTGTTTTCCGCATAAATGACGGCGGTAACCTGTTTGAGCGTTTCGGCGGCAGAGCCGAGCGCGCGGTACTGCGCGTCGAGCGTATCGGAAAACGCCTTCACGCTCCCGGCGGTGAGCGTGCCGCTCCCGTCGTCCTCCCCCGACGCCGTAAAATTGCCGATCTGCGACGAGATCACCCCGTTGCGCACGATATATTGCTCCACGCCGCTCCCCGCGGAACTGCCGCCCTCCGCCCTCTGAATGCCCTGAAATCCTTCGATGACCTTCCGGTTGCGCTCGTATTCCTCTTTGAGCGCGGCGCGCTGCAAGGAGACCGCCTTCGCAACCGTCTCGTCCGAGGCGTCCGACGCAAGCACGATCTGCCCGTAGCCGCCCTCCCGACACGTCTTGGAAAGGTTCTCCTGCAATCCCGCGCTGAAAGGCGCGCTCGCCTCCGCGCGGTAATTGCCGAGCGTCTTGCCCGTGCCGTTCACGGAGACGGAATACGCGCCCGAATAACGCGCGATCCACGCGTTGTAATTTTCCAGCAGCGTTTCGCGAAGCTGCGCGAGCACGGAGATGCGGTCTTCCAGCGGCGCCGCGTAATAGGCGGAGGACTGCACCGAATAGTCGAGGTTCTCCGCGCTCTCCCTGATCATGCGCGCGGCGTTTTCGGCAACGCCCCTTAAAAACGCCGCCGCCGCGGACGCGTCAGGGAACGCGCCTGCCTTCACGCGCACCGTATACGTTCCGAGATACATGGTATCCGCGCCGCCGTCGGACGTGATCGTCACGTCGTCGTTTTCGATCATTTGGGCGGGATCCGTTCCCGCAAAGCGCGCGTCGCCCGCCAGCACGGCGGCAAGCGCCGCTTCCGAGACAACGTCCCGATAATAAAACGGCGCGCCGTCCGCATACTGCTGCGCGGGCGCGGCGGGCGAGGACAGCGCAAAGGTAAACCCGTAGCGGACGGACCGCGGGTTCAGCACGAGGACCGTCAGCAGGACCGTGCCCGCCGTTACAAGCGCAGCCGCCGCAAGGACAGCCCAAAGCCGCCGCCTGACAAGGCGGACGATCTCTCCGAAGGTGATTCCTTCTTCTCTTTCTTCGTTCATATCATGACTCCTTAAAACAGATTGCACATTTTTTTCCGACGTGCGGAGCCCTTTCGGGCGCACAAAAAACCGCGCGAAAAACTTCGCGTGGTCTTCTTTGGTACATGAAATTTTTTCTTATATTTTTATTCCATTTCGATGCGGGAGAGCAGCGCGGAATTGCCGATCGCGCGCCCGCCGCCCAGAACGACCGCCATCTGCGGATCGCCCGCGATATGCGCTTCCATCTGCAATTTATTCGCCATATAGTCGGCAAACCCCGCAAGATTGCACACGCCGCCCGCGAGGAACACGCCGTTTTTCACCATGGCGGCGGAGACCTCCGCAGGAAGTTTGCGCAAAACGAGCTCGGCGTATTCGGCGACCTTATCCACATAGATGCGGATGGGGAAGAGAATATCCGCCGAAGAGACGGCGACCGAACGGGGTTTGCCCGTCGTGACGTCGCGCCCGTTGACGATGGTGCTCTGATTGTCGTTTTCGATGAGGCTACCCACCGTGTTTTTCAGCTTTTCGCTCGTCTGCGAGCCGATTTTCAGGTTATACGTCTCGGCGATATGATCGATGATGTGCACGTCCATATTGTTCCCGCCGACGTTCATCGTAAGCCCCGCAATGACGCCGTCCAGCGAAAAGACCGCCGCGCTCGTCTTGCCCGCGCCCATATCGAGCGCGAACACGGGATTGGATTCGGAGAGCGGAACGTCCTGCCCCAGCGCGGCGAGGTAGGGAGATTCGGCGAACCGCACGCGGGAAAGCCCCACCGCCTTGGCGACGCGGCAGTATTTTTCGCGCAGTTCCGCGGACGCCGCGCACGGCACACAGAAGAGCGCCTCGACGGCGAACGTGCGCCGCACCACCTTGCCCAGAAAGTATTCGAGCAGCGCGGAGGCGTAACGCTCGTTGACGATCTCGCCCTCGTAAACGGGGAAGCAGACCTCGGTGAGTTCCGCCGTCTTGCCGAGAAGCCGCTTGGCTTCGTTACCGAACGCGCGGATCTCCCCCGTCTCCTTCTGAACGGTGACGCAGGTCGCCTCTGCGAGCACGATCCCGCTTCCGATCTTATAAATTTTCGTCATGCACGTGCCGAAATCGATGGCTAATTTAAGCATACTTTTCCTCTTTCGCAACTGAAAAACCGCCGACGTGCGGCGCGTTTCCATCGTTTTATATGATTTTCGCTTCCCGCAGCATGGCGGTGAGCCGCTCCACGGGCAGCCCCACCACGTTCGTGAAACTCCCCTCGTACCGCTCGACGAGCGGATACCCGTCCTGAATGCCGTATGCGCCCGCCTTGTCCATGGGCAGCCCGCTGCGGATATACGCCTCGATGAGTTCGTCTTCGAGCGGACGGAACAGAACGCGCGTCTCCACGGCGTCCTCCTGCCGCCCCTCGGGCGTGATGAGGCAGACGCCCGTATACACGGCGTGCCGCTTTCCGCTCAGCAGACGGAGCATGGAGCGCGCCTCCGCCTCGCTCGCGGGCTTGCCGAGAATGCGGTCTCCGAGCGCGACGACGGTATCCGCGCCCAGCACGGCGCAGCCGGGGTTGCGCGCGGCGACGTCCTCCGCCTTGCCGCGGGCGAACAGAAGCGCCGTCTCGCGGGCGGGAAGCCCTTCCGAAACTTCCGCGAAACGGGAAGGAATTACTTCAAAGCCGCGGACGAGCGATCCGAGAAGATCCCTCCGCCGCGGCGAATTGCTGGCTAATATGAGTTTCACAGGATTTCGAGATTTTTCTTGAACGTGCGCTTGAACTCGGGGCCTGCTGCCATCGCCTGCCTGATTTCCAGCGCCGCGTCGCCCGCGAGTTCCGTCTTCATGATGACGGAATCGCCCAGAACGTCGCAGTTGATGCCCGTCACGACGCCCAGCCCGCTGCGGTCGAGCGCCTCGCCGATGCGGAGCAGAACGCCCAGCTTCCTGACGACGTCGAGATCCTCTTCGTAGACGATATCGCGGTACTTCGCCCACTCGGCGGCATTGATGTCCTCCTTCTTGTGGCACCCCGCGACGAATGCCGCGAGCACGATCTCGCGGTGCGTCGCGCCGCAGATGCCCGAATTGAGGATCATGTAGCGGCTGTGCTGCTGATGGTTGTAATAGCGCACGCGCAGCCCGCAGTCGTGCAGGCTCGCCGCGATTTTGAGCACTTTCAGGTAGACGCGCGGGAACTTATGCAGCACGCGCAGCTGCTTGAAGAGCTGAATGGAGAGGCGCACGGTGTGTTCCACGTGCTTCTCGTTGCAGCCGTAATATTTGACGAGCGTGTTCAGCGAGTAGCTCAGAACGTCCAGAATGGGGCGTTCCACCGTCTGCGGAACAGCCTGATTGAACATGATGCCCTCGCGCAGCCCGTATCCGCCGATCGTGAACGATTCGATATGCAGATAGTCGGTGAACGACTTGATGATGGCGAGCGCGGCGGGCATGATGTCCGCACGGGCGGGCGAAAGCCCGCGGATGCGCTTGCGCTTTTCCACGTCGAGTACGCGCACCATCTCGTAAATGGAGCGGAAATCCTCCACCGCGAAGGAGTAGTTGTGCACCGTGTTGAGCGGGTACTTCTTCACGAGGCGGTTGATCTTGTAGAGATTGCGGAAAGAGCCGCCCACGCCGATCATCTGCACGTCCGGCTCCACTTCGGAGAGCCATTCGATCTTTTTGAACTGCTCGGTGAAGAACTCCTCGATCTTCGCCGTCTGCTCTTCGGGCGGAACGCCGTCGTCCGCAAAGAGATCGGTCAGCGTGACCGCGCCGAACGCAAGCGTCGCGTGATGCAGGATATTGCGGCGGTTATAGTAAATGACCTTGGTGCTGCCGCCGCCGATTTCCAGAATGATCCCCTTGGGGATATCCATGGAGTTGATGACGCCGCGGTAGACGAGCGTTGCCTCCTCCTCTTCGGAGAGGACGTCCACGCGGATGCCGCAGGTCGCCTGAATCTCGTCCAGAAACGAGCGCTGATTTTTGGCGCGGCGGACGGCGGCGGTCGCCACCGCGATGATGCGCTCCACGCCGTTCGCGTCGCACAGCCGTTTGAACATTTTCAGCGTGCGGATGGTCTCCGCCACGCGCTGCGGCTTTAAAAAGCCGTCCCGTTCCATATCCTGCCCGAGGCGAACGCTCTCTTTCAGCTCGTCCTCGACCATAAAGTGATTTTCTCCGAACAGACGCACAATGACAAGGCGCGCGGAATTGGAACCGAGATCGATGATCCCGATCTTCTCCGGCTCTCTCGCCTGCGTTTCTACGATTTTTTCCATGCCGTTCCAACCTTTTCGTGTGAAATTTCGGACCTGCCCGTCCGATCAGGAGAACGCGGGAGCACCCATTTTTTTCTCTGCTTCTCGATAATGCCCCTATTCTATTTCTTGAACTTTCGTCTATTTTAACACAGGACGGGGCGTTTGTCTATACCCTTTTGAAAAATAATTTGCGAAAAAAGGGTAAAAATTTTGCGAAAACCGCCCCGAACGGGCTGTTTTTGCAGTAGAAAGCATAAAAAAGGGCGGAACGCCCGCCCTCCGCCGACGTTCCGCAACAGCCCATTTCGATTATACAGCCGAGCGCCCCGCGCAAAAAATTACTTTTTATCTGTCTGTTTGCGCGCAAAAAGTCCGTCCCGCAGGCGGATTAGCGCAAGAACGATGAGAAAAACGCCGAAGCCCTTTTCGAGCGCGTCGGCGGGAAGATATGCCGCGAGCAGAGACCCGAGCGCGGAAAAAAGCAGCGCGGGAAGGACGAGCGGGAAAAGCCCGCGCCCCCTGAGCAGCCCCGCCTTGGCGTGTACGGCGAGCGCGAGCGCCGCCATGGGAAGGAAGGAGAGAAGATTGGCCCCCTGCGCAGCCGCCTGCCCGACGCCAAAGAGCGTTAAAAGCGGAATGAGCGCGGTGCCGCCGCCCATGCCCATGCCGCCGAGGAGCCCGCCCGCAAAGCCGCAGAGAATGAGAAGGAGAAACGCCATTAAAGGAGCGACTTGATCCCCGCGGCGAGCATCAAAGCGGCGAACAGGAGCGAGAGCGTGCGCGGCGGGAGCACGGGCAGCAGCTTCGCGCCCAGATACCCGCCCGCAAGCACGCCGAGGCTCACGGGCAGAAGGATCGTCCACGGCACCAGCCCCGCCCACAGATACACGACCGCGCTCACGAGCGACGCGGGCAGAATGAGCGCAATCGCCGTGGCGTGCGCCTGCGTCTCCCCCCGCCCCTCGATGCGTTCCAGAAGGGGTACGGCGATCATGCCGCCCCCGCCGCCGAACACGCCGTTCGCCGCGCCCACCGCGCTCCCGCCCAGAAGTCTGCCGAAAAATTTTGCGTTCACCGCCCGTTCCCTCCCTCCGCCCCCGCGAGACATACGCTTCCGGCATATTCCGCGGGGGGGATTTTCAAAAAAAGTCTGTGCAACGCGGAGAAAATTTTTCCTGCATTGCACGAAATCATCGCGAATTTCACGCGGAAATGCTTGCTTTGAGCGCGGTTTTATATTAAAATAGAAAAGTATTCGGAAAAATGGGCGACGGAGTACGCTGATCCGCCGCCTTCGACAAGGAAAACATATGGCATATTTCGGAAAAGAAAAATGGAGACGCCGCACCGTTGCCGCGCTCTCCGTCACACTCGCCGCAAGCCTTTCGCTCGGCATCTTCGCCGCCTGCACGTCGGACACGACGGACGACGGAACGACCGACGAGGAGACGACCACGACTCAGACGGATACCCAGAAGATCCGCAACGGCAACTTTGAATTTTACGACGAGATGAACGACGCGCTTGCCGACAAGCGCGACTTCATCGCATCCCCCACCGACTGGACGTTCTCTTCCGGTTCGCCCACGTCGGATACGACCTCGGGCATCATCGACGTCTCCGAATGGCAGACGCTGTCCGCCTCCGGCAGCAGCTTCTTTGCGGGCATCACGGAGGACAGCGACTTCGACGCCATTTTAAACGACGTCGTCAGCCATTGGGAGGACAGCGACGTGACGGTTTACGACCGCCTCCGCTTCTATTCCCTCTTCGAGGATGAGATCGACGATCTGGACAGCTCTTCCGACGCGGCGGAACTGTTCGCGGACTATCAGTACTCCATCGATTTCGAGGACGTGGAGTATCTCTCCGAACTCACCACCGCTCCCACGCAGCGCACGGGCGCGGCGGAGGGCGATACCGCCGTTCTCATGATCCACAACCGCCGCACTTCCAACGAAGTGCTCGGTACGGGTCAGCACTATACCTCGGGGACGACCATCACGCTGGAACAGGGCACTTCCGCCGAACTCTCCGTGTGGGTGCGCACCGACGCGCTCGAATACGGCAAGGACGGGCAGACCACGACGCCCCGCTCGGGCGCGTATATTCAGGTCGCGCAGACGGTGGGCGGCACCTCGCTCGACAATTGGACGGTCTCCAACATTCAGACGAACGGCGAATGGCAGGAGTACAAGCTGTACCTGCGCGCCAACTCCTTCGCCGAGACGACGTTCACCGTCACGCTCGGGCTGGGCGGCGGCACGTCGGACGACCGCTATGAATCGGTCAACGGCTACGCCTTCTTCGACGATCTCGTCTGCACCGTCATCTCCAACGAGGCTTACGCTACCAAGACGGGAGACCTCTACGGAACGGATTACGTCCGCGACCTCGACGACGACGGCGACGCAAAGCAGTACGACGACAGAGCCCTCAAAGCAAGAGACGAAAATTATTCCCGCACGTTTGCGCTCGATCTGTATATGGAGCTGGAATCGCTCGGCTTCGGCAGCGGCAAGCTCAGCTTTTCCGCCGACGTGACCACAGAAACTTCCGGCAGCAAGACGTACAGCTCCAAGATCAAAGACAACAGAACCGACGGGACGACGCCCGCAGAACGGCAGAGCGTAGTCGGGCTGTACAGCTACGCCGACCTCAAATCGCTCAATAACGTCTACCTCAGCAACATTATCAACAAAGACTTTGACGGCAAGTTCCCCTTCACGAGCGACAACGGTTCGGAAAACGTTATCATGCTCATGTCCACCAACGGGGCTTCGTACACGGCAACACTCGAAGAAGATTCCAGCGGCAACGCGTTCACGCTCAACCCCGACGAATATATGCTCGTCTCCTTCTGGGCAAAGACGAGCGAGATCCGCAGCGGCGCGACGGGCGCGTCCGTCACCCTCGTGGACGGCGAGAACCGCACGACCATCACCGCGTTCGACACGACGACCGCCGACACGGTGGACATTGACAACGTCAACACGGACGAATACAACCAGACGGATATTTACAACGGCTGGGTGCAGTGCTTCTTCTACGTCGGGAACGAGACGGATTCCGCAAAGACCTTCTCTCTCGAATTCAACTACGGCCCTACCGACGTCGCTTCGGCGGATCTCACCGCCTATGCGGACGGCTACGCGGCGTTCGCGAAATTCGAGACGGCGTACATGACCTCCGAGCAGTACGGCTACGCGACCGCTACCGACTACGCGCAGACGGTCTCGCTGTCCGGCAACGTCGATAACGATTCGCAGTTCGACTCCGCTTCCGCGATCTTCGACATCAAAGAAGGCTTTGCGCAGCCCCACTCCTTTACGGGACATGTGGCAGGAAACAAATTCCTCGTTCCGGGTGGTTCCGACAACGTCGTTCCCGAAAACGTGTACACGGGTATGCTCAACGCCAAGTACGCGCAGGCCTATCAGGACAACGCAAACAATCAGGACAACGAGAACTACGCCGCGCTCAACGCGCTGAAATCCGTAACGGGTACGACCGACAGCCCTGCAACCGCAGGCGAATGGTGGGAAGCGGTGTTCGGCAGCGGCGCGAACGGCACGCGCGTTGCGAATCAGCCCCTTGCCATCTTCAACAGCGGAAACGCGGCTGCGCCCTCCTACGGCTATACGTCACAAACACAGACGGTCGCGGCAAACTCCACGCAGCGCATCTCCGTGCGCGTGAAGCTCTCCGCCAAAGCCAGCGCGACGGTGTACCTCATCGACACCTCCGACGTGAAAGAAGACGCCCAAACCGGTTTTGGCAAAACCCTGACCCCTACCATTCCCAAGATCACCTATTGGTACGACGACAACGGCAACATCGTTTCGGGAGACCCTTCGGACGAGGAGTTCAACGCACGCGAAAATACGCTCTTCTACCTTGCGGAAAACGGACTTTACTACAAGGCGGGCACGAGCGAGAGCGATGCGGACGTCGTGTACTATGCGAACCTGCACAACTACGAGCGCGACGAAGCGCAGAACTATGTGACGGACGACGGCACCATCGCCTTCTACTACAACGAGGCGGACGGCAAGACGTACGCTTACCGCACCGAGGAAAGCGCGGGCGTGTACACGTACTCGCAGCCCGTTGAAAACCTTCCGACGACGGACGACAACGGCGTCTCGATCGTGCGCTACACCGCTCCCGCGGACGAAACGCTCGCCTCGACTTACGGCACCGCAATCACGGTGAACGGCAGCCCCAATAGCGATGGCTGGACGGAAGTCGTGTTCTATGTCAAGACGGGCGCGAACGAAAAGAACTTCCGCATTGAAGTCTGGGCGGGCGCGCGCGACAACGCGACGGACGGACTTCCCGGCAACAGCTACGTGTTCTTCGACGACTACGTCTCCGCAGACGCGGCAAGCGATTACGACACGCTGCTCTCCGAGGCGGAGGACGACCTCAAACAGACGGCAGCGAACCTCGATCCGGACGACGAGACCAAGCTCAACAAAAACGTTGCCCTCTACTACACCTTCACCTTCTATGACTCGCTCAACTATCTGCGTTACGACGTCAACGAGGATACGGACAATCTCGGCAATCCCTACGGCTCTTATACGCAGTCCTCGTACAGCGAGGAAATCGCATGGCTGCAAAACGGCACGACGATGTTCCTCAACTACGGCGCGACGGACGTGACCGTGGAGGCGGACGACCTCGGCTCGGGCGACGACACGACGACGGACGACGGCACGACCACACCGTCCGATACCAACATCTGGCTGGTCATTTCGTCGAGCGTCCTTGCAGTCGCGCTCCTGTTCGCGATCATCGCGATCATCGTGCGCCGCGTGCATAAGAAAGTGAAAAAGCACGCCAAGGCGAAACCCGTGAAGGCTCCCAAGCAGAAAGCGGCTCCCGTAAAACCCGAGAAACCCGCTGAACCCGACGAGGCTGACGAACCGACGGAAGAGACCCCCGACGACGACAACCCCTATAACGAATAAGCCGTAACGAAACGGGCGTCCGATTTTCTCGGACGCCCGTATTTTTGAATTTAGAAAACCCCCAGATAGTCTGGGGGTTCAGTAGAGGCTTATGCCGATGAGTAAAAATAATGGCTTCCCCTTAGGGGGAAGCTCCGCCGAAGGCGG
>CAJFFP010000012.1:0-43211 GCA_904373325.1 Candidatus Gallimonas merdigallinarum
AACTACTATTGATTTGGTAAGAAAAGCAGTAGGAAATACAATAGGAAAGTTCACAAAGAACGATATAATGGAATATGTTCCCTCTGTCAGCAAAGCATCAGTAGAGAATGCGTTAAAGTCCTTAGTACAAGAAGGAATAATCGGCAGAGAAGGGAAAGGCAAAGCAACGTTTTATTTCAGAAAAAACTGATGTGGTATCAAGTTAAGGGGCAATTATGATGGGAAAAAGAAGGTCATTCAAAGAATTTATAGCTGAAAATTTTGAAGATCAAATTTATCAAAGCGTAGAAAGATATTACAATGCTAATGAAACACGCATAAATATTACATCCAATCGTTTTTATAGTATTACAGATACATACTTAGATAATGTTTCGATTCGTTATGTTAATGCGGAAGATTGTGATACAAACGGGATGAAAATAAGGTTTTATCCTATTGTTGTGGCAACTATCGTTATTGAGGGCAAGACGAGATATGATGTTGACACGGACAGTCATGAATTATGGTTACGGCTGCATTGTTCAGGTGATTTATCGATTGGATTAAGGGATTTTCGGGTTAGCAATGTTGAAGAATTAGACTCGCAATATTCGCGCCAAAAACCGATGACGGATGGATTAGTACCATATATTAAAATAGAGGATATGGATAGACAAGCAACGGAAATTTTAAAAGCGTATTATCCTGAAGTTTTGGAAAGTCCTCAACCGGTAAGTGCAAAAATTTTAGCACGTCGCATGGGATTAGAGGTCCATAAGCACGGTATAGTAGAGGATGGCTCTGTTTTTGGTCAAATATATTTTTATGATAGTGTAACGGAATTATATGATCGAAACACAGGCAGTGTTCGAAAAGGCAAAGTAAAAGCAAAAACTATTGTTGTCGATCCGCAGGCATCTTTTTTATTTTCGCCTACAAGTTTAAATATTACTATCGCACACGAATGTATTCATTTTGCATTGCATAGAAAAGCATTTGAACTTGAACGCTTGTGCAATAAGGAATTTTCTAAAATACAGTGTGCCGTTTCAGGAGATTTAGCGGATAGAAAAAGAGAAGATGAGATTTCTTGGATGGAGTATCATGCTAATTTAATAGCGCCAAGGATAATAATGCCTGCAGATACTTTTAAACAGAAAGCAGACGAATTTATAGCGACACGATTGAGAGAAACCGGTGAAACGGAAACTTTAGAAATACTGGAAAGTGTGATCAATAATTTGGCTGATTTCTTTAAGGTGACACGTGCGGCGGCCAAAGTTAGAATGGTTGAACTCGGGTATGAGGAAGCTGTCGGCACCTATCTCTATATCGACGGTAAATATGTGAAGCCTCATCGCACATCTAAAAGGGGTATAATTAATCGAAGACAGACATTTTCTATCAGTCAAAACGATTTAATGAGCGTTATATTTGAGAACTCCGATTTGTGGGAAAAAGTGTCGATTGGCCGGTATGTTTATGTAGATACGCATTTAGTGTTAAACGCTCCAAAATATATTGAAAAGGATAAAGACGGTTATTTGGCGTTGACTAAATATGCCAGATACCATATGGAAGAATGTAGCCTCAGGTTCGATATTGAAGCGATAACAAAAAGGGACATTTCGGAGCGATATTTTTCTTATTGCGTATTAAACAGGGATGCAAATTCTCCTTATGAAATGCAAATTAAGTTTCATAACGGATATGAAAATTCCACTGATGAAAAACAAACCGAATACCTTCGTAAAACGCAAGAAGAAGAGTTTGAAGTATTCAAGTCATTACCTCGCGATTTTAAGGGGACGATAGAGGTTCTTAAAAAATGGCGTAAATTGACCAATATAGATATTGCCGATGCAATGTTAGTAAATGAAAGAACGGTACGACGTATTCTTAATGGCGAAAGTGGGACTAGCATCGAAAATATCCTAGCTCTTTGTTTTGTGTTGAAATTGCCGCCTAAAATGACATTTGATGTCATTGAGAAATCGCCGGTAAAACTTAGGAACGAAACAGAAGAAGATTACAGATTATATACTTTGATATATACGACCGCAGGGCAATCAATAGAGGAGGTTAGAGAAAAAGCTCAAAAATTAGGGATAAGCGGAATTTGAAAAATTAGTTTTCAGAAACGGGCATATAGTGTCCGTTTTTTTTTGTGCAAAAACCTCGGTTGCTCGAGGTTTTTCTTTTTTTGTTTTATCGATAATCACCGGATTTGCGTAAAATTATCGCTATTTTAGCGGACATATAGTGTCCGTTGAGTTGCCTGATATTTGCTTTATAGTAAGCATAGCACTGGTTACTTCATGCGAAAAAATTTTTTTCAAAGTGGCAAAAAAGTTTGCCAGTTTGGATTTTAGAATGACGCCAAGAAAAGCGAAAGGAGGTGAGAATCGGATATGACGGCGAGAGAACGCAGAAAAGCTATTCTCGAAGCTTTGTGTCTACGTAGATTCGATACGTTGGACAATCTTGCGTTCGAGTTCAAAGTCAGTAAGCGAACGATCCGTTATGACATAGAACTGTTGTCGCTTTCGTATCCGATCTACACCGTCCAAGGCAATGGAGGCGGTATTCATGTAGACGAAAAATACAGGCTCGGCAAGTCCTATCTCAAGGACGAGCAGAAGGAATTGTTGGAAAGGCTCTTGCCATCTCTTGACGGGAAAGACGCCGAAGTAATGAAGTCCATAATCAGGACTTTCGGATTGAAAGGAGTAACGAAATGAAAAGGAAAGCGGCAGCGGAATATGTAGTCGAGGTCAACGGTATGCCCGATTACGCAAAGATCCCGAAGCCTGTTTTGGAATCGGTCGCCAAGAAGTTTCTTGAGAACATTCTGAAACGGCAGAAGGAAAATGACGAGGGATAAAGCTATGGAAGAGATACGGAACAGCAGCAACAAACTTGTCTGTCGGTTGGATAAGGCAAGGCGAGTGGTTGAGATCGTTATCAAAGGCTGCAAGACCACGATACGGTTTCTCGACGACGGGACGGTCGAGATAGAGAACGAAAAAACGGCGTAAGTCCCGAAAACCAAAAATAACATATCCGCAGACCGCAAGACGGCAATGGAAAGCAAATCTCAAACGCTTTTTATGCCGTCTTTTCGTTTGCGGAAAGAAGCCGGCTCTGCGGATTTCCAAACCAAATTCAAGGAGCAGAAACATGAAGAAGTACACCTATTATTTTGCAGACGGCACGAAAAGCACGATAGAGGTAGAGGACAAGTGGTACGACATCCTGAAAGAGATGGACGAAGCGGAGCGCAAGAGCAGATATAATTACGACCGCCACAACAAGTCCGCCTCGCTGTTCGATTACGAAGGCGACGCCTTTGTGGACGATAAAGCCGATCCGTTCGAAAACCTTATGCGAGAAAAGCAGCGCGAGCAGTTGGACGCCGCCATCGCCTCGCTTACGGACTGTCAGCGCGAACTGTTCGAGATGGTCTATATCGAGCGCAGAAAAGTCATTGATGTTGCAGCAGCGCAGCAAGTCAGTCAGCAGGCTATTACGGACAGATTGTGCCGTATCAAGAAAAAATTGCAAAAATTTTTGGCTGACACCCTTGTATAATGCGATTTTCGAGCCTAAATAGTGAAGGCACTTCAAAAGGAGGATGAAAAATGCAAAGGTTCAGAGTGGAATGCAATTTCGGTTGCAGGTACTTCAAGGACATCGTGAAGGCGCAGAGATACTTCGAAAAATGCAGGAGCAAGCATCTGGAAGTGGAGCTTTGGCAGGTTTCGTATCTGTATTGTCCGCTTCTCGAAAGGTTCTCCGCAAGGCAAGACCTACTGACCTTTTCGGGCACTCGTTACCCGATACATTAAGGTAGTCCGTGAACGGTTCAAGAGTTAGACCGATGGTTCATACGGCGCAATGTGGCCACTGCCGTAAGTTCATCGCCGGGGACGAAGAGTTCCGTAAGCAGCCGTTCAGCGATTATATCCGCGCTTACCCTGCGTTATGGGTAAAAATTCAAAAAGGAGCATCACAATGGCAAAGTACGATGAAAGACGTTGGACCGTTCCTTCCAAGCGCGCCAAGAGCTACGCAGAGGAAAGGAAGGCAAAGGTCCATCAGCACGGTCCGAAAGAGGGCAAAGAACTCACGGACTACGAAGCGGGTATGCGTTCCGGGTATCTTCAGTGTCAGTCCGATCATGCCGGCACCTACAAGTACAAGAAGGCTCTCGCGGAAGGGAAGTCCAAGGCGGAAGCCAAGCGCATTTCCAGACAGAAAGGCAAAGCCAAAAAGTAAAATCGGGAGGATATGAAACATGGCAAAGAATAACAACGGCAAGATTTTCGTGGAAAGAGAGACTTTCGAGAAGAACGGAAGGACTTTCTTCTCCTACTTCATCAAGGGCGTCATTCGCGGCAAGGATGTCAAGGTTGCGGTCGTTCCGCCCGACAAAGGCGGCTATACCGTGCTGGATATCGTGTTCGGCAACGAAATGTCGGCAGAACTCATTCTGAAGCCGTATGAGATCAAGGACGAAGCCACCGGCAGGGTGATTGCAGGCAATTCCTACGCCGTGCAGTCGGTGGACGAAGACGGCGAGATCTACGAGTGCAGCGTCAAGCCGTACCGCAATTCGGACAAGGCTCTGCTCGCCATGCTCGTCAAAAGAGCGGCGTAAAACAAAGCGCATGTGCGGCTTACGGGAAACCGCGAGCCGCATTTTCTAATCTTTTGGAGGTAAAACATGAATAACGAATTTTACGAACACAAGAAATCGGACGCGGTGAAATGGATCATCGTGTTCGTGCTCATAGCGGTGCTTATCGCAGGCGTTGTCGCTTCTTTAGCGGTTTCTCTTTCGGATAAGATAGATACGGAAGAACCCGAAACCGAAACTGAAACTGCGGCATACGCCAATGATTTCACCGCTGAGTGCTTCAATTCGCCGAATGTCAAGCTGGCTATGAGTTCTGCTGCAACTGTTGCGGCGGATAGTTCGGTGAGCAAGACATTGACGGCAACGGTTTATCCGTTGGATGCGACCAACAGACTCGTGGATTGGTCTATCGCATGGAGCAATCAAGGCAAGAGCGAAGATGTGACGGATTATGTGACGGTGACGCCTACATATGACGGAAGCAGCGAGGCGACCGTAACCTGTTTGAAACCTTTCGGTTCCGATCAGATCACCATCACGGTTACAACTCGTCAAGGCGGTTATACGGCGACTTGTGTTGTCACATTCCGCGGCGTGGCTACTTCCATTTATCTCACTTCGAGCGTGTCGCCCACCACGAATTCCGGCAGGGGAGAATACTACGATCTTCCCAGCAAAACCTCCACGACCTTTACCGTCAATTTGAGCAATGTTTGGGATACGGTCGGTTCGTATGACCTGAGCGCGGAGATAAGCGCAGTGGGATCGATTTATGTGTGCGATGTATTCGGTGATTCTTTCGGCGGATCTACAAATGAGAATGTCAGGCAAGTCAATATATCCGATCTTATGCAGTATCTCGGCGTAACTGCAAGCGTGAGCGGCAATACCGTAACCGTAACGGCTAACAAGGTTTTGGACTCGTTCTTCTATTCGCACAGCGAGGGTGATGAATACGGCACGGGAACTTGGTACTACAACGACTATGTGTTTTATGAAGATTGGATGGAAGGTATGGGAACTGCATATTCGGAAGAGTATAAGGAAGGCGCCGCATACAATGCGTCTCACATCGACTCCTGCTACTATCTTCTGAAGGTAACCGACAGCATAAGCGGCTTGTCCACATCCGTGAAATTCTGGGTTAGTACCGGTGTGTCGTCTGTTCAACTCAGCGAAAGCGCGATCTCTTTTTAAGGTGAGCCTATGAGCAGGAGTGTACAAACAGGCAACGCGGTTGCAAAAGTTATAGGGTACATACTGCTCGTGCTGGTCGTGGTCGGAGTTATAGGCGTGATCGTCTATTTCACGGGCGGCTTCACGAGCGACTTCAAGACCTTTTATGTTTCGGTGGACGGCAAAGATGTTCTTACGAGTGCAGGCGGCTATAAGATCTCGCAGGAAATGCCCCTTACTGTTGATGTGAAGTACACATTCGGTTCAGCCGGCGGTGATGTCAGCGGTTATTCCGTGAAAATCGTCCCTCATGTCGTTGAAGGTAAAGACTTCGATTTCACTTTGGATGATCAGGTGTATTCCTTTCAGGCGGAAACCGACCTTACTGCGGGGTTCAACATAGCGCGCGAGGAAACTTCTTTCACGATAACGCCCAAATCTGAAAACGGCAATGTGGCAAATGTTTTGCAGGCGGTATATCCCAACAACACGATTGGCGGCTGTGAAGATAAAGGTTATGAGGATATGTATTCGCTTATCGTTACTTCGTATAACGGCGAAGCGAGCGTTACGCTTCATTTCTCCATACCGCAGGATGCGGCAGGGGTTACATTGGACAAGGAGGTGATCGTATTTTGAGCACGGTAAGGCAAAGATTGTTCGTCTGTCTTATCGCGATAGTTATGGTGTTCGGCGTCGTCGTTTCGGCGGCGCCGAATATCGCTTATGCGGAAAGCGGCGAACTCAATTACGACAAGACAAGTGTCATGGACGACCTTACCTCTTCCACCGTGAACGGGCAGCCCTTCGATGTGAAGGACTATCCGTATGACGAGGACAGTCAGGCGCAGATCGTCAATTTCGTGGAGTATTGCTACTCGTACAAGGGTAATATGCAAAGTAACTACGGGCTGTATGTCTATGTGTATAATCCGCAAGGGCTGAACATCTCCACGAACAGCAAGAGCAACAAGATCCAGATGGCGGTGTCGTATGACTCCGAAGGTAAGCCGAACAATTATGCAAAGTTTGACCTGCAGTTTTTGAGCAAGTCCGAAAATTCCGACTATAAGAACCTGTTCTACAAATTCAAGGTGGTTGACCGCGAGATAAACGGAACGACATTCAAGGACAGAGTGAACAGCAACGAGCGCAGGTACGATGTTTCCGGCATAGAACTTGTGACTTACGGAGCGAACAACGCGACCGAATATCCCGTCAACGGAACATACAAATTTACCGGCTATGCGGCAGGATACGGTCCGGACGCGGGCGCAAAGAGTACGCTGGAAAGTTCGGTGGAGTATCTTGAAACCATCACGCTGGATGTCAAGCACACCTTCTACCGCACGCAGACTTCGAGCAAGGGCGCGGGGTATCAGAATCAACTCGATACGGTATATTTCGCCGTGCCGCAGCGGTTCTTCGATACTTACGGCAAGTTGCAGCGCATCAAGGCGGAGTGGTATGAGTACAAGACCAAGGACATCGTGGTCACGAGCAATCAGGAGTTTTACGATCAGGCATATCCGCATATCGGGGAATTATTCGGCTACAACCATAACGATTCCGTGCTTTCGCTCGGTCAGCAAGCCGGTGACGGCGGTGGCGGAATGATGGTCGCAAAATGGGGCTGGAATCTCGGTAACAATTATCTCCATGTTCCTGCGGACGCGCTGTATTACCTGTTCAAGGTGGACAACATCGAGGAGTACGATCCGTATGCGGACATTGTGTCCATCGGCGGCGTGGAGAGCAACGCGCTGTACGAGTACATACGAAACTACAACAAGACCTTCGATAACGGCACGCTGCCCATTAAAGACGGCACGATCAGCGCGGACTTGTTCGCGGACGACATCGACGACTACCGCAGGATGGATACCGAGTTCGGCAAGATACAGCAAGGCTATTCGTATTACGATTTCGACGCCGATGTGGACTTGCAGAAGCTGACGAGCTGGCAGGAAACCGATCCGTCCTTCTGGGATAATTGGGTGAATTGGGGCTTGTGGGACACGATATTCGGCGGCATTCCCGAAGAGGAGAGCAAGACGATTTCGCCCATCTACATTGTGCAGGAAAGCGATCTGGACGGCAACGACAACGAAGTTGCGGACAGGCTTCTCATCAATGCCAACGATGTGCAGGCGCTTCGGGACTATTTCAAAGACGCCACAACGGTCAGCAGCAAGGACGACGAGAAGAAGCAGGTCGTGCTGTTCCGTTTCGCCACTACGGACTACTATTCCGCAGCGGTGGACATCATGGAACTTCGCACCATTCTTCCGGACAAGCATACGAGCGGTCAGGCATATCGTGCTTGGGAGAGCGTATTCTTCGATTTTGACATTATCCAGCTCACCTTCAACCGGGACGGCGTATATACGGTCATTCCCGTGGTGTCCAGCCCTATGGATATCGTCAATGCGATAACTCCGCCAGTGCAGATGCCTTCCGAGTGGGAGTGGTGGCAGATCCTGCTCGCCATCGTGCTGATAGTTCTGCTCATCATCATTCTGTTCCCGATATTGCCGTATATCCTCAAATTCCTGTTCTGGCTCATCTGTCTGCCGTTCAGGGCGATAGCGGCTCTGTTCAAGGGAATAGACAACCGACGAAAGCGGAAAACGGTAACGAAGGCTCAGAAAGAACCTGCCGTAAAGCATACGCAGAAACCGCCCGACGATGTGGACGGATTGGAGGTGTAAATGAAAACGGTCAGGAGAATATTGGCTGTTGCCCTCTTGGTCGTAACGGTATTGGTCGTCGGCTACTTGGTTTATACCGGTAGCCGAACGGCTTCCGTTGAAGAGAGCACGGCGATCTTGGAGGTGGTCTATGAACAGGCGCGGAACATTTAATATCTGTCTTACCGTTGTTATAACGGCGGCGTTTATCCTGCTAGGCGCGTTTGTGTTCGGCGACTCTTACCTGCGCTTCGGCGAGACCGCCAAAGACTTCGGACTGTCCGTCGGGTACTATTTCTGCACGCTGTTCGGCTTGGATCATGACATCGTGCCGTCCGTCACGGAGTATTCCTCCGTAATGGATTGGGACATCCTGCTCCCGTCGGACTTCGAGAGCTTTACTTCGCAGGCAACGAGCTTCTTCTCATTGCTTGTGGACGGAGAGAATTTTGCGGGCTATTGGGCGAAGGTGGGAGATGTTATGCTCGTGCTTCTGAAAGTCGTGGCTATCATTCTCCCTTGCCTGCTTATCTTGGGGCTGGTCATCTGGCGGCTGTATAAAAGCGGCAACACCAAGCACAACAGGGACACCGTACCTCTCCGGGTATTTAAGATGCTGTCGAGGTGGTTCTATCAGCCGCTGAAACGAGCTGTATTGTCGTATCGGGACTTTCTCACGGAGCATCGCGCGGTATGGATCCTCTGGGCGGTGATGTGGGCGTTCCACCTGAACGCGGCGAGTATCGTCACGGGCTTTCTTGCGTACTACTTCTATTTCGTGTTGAGCTTCGATGTCGCCAACCTCTATGTGCAGGTATGCAAATTGTTCATCGACTTGCAGGTCATCTTCCGGTACTTTCCATGGTGGTGCATCGCGTTCGTCTGCTGGCTGCTGTTCGACCATTGGCGGAAGAGCGTCGCTTTGAACAGACTGCGGCACTTCGAGGCGAGGAATTGCGGCTTCATTAACGAGCTGCCGATAGTCAGTATGGCTTGCGGTTCAATGGGCAAGAAAAAGACGACGCTCATCACGGACATGGTGCTGTCGCAAGAGGTGATGTTTCGGCAAAAGGCACTTGAGATACTGCAGCAGAACGACATGAAGTTCCCGTACTTCCCGTGGATCGCCTTTGAGGACGAACTGCGGCGGTGTATGGAGCATGGCACGGTCTACAACCTCGCTTCGGTCAAGGCTTGGGTGGCATTGAAGCGGTCAAGGTTCATTCGGCACAGAAACGCGCAAACGCAGTTTTACGGATACGATTACGCGCGTTACGGCACCACTTTTGACGATTCGCTTAAAATAAGCCGATTGTTCGCGGTGCTGGAAACCTACGCGCAGGCGTACTTCATCTATGTCTTGGAGAGCAGCCTCATTGTGGCGAACTATTCCGTCCGCACGGATAATATGATGGCAGATAACGGCAACTTCCCGATGTGGCTCACGGACTTCTTCCCGAAACGCAGACGGCCTCAAAGCAGGCACGCGCATATCCTCGATTTCGATGTGCTGCGCTTGGGGCGTAAGGTCTTGGAAAACAACCCGAATGCAGGCAGTTTTGAGTTCGGCGTTGTGGGGATCACGGAGATAGGAAAGGAGCGTGGCAACAATCTGGAGCTTCGGGAGATCAAGAAAGGCGCGGACGATACCAACCAAAAGAACGACCTGTTCAACTCGTGGCTGAAAATGTGCCGGCATAGTGCGACCGTAGACAACTTCCCATTCATCAAGGTGTTCACGGACGAGCAAAGACCGGAGTCTTGGGGCGCGGACGCGCGCGACCTTGCGGACATCATCAACATCGCTTCATGCGGAGATATGCGGCTCGCTTTGCCGTTCTACACGATAGAGGAAATGCTCTCGGAGTGGGCGTTCAACCGCTTTATTTCGCTGTACTATGACTTCCGTTTCAGGCGTGGGGACAATACCTTGCTGGTGCATATCCTCAAAAGCGTTGTCGCATGGCTTTGGCGGAGAAACCTGCGCATTTTCAATCGCTTCGGTTACTCGGTTTTGAAGATAGAGAAAGAGCGCGGCACGATGGACGGCAAGACGGAGAATAAGAAGTATTACCTGATGAGCGCGAAGATCTATGCGCAGCGGTTCAGCACGGACTGTTTCTCGGACTATTTCAACGATATGGCGCGGCGCAGCTATACAGGGCTTGCGGACTACTTGGAATACGCTACGGAAAAGGCTTCGGTGGAGGAACTCAAAATGCAGAACAGTTATTTCATCAATTCGCTGTACAGGGACGCGGACGGCGACAGTTCTGCGTGATTTACGGGCTGTCCGCTTCCTTTACGGCAAAAGGAGGCAACCATGTCTTATGGCGAATGCAAAGTGTATTTTGACGGCAGTCATTACATAGCGATACCGCATACGACAAGGCCGTCAAGACGGCGTTTCCGTCCGCCGGAAGAAGAGATAGAGGTGACGGAACAGGAAGAGGCACAGACCACGGAACGCGAAGAGAATATAGATCAAGAAGAAAGCGCACCGTCCATTGATGACGATGCGCCGTCTTCGCATATGGAAAATGAGGAAGAGATCAAGCCTGCGGTTGAAAAGAAGGTAAGATCAAGGACGATGACGCGGAAAGAACTCTTTGAGGAACTGTATCAAAAGTCGGCAGGGCAGTCCCGAAGCGCGAGGAAGAAGTTTATCGTTCGCAACATGAAGCCGTACTTTAGGAACGAAGATAGCACGATAAAGTATGTGGAAGTGCAATTTGAGCGGAAATTGCGGAATCTGATATGTCGGCGCATCAGGCTCACGCGCAAGGTGAATTTGCAGGACTTCAACTACTTTTGCACTTTCACCTATGATGGGGCAAAGCATACCGAAGAGAGCTTTATGAGGAAGCTGCGCGGATGCTTCAAAATGATGTGCCACCGCAAGGGCTGGAAGTATGTCGGGGTGTGGGAGCGTTCTCCCGAAAAGCAGCGGCTTCACTTCCACGGGCTGTTCTACATTCCGGACGGAGCAATGCCCGGAGAACTCGTTGAAGTCAAGGACTATTCGCCGATCAAGAAGAAGGTGCAGACGACGATCCAGAACACCTACTTCAACGAAAGGTTCGGAAGATCCGACTTCAAGACGGTGGACGACCGCTCTATGCTCGGCGAGGCGATAGCGTATCTCACGAAGTATATGGAAAAGACCGGCGAGAAGATGGTCTACTCGAAGGGGCTGCCGCAGTTCTTCATCTCGGACATCATGGACGAGGACATCGTCTGTACGATAGGGAATGAGGAAAAGAAGCTGCTCCTTTACGACGATTTCTCGTGCTGGGATGAGGGCTGCTATATGGGACAAGTCAGCAAAGGCGTCATCGACCAAATGCGAAAGTGTAATTGAAGATGGAACGGATACGGAAAGAAGAAAGGGAAGTGTGACGGTGAAAGCGGAAGATCGCCCAAGCGGGTTAGCGGGCGACTCCGCTTCCGTCATCACTTTTCTTTTCCTCCTTCAACCGGGTTTGGTCGAGTGGCGTGTGCTTGTCGCGGCGGCGCGAAGCGGCGCCGCTCTCGTATCAAGACAAGCACACGCCACGGTTGCAAGAGACGGAACTTTGCAGATAATAATTCGCTTGAAGTGTCCGATATATCGGTTTTTTTATTTGAAACATCGTTCTTATTAGTTGAAATATCGGCTAAATAGTGGTATAATATAAAAAACCTTGACGAGGTAGAGGTAATGGTATCGTACGTTAAGCTATGGAAAAAGCTAATAGACTTGGGTATGAAGAAGAAAGATCTTAAAGAAGAGACGGGTATAGGTTCGACCACGCTAACGAAACTGAATAACAATGAGATCGTTTCTATGGCGGTTATGATAAAAATATGCGAAGCGTTACATTGCAACATTGGCGAGGTAATGGATATAATTTATGAGTGATAAGAGATTAAAAGGCATATCTTTGTTCGCGAGTGCTGGGATTGGCGAAACTTATTTTAAGGAAGCCGGAATAGATATCTTGGTGGCGAACGAGTTGATAAAACAAAGAGCGGACTTATACAAAGCAATATCTCCGGAAACGAATGTGATTTGCGGGGACATTACTAACAATGCGATTTTCGAGAAAATTGTTGATGCTTCGCCGAAACCTTTAGATTTTTTGTTGGCTTCTCCGCCTTGTCAGGGAATGAGTGTCGCTGGTAAAAATCGACATCAGGATTCATTGGAAATGGATCAACGTAATTATTTGATTACGTATGTTGTTAAGGCAATAAAGCGTTTGAAGCCCACGTATGTTTTAATCGAAAATGTTCCGACATTACTAAAAATACAGCTTAATTACGCGGGGAAGTTGCGTACTGTCGTTGAAATATTGAATCTCGAATTTGGTATGCAATATGATATTGACAGTAAAGTCGTTGATTCATCTGATTATGGCGTTCCTCAAGTTCGTTTGCGTGCCATTATAAAGATGAACAAGAAGGGGAAATCTTGGAAATGGCCAAAAAAATGTGTCCACAAAGTGACGGTAAGAGAGGCGATTGGCGATTTGCCATCATTAGAAGCCGGGCAGAAGTCTGGTATTAAGTGGCATTTTGCGAGACCGCATTCGCAAGAAAATATTTTATGGATGCGCCATACTCCAACTGGTCACACCGCTTTTGAGAATCCGGTTTATTTCCCTCAAAAAAAAGACGGGACTCCTGTAAAGGGATATCATTCTTCGTATAGAAGAATTCGATGGGATGCGCCCGCGCCAACGATTACTATCAGAAATGATTGTATCGCTTCTCAGCGCAACGTTCATCCCGGACGGCTTCTTTCAGATGGCACGTATTCCGATGCTCGAGTCTTGACGCCGCTAGAGTTGATGATATTAGATTCGCTTCCTGCCGATTGGAATATACCGGACGATACGCCTGAATTATTAATCCGGCAATGTATTGGCGAATCGATCCCGCCGCTCATGCTTAAAAGGATTGTCCAAGGAATTGATTTGGAGGATGATTATTACATGAAAAACAATGAGAATATCAAAGCGATTTCTTTATTCTCTAGCGCTGGGATTGGGGAATTGCTACTGCATAATACAAATGTCGAAGTTATTGCCGGGAATGAGCTTTTACCTAAACGCGCAGAATGCTATAGGCATTTTTATCCGCATGCAGAAATGGTGTGTGGAGATATTTTGGACGATTCGATTAAAGAACGCCTCATAAATATTGTCAAAGAGAATAATGTTAAGATGTTGCTTGCAACGCCTCCTTGTCAGGGATTGAGCACGTTAGGAAAAAATAAGGTTCAAGCACATTACGAGAAAGATAAACGAAACTTTCTTATTTTAAGGGCGTTAGAAATAATAGACGCTTGTGATTTCGATTATATTTTGATCGAAAATGTGCCTACTTTCATCGAGATGTATTTTCCTTACAATGGGGAATATTTGAAACTGGAAGAGATTTTAAATCAAAAATACTCCGATAAATACTTTATAGAAATTAAAGTACTCAATGCAAAAGATTATGGAGTTTGTCAATCAAGACCGCGAGCAATAGTTAAGCTTTATAAAAAGGGATTGATTTGGGGGTGGCCTACGCCTCAGGCGGAGATACCGCTTTCTCAAGCTATTGGGAAACTGCCTTCATTAGAAGCGGGACAAGATTCCGGCATTCCTTGGCATTATGCAAAACAGCAGAATGAGCGAGCCGTTCTCGCATTGCGGCATACTCCCACAGGTAAAAGCGCTTTAACTAATGAGGTATATTATCCCAAGAAAGAAGACGGAACAAGGATTAAAGGGTTCCATAATACGTTTAAGCGCATGACTTGGGATGAGCCTTGTCCTACTAGAACGACGTTTAGCGGGAGCATGAGTTCGCATAATAACGTGCATCCGGGAAGACTTCTTCCCGACGGAACTTATTCTGACGCGCGCGTGCTTACTTTGCTTGAAACATTCATTGTGTCTTCGATTCCGGAAGATATAGATTTTCCTAAAGATTCGACAGATACGTTTATTAGAACCGTTATTGGTGAAGCGATTCCGCCAAAACTTCTTTTTGAAGTAGTGGATAAGATTGGGAGGGAGTAATAATGCCGATCACTGTATCTCGCGATAAATGGATCTTATATAAGCATACTTGCAGCTATGATATGATTAAGGCTGTCGCTTTAGATGTTAAAAATAGCTGCAAAACCGATGTGTCCGATTTGGAGCGGCACAGAATGCAAGAACGTCTTGCCGCATTGGATTTGTATAGAACAAGAAATCCTCAAGAGCGTCCGTTAGATTCTATTAATCATAGGATCAATACGCTTGAATTTTGGATGTTCGGGTATGAGGATAAGTCTGGTGGAGAAAAGAAGTTTATTTTTAGTCCGCTTGGCAATCTGTTTTTGAAATATATTTCAGACGATCAAAAGTTGAGAAAGATTTTTATTGCAATGTTGTTTGCTATGCAATTTCAGCATCCGGCGAATGGGACGAGCCGTGAATTTCAGCTATATCCATTTCGGTTAATTTTTCAGCTTCTGACAGACGAAAGACTGAACGGACGTCTTTATAATTATGAGGAGGAGCTTATCCTTCCGTTTGTAAAGGAAGTTACGCCCGAAACTTATGAGCAGATTGTAAGCGAAATACTGTCAATTAGAGACTTGTCTAACGCGGAGCTCGCAAATAAATTCAAGTCAGACGAGCATACATACGTAAACACAGTGTATGAATGGGAGTATTATACGCAATCATTGCTGAATCAAGTAGGTATAATTAACAAGGTAGAGGGTGAAGTAATTTGCAAATTATATCATCCTACAAAGTCGAATAGCAAAAGTTTGCCAACCGGACGGAAAGCTTCTAGGGGGTATGTTACTATTTGCTCTGATGGTATTCCGTTTATTAAAAAGATGTTGGCGGAATATTCGTGTTTTGCAAAGCCTGTACGCCTTCAAGATCCAGAAAGGCTGTCGATAGACTGCATTAAAGAAGTATATAATTTTTATCCTCAATTATTATTGCAGGAGATTGGAGAATCTGATGATTTGAGTAAACTTCTTGAATTGCCTAAATTAATCGAGAAGTATTCTAATAATCCAGAAAATGAAACCGCATATTTGTTTGAGGATGTTTTAACAGAGGGCTTTAACATGTTTTATAACGTTGAGGCTATTAAGCGTGGCGGCGCTGCTCATACAGATATAGAATGTTTGTACATAACAAAAAAGAAAAAATTTGCGGTCGAATCAAAATCCACAGCTAACAAATTGCTTGGAATAAATGCCGGTAGGCTTCGCGAGCAAAGAGAAGAGATTGGAGGCGAATATACAATAGTTATTACGTCGAGATACGTTCCCGCAACCAAAAGAGACATTAAGGATTCTCCGATAGTGATTATCTTGGCAAATACGTTTGCCGAATATCTCTATAATCATATATTCCACGATGTTCGCAATTTGGACTATGCCGATTTTGATGACATCATAGTGAATAATTTGGGTAAGGATATAAGCAGTTTGGTCTCAGATCTGACACTTGAACGATTTGCCGCTAACAGTTGAGCTATGGCTGATATATTCACGACTGAAAAGCGTTCTTCTATAATGAGCGAGGTTCACTCTAAGGGGAATAAATCTACGGAGTTGAAACTAATTCGCTATTTTGAGGAGAACGATATACATGGCTGGAGGCGAGGATATAAAGTGAAGGGACATCCTGATTTTGTATTTCTCGACCAAAAAATAGCCGTATTTGTAGACGGTTGTTTTTGGCATGGACATGATTGTCGGAATACCCGTCCGGCTGATCATCAAGAATATTGGCAAAGAAAAAGAGAACGGAATATTCAGCATGATCATGAGATCACCGCTAGATTTGAAGCTCGAGGTTGGACGGTGATTCGCATATGGGAGTGTGAATTAAAGAAGAAAAATATCGTCCAATTATCGGGCAAGTTGTCAATACTGTACAATAGACGAGGTCAAGTATGATCGAACGTATCAGAAACATAAAAAATATTGGTGCATATGAAAATTCTGGAAACGGGCAAATTAAGTTGGATCGTTTTTCCTATATTTATGCGGCAAACACTTATGGCAAAACAACGTTTTGCGATATTGTTCGTTCATTGAAAACTCGAGATTGTTTTTATATCTTGAACAGAAGAAGAATTGGTATTAAATCCTCTGAAAAATGCGAAGTGGATCTAACAATTAATGGGTGTAATGTTAGATTTAGCGATGGTGCTTGGGATATTCCTACTGATGCAGATATTGGTAGAGATCTCGAAGTGTTTGATATTAATTTTGTTGATGAAAATGTTTTTACAAACAGTAATATTGAACATAAAAATAAAGAAAATTTAACGGCTTTTATTTTGGGCGAAAGGAGCGTAGAATTAGTAAAAAAATTAGGCAATTTAGAAAGTTGCTTGTCTCAGAAAAAAGAAGAATTTAGTCGCAGGAAAGAGTCTTTAGAAACCAATCTTGAAAGTATTGGTTTTGATACTATACGCAAGATTTTGTTTGTCGAGGATTTCAAGGATAAAGAATCGTTAATGATGTCCATAAATGAGGCTAGATCTGTAGCGATAAAACAAAGAGATAATATATCAGCTATCAAGGGAACATCAGCCATATCGTTATTAAATTGTGACTATTTTATGATTAAAGACATAGTCAGACAAGTAAAGGCAATTTGTGGATTTTCAATTGATATTGATCTTACAAAACTAATAGAGGATGTCAATCGTATTAAAACGCAAATTCCTGATATATCAGATTCATGGATAAAGGAGGGTGTCAAATTAAAAACAAATCTTTGCCCGTTTTGTGGGGAAGACATAACTCAAAACGAACGCGTTAAAGTTTTTTCTGAATATTTTTCGCAATCGATTGTGAATCTTTTAGATAAAGTGGAAAATGCACAGTCGAATGTTATGAGAAATTATAGGAGTGGTGGACTTGCTGGCCTAATAAATACGATCAGGAAACAAGTAAGCGACATTAAAAAATATGCGATGCCGGACAAGTGCGAAATAATAGAAAGAAAGCTTGATGAAATTAGCGACCTCGAGTTAAAGTTGATTGCTGCAATAGATAGATCTCGTAAAGAGTTGGATTCCGCCTTGACCCTTAAGTTGCAGTCGTTTACCCGTTGTGATTATGAATTTAACGATACGAATGAAGTATTGGGAATCATAGCGGAAATGGAAACTAAGATAACCGCATTCAATAACCTCATTAATGAGGTTAATGCTGATTTTGATGAGTTTAAAAACGGCCTTACGCATGAATCGTTAGACCTAAAAGTTAAGACGCTTACCAGTGAGTATGATGAGGCAAATTTAATATTGATTCGCGGGATGAATGACAGTGCCATTAACACTTTAAACCAACTTGACGATCATATAAATGAGCTCAAAAAGAAAATCAAGGATACTCGCACAGAAATAGATAACAACGAAACTGAATTTTTAGATACATATTTTGCGGAGATTCAGGAAATTTACAAAAAGTTAGGAAGTGAAAACTATAGGCTTGAGAGGGAAACAACACCTCGTGGCAAAAAGAAAGTTTATGGCATTAAGATTTATTTTAAAGACAATTTAGTGGATCAGAATAGATTTTGTTTAAGCGAGTCTGATAAACGAGCATTGGCATTGTCTATATTTTTAGCAAAAATTAAAGTGGATAGAAATTCCAATGCGATTTTAGTATTAGATGATCCTATAACTAGTTTTGACAAAGATAGAATGAGGCTTTTTGCCTTATTATTGCAGGATTTGAGTAAAAGCTGTTTTACGCAAGTCATTCTCTTGATGCATTATGAGAATTTTTTCAGATCCATTAATAATTTCACGACGGAAAATAAGGTTGTTTTGAAAATACAAAGAGATAGAAATAATCATGTTTTCGTACCTTTATCGCCCGACGACGGCATATTCAAAGATGATTATGAGGCATTGCTAGATAAAGTGATTAAGTTCATCAATGCGGAGATTAATGATATAGCAGAGAACGAAGTGCGTATCTTATTTGAGAACTATCTGCATCGGTATTATGCATATGAGACGTCTAAAACAAGTGAATTGAAGGGGAAAGGTTTGCATGAGTTTATAATAATTCTTGCAAAACATGGATATCTTGCAAATGAATGTAAAGATGAGCTGTTAGATAGATTAAGGTTCTTAAACGATTCTTCGCATTCATTTAATGGTTATTCTGAAGAAGAGAAGAGGTCGTTTATAAAAGATGCATATGAGTGTTTGCATAATTTGCATAAATAGTTTGTTTTGGCAAAGACAAAGCAACAAAAGCCGCATCGCTGCGGCTTTTTGTTGCTTATGTGAGGTTTATCAGTAGTTGATTGTCACCTCTAATTCTATCGGCTTAAATGTTACGCTGATTTGCAGGTCGCTTTCGATTTTTTTTGCAAGCAGCCCTGCGATGTCAAATACTGATAATTCGAGCAATTCATCTGTTGTATCGCAATCGGAAACTTCGAGAAGAGTAGAGTCGTCTTCATCAAAAGCAAGCCTTGCGATAATTTCGATTTCTTCTTTGATTTCCGGCGTTAGTTCTTTCGAAGCTTCGAGGATGAACTCCTCTCCATTTATCGTAACAATAAATGTTTTGTGGATGGGCTGCGTGAAGTCGAAAAGTTCTGCCATCGAAACATTTAGGGCATTGGCGAGCTTTTGTGCGTTTTCTATTGTAATATTTCGTTTGCCGCTTTCTACGCCGGCGATATAGGTTCTGTCAAGACCGCATATCGGCGCAAATTGTTCTTGGCTATAACCTCTTGCTTTGCGTAATTCTCGGATCTTGTTTCCAAGCTGTTGTTTGATCATATTCCTGTTCTCCTTTTCAATAGCATAGCATATTGTTACATATAAGTCAACGGCTTATATGTAACAATGAAAGGTGTGAATTATGTTGCATCACACCTGTCTTGTGAAGTATCGTTTTCCTTCTACCATAATGGTATTGCCCTGTATGTCGGGCTGTCCGCTCTTGCAGGCGCGAAGGATGATGTGGATGGTATCTCGTTCGGATTTCGGCATATCGCCTTCGTCGAATTTCTCTTCGTTTCCGACCTCTATGATCTTGAAGCCTTTTTGGATGAGGTAGGCGGAGAACTGCCACAGTTTTTCAAAGTAGCCGTTGCTGTCGAAGATAGCCGAAAGGTCTTGCTCGGGGTGGTAGGCGGTAATTCTGAAGTAGTTTGACATAGTGTTTTCTCCTTTGCGGTTTATGCCGCGATCTGTTTGATGGTTCTGTTAGCGTAAGGCAGCCAGATTTTGTTTACATAGTGCAGAATGTCCTCGCTCGGTTTATGGTCGTGTTCGCCGTAACATTGCAGGACTTTGTGACTGCGCGGCGAGTATTCGAGCGTCACGAGCGGAATATCCGGGCTTTCCTTTGCGCGGACGAAGAAAATGAGCGATTCTTCTCTCACCATGCGCTGGTCGTAGTTCATCCGTCCCACGCAATGGTGCAACACCTCCCCCTCACGGATAAGGTCAGCCGGACTTCTTGCAATGACGCAGATAAACGCGCTCCGCTTCGCGTGTTGCAGGGACAGGTATTTCTCCGCAACGGCGGCGAATTGCGCATACAGTTCCTTGCGTTTTTCCGCGTCTTCCATAGCCTTTTTCGCGGCGTATTGGTCTATGCGGATATCGTGCCAGCGTTTGAAGTCGTGCGGGAAGCGGTTCTTCTCTTCGGACATATCCAAGCCGAGGTTTTGGCAGGCTTTCAGATAGTCGAGATAGGTATGCGGATTGGTGCGCTTCTCCGCTACATAATCAAAGAGCCGTTCAAGTTCTTTGCCTTTGAACAGCTCCTTTAACGGTTCGAGCGCGCTGTCGTGGATCAGCCGAAGTTTTGCTTCCTTGTAGTGCTGAAGCTGTTCGAGCGGCTTCTTGGTCTTATACGCCCTGACGATGACATCTATGTAGTAGTGCCTGTCCTGAAGCGTCGCTTTGTTTGCGATAAGCCACTTGCAGAAGGCTTTGTCCGCTCCGCAGCGTTTGAGTATCGTCTTGCTCAATGCGATCCGTGAAAAGCCGAGCTTCATCAGCATTTCAAGCTGCGGATACTGTCGGTAGAGCCGTAAATACTTGAAAATATTGCAGCCCTGATACATTTTATACGCGGAATATCTGAACTCCGGCAGGCGGTCTATGAAGTGCGGATTTACGATCTCTGCGAAAGGATCATAGTATTTGTCATACGCCCAACACCAGTCGCGTTCGTACCATTGCTTGTACTTTTGCAAGCCTTCTTCGTACCAGCCGAAGCGGAATCCCATGCCTGCGCAATAGCAATACTCCATGTCCTTCACGAAGCACTTATCCGAATCCAATCCGTGAATGGCGACCTGCTTGCAGTACCACTTTTTGTAGCGGTGCTTTACGGCGACGGTGACTTTCACAAGCTCGTTTTTCCAAGTGGTCAGGTAGGCGTAGCAGCGCACATGACCGTCTGGATCGGGATAGTATTTGCCGTCAAGTTTCCGTATCCTTTTCAGGATGTATTTCGGGATAGGTCTGATGTCTTTTTCCGTCATAGTTTTCACCTCAAAGTAAGTTTGTCGCCGAACATTTCGTCCAGCTTACAGAGTGCGTCTTTGTCGAAGGCGGAAGCGTCAATGTCATCGTCAAGGTCTTTCGGCTCTTCGATGTCGCCGTCAAACTCCCGCATCTCTTCTTCGGAAAGTATCTCGCCCGTTTCGAGGTCAACGCCTTGCGCAGAAGGCAATTCGCGCACTTCATCGTTGTTATCCATGACGACAAGCGTATGCCCGTTGCTCAAGATTTTGCCGAAGTACATTTCTGCGGTGTGGTACGGGAAACCGACCATAGGCACACGGCTTTCAAGTCCGCAATCTCTGCCCGTAAGAGTAAGAGGAAGTTCGTTTGCAAGCACCTCTGCATTCTTGCCGAACACTTCATAGAAGTCGCCCAAGCGCATGGCGATAATTGCTTGCGGATACCTGTCTTGCACCTCCAGATACTTCCGATACACGGGAGAGGTCGTGGGCTTTTGCTGTTTAGCTTTTTCTTCCTCGGCGATCTCCGCCATGATCGCCTGTATCTCTTCATCGGACGGCATAGTATCTTCATCGTCTTCGGGCTTTTCCTCTTCGGGCTTGCCTTCGAGGTCTTCGCCCATAAGGTCGAACATTGACATCTGCGGCTTGGGCTGCGGTTTGGGTTGTGCTTTCACCGTCGGCGCCTTTGCTACCGGTTTGGGCTGCGTCTTGTATTCGGAGCCGTCCTCGTTGTAGAGCGTGCCTTCGATGCTGTCCTCTTCGAAATAGTGGACAGCCCAGCCGAACACGACATCGTCTTCGACCATTGCGTATCTCGCGCCTTTGTCGGCTTGCTTTCTTGCTTCTTCGGTCGCAAAGGACATAAAGCCGTCCATTGTTTTGCGGTTGAGCAAGATCTTGCCGTCTTTCTTGATGAGAACGCCGTTGTTGATTTTTCCTGCAAGGATATCCGAGGCGTTTTTTTCGAGGTAGGCTTTGATACGCTGTTGTTCTTTGGTTTTCGCTTCCAAATTTAGCTGTTTCATAAGTCATCTCCTTGTTCAAACGATTCAAAGGCAAGTAACAGCCCGAACGCTACGCCGCGTTTGTAAGTCATAAGCATTGCTGCGTCTTGGCTTTCGGAAGCCTTTTCGAGGAACTCTTCAAAAAGAGCGTCGCTCTCTTCCGAGAGGGTAGCCTTCAATTTGTCATACACGGCAAACTCTTCTTTGCGGTCTTTAAGAGGGACTTTGATATCCTTGCCGCATATATTGCCGTGGTAGAGATCCCAGATTACGGATTTCATTTCGAGCCTCCTTAAAAGGGTAAGTCTTCAAGCAGTTCGGCCGCTTTGCTATCGAGGTTTTCAAGCGTGGTATAGTGGTTGAAGCCGCCTCGATAGTCTTGCTCGTCTTTCGCCGTTCGGATGAGAATATGGCTGAACCATTCGTTCGTGAAGTATCTGACATCCGAGATGGATATGTACACGCATTTGTTTTCCGCGCTCTTGATAAAGGCGGAGAAGCAGTAGTGGTTTCTCCCGACATTGACGAGCTGCCAATGATTTTCGCGGCATACAGCTTTCAGATAGTTGATGTACTTTGTCTGGAAGGACTTATAGTCCTCGCCGGTGTAACTCCCGGAAGAGAATTCATATCCGAGATACTTTTTGAGTTCTGCGATTTTAGCCATTGTTTGAAGACCTCCTTAATAAAGTTTGATGACGCGTATATGCTTGCGCTGTAATCCGTATTCGCGGCGGAATTTCTGTATCGCTTGCCGAAGAGTGTAGAAAACATAGGCTTCATCGGCATAGCCGCCGTTTCCGTCGCTGTAAGACAGGAAGAGCGTTCCCGTCGAGTTGTAGTAATAGAAGATGATTTTCATTTTTCGAGCCTCCCATAGATGTCGTCTGCGTAGTAGGTGCAGTTGAAGGGATTAAAAATCGCGGAGCATTTCACCCCGCGATAATCCACTAAATAGCTGTTGTGCCCAAGTTCTTCCAAGACTGTTATCTCATCCATTTGCCCGTCAAGGGAGTGGATGTGAGCCTGTGTTTTGAACGGTTTCATAAGACCTCCTTGATTTCGATAGAGATGAAGGTATGGACGCCGTAATCCCAAGTATCGGTGATAAGCCAATAGCATTCGGTTTCATCGGTGTCGCTGCGGCGATCCAGAAAGTCGAGTTCGATTTTGTCGTCTTTCGGAACGCCGTTTTCCCATTCAAGTTCGCCAACCCACGAGTTGTCCGGGTTCATTTCGTTTGCGATAAGTTCTTTGAACTTTTCGCAAGCTTTGTCGTAAGTGCCGCAAACGAACAATTCTATGTCGTTGCTGTCTTCGGTGGACCAATCGAGTTTTACAAGATATACTTTCATATTCCACCTCACGCGACTCTTTGGATACCGCCGCCAAAGCTCTGCACGATTATGTCGCCGAACTCCGAACACCATTCATCGTCTTTGTTCCAGACATAGGCGTAAGCGCAGTGCCTGTTTCCGTCATCGTTCATCAAGTCGTCCCATTCTTCGGGATAGTCCGATACGATGAGGAAGGAGTAGCATTCGCCGAACGGAGTAAATTCATGCGTTACGGCATAGACGAGGCATCCGTATTTCTTTTCGATAGCCTTCATCTTGGCATAGACTTCGGGTTCTTGGTCTATCCAAAAGCCGCCAAAACCTTCAAAAAAGCAAACTTTGTCGCTTTCACGGAAGCCCTTGATATACGGCTTATAGATGTCCAGCCGTTTCATAAGCTCGATAGCCTTTTCTTTCTTTGCAATGTTCTTGTCTGTCATTTTCGTATCCTCCTCAAATGCAATTTTGTAAAGTTTCAAAGTTGTAGCCGATGTTCCGGAGCGTTTCTTCAAAGCCGAACCACGCTAGAAGGTTTTGGTTGCAAATATCCTGCGCAAGCGGATCTTCCTTGTCCCACTTGTCGCCGAAAAGTTCGGTAGGGGAGTAAAGTCCCGTTCCGTTCATAAGGTCGTACAGCAGCGTATTGATTTCCTGCCGATATTGCTTGTAGAAGCGCACCGTGTCGGTGTAGTAGATGAGTTCTCCTACAATGCCCGATTGGCAGCCATAATGAAGGACATCCGTAAAGATGCCCTTCTTGTCGTTGTAGTCGCTCCAACGGTCTATGACATAGTTGCAAACTCGTTTGAGCAGGGGACTGTCCGAATTGCGTTTGAGTTCTTTGATGTTCACAAGAGTGAGTTTCATTCGTCCACCTCCTCGAAGTCGTCCAAGTCGATTTGATTGAAGCCTACGCCGTATTCGAAGTAGAGCCTGCCGCAATCTTCCAGCAGGTCGAATGTGTGAACGCTGATGCGTCCGCGGTCTGTCACGGCGACCGTGATCTCTTTCTTTTCGGTGTTGATGTCTATGAGATTGAAGGTGATGAACTCTTCTCCGTCATAGAATTGGAATTCGCTCAGTTGATATTGTTTCTTCATGATCTTTATCTCCTTTGTTATTTCGCAAGTTTGAACCAGATATAGTAGTTGACTTCTATATCCCGCTCGTTGTATTCGACGATTTCGTAGTACGCGCCTTTGAATTCGTCTGTGCTGTTCATTACAGGATGGCAATTTTTCACGCAAGGAAAAATCCTGATGTACGGCTTGCCGGTCTTGCTGACATTTGCCGTAATCAGGTCTTCATCGGTGATGTATCCGATACCTGTAATCTTTGTGTTTTCGACCTTTCCTAACTTGGTGATCGAGTAGATAACCTTTTTCATTTGCTTCAAATCTCCTTATTTTTTATTTTTGCCTTTCGGCAGTGGCTAAGGACCACTGAATGAAGCACGAATCGGTCAGCCTGCGTGTGCAGCCTCTCGGAAGTCAACGACAAAGAAAAAATTATTGCGTCGGTTTGTCGCGCTTGATTGCAATCACGGAATAATAAAAGAACAGCTACACTCTTGATCGAGTATGACTGTTCTTTCTTTTTATGGCTTCTGCAATAATTTTTTCCGTTGACTTGCCGCTTAATTCCGTGGTACAACGACACCACGAAAGGCATTAAAAAATAAGGTTTGATTCGCTATTTTTTCAGGCGGCAATCTTATATGGTGTTCTAACAGGGTTAAACAAAGGTGCGTTCTTGCATTGCGACGGGCTGGAAAGTATCACGGTAGAAGCCGAGAATTCGGTTTACCATAGTTCGGGGAATTGTCTCATTGAAACAGAAAGTAAAACGCTGATCGCGGGCTGTAAAAATAGCGAAATTCCGACGGATGGCTCTGTAACGTACATTGGAAGTTATGCGTTCGAGAGTTGCAGCGGGTTGACGGAAATTACCATTCCCGACAGCGTGACGGGCATTGGCGATGGGGCGTTCTTCGAATGCAGCGGGCTGGATAGCGTGACTATTGGAAATGGCGTGAAGGGCATTGGAGAAAGAGCGTTCGCTGATTGCGACGGGCTGACGGAAATCACCATACCCGACAGCGTGACGAGCATTGGCGGTTGGGCGTTCGCTGATTGCCGTGGATTGACAATTTATTGTGAAGCGGATAGTCAGCCGAGTGAATGGGATTCAACTTGGAATAGTGATTACATGGGTGTGACTAGGGATTGCCCGGTTGTATGGAATTGTAACAATAGCAATGTTGCCGATGATGGCTATATTTATGCTGTGATCGGCGGAATTCGATATGCGCTGAAATCCGATATTGCGACAGTTGCAAGGCAAGCGACCACCCTGAGCGGAGCGATCTCTGTTCCTGAAAGCGTGACTTATCAAGGGCTTAGTTATTCCGTGACGCGCATTGGCGATGGGGCGTTCGAGGATTGCAGTGGGCTGACGAGCGTGACAATCGGAAACGGTGTGACGAGCATTGGAAATTATGCGTTCTCTGGTTGCGACGGGCTGACGGAAATTACCATACCCGACAGTGTGACGCGCATTGAAAGTTTTGCGTTCTCCGGTTGCGACGGGTTGGAGAGCGTGACTATTGGAAACGGCGTAACGTACATTGCAAGTAATGTGTTCTCGAATTGCAGCGGGCTGACGAGCGTGTACTACACGGGCACCGCGGGGGAGTGGAATGCCGTTACGATTGAATCCTACGGCAATGCAGCTCTCACAAATGCTACACGGTACTATTACATTGAGAACGAGGCGGATGTGCCCGACGACGGCGGCAACTATTGGCATTTCGATACGGACGGCGTAACGCCCGTGGTGTGGGGCGCATAAAGAATCCTAACGATATAACTTGCGCGGCGGAGCGTCTGCTCCGCCGCGCAGCCATTCGCAAAATCTCAAAAAAATCGTGTGTAAAATAAGTTGCCAAAGGCGGGCGGATATGGTATAATGACCAATGCGCAAAAGCGCAATCCGCACCCGCGGGGCGCCGCCCTCCGTGTCCGTAAATTTCTTTTCATGCGGATAACGGGCGGAGAAAACGTACCTACGGGGAGGTAAACGGAGGAATTATGGCAGTTATCACCATGAAGCAGCTTCTCGAAGCGGGCGTCCACTTCGGACACCAGACGAGAAAGTGGAACCCCAAGATGAAGAAGTACATCTTCGCCGCCCGTCATGATATTCACATCATCGACCTTGAAATGACGGCGAAGCTCATCGAGGAAGCGTACGCGTTCGTCGTCGAGCAGGTCAAGGCGGGCAAGTCCGTTCTGTTCGTCGGCACCAAGCGTCAGGCGCAGGACGCGATCAAGGAAGAGGCGGAGCGCTGCGGTCAGTTCTACGTCAACTCCCGTTGGCTGGGCGGCACGCTCACCAACTTCAAGACCATCCGTTCCCGCATCGACTATCTTGAAAAGCTGGAAAAGATGGAAGTTTCCGGCGAGTTCGATCTTCTTCCCAAGAAGGAAGTGCTGGGGCTGAAAAAGGAAATGGGCAAGTTGCAGGATAACCTCGGCGGCATCAAGAATATGCGCGGTATGCCCGGCGTGATGTTCGTCGTCGACCCGCACAATGAAGACATTGCCGTCGCGGAAGCGCGCAAACTTCACATTCCGATCGTCGCGATTACCGATACCAACTGCGATCCCGACCTCATCGACTACGTGATCCCCGGCAACGACGACGCGATCCGCGCGATCAAGCTCATCTCGTCCGTCATTGCGAACGCGGTCATCGAGGCGAATCAGGGCGAAACGCCCGTGATGGAGCAGGCTGTTGCCGCTCCCGCAGAAGCGCCGAAGGACATTGAGGAAGTCGTCGCCGCGGAAGGCGCCGCAGAATAAGTGCGTTTTTAAGGAGAAAATATTATGGCAGAGTTTACGGCAAAAGACGTTATGAAGCTCCGCGAGCAGACGGGCGCAGGCATGATGGATTGCAAGCGCGCGCTTGTTGACGCGGACGGCGATATGGAGCGTGCGGCGGATCTGCTCCGCGAGCGCGGAATTGCAAAGGCTGCGAAGCGCGCTTCCAAGATCGCGGCGGAAGGCATCGTGTACGCGCTGGTAGAGGGCAAGACGGGCGTGCTCGTCGAGGTCAACTGCGAGTCCGACTTCGTTGCGAAGGGCGAGAAGTTCCACGAGCTTGTGGAAGCGGTCGCAAAGCAGATCGCGGCTGTCAAGCCCGCCGACGTAGACGCGCTTCTTGCAAGCGATATGGGCGGCAAGACGGTTGACACCTTCGTGCAGGAGCAGGTTGCCGTCATCGGCGAGAAGATCTCCGTGCGCCGCTTCACCGTGTACGAAGCAGAGGGCTTCGTGGAAACGTATATCCACATGGGCGGCACGATGGGCGTTATGCTCGCGTTCGACGGCGAGCCGACCGAAGCGGCGAAGGCAGTCGCGCACGACGTTGCGCTGCACGTCGCGTTCGCAAAGCCCCGCTATCTGACGGCGGCGGAAGTTTCCGCCGAGACCATCGAGAAGGAGAAGGCGATCCTTCTGCAAGAGGTCATCAACGAGGGCAAGCCCGAAGCGATCGCAGAAAAGATCGTTATGGGCAAGATCAAGAAGTTCTATGAGGAGAACTGCCTCATGGATCAGAAGTTCGTCAAGGACGACAAGGTCACCGTCGCGCAGGTGCTTGCAAAAGCGGGCGCGGGCGTGGCTTTGAAGCAGTTCTGCTTCTTTGTCCGCGGCGAGGGTCTCGAAAAGAAGAGCGAGGACCTTTCCGAGGAAGTTGCCAAGCAGGTCGAGGCAATGAAGAAATAAAATACCGAACGAAATGAAAAGCCCCCGCTGCATTCGCAGCGGGGGCTTTTGCATGGGCGGTTGTTCTTGGCGCCCTCTATGAGGGTGAGCGTATACGTTATGCCGATAGCCCCTGTGGGGCTTCGGCGTATGCGCGAACTAAGAAATTGCACATACGTTAGTGCAATTTCGTGACCGAACGCAGGGTCTACCTGCGTGAGAGCTGTCGAGCGTGAGCGAGACTGAGGGAGTTACTCCCACCGTCGCGGCATTGCCGCGCCACCTCCCTCGGTGAGGGAGGCAAGACTCCCACCGCCCCTGCGGGACACCTCTTGGCGGCACCAAGGAGATGTGCCGCCTGCGGGCATAAAATCGCCCTTGATATGGCGATTTCTTAGTTCGTGGCGTGCGCACGCCACACCGTGGCGGTGCGCATCACACGCCGCTCACCCTTACACAGGGGAGGCAAGGACTCCCACCGCCCCTGCGTGGCACCTCCCTCACAGAGGGAGGAAAGAACTCCCACCGCCCCTAAGGAAAGGGTAAGATTACGTGTTGCTGACGGAAAGTTGCGGAACGGTGTAATTTGCCGTGCATTCGTTGCCGAACACGTCGCGCCACGAGAGCGTGACCGTGCGCCCGGGGAGAATTTCGGCGTCGTCCCCGACTGTACCCGCCGCAGTGCCTTTGTAAAAACTTCCGTCGGTGTAGACTGCCGAATAGGAGACAGTGACGCTGCCCGTCTCTTCATCGACGGATACGCCGATCGCTTCGCAGCTTTCTAAACTGTGTGTATAGTTTGCGTTACGGTATCGGCGCGAGGGATCGAAGAAGATACTGCTCACGAGATAATCTCCGCTGTTCGGCTCTTCGCGGGTGAAATGCACCTCGATATAGCTGAACGACGTTGTTTCGAGCGCGGCGGCGTCGTTGAACGCGTCCTCGAAGTCGTTCCAATCCTGAATATCGCTCGGATCGAAGTTGTCGTTCTGTTCGAGGAGTTTTTTGAAGTTGTCGTCATAATACGTCCATGTATGCGAGTCGGCGTCTCTCGAATAGGGCGCGAAAAGAACGTGTTCCACCACTTCGTGGGTGTCGCCGAGGTCGATCACGTCGATTTTCTCAATATGGAAAATGTTTCTTTCAACATACAGTCCGTTTCCCCGAAGGCATAAAACAACAAGCGTGATCGTGAGCGCCAAGGCGATTAGTCGGACGATGCCGCCCCACAATGAGCCTTTGTACGGAGAGCGTTTTTTCGTCTGTTCCGCTTCGGTCGTTTTCGGGTTTCGGTGGAAAATACCTCCCCAATAGTCTACCCATGCGGCAGAATATCGTATGAGTTCGTCTGCAATCTGTGCGTATGTGACCGACGAAGGCGTATTTTTGTCGGCATTCTCCCCATAGTAGGCAATGTTTATCTGTTTTTCGTGCTTTTTCCACCATACCAGATAGAGAATCAGTGAGATAACGGGAATGATCAAAAGCAAGGCGACGCCGATCCCGTATGCTGTGTGTGATCCTGCGTTTCGTATGCTGAATTTGTCTTCCGTAAAGGAAAACCATACGGCAACTACGGCAAAAACAACTTCCATAATGGCGAAGTATATCAAATATTTACGAAGAAAATCTTTCGGAGAGGCGGATTTACTGCCTTTTTTTTGAAGCCCGCGCAGTTTAAACAGTCCGCCTCCGAAAGCGTCCATCCAATAAACATAAGAAAATGCTGCGGCGAGCGCAACGACTGCGATCGCGAAAAGGAATGTGATTACAATGTCGGAAACAACCAAGGGGGATCTTGCGATAGCCAAGAAGAAGAAAAAGCAAAGCGCGCCCGCAAAGCCCGCGATCGTCAGCGGTATGGAAGTGAGCGGCAAAAGAAGATCGGGTTTTAAGGGGCGCTTTCTGCGTTCCTTGTTCACCTGCGCAGATGCGCCTGTGAAGTTGTACCCGCAGTTCGGGCAGAACTGTTCGTCCGCCGCGTGTTCTTTGCCGCAGACAGGACAGCGTTCCTGCATCGCCGCCTTTATTCCGCAGTCGGGGCAGAAAGTTCCTTCAAACTCTCTGCCGCAATTTGTGCATTTCATAATTTCCCTCCAAACGTGTATTTGCAGGGAAAAGAAAAAGAGCGCAGCTTCAACCGAAGCCACGCCCTGCATCGTAACCCCGATTGTTGCCACACAATTTCTCCCACATCGGAAAAAAGGGGTACACGTATGCCTAGTGTAACCCGATGTGGGAAAAATATGAAATTGTGTGGCAAAAGTAGTATATCACCCACGCGGAAAATAATCAAGCGATTGCGGGAAAATTCACGGGATTTCAGCGGCGGGACTGTTTTTTCGCTTGACAGAACGCGGGCGCGATACTATACTGTTGCAGGTCTGCCGCAAGGCAGAAAGGTTTTCTACATTTCGAGGCAGATTATGCAACGTTTTCACGCAGTCAGGAGGGCGGACGGGGAGTTCTTCGGAACGGAACCCGTCTGGAAAATTCTCCTGAGGATCGCGCCGCCCGTCATGCTCGCGCAGCTCATTCAGGCGCTCTATAACGTCGTAGACAGTTTTTTCGTAGGCAGATATTCGGGAGACGGACTGACGGCGCTCTCCGTCATCTATCCCATTCAGCTCATTATTACCGCGCTGGCGGTGGGAACGGGCGCAGGGTGCGGCAGGATAAACGAAAACAGGACGGGCGCGCCGCGCCCGTCCTGTTTCATGCAGGTTGCAAGATCGGCGCGCAAAGTTTGTATTTCGTCTTGATTTTTTCGGCGCGGTGTGCTATACTGTTTAAAATGGCATGGTGCGGGGTTCTGCGCCGTCCATATCGGAACACATAAGAGCGGTAAGGAGGAAACGCGGCAATGACGCCCAAGTACAAACGCATTCTTCTCAAACTTTCGGGCGAGGCGCTCGCAGGCGAACAGCGGTTCGGCCTCAACGAGGACGTCGTCTCTCAGGTCGTCGATCAGCTCGTCGAAGTACATAAGATGGGCGTGCAGATCGGGCTTGTCATCGGCGGGGGAAACTTCTGGCGGGGCAGGCAGGGCACCAATATGGACCGCACGACCGCCGACCACATGGGAATGCTCGCCACGGTCATGAACTCGCTCGCCATGATGGACGCGATCGAGAAGAAGGGAATCCCCACCCGCGTGCAGACGGCGCTCATCATGACGTCCGTCGCCGAGCCGTACATTCTCAGAAAGGCGATCCACCACTTCGAGAAGGGGCGCATCGTCATCATGGCGTGCGGCACGGGCAACCCGTACTGTTCCACCGATACCGCGGCGGCGCAGCGCGCCTGCGAAATCGACGCCGACGTGCTTTTGATGGCGAAGAACGTGGACGGCATTTACGACAGCGACCCCGCGACCAATCCCAACGCGAAGAAGTACGATCATCTCACCTTCGGCGACATCATCAACAAGGGTCTGAAAGCCATGGATACGACGGCGGCGACGATGTGCATGGAAAACGACGTTCCCGTGCTCGCGTTCGGGCTGGGGGAAAAGGACTCCATCATCCGCGCCGTATGCGGCGAAAAAATCGGCACTCTGATCTCCAAAGAATAAAAAATCAGGCAAGGAGCGTAAAATATGATCGAAAACGAAGAAGTAGAGGAGATTTTCCTCATTCTTGAAGACAAGCTGGAAAAGACGGTCTCCGTCATGCAGGAGGAGTTCTCCACCATCCGCGCGGGGCGCGCAAATCCGCACGTGCTGGATAAAATTCAGGTAGAGGCGTACGGCGGCATGAGCGCGCTGAACACGCTCGGCAATATCTCCGCGCTCGACGCGCGCTGCCTCGTCGTCAGCCCGTGGGATAAATCCCTCCTGAAATCCATCGAGAAGGCGATCCTCGCCTCCAATATCGGCATTACGCCCACCAACGACGGCAACGTGATCCGCCTCGTGTTCCCCGAACTCACCGAGGAGCGCAGAAAGGACCTCGTCAAGCAGATCAAGCGCATGGGCGAGGAATCCAAGGTCGCCGCGCGCAACGTCCGCCGCGAAGCGATGGACTCCATCAAGAAGATGAAGAACGCGAAAACGCTCTCCGAGGACGAAGTCAAGGCGTGCGAGCAGGACGTGGAGAAGAAGATCTCCGCCTGCATCGAAGAGATCGATAAAGCGGTCGCGGCAAAAGAAAAGGAGCTGATGACCGTCTGATGGCAGAGAAAACGCCCCGCCATATCGCTATCATCATGGACGGGAACGGACGCTGGGCGAAAAAGCGCCTTCTGCCGCGCGGCGCGGGGCATCGCGCGGGCATGAACCGCATGATCGGGCTTGCCGAGCACATTTTTGACCGCGGCGTGGAGTACTGCACGCTGTTTGCGCTCTCCACCGAAAACCTGTCCCGCCCCAAAGAGGAGTTGGATGGCTTGTTTTCGCTCTTCCGCGATTATTTCCCCGCCAATACCGAGCGGCTGAAACGCAAGGGGATCGCGCTCAGGGTCATCGGCGACAGGTCGCTCCTGCCCGAGGATATCGTCGCGCTCATTGCGGAAGGGGAGGCTTATACGGCGGGCGGCACGCGCGGAACGCTCGCGCTCGCCATCGGCTACGGCGGGCGGCAGGATATTCTCGCCGCCGTCAACGAAGCGGTGCGCCGCGGCAGGGAAGTGGATGCGGAGGAATTTTCCGCCATGCTCTCCACGCGGGAAATGCCCGAGCCCGATCTGCTTATCCGCACGGGGAAGGAGCTTCGCATCTCCAATTTCCTCCTGTGGCAGGCGGCGTACAGCGAATTGTATTTTACGGACGTGTTGTTCCCCGATTTTTCGGATAAGGAACTCGATAAGGCGATCGAAGCCTACGGCAAGCGGGAACGCCGCTACGGGAAACTCTGAAAACGGGGACAAATTTGGAAAAGATGGAAGAAATCAAAGAACAGCAATACCCGGGCGCGCCGACGCCGCCCGAGGGTGAACCGCAAAAACCGCGCCACTCCAACGCGCAGCTCCGTTTCTATTCGGGACTTGTGTACGTTGCCGTCCTGCTGCTGTTTTTCGCGCTCAAACTCTTCGTGCATCGGCTCTTCTTCGACGTGCTCATTCTGCTCTTTACGGTGCTCGGCACGTTTGAAATGATCCGCGCCTTCGGCGACAGAATGCACCGTTCGCAGCAGGTCGTCGCCATGACGTTCGCGCTGCTCGTCGTCGTCATGTATATCGTGGCGGATATCCTCTTTACCGATATTCTCGGCGTGGAATTTCCCGATAACCCGCTCACCGCAACGGGGCGCAACTACGCGCCGCACGTCACGCTCGTCGTGTTCATCGCGGGCATTGCGGTCATTTTCGGAATGCTCGTCTTTGCGCCGACGAAAGTGAGTTTGGAATCGGTCGGCTGTACGCTTATCTCGTATATGTATCCCTCGGTGTTCCTCGTCGTCATGACGGTGTGCAACCATCTGGAATACTATTCGGACGTCGCGATCGCCTTCGTGTTCATCATCAGCCCGTTTGCGGACGTGTTCGCCTATGCGACGGGCAAGACGTTGGGCAAAAAATATCCCATGAAAATGGCACCCAACGTCAGCCCGAACAAGACGGTCGTCGGCGGCGTGGGCGGGCTTATCGGCGGCGCGCTGGGCGGCGTTGCGGTGTTCTTCTTCTACTACGGGCTCTGCAAGTGCGTGACGCTGACGGGATTCGCGCAGTTCACGCTGAGCGCGCCCGTCCTCGAATGGCACGATTTCATCTTCTTCGTCGGGATCGGCGTGCTCACCTCCGCATTCTCGCAGTTCGGCGACCTCGTGGAGAGCAGCTTCAAGCGCAAACTCGGCATCAAGGATATGGGAAATCTCCTCCCGGGGCATGGCGGGATCCTCGACCGCATCGACTCGTCTCTGTATGCGAGCCTCATCGTCGCGCTGATCTTCGTCATACGAATCATGACGATCGGCATTCCCGCATAATATACTGTAAGGGAAAAATACGAAGCACGCCTTTGGCGGAATCTTTTCGGCATCTTTTTGCTCATCTTCCTTGCAATACCTCGGTATTACTGCGTCATCGCGTCGCGGCGAAACGGAGAAGGGAATAAGGTGCTCGCCAAAGGTGCGAAGCAATCAAAAGCGGCAAGATGGGCGGGCAGACAAGGCGAAGCCCGCAGCGCGTGCCGTGTGGCACGGGCAAGGGGTTCAACAATGTATGAGCGCACAGTTTCCGCTTTTGATCGGGTTCGTATTACTCCCTTACAGTATAAAAATCAGCAAGGTTGCGCCCGCCGCAAGGCGGGCGTTTTTTACAGAAGCCGCGCCCTTGCGCGCATTTTTACGGAGAAAAGATATGGTCAGGATCGCACTTATCGGCTGTACGGGAAGCATCGGAATGCAGGTGGCGCAGGTCGTCCGCCGCTATCCCGAGCGTTTCCGCCTTACCGCGCTCGCCTGCGGGCGGGGCGGTGCGGCGTTTGAAGCGCTCCTCGCGGAGTTTCAGCCCGCCGCCGCGCTGTGCGCGGAGGGAACGTTCGACGCGCCCGAGAAGGTCGCAAAACTCGCGGCGGGGGAGGAGGCGCGCCTGTTTGAGGACTGCGACGTCGCCTTTATCGCCGCGGGCGGATTTGCGGGGCTGAAATATACCCTGCTCGCCGCCGGGGCGGGGAAGAAGATCGCGCTTGCCAACAAGGAATCGCTCGTCTGCGGCGGCGAACTCGTCATGCGGGCGGTACGGGAGCGCGGGGTCGACCTCGTTCCCGTGGACAGCGAACATTCCGCGCTCTTCCAATGCCTCGCCTTCCGCCGCGACGCGGCGTTTTCCAAGCTCGTGCTCACGGCGAGCGGCGGTCCGTTTTACAGGCTTTCGCGGGAGGAACTCGCCCGCGTGACGGCGGCGGACGCGCTCCGCCACCCCACGTGGAATATGGGCGCGAAAATCACGGTGGACAGCGCGACGCTGCTCAATAAGGGGTACGAGGTCATCGAGGCGAAATGGCTGTACCACGCGGATTTTTCGCAGATCGAGGCGGTCGTTCACCCCGAGAGCATCGTGCATTCGCTCGTGTATTTTGCGGACGGCGCGGCGCTCGCGCAGCTCGGCTACCCCGATATGCGCGTTCCCATTCAGCTTGCGCTCACCTATCCCGAGCGGCTTCCCTGCGAAACGCCGCTCGATCTGCCCAAGCTCGGCAAACTGACGTTTTTACCCTTTCCCGAAGAAAAGTTCCCCTGCTTCCCGCTTGCGATCGCGGCGGGCAAGGCGGGCGGGATCATGCCGACCGTGCTCAACGCGGCGGCGGAAGAGGCGGTGCGCGCCTTTTTAAACGGGCGTATAACATTTCCCGCGATCGCGGAAACTATTCAGGATGCGCTCGGCGCAGTTCCGCAGGCGTCCGCGGAGAGCTTTTTGCAGCTTTCGGAGGCGGACAAAGCGGCGCGCCGCCGCGCGTCGAAGTTTATCGATACGCATGGCAAATAATCTTTTAAGCGTGTGGAGTACCATCGGCTCCGTCGCGCTCGCGATCCTTATCCTGCTCGTCATGATCACCGTTCACGAATTCGGGCATTACGTTGCGGGGAAGATCCTCAAATTCAAAATCGACGAATTTTCCATCGGCTTTGGTCCCGCGCTGTTCAAGCGCAGGAGCAAAAAGACGGGGGAATTGTTCGCCCTGCGCCTCATTCCGCTCGGCGGTTACTGCGCGTTCGCGGGAGAGGACGGTCTGGAAGAAACGCCGCCCGAACCGCCCGAGCCGTTCCCCGAAACGGAGGGGACGGAGCACGCGGAAGGGGCGGCGGCTATGAATCCTGCGGCGGCTGCGGAATCTGCGGAAAACGTTCCCGCGCCCCGCGTGCCGACGGAGGAGGAAAAGGCGCATTGGTTCGTCAACCGCAAGCCGTGGCAGCGCATCATCGTGTTGCTTGCGGGCGCGTTCATGAACTATCTGCTCGCCGTCCTCCTGATCATCATCTGTTTTTTTGCGTACGGGCAGACGATGGTCGCCGTCTACGAGGCGGAACCGACGGCGGAAATCGCCGCCGAATACTGCTTGCAGGACAGAGATATTCTCCTCCAAGCGGAGGGGAAGAACCTGTATCTCACGACGGACGTCGCGAAGGCGGTGGGCGGGAAGAAGGCGGGGGAGCAGGTCTCGTTCCGCGTTTCCCGCCTCTTCATGACGGACGAGGGGGAGAGCTACCGGCAGGAGATGGACGTCGAAGTGCAGCTCCGCGCCGACGTCACGGTGGAAAACAGCGCCGATTTTTCCTCGGTGTGGCGGGCGCTCGGGATCCGATACGAGGAGGCGGAGGAGGGCGGCAGCTATCTTCTGGCGAGTGCTGCGTACCGCTTCGGGTTCTGGGAAACGCTCGGGCGGTCGTTTGTCTATTCGTTCAAGATCGCGGGATCGATCTTCCAGATCCTCGGCGAACTTCTCACGGGCAGGCTCGGGCTTTCCGTTCTGGGCGGACCCGTCAGCACGATTGCCATCACCTCGCAGGTGGCGGGAAGCAGTTTCCGCGGATTTTTGGAGATCGCGGGGTATATCGGCGTCAACCTCGCCGTGTTCAACCTGCTGCCCGTTCCCGCGCTGGACGGCAGCAAGATCGTGTTCACCGTCATCGAATGGATCCGCGGCAAGCCCGTCAACCGCAAAGTGGAGGCGGTCATTCACTTCGTCGGGCTGGTGTTCCTCTTGGGCTTCGCCGTATTGGTGGATATTCTGCAATTTGTATAAAAAATCCCGCTAAAAAAGCGGGATTTTTTCGTAATGTTTTGCGTGCGGCGGTCATTTCACCGTTTCGATTTTGCCGATGCCGTACGTGATCTGCATCAGCCGCTTATTCATGGGCGTGGGCGCAAGCTGAATGAGGTATTCGCCGTTTTGAATCGTCGTCATGCCCATGCTCCAACCCGCCTGCAACGTGTCGGTGTTGTACGTGATGAGCATGGGAACGCGTTCCCACGGTCCTTCGCCGTAGTTGTAGTTGACGTGGTAGTACCCGGGGTCGCGCATTCCGATGTGCTCGCCCTCGCGCTTCGCCGTCACGATGACCGTTCCCTTTTCGCCGCCCTGCGGCACCCAGATCACATAGGGCATACTGCCGAGGAACAAGCCGTCCTTGGTCTCCACGCGCGCGCCTTGCAGAAGGGGATCGCCCCATTCAATGCCGTCGTCCGAAAGTTTGAAGTAAATATCGCAGCAGGGGTAGCCGACGATCTCATAGACCATAATGTATTTTCCGTTGCCCATGCGCGTCACGACGGGCATTCCGGGGCGGAGCGTGCGGTCTGGAACGGTGACGGTGTATTTCACGTCGCTCCACGTCCTGCCGCCGTCCTCCGACCATACGAGCGCGAGCGTCTGGTTGAAGCGCGGGTCGGTGTGCGGGCGTTCGTCGGTAAACGCGACGACGATCCTGCCGTACGCGTCGAGGTAGATATTGGGCTCCCATACGGGACCGAGCGCGTCGAAGTTCTGTTCGATGGGCGGTCCGCCCTGCACCACGGAGGAGCGGAACGTCCACGTCTTGCCGTGGTCGAGGCTCACATAGAAGGAAAGCTCGGTCGTGGCGAAGGTGAGCGGAACGGAGTTCCCACACATGACGATCGCGCCCGCAGGCAGATCGCCGCACGGCTCAGGAAGTTCGTAGATATGCGGCTGAAAGCGGATCCCGTAGCCGTTCTGCGTGTCCTCGATCTGAGAATATTTTTCCCACGTCACGCCTCCGTCCTTGGAGCACATGACGGGTACGACGGGCGGCTCTTTGAGCGTGGAATGGTCGAACGTCGCGAGCAGCATTCCGTTCAGTTCGCCCGCATGGTGCAGTTCCAGAACGCGCGGATACAGTACGCCCGAAGTATTGGAGTACACCTCCTCGTCGCGCGGGGTGAACACCACGCCCATATTCTCTCTTGTAATTTTGATTGCCATGTTTTCTTCCCCCTTCCTTTTGCCGCTCCGCCGCGTTTCCGCGCCGCGGGCAGCGGTTATGTTCATAGAGAAATTGTATCATATCCGCGGGGGAATTTCAATATGTTCGGTAAAATTTCCCGCAAAAAAAGAGGTCTCCCGTGCGGGAAACCTCTTCTGCGTTTTATGCGGTTATTCTTTCTTGTCCGCAGCGGGGGCGGCGGGAACGCTCTCGGCGGGCTGTACGCTCGCTTCCTGTGCGGGGGATTCGGGCAGCGCCGTTTCGGAAACAGGCTGCGCCTCCACCGCTGCGGGAACAGACTTTTTCTGCGCGGAGAATTTGCGGAGCTGCTTCACGAAGGCAGGCGAGCTGAGCACGATCACGCCCGCTGCAATGGCGATCGCAATGTCGGGGAAAACATATGTCCCGTTATAACCGAGCGAGTAAATCCACGCGTCCACGTCCGGCGCATATGCAGAGAACGCGAACACGCCCGAGAGCAGGTGCGCCGCAAAGCGGAACACGCTGGCAACGATCGCGCCGAGCGCGAACTGCAACTGCGGAAGTTTTTCCAGCTTCTTCGTGTGCGCAAACATGCCCGCAAGCCCGATGCCGGCAAAGGCGATGGGATAGTCGAGAAGGAGCTGCGCGGGGTGGATGATCCACGGATCCTGAATGATTTGCAGCAGTCCGTACACGGCGCCCGCCACTGCGCCCTTTTTCGTGCCGAACATGAAAGAGTACAGCATGAGGGGCAGGAGAGAGGCGATGGTCACCGAGCCGCCCTGCGGCATATGGATGGGCGCGATGTAGGAGAGCGCAAAGCTCATCGCAATACATACTGCGGCATAGGAGATGGATTTGGAGTCAAATCCGCGCTTGTTGCCTCTGTCGAAGAGGACGGCGCAGACGGCGATCGCGGCAATAAGTACCGCGGCGCAGACGTAGAGGACAACGCTCTCCGATACGCTGATCTCGACGCCGTTGTTGGCGGTAGCGTCGCCCGAGGCGAAGTAGACCGCAAGGCATACGAACAGGGCGACGAACGCGGCGGCGGCAAGTCCTCCGCATATTGCGGACGTCAGACGGAACGCCTTTTTCGTAAAGAGCGAGGAGATATAGATCGCCGCGATTCCCAGAACGACAACGGCGACGCAGGCGACGGAAGGCCAGAGCACGAGATCGAACACGTAGCCATTTTCATACATATCGAAAAATTCGAGCGAGAGCATGGCGGCAATGACGGCAACGGCGAATCCGCAGGCAAAGCCGAGCGCGGTGCGCATGAAGTTTTTCATGCTTTCCGGCTTTTTGAGGCTGACGAAGATTCCGACGACGACGAGAACGACGACGAGTGCGATCGCGGCGTACAGGAATACGTTCATGAGCGAATCCTTGGCAAACGCAGTCCACACGTCGGGATAGTCGTAGTGCGGAATTTTGTTGTCGCCTTCGCCTGTCTCAAAGTAGTCCTGATAGGAGGACAGAGACGTAGCTAACATAACACAACTCCTTATTATCCGTCTTTGGTTTTGGGAAAACCAAACAAAAAACGCCCATGCAAAATGCGCGGAGCGTCCTGAAAAAATCCTGTCTTTCGTCCAAGCATTACCTTGCCCGATTCAAGTGGTATCATCTCAGCCTGTTACAGCACCCACGACGGATATTAAATTTCTATAATTGAAGTATAACGCGATTTTTTCAGAAAGTCAATTGAATTTTTGCACAAAATGTAGTATAATCGGAAAAGAGGTCAGTTTTATGGATAAATTTTACGCGTATCTTGACAGAATGAAGTTCATCAAGCGGTGGCAGCTCATGCGCTCGACCCGCGAAGAGAACATTATGGAGCATTCGCACCAAGTCGCCTTTTTGACGCACGCGCTCTGCCTCATCGAAAACGAGGTGTACGGCGGCGGCGTGAATACGGAGCGCGCCGTTTTATACGCGCTCTATCACGAGGTCAGCGAGGTCATGACGGGGGATATGCCCACGCCCGTCAAGTATTTCAACGGTCAGCTCCACGGCGAATACGAGAAGGTGGAACGCCTTGCCGTCGATAAAATCGCCGCCACGCTCCCCGAACCGCTGAAAGGCGCGCTGTACCCGCTCTTGCAGGCGGACAAGACTTCCGAAGAATACGCGTTCGTGAAGGCGGCGGACAAGCTCTCCGCATACCTCAAATGTCTGGAAGAGCTGCGCTCTGGAAATTCCGAGTTTGTGCAGGCGGAAAAGACCATCCGCGAAGCGCTCCTGCAAAAGCAGATGCGCGCCGTCGGGTACTTTTTCGAGCATTTTATCCCCGCGTTCTCGCTCACGCTCGACGAGTTGGAGACGCTGGATAACCGCTGAGCCGCGCAAAATTTATCGTATGCGCATATGAAAATACAGCCACATTGCACAATGGGAGGGAAACTATGGAACTTATGCAGTTGATGAAGGAGCGGTATTCCTGCCGCAAATTTGCGGAAAAGCCCGTTCCGCGGGAAGCGATCCAAACGATTTTGGAGGCGGGGCGCGTCGCGCCCACGGCGCACAACGAACAGCCGCAGCGCATTCTCGTTCTTGACGAGGCGGAAACGCTCGCTAAGCTCGACCGCTGCACCAAATGCCGTTTCGGCGCGCCCGCCGCGCTCCTCGTGTGCTACGATCGGACGGCGTGCTGGCGCCGCGCCCGCTACGATAACGCGCCCAGCGGCGAGGCGGACGTCGGCATCGTCACCACGCACATGATGCTTATGGCGTATGCGCTCGGGATCGGCACGACGTGGGTCATGCACTTCGATCCCGCCGCCGTGAGAGCGGAGTTCGCCCTGCCCGAAAATTATATCCCGACGGCGATCCTCGTCATGGGTTACCCTGCGGCGGACGCGGCTCCCGCGCCCGCGCATTCCGAGAACAAGCCGATGGAAGAGCTTGCGAAATTCAACAAATTTTAAGAGACAATAAGCCCGCGGGGGTGCGCATATGCGCACCCCCGCGGGCGTGTTTACTGTGCGGCGGCGCACTTTGCGCCGTCCGTTACTGCTTTTTCATGCTCAGATACACCATGAGCACGGAAATATCCGCGGGGGAGACGCCCGAAATGCGCTCCGCCTGTCCGAGGTTAAGGGGGCGGATACGCTGCAATTTCTCCCGCGCTTCCAGCCGAAGTCCCGCGATCGCCGCATAGTCCAGATCGGGCGGCAGGGGACTTTCCTCCATTTTTTTCGCCTTCTGCATCTGCTCTTCGCTGCGTTTCAGATATCCCTCGTAGCGCACTTCCGTCTCGCAGGAGAGTTTTACGTCGGACGGCGCGTCCGCAAGGATCCCGAAAACTTCCGCAATGCGCGCGAGCGGAATGCCGCGGCGGATGAGGTCGGCGTACGTCACGCCGCCCGTCAGCGGGGGATGCCCGTATTCCTGCACGAGCGCGTCCGCTTTTTTCTGTTCCGCGCGCGTTTGCAGGACGGACGCGGTCTCTTCGCGCATGGCTTTGCGCGCAAGGTACGCCCGATAGCGCTGCTCCGTGACAAGCCCGCAGGCGTATCCGATCTCGGTCAGGCGCGCGTCGGCGTTGTCCTGCCGCAGCGTCAGGCGGTATTCCGCGCGCGAGGTCATCATGCGGTAGGGTTCGTCCGTTCCCTTCGTCACGAGGTCGTCAATGAGCACGCCGATATACGCCTGATCGCGCCGCAGAATGAGGGGCGGCAGTCCGCGCAGTTTGAGCGACGCGTTCAGCCCCGCAATCAGTCCCTGCGCCGCCGCCTCTTCGTAGCCGCTCGTGCCGTTGATCTGCCCCGCGGTGTACAGTCCTTCCACTTTCTTGAATTCGAGGGTGGGGAGCACGTCCAGCGTGTCGATGCAGTCGTATTCGATGGCGTAGGCGTATCGCACGATCTCGCAATGTTCCAACCCCTTCACCGTGCGGTACATCTGCTTTTGCAGATCGTGGGGGAGAGAGGTGGAAAGTCCCTGCACATACACTTCGGTGGTGTCCGCGCCCTCGGGTTCGAGGAAGAGCTGGTGCCGCTCCTTGTCGGCAAAGCGGACGACCTTGGTCTCGATGGACGGACAGTAGCGCGGTCCCGTGGAGGAGATCGTCCCGTTATAGAGGGGCGCGCGGTCGAGATTTTCTAAAATGACTTTGTGCGTTTCCGCGTTGGTGTAGGTGAGGTAGCAGGGCGTCTGCGCGCCGACGGGCGGCACGCGGTCGTTGAGGAAGGAGAAGGGGTACACGTCCTCGCCCGCCTGAACGGTGAGTTCGGAGATGTCCACGGTGCGTCCGTCGAGGCGGGCGGGCGTTCCCGTCTTGAAGCGGCGGACGGAGTAGCCGAGCTTTTCCAGATTTTCGGTGAGCAGGGTCGCCCTTGCAAATCCGTTCGGACCGTTTTCCGCAATGACGTTCCCCGTAATGGTGCGCGCGCCGAGGTAAACGCCCGTCGCCACAATGACGGCGCGGCAGGAAAATACGCCGCCGTACGCGGTCACAACGCCCGTCACGCGCCCGTTTTCCGTCAGGATCTCCGCCGCCTCGCCCTGCGCGATGCGCAGGTTTTGGGTGTGTTCCAATACCCGCTTCATCTCGGTGTGGTAGCGGTTTTTGTCCGTCTGGGCGCGCAGAGACTGCACCGCCGCGCCCTTGCCCTCGTTGAGCATACGGTATTGCAGGGCGGTGCGGTCGGCGTTGAGCCCCATTTCGCCGCCGAGCGCGTCGATTTCGCGCACCAGATGCCCCTTCGCCGTGCCGCCGACGGAGGGGTTGCAGGGCATAAAGCCGATGCTGTCCAGATTCAGGGTGAGGATGACCGTATTCAGACCCGTGCGGGCAAGCGCGAGGGCGGCTTCGCACCCCGCGTGACCTGCGCCGATGACCACGGCGTCGTACGTTCCTTCGGAAAAAAGCTGTTTCATGGTATCAATATGCAAAAATCCCGTAAAGGGATTTTTCTCGCGTAATGATTTGGATTGCGGGCAATATTGCGTATTAAGGAAAACAACCCCTCAGTCCCTGCGGGACAGCTCCCCTTGCACAGGGGAGCCGTTGTGCGATCCCGTGTGCGGAAAAAGGTGTAAACGTACAAAAATACCCGCAAGTAAACCCGCGCTTTTGCGCCAATGAAATAAAATAACGTTGCAAAAGGCGTCACTGCGTTATGCCTGCTTGCTATAAATCACAGATACAAGCAAAATCGCTATTTTGCGCAGTATGCCCCTAATTGTTGCGCAAGCAACTTTCAGGTAGGTGTGAATGCGGGCGAAC
>CAJFFP010000012.1:43241-62030 GCA_904373325.1 Candidatus Gallimonas merdigallinarum
CCCCTCATCCGTCTGCTTCGCAGACACCTTCCCCCTCGGGGGAAGGCAAGGGGCGGGCGCGTACCCGCAACTTCCTGCTCAAATCACGGAATTTTGTCGCGCCTTTGCGCGAGAAAATTCGTGAACTATTGTTTGAGTACCGCGCTCTTTACGTCGTTCACGTCTTTGGCGACGCGGTCGTTCACGCGCATCAGCTCCACGACTTTGTCGCGCGCGTAGATGATGGTGGAGTGATCGCGCCCGCCCATGATCTTGCCGACGGTGACGAGGGGAAGCGCAAGCATATCGCACATCAAATAGGTGCAGATCTGCCGCGCCCGAACGATCTCCTGCCGCTTGTTTTTTCCGATGAGGTCGGCTTTCGTAATGCCGAAATAGGTACACGTCGCGCGGATGATCGCGTCGGGCGTGACCTCCTCCTGCTCGTCCGAATTGATGGCTTCCTGCAACGCCTCGGCGGCAAGTTTGAGCGAGATCGGCTCTTCGTGCAGCTTGCTCGCAAAAATGACGGTGTTCAGCCGCCCTTCGAGCGTGCGCACGTTGTTATCCGACCCGCGCACGAGGAAGGCGAGCACGTCGTCGGGAACGACGTATTTCTTTTCGAGCGCCTTGCGCTTCAAAATCGCGATCTTGGTCTCCGCGTCCGGCGGCTGAATGTCGGCGATGAGTCCGCCCTCGAAGCGGGTGCGCAGCCGCTCTTCCAGCGTCGTAAGCTCCTTTGCGGGGCAGTCGGAGGAAATGACGATCTGTTTGTGCTGGGAAAAAAGCTCGTTGAAGGCGTGGAAGAACGCCTCCTGCACGCCGTACTTGCCCGCCCAGAACTGAATATCGTCGATGAGCAGAACGTCCACGCCGCGGTAGCGGTTGCGGAAACGCGTTTCATTGTCCCGCCCCGCGCCCTTTTTGGCGTACATGCTGTCCACATACTCGTTGAGGAACTTTTCGCTCGTGGTGTAGATGACTTTGAGCGAGGGTTTCTTCTGCGCGATCTCGTTGGCGATCGCCTGCATGAGGTGCGTTTTACCCAGACCCGTGCCGCCGTAAATGTAGAGGGGGTTGAAGTTCTCGCCGGGGTTTTCGGCAACGGACTTCGCCGCGGCAAACACGAATTTGTTGGAACTTCCCACCACGTAGGATTCAAAGGTATAGCGTTTGTCCAGAACGACGGAATCGGCTTCCACCACGTCGTCGGGCGATTCGTTGAGCGTAAATTCCTCGCTCCCTTCCACGACGATGATCGCGTCCGTCAGCCCCACGTCCGCCGAGACGACCGCCTCGCGCAGTTTTTCGAGGTGGTTTTTCGTGATGGTGCGCGCGGCAAGCTCGCTCTCCGCTCTGAGGGCGATCTTTTTCCCGATCACGTCCACGGGAACGAGATTTTCAATGAACGTGCTGTAAGAGATGGGGTTGATGAGCGCCTTCGCGCGCTCGCGGATCTTATTCCATAAAAAATCAAACTGTTCCGTCATTTGCAGATGTCCTCCCCGATTTCGTAATCATGCCCGCGCGGCGTTCGGGCGAAATGTTTTGCAAATTTCCCCGCAAACGCTTTTCCTTTTCGCGTAATTTTGCTATAATAGTAAGTGACGGGAAACGCTCCCGATTTCAAATATTCATTTTGAATATTATAGTACAAAATGCGCCAAAAAGAAAGCGTTTTTCAAAGAATTCCGCATGGTCATCAAAAAATTAACGCTCGCCAATTTCAGAAATTACGAGGCGGAGACCTTCCGTTTTACGGACGGGCTGAACGTGCTCACGGGCCGCAACGCGCAGGGCAAGACCAACTGCGCCGAGGCGGTTTTTTACCTTTGCACGGGCGCGTCGCTGCGGATCCGCCACGACCGTCAGCTCATCCGCCGCGGCGAGACGTGCGCGCGCATTTCCGCCGAGGCGTCCACGCGGTTCGGCAGCGTTGCGCTGGAAGCGGCGATCTTTGAAAACAAGCGCGAACTCTACCTCAACGGCAACCGTCTTGCGCGGGCGGCGGACTTCGTGGGGAATATGAACAGCGTGTTCTTTTCGCCCGGGGAACTGCGCCTCATTCAGGACGGACCGGACGAGCGCAGGCGTTTTCTCAACCTCTCCATTTCGCAGACGTCGCGCGAATACTGCACCGCGCTTGCGCGCTATCAGCGCATTCTCGATCAGCGGAACAACCTTTTGAAGGAACGGGACGTCTCGCTCGTCTTGGAGACGCTCCCCGTGTGGGACGAACAGCTCGCGCTGTTCGCGGCGCGCATCGTGCGCCACCGCAGGCGGTATCTGAAACAGCTTTCTCCGCTTGCGAGCGACGCGCACGCCTATCTGACCGACGGCGCGGAAAAGCTCTCCCTCGATATGGACGGGCGGTATCCCGACGAAGAGGGGGAGATCGCCGAAAAGCTCCTGAAAGAGTTTTCCGCCGCGCGAGAGCGCGATCTGCGGCTGGGGTTTACTTCCGTCGGACCGCACCGCGACGATATTAAAATTCTCATCGACGGCGCGGACGCGCGCGGGTACGCCTCGCAGGGGCAGGCGCGCACGGCGGCGCTCTCTTTGAAGCTCGCCGAAACGGAGATCTTCCGCACGCTTGCGGGCGAGGCTCCCGTGCTCATTCTCGACGACGTGATGAGCGAGCTCGATCTCCCGCGCCGCAAAAAACTGCTGGACAGAGTGCGCGATATTCAGTGTATTCTCACCTGCACGCACGCCGAGCGCGTTCTGTACGGCGCAGAGTGCAATAAGATCCGCATCAGAGAGGGGAAAATCATCTGAAAGATCCGTATCCGCGCGGGGCTGTTTGTCTGCAAAGAAGTCTTGAAGGAGGGACTGTATGAGAGCCGACCTGCATATTCATACCTACTATTCAGACGGCGCGTATTCCCCCGCCGGGATCGCCGCGCGCGCAAAGGCTGCGGGCGTGGAGTTCCTCTCCATGACCGATCACGACAGCATGGAGGGCATGGCGGAAAAGCGCGCCGCGGCGGAGCGTGAAGGGCTCGGGTTCGTCCCGGGCTGGGAAGTCTCTTCTTACGCGGGCGAGGCGAAAGTGCATATCCTCGGCTACGGGTGCCGCGCGAACGCGGCGTACCGCGAATTTTTGCAGAAACGGCGCGACGGCGCGCTCCTGCGCGCGCAGGAGATGATCCGCAAGGCGAACGAGCTGTTTTCGCTCTCTCTCACGTTGGAGGACGTCGAAAAACTGCACCTTAAAAAGAGCGCGCCGCTGCATACCATGCACGTGGTGGGGGCGTTCGCAAGCCGTCTCGGCAGAAAGAAAGGAGAGCTGTATATCGAGTATTTCAGCGCGGGGAAGCCCTGCTATTCCGACCTGATGCGCCCCACGCCCTTCGACGCGGTCGAGGTCATTCACGCGTCGGGCGGGATCGCGTCGCTCGCGCACCCCGGGCGCATTCCGCTCGCCTTTGCGCCGCGCGAATCGCTGATGGACGCGCTCGTCCGCAGCGGTCTGGACGGGATAGAATACACGCATTCCGACCATACTGAGGAGGATCGGGCGTATTTCCGCGCGTACGGGGAGCGGAACGGACTGTATCTGACGGGCGGCTCGGACTTTCATGCGGAGGGAATGCGCAGCCGCGTGCTCGGGCAGCCGCCCTTTTTCCCCGACGCGCGCCTTATCGAGACGTTCGCCCGACTTCGGGAGAGCGAATGAAGAAATTTTTAGCCTGCTGGTTAGCGCTCCTTTTTGTCGGGAGCGCGTTTTTTTTCCTCGGAAGGGCGGGTTGCGTCAAGGCGGACGTGACCATTTCGGGCGTGGCGGTCGGCGGAATGCCGTACGAGGAGGCCGTCTCCGCCGTGCGGGAAAAACTTGCCGCCGAGCGGATTTCCTTTACCGTCCGCACGCCGTTCGGGGATACCATGCCCGCGATCGAGTACTCGGATAACGTTCCCATGCTCGTGCGGCGCGCAAAAAAAGGGGAATCGCTCCAAGCGGAAGTGCGGCGGGAATGGACGGAGGCGGAGCGCGACATTGCGCTGCTCTGCGAAAAGGGGGAACGTCCGCCCGAGGACGCCGCGCTCTCCTTTAACCGTTTCGGGTTCGGGTACTCGGCGGAGAAGGCGGGCGTTTACTGCGACTACGCCGCTTCGCTCTCGGCGGCGCTCTCCGCGCTCAGAGCGGGTGCGGAGGAGGTCTCGCTCGTCACCCGTCCGTGGCTTCCCGCCGTCACGCAGGCGGATTTGAAGGCGCGCACGAAAAAGCTCTCCGCATTCTCCACCTATTTCGACGCGTCCAAAACGGCGCGGGCGCACAACATCGCGCTCGCGTGCGAACGCGTTGCGGGGAACGTCCTTCTCCCGGGGGAGACCTTCTCCTTTAACGCCGCGGTGGGGCTGCGGACGGCGGAAAACGGCTTTCTGGAAGCGCCCATCATATCGGGCGGGGAGTACGTCTCGGGCACGGGCGGGGGCGTGTGTCAGGCGTCTACCACGCTCATGAACGCTGCGCTGCGCGCGGGGCTTGCCGTCACGGAGAGCCGCCCGCATTCCCTCTCCGTGGGGTATGTTCCGCCCTCGCTGGACGCGATGGTCTCCCGTTGGAGCGATCTGAAATTTACCAATCCGTACCCATTTCCCGTCTATCTTCTGGGCAGGGCGGCGGCGGGGAAGGTCACGTTCGAGATCTACGGCAAGCCCGACGGGCGGCGGTACGAGACGGAGAGCCGCGTGCTTGCGCGTATCCCCCCGCCCGAAGCGGAGATCCGCGAGGGCGAAGAGGACAGGACGGTGCGCGCCGAAAAAGAGGGGGTGCGGAGTGAGAGCTATCTGCTCGTTTACGACGAGCGCGGCGCGCTCGTGCAGAAAAAACTGCTTCGGCGGGACAGTTACGCCGCCGTGCAGGGGATTTATGAGAAGAAGGTCACGAATTTCTTTTTGAACTGACAAAAAGAAATTCCGTGAGTTTAAAGAAAACCCAACAGTCGCTATTGGCTTTGTGTTCGGTTTTCCTCGCCGCCGCTGTTTTCGCAACAGTATAGCACGCGGCGGCTTCACCTTTCCGCATAAGCGCAGGTATGCGCAAATTTGGGGCGCGGGCGGAGGCGCAGCCTCCTTGCGCGAGTAATTTGTAGCAAGCAGGCATAACAAGTGACGCCTTTTCCCCTGAATAAAAACAATGAAAATGGCAGACAGCCTGCGTCTCCCGCGCAATAAAATCTTGCCGCCGTAAGAAAAAAATTTTCCGAAGGCGTGCAAAAAAAGTTGATTTTTCTCTAGCGGTACGCTATAATTGACAAGTGACTTCGGGCGTTCCTCTGCCGCTTGCGGGAATGAACGTCGCGTACCATAAGGAGGTAAGTCGGAAATGGGACTCATTGAGGCGATCGAAGCCGAGGGCATGAAGGAGAACGTCCCCCAGTTCAACGTGGGCGACACCGTCAAGGTCGGCTACCGCATCATCGAGGGCGGCAAAGAGCGTATCCAGAATTTCGAGGGCGTCGTCATTGCGAAGAAGAACGGCGGCATTCGTGAAACGTTCACCGTGCGTCGTCTGTCGTTCGGCGTCGGCGTGGAGCGCTGCTTCCCTCTGCATTCCCCCAAGGTGGCATACGTTACCGTCGTGAGAGCGGGTAAGGTGAGAAGGGCGAAGCTCTACTACCTGCGCGGTCTTACGGGGAAGGCGGCAAAGATCAAAGAAAAGAAGTAAGAAATTCGAGAGAAACCTGTCGGGCGCTTAAAGTCAGAAGCTGCTCGGCGTTTCTTTTTTATGAGGAATTATTATGGACGAAAATCAGGATAAGATCATGATAACGCCCGCCGAAGAGCCCGACGGGGACGGCGCGCCGTCCGCAGCGGATCTCGGCGAAGAGGGGACGCCCGCGCCTGCGGAACAGGCTTCCGAAACGCCTGCCGTACCGCCCGAAGAGCCTGACCTCAAATACAAAAACGGCAAAGAAGTTGCAAAGGGCGGGCTGCTTGGCTTTTTCATCGGGCTTGCCGTCATCGTCCCCGGCGTGAGCGGCTCTACCGTCGCCATTATCTTCAAACTCTACCACAAACTGTTGTATGCGCTCGGGAATATCGTCAGAAAGTTCAAAAAATGCGCGAAGTTCCTCGTGCCCATTCTCATCGGTCTGATCGTCGGGTTCGTGCTCGGTTTCCTCGCCATTCAGCGGCTCATTGATATCAGCCCGTTCACGATCATCGGACTCTTTGCGGGGCTGATGCTCGGGGCGTTCCCCGCCGTGTACGACGAGGTGCGCGCGGAGAAAAAGACGCCTCTCCGCATCGGTCTGTTCGCGGTGGGGCTGGCGATCCCCGTCGTCATCTCCGTCGTGTCCGTGTTCGCCACGGAGGGTGCGCAGTCCCTCGAAGGACTGAACGCAGGGCATTATATCCTCTTTCTGGTGCTGGGGTATCTCGTGGCGATCACGCAGGTCGTTCCCGGGCTGAGCGCGACGGCGATTTTAATGGCGTTCGGTTACTTTACGCCCATCATGCAGTCGGTGCGTCTGAGCTATTGGCAGGAAAACCCCGCCGTGTTCGGCGTGTACGCCTGCCTCGCCGTCGGATTTTTGCTGGGGCTTGTCACCTTCTCCAAACTCCTCACCAAAATTTTCGCGCGGCGGCGGGCGGCGGCGTTCTTCGTCATCGTCGGTCTTTCGCTCGGGTCCGTCGTCACAATGTTCTTCAATCCCGACGTGTACGCCGTGTACAAGGGCTGGGCGGAGAACGGTGTGAACGCGCTCGATCTCGCCTTGGGGCTGGTGCTCTTCGCGGTCGGGATCGTCGTTGCCTACCTCTTCGTGCGGTACGAACGCAAGAAGAGCGGCGCGCCCGAAATGCTGAAAAAATAACGGAACGCGCGCTTCGGTATCTGCCGAAGCGCGCGTATTTTTTGATATGAAAACGCCCGAGATTTTCCTCGGGCGTTCCGATTATTTCTTCTTCTTTTTCACGAGCACGTTATAGGGCTTGATGAGACCTTTTTTGATGAGCGCCGCATCGTCCTCATAGGGGGCGTGGTAGTCCATCGGGATATGTCCTACGACGGGAACGCCGTGCTTTGCGGCAAGGTCGGCGATCAGTTCCTTTGCGTATTTGACCATGCGCTTGCTCGTGACGCGGATCTTCATGGGCGTTTCCTCGTACGTCTTGCGTTCGGAAACGTCCTCATAGCGGTACTTGGTATCTTCGTAGGCGTCGGGGTCAAGCGCGAGATAGAGGGTGAGCGTCTTGCCGCCGATCGAGAGCCGCGCGATGCGGTCGCCGTGGAAGCGGAAGTTCTCGCACGCCTGACTTACGCGGGAACGAAGCCCCGCAAGCTCGGAGAGCGCGTTGCGGATCTCGGTATAGAAGTCCTGCATTTTTTCGTTCTGAATGAGACGGGATTTGAAGGAACGGCGGTACCGCGTGACCCATTCGTAGCCTTCGGGCAGCGCGCCCGCGTCTGCCGCGGCAACTTCTTCGGAAACTTCCTCGGCTGGCTCTTCGGCGGTTTCCGATTCGTCCGCCCCGATATCCTCGTTGGCTTCGAGTTCTTCCTGCGCCTCCTCAAAGAGCGCGGTCTCCTTCTCCTCTTCCGCCGCGAAACGCGCTTCCGCGCGGGCGCAGGGATGCGTTTCCGTTTTGTCGCAGCGGGCGCAGAAGGTGAACGACCCGCACAGGTCGTACCCCGCGGCCTCGCTCGCGAGCCATTTGTCTACGTCGAGCGCGTGCTGGCGTTCGGCAAGCATTTCCTCCGTGAAATCTTCCATATCATCACCCCGAAAACAACTTTCTTTAACTTTATTATAGTATAAACATTTACAAATAGCAAGCGGCAGAACGCAGTTTTTCAAAAAAATGTGAAAAAATTTATCGGAGGAAGGCGCGCATCAGCTCCGAAGCGCGCGGAATGCACAGCCCCGTTGCGGCGGCGGCCTCCTCGTCGAAGCGCGCCGCGCCGTTGCCCGTCTCCTCGTCGCTGCGGTAGAGCAGGAAGGGAACGGGGTCGGAAGTATGCGTTTTCAGCGCGATGGGGGTGGGGTGATCGGGGCAGACGAGCATACAGAACGGCTCGCCTGCGGCACGGAGCTTTTCCGCGACCGTCCGCGCCACGCCGTCCACCTGTTCAATGGAGTAGATCTTCTTTTCCGTGTCGCCGTGATGTCCGCATTCGTCGGGCGCTTCCATGTGGACGTACACAAAGTCCAGCCCGCCGAGGAGCGCGTCCGCCGCCGCATTCGCCTTGCCCGCGAAGTTGGTATCCCAATTTCCCGTCGCGCCCTCGACTTCGATGACCTTCAATCCCGCAAGAATGCCGATGCCCTTGACGAGATCGACCGCCGAGATGACCGCGCCCTTCTTGCCGTACAGCGTCTCGAAGGGGGTCAGGCGGGGTTTCGTACCCTCGCCCCAGAACCACACGGAGTTGGCGGGATTTTTCCCCGCCGCCCGCCGCTTTTCGTTGACGGGGTGGTGCGAGAGGATCTCGTACGAGCGTTTCATCATGTCGAGGAACACCTCGCTGCCCTCGCCTTTCGGAAGGTACGCCGAAACGCGTTTGTCCGAAATATCGTGCGGGGGCGTGAGGTCATGCCCCGTCTTTCCGTCTGCGACGACGAGGCAGTGGCGGTAGGAAATGCCCGCGTACAGCGTGAACGGCGGGCGGTCGAACTCGGCTTTGAGCGCGCCGATGAGCGCGCGCGCCTCCTCGGTGGAGATCTCGCCCGCGGAGTAGTCGAGCATGGTCTTGTTCTCGTACGGTTCTTCTTCCGAGAGGGTGACGAGGTTGCATCTGAGCGTCACGTCGGTGTCTTTGAGGTCGATCCCGATGGAAGCCGCCTCCAAGGGGGAACGCCCCGAATAGTACTCGGAGGGATCGTAGCCCATCACCGAAAGATTTGCAACGTCGCTCCCCGGTTTGTAGCCGTCGGGGACGGTTTTCATCAGCCCCACCGCGCTCTTTTTGGCAAGCTCGTCGAAAAAGGGCGTCTTTGCAAGTTGCAGGCACGTCTTGTTATCGCGGTCGGGCAGGGGATACCCCGCCATGCCGTCGCCTAAAATCACGATATATTTCATACTGACTCCCGATTTGTTGATTGCGGCGGGAACGCGCGCCCCGCCGTTCAGCGGCTCAGATCCCAATCGATGGGGCTGATGCCGTGCGCCTCCAAATAGGCGTTCGTCTTGGAAAAGTGTCTGCACCCGAAAAAGCCGTTGTATGCCGAGAGCGGCGAGGGGTGCGCGCATTCGAGCACGAGGTGCTTGTTCGTATCGATGAGCGCCTTTTTCCTGCGCGCGTTGCCGCCCCACAGGAGGAAAACGAGGTGCTCCTTTTGCTCGCTCAGAATGGAGATGACCGCGTCGGTGAACCAGCTCCAACCGCAATTCGCGTGCGAGTTCGCCTGATGGGCGCGCACCGTGAGCGCGGTGTTCATGAGCAGCACGCCCTCCTTCGCCCACTTCGTAAGATTGCCCGATTTCACGGGCGGACAGCCCAAGTCGGCGTGCAGTTCCTTCATCATGTTTTCGAGGGAAGGGGGCTTCGGAACGCCGTCCTGCACCGAGAAACAGAGTCCGTGCGCCTGCCCCTCGTTGTGGTAGGGGTCCTGCCCGAGAAGCACCGCCTTCACGTTCGCGTACGGCGTGTAACGGAAACAGTTGAAAATGTCGTACATATCGGGGTAGACGGTGTGATGACGGTATTCCTCGATGAGGAACGCCCTGATTTTTGTATAACGCTCGTCCGCAAAGAGGGGCGCGAGCGGCTCTTTCCAATCTCCGAGGTCGATCATAATTTCTCCAATACGGCAAGGTAGGCGCGCAGCTCTTCCCTCGCGCCGTCGAGGTCGTGTTCCAGATAGTTGCCGCACTCTTCGCGTTTGCTCCCGGGGATCTCGTCCAAGGCGAGCGCGACGGGAATACTCTCCTTTAAGAGGGCGAGGACTTCTTCGTACGCCATGCGCACCGTCAGCAGATAAAACCCCGTGCGGCAGCCCATCGGTCCGAAATAGATAATATTTTCTTTCGCGCGGCTGTTGCGGAGCGCCGTCGCCATCAGGTGCTCTACGGTGTGCAATGCCTTGGGGGAGATATAGTCGCCCGCGTTGGGCTTTTTCATGCGCAGGTCGAAGGTCGTAACGCCGTTTGCATCCGTCTGCGCGTACAGCCCCACGGAAAGCGCGTCGTGGTTTTTCTGAAAGGAAGGGATTTTTTCCATAATAATCACCTGTTGTAAATTGCGCAAAAACCGCGGCGGGTGCGGGTTTCAGCCTTCGAGCGCGGCAAAAATCTCGCCCATGAACGCCTTTAAATTGAGCATGGCGCGCGCGGTGTTTTTCTTGTACTGTTCGGTGGTGCTGCCCGCGCCGTACACGTCGGAGATCGCCTTCACGGATACGAGCGGAATGCCCGCGTATTTGCACACCTGCGCGATCGCCGCGCCCTCCATGTCGCGGATGTCCGCGCCGAGGGAGAGGAGCAGGTCGTGGTCGGCGGCGGAGTCGTTGAACCGATCGCCCGAGGCGAGCGCGCGGCGGGGGAAGTCGAGCGCGGCGGGCGCAAAGAGGGGCAGGAAGTTTTCCGTTTCCCCGTCCAGCGTACCCTGTTTTCCGCCGTTGAGCTGCGTGAGGTCGAAGTCGTACTGCACGGCTCTGTCGATGAGGTAGACCTCCGTCAGCTCCGTTTTTTCATGCAGACCGCCCGCAACGCCGAAGTTGAGCAGAACTTGCGCGCCCTTTTCCAGAACCGCGCACGCGCCGACTGCGGCGTTCACCTTGCCCACGCCGCAGACGCAGAGCAGAACGTCCTTTCCGAACGCCTTGCCCGCGTACACGGGCTTGCCGTGTACGGTGAGAATGTTTTCGATTTCCATCTGATCAAGGAGCGCTTCCGCCTCCGAATCCATTGCAATGACTGCGCCGATCATATCGCCGTCTCCTTCATTTTATTTCACCTGTTTTTTCACCTGTATTATAATTCAAAAACACGCAAAACAGATATTTTGCAGCGGCTGCGCCGCTCTGCTTTTTTCCGCGGAAAAAAGCGTTTTTTCTTGTACTACGACGTTCAAAAACCCTTGCAAGCAAGTTTTTTCACTTGTATTATAACAATTTTGCACCCGATTTGCAATCAAATGAATAAACCTTTTCATCTCGGCAATAAAAAGTGCAGGAGGTAAGGTATGAATCCCTTTGAATGCAAGCCGCAGAAGGCGGATAAGATTTTCACGGAATGGAAAAAGGTGCTCGTAAAACCCTACGATAAGAACACGGTCGATCCCTATACGCGCCTGCGCGTCATCTTGATGTCGGGTACGGAGTTCGAGTCGGTGCGGTGTACGCACGCCATATCGCGGATGTGCTCCAACAACGACGTGCGCCGCCGTCTCGCGTATCTGCGCCGCGGCGAACAGCTCCAACAAAAGCGCGTGGCTTCGCTCAAACCCGCCGACGAGAGCATTCTCGAACATACCATCGGCTACGAACAGCTTGCCGTCGATCTCACCGCAAACCTCGCCATGAGCGAAAAGAACGGCTACGTCAAAAAACAGCTCGACTTCGCGCTTTTGGAAGATTTCGATCATCTCTACCGCTACGCCGATCTCATGGAGCTGGAAAAGGGCGGCGATCCCGCGCGCCTCGTGGGCGACTATACCGAGATCATGCCGGGGCGACCCACCGTGTCCGAGTACCGCCATCCGTTCGACGACGTCCGTTTTTATATGAACACGTATTTAAACGACCTCAAAACCAAGCTGAACGTGAATATCATCACGGCGGCGGAACAGCAGACGATGAACTTTTACATGAACGTGGGCAATCTGTACGCCTCGCCGCTCGGCAGAAAGCTCTTCAACGAGATCGCCATGATCGAGGAACAGCACGTCACGGGGTACGGCTGTCTCAAAGATCCCTGCATGAGCGAGTGGGAAACGCTGCTCATGAACGAGTACACCGAGTGCTATCTCTATTATTCCTGTTACGAGGACGAGACGGACGCGCGCATCAAAAAGATCTGGGAAATGCACTTCGAGGAAGAGGTTGCGCATCTGCACGAGGCGGCGGAGCTCCTGCGCGCGTACGGCGGAAAGGTATGGCAGCAGGTGCTCCCCGAGGGCGGCGAATTCCCCGCGCTGCTGAAATTCCGCTCGCAGAAGGAGTATATCCGCGAGGTCTTGAAGAGCGTGCGTCTGACGGGCGTGGAAGAGGGGTTCGAGGACGTGGACAAGCTCCCCGACTCCTTCCGTTACTTTTCCTACAACGCGCGCATTCACGGCAGCGTGGAGACGGCGGGAACGCACACCGTCATCGAGAAGGCGATCGAGCGGCTCGGACAGGATTACCGCCTGATGAACAGGGAACACCCCGTTCGCGCGCTTTCGGACAGGCGGCGGGACAATACCGACGTTGGCAGGGTGAAGGGGGCGTAGACAGGTTCACGAATTTCTTTTTGAACTGACAAAAAGAAATTCCGTGAGTTTGAGGAAAACCCCGCAGTCGCTACGCTTTGTGCGCGGTTTTCCTCGATAGCGCGCAGATGGCAACATTTTAGCGCGCGCTATCTCACCTTTCCGCGTAAGCGCAGGTATGCGCAAATGTGGGGCGCGGGCGGAGGCGTAGCCTCCTTGCGCGAGTAATTTATATTATAGCAAGTTCACAGATTTTCAGGTAAAAAATACGGGGGGCGTGCCGTCACGCAAACAGCTTTGTACCGTCACGCAAACAGCGCGGAAAGATATGCGGGGTTCAGAGCGAGATAGATAGCCGCGAGCAATGCAAGGTGCAGCGGATAGAACGCGTAAAAGAATTATTTGAGCCGCAGGTTTCCGCGCTTGCCGTTGTATAATAAAATGAGCGGCAGGGCGAGGAGAGAAAAGAGCCGTACCGTGCCATGCGCCCGAAATTTTGCGGAAGGCTTGACAATGCCCTCCGCGCCCTGTATAATATGAGAACAGATGAGAGTGATGTGGTGCGGTACGGCGTCGCTCCTTGTGGAGAGCGGCGGGACGAGACTGCTTTTCGATCCGTACCTGAGAAAATACGATAAAAAGGGCGCGCCCTTCCCCATGGACGAGGCGCGCGGTGCGGACGCCGTCTTTATAACGCATCCGCATCCCGACCATTTCAGCGATATGGACGCGTTTTCGGACCGCCCCGTCTATGTTTCGGCGCGCGGCGTCGCGATCGCCGGACGGAACGGCATGAATACGGATCGTATGCGCGTTCTGGCGGCAGGGGAGACCGTCCGCACGGGCGGGCTTTGCGTGACGGCATACCGCGGGCGGCATTGTTCGTTCGATATGCCCACCGTCTCCCGCGTGCTGTTTTCCCCGCATACGTGGCTGCATATCGGCAAGGCGATGCGCCTGCTCGGCGAAGCGAAGCGTTTTTCCATCCTGCCGGAGGACGTTTTCGTATTCTCCGTGACGGACGGCGAAAAGACAGCCGTCATCCTCGGTTCGGCGGGCATGGCGAAGGGGGAGGACTATCCGCAGAACGCCGACCTTCTGGTCCTTCCCTATCAGGGAAAAGCGGCGATGCACCGCAAAATTCCGCCCTTTCTCGACGCGTTCCGCCCGAAAAAGGTGATGATCGATCATTTCGACGATGCGTTCCCGCCCGTGAGTTCTCGCGTTCCGACGAAGAAATTTCCCGCGGCAGTCAAAAAGCGCCTGCCGCAGGCGGAGGCGCTCATTCCCGAGTATAACGTGTGGTACGACGTGTAAGTTTACAGTTTCCGGTAGACGATTTTTTCCTCTTTTTCCGAACAGACGCAGAGGGCGCAGCCTTCCAGATCGTCGAAAAATAAGTGCGCGGGCACGGGATTCCCGTCCTCCGAGAGCGTTCCGTCCTCAAAGGCGAGGCGGGGCAGCATGGCGGCGAGCGTACCGCCGCGGTATTTGATATATGCTTCCTTCGCCGTCCACAGGCGGAAGAAATCCTCTTCGCGTTCTGCGGGGGTAAGGCGGCTGCGGAGCGTTTCGCGGGGTTTCTCGTCGCGCAGCTGTACGTCCAGCCCGACGGGATGTCTGCCCGCCGCCACCGCGGTGAGCGTTCCGCTGTGCGAAAGGTTGAAGCGGACGGGAACGTCTTTGAGATAGGGTTTTCCGTGCAGGCTGAATTGCAACCGGCGCGCGGCGTCGCGGATTCCGTAATATTCTTCGAGGACGTGCGCGAGCACTTCGCGGCTCTCTGCGCGTTCCGTGGTATAGTACAAGCAGATCATGCGATTATTATAAAGTATTTTGACCGTTCTGTCAATATTGTGAATTAAATTTTTCGGGAGGAAGCGAGAATGAAACGGGCGGAACGCGCGAAGGCGCTGTTTTCGGAGGGATATAACTGTGCGCAGGCGGTCGTTCTGGCGTTTGCGGCGGACGCGGGGCTGGACGAAGAGACGGCAAAGAATTTTTCCCGCCCCTTGGGCGGCGGAATGGGGCGGCTGCGGCAGACGTGCGGCGCGGTCGCGGGCGCGGCGTGCGCTTCGGGCGTGCTCTTCCCCGAACTTACCAAAGCCGAGGCGTACGCCCTCGTGCAGGAGATCGCGCGGCGCTTCCGCGAAAAGAACGGGAGCATCAACTGCGGCGAGCTTTTGACGGGCGCGGGACTCAAAACGGATACCGCGCCCAACCCCGAAGCGCGCACGCCCGAGTACTATAAAAAACGCCCGTGCCCCAACCTCATTTACGACGCGGCGGAAATTTTGGAGGAGATCTGCATCGAGCGCGGCAGACTTCAAGCGGAGAAATAAACCGAAAAAAGCGGCGGCGGGACTGCGTTTTGCAGTCCCGCCGTTTTAATGCAGTTACCTGAGGTCGATCCCGATCTTTGTGCAGGGAACTTCGCCGCTCAGCACGGCGGAGATCGTGTATTTCGCGTTGGCGATGTACACGGTCGTACCCTGCGCGGCGGCGTCCTTCACATATTCGAGTTTCGCCTTCGCGCCGTTCGCGCCCGCGCGGGACGCGCCTTCGCAATAGCTCTTGTGCCGTTCGATATTTTCCACAAGTTCGTATGCGTCCTTGCCCGAAATGGCTGTTACGAGCGTTGCGGAGTCGTCGGGGTCGGTGTAGATACCGTCCACGCTCGTCAGGATCACGAGCGTTTTCGCATGGACGAGGCAGGCGATGCGCGCGGCGGTCTCGTCGTTGTCCACGCACTCAAACACCCGCTTTTTGCCGTGCGCAAGCGCCATGATTTCCAACCGCCTGTTCTCTTCCGAGGAGACGGCGTCGTTATAGTTGACGATGGGAATGGCGTTCTGTTCGCGGCAGCGCAGCAATAGGCCCTTGATGTGCTCGCTCTTTTTTTCGTCGTTGAAGTGGTGGTGTTCCACGAGCACCTGCCGCACCGAATAGCAGGGGTCCACGAATTGGCGGTACGTCTGCATGAGGATCGCCTGTCCCTGCGCGGCGTAATCCGTCTTGGCGTGTTCGCCCGCGATCTCCCGTCCCGTGCGCTGAATGTAGTCCAGCCGCCCGATCTCCGTCGCGCCGCTCGTCACCCAGATGTACCCGGGGCGCAGCTCGCGCGAAATGCGCGCCACGCGCGTATAGTCGATGATGCCGTCCTCGCGGTCGATGAGCGCCATCGAACCGATCTTGCCCACGAGTTCGTAGTCAAACGTCATAACATGGTCCTCTCATGAAAAATTGCGTGCGATCTGCAAATACTGCCGTTATGCGAAAGGTATTTGCTTTCTTTGCGCCGCTTTTTCTTGCGGCGGCGCTGCTGTGCGGGTGCTCCGTTTCGGAAATGAGCACGCTCCGCGAGCTTTCCCGCCCCTATACGGGGGAGTACGCCTGCGAGACGCTCACCTATGCGGGGCGCGATCTGTTGGAGGGATACGAATATATCCGCCTCACGCTTGCCTACGGCGGGGAGGCGAAACTTAGCTGGAAAAAGACTTCCGGCGGAGAAGGGGAGCGCAGGTTTGACTACCGCGCGGAGATCGAAGAGGGGCGCATCACCTTCACGGACGGCGCGCACACGCGCACCTTTGCGTATGAAGAGGGCGCGGTCTGCGTGGAACTGATCCTCTGCGGCAGACTGTTATACGCCCGCTTCGCCATGTAGTTACATGAGCACGATGCCCTGTCCGCGGCAGTAGGCTTCCGTCTTTTCGTCCCATACCGAGACCTGCACTTCGCCCACGTGTACTTTATTCAGAAGGAACATACACAGCCGCGACTGTCCGATGCCGCCGCCCATGGTGAGGGGCAGTTCGCCCGCGGCGAGCGCCTTGTGGAAGGGGAGCGCGAGCCGGTCGAGGCAGTTTTCCGCTTCCAACTGCGTTAAAAGGCTCTTCTCGTCCACGCGGATCCCCATGGAAGAAAGCTCGAACGCGCAGCCGAGCGGGGGATAGTACAGGACGATGTCTCCGTTCAGGTTCCAATCGTCGTAGTCGGGCGAACGCCCGTCGTGCTTTTGTCCCGATTTCAGCTTCCCGCCGATGCACATGATGAACGCCGCGCCGTGCTCCTTCACATAGGCGCATTCGCGCTCCTTGGGCGTGAGGTCGGGATACTTGTCTTCCAGCTCCTGCGTGGTCACAAAGGTGATCTCGTCGGGGAAGTAATTGTCGAGTTCGGGGAACGCCGCGCACACCGAACGCGCCGTCGCCTGCATCGCCGCGTATATTTTACGCACCGTCGCCTGCAAGAACTGCACCGTCCTGTCCTGCGGGAGAATGACGACTTCCCAATCCCATTGATCGACGTAGATGGAGTGCAGCGCGTCCAGATCTTCGTCGCGGCGGATGGCGTTCATGTCGCAGTACAGCCCGAAGCGCGGTCCGAAGCGGTATTTCGCGAGCGCGTAGCGCTTCCATTTGGCGAGCGAATGCACGACTTCCGCGCTGCCGCCCGTCGCCTTCACGTCAAAGGAGACGGGGCGTTCCACGCCGTTCAGGTTGTCGTTGAGTCCGCTCCCCTGCGCCACGAAGAGGGGCGCGCTGATGCGCGTTAAGTTGAGCGCTTCCGCGAGTTTGCTTTCAAATTCGTCTTTTACGAGCTTGATCGCCCGTTCGGTGCGCACCAAGTCGAGTTTTGCCTGATACATAATGCCAGCTCCCGCACAGCCGCGCTTACCCGCTGCGGCTGTCTTTTCATGATATTTTATCATATTTCCGCGTGAATTGCAATAAATCGAACGCGTGCAGAAAAAAATCCGCCGCGCGGAAATTTCCTGTTTTGCAAAAAGAACGCAAAGAACATTGAACGAATGTTTGCCTTTTTGCGCGGCGTGTGCTATACTGTTGCGTATGGAAGAAAAGACCGCCACGCTGACAGCCGATCAGCAGGAAGCCGCGGCGCTCATCGAGGCGTGGTATCATCATCTGAATACGCAGATCTTCGTCCTGTGCGGCTATGCCGGCACGGGCAAGACCTTTCTCGTCGATTACGTCGTGCGCGCGCTCGGACTTGTGGCGGGGGAGAGCGCGGCGTTCGTCGCGCCCACGGGGAAGGCGGCGTCCGTGCTCATTCAGAGCGGCGTTCCCGCAACGACCGTACACAGCCTCATATACACGCGCGAAGAGGACATCGAGGTGGACGAAAACGGCGAGGTCATCTCCGAACAGTTTTTGCGCTTCGTCAAAAAGGAGTCCATCGATTCCAAGATCAAACTCATCGTGCTGGACGAGACGAGCATGGTCTCCGACGACGTTTTAAGGGATCTGCTCTCGTTCGGGGTCAAGTGCCTCTGCTGCGGCGACCCCGCCCAGCTCCCGCCCGTGGGCGGAAGCAACACGCTTTTATCCACGCCCGTCATCACGCTGAAAGAGATCGTACGGCAGGAGCGGGATAATCCCATCGTGCGCCTTGCCGCCCGCGTGCGCGCAGGCGAACGCCCCGCGTACGGAGAGGACGGGTGCGTTTCCGTCATTCCCCGCCGCGCGCTCGACGCAGACGCCCGCCGCGCGCTGTTTACGCAAGCCGATCAGATCATCGTCGGAACGAACCGCACGCGCGCCATGATCAATCGGGAGGTGCGCGCCATCCGCGGCATTGCGCCCGACCGCGTTCTGCCGCAGGACGGCGAAAAGATCATCTGCACCCTCAACGATTGGAGCAAACCGCTCGACGAAAGGGGGGATTTCCACCTTGTGAACGGCATCATCGGCAGGTGTTACCGCGTGCGCGAGCAGCTCGACGGGCTTGGTCAGCTCGATTTTCAGCCCGATTTCCTTGCGGAGCGCGTGGAGGACCTGCCCTTCGATACGGGCGTATTCGTGCGCGGACAGTACTATCACGGGTACGGCAACCGCGCCTGCCTTTTAACGAACGGCATTCTCGTACACGAGAACAACCGCGAAATGCTCCGCCGTTTCAAGGTGCGGCGGGAGGATACCGTCTGCCGGTTCGAGTTCGCGTACGCCGTTACCTGCCACAAGGCGCAGGGCTCGGAGTACGATTTCGTCGTCGTCATCGACGAATCGGGCTACTTCGAGGACGGCAAGGAGTGGCTCTATACCGCGGTGACGCGCGCGAAGAAGAGATTAGTGATTATCAGATAGGATATTCACAGATTTTTCCCGAACTGACGGGAAAAATCTTCGTGATTTTGAGAGACAACCCGCGGGCGCGCCTGCGGCTGACCGCGTGTTTTCTCTCGGCGGCGATAGATAGCAACAGTATAGCATCGCCGCCTTCACTCTTTCCGCGGAAGCCGCGTGAGCGGCAAATTGTGGCGCAAAAGGCATAACGCAGTGACGCCTTTTGCAACCATTTTATAGCAGGGGTGAGCGGCGCGTTATGCGCACCACCGCAGTGCGGTGTGCGCGCGTCGCGAAATGAGTTTTTTGCCATTGTCGGCAAAAAACTTGCCCGAACGCAAGGTCTACTTGCGTGAGACCCCTGCT
>CAJFFP010000012.1:62050-64814 GCA_904373325.1 Candidatus Gallimonas merdigallinarum
GTGCGGTGTGCGCGCGCCGCGAACTAAGAAATTGCCATTTCAGCGGCAATTTCGTGCCCGCAACCGCGCTTGCCCTTGGCGCGGTTAAGACCCTGCTTGTATCTGTGTTTTGTAGCAGATAGTTTTTAGCAAAAATACGTGTTTTGTAAGGGGCAACGTATGCAATTTCCATATAAAAAAATTCTCATTCTCGGCAATGGCGGGGCGGGGAAATCGACGTTCGCCGCGGACATGGGCGGGCGGTTTTCGCTCCCCGTGGTGCATCTCGATCAATTGTGGTGGCTGCCCGCGTGGGTCAACCGCTCCGAAGAGGAGTTCGATTTTCTCCTTTCCGCCGAGCTTGCCAAACCCGCGTGGGTGATGGACGGGAACTATCAGCGCACGCTCGCGGTGCGGCTCGCCGCAGCGGACGCCGCCGTCCTTCTGGATATCCCCGCCGCGGTGTGCCTCGAAAGCGCATATGCGCGCGTAAGGGAGTATGCGGGCAGAACGCGCCCCGATATGGGGGAGGGCTGCCCCGAGCGGGTGGACGCGGAGTTCGAGGAATGGATCTTAAAATACGACCGCGAGGTGCGCCCCGCAATGCTCGCCGCCCTCGAAGAGAGCAAAAAGCCGTTTTTCGTATTTTCCTCCCGCGAGACGGCGCGGGCGTGGCTGGAATGCTTTTCTCCTGCCCGATAATCGTGTACTTTCATGCGCCCCGCAGGGCGCATTTTTGTTGACATTTATGTCACCGCGCGATATAATTTTGAACGATAAAAGAACATTTTTAAAGGAACGAACATGGCTTACAGAACGCACAACTGCAACCAACTCAGAAAAGAGGACGCGGGCAAGAAGGTCAAGCTCTGCGGCTGGCTGGACAGCAAGCGCGACAAGGGCGGACTTCTCTTCGCCGTCCTCCGCGATTATTACGGCGTCACGCAGGTCGTCGCCACCGAAGAGCCCTGCCTTTCGCAGCTCCGCGACATTCCCACCGAATCCACCGTCAGCGTGGAGGGAACGGTCGTGCTCCGCTCCTCGCCCAACGACAAACTGCCCACGGGTCTCATCGAGATCGTGCCCGAAAAGGTGGAGGTGCTCGGCCGCCGCACCACGCAGGCGCTGCCCTTCGAGGTATCGCATTCGACGGAAGCGCGCGAGGATATCCGCCTCGCCTACCGCTTTCTCGACCTGCGCAATCCTGCCGTAAAGGATAAGATCGTTCTCCGCGCGCAGATCGTGGCGGAACTCCGCCGCCTGATGACGGAACAGGGCTTTTTGGAGATCTCCACGCCCATTCTCACCAGCTCGTCGCCCGAGGGCGCGCGCGATTACATCGTGCCGAGCCGCCTGTACCCGGGCGAGTTCTACGCGCTCCCGCAGGCTCCGCAGCAGTACAAACAGCTCTTAATGTGCTCGGGGTTCGATAAATATTTCCAGATCGCGCCCTGTTTCCGCGACGAGGACGCCCGCGCCGACCGTTCGCCCGGCGAATTCTATCAGCTTGATATCGAAATGGCGTTCGCCACGCAGGAGGACGTGTTCGCGGTGCTCGAATCGGTGCTTCCGCCCGTGTTCGCGAAATTCTCGGGCTGGGAGGCGGATAAGCCGCCCTTCCGCCGCGTTGCCTACCGCGACGCGCTCGAAACGTACGGCACGGACAAGCCCGACCTGAGAAACCCGCTCGTCATCAAGGACGTCTCCGCCGAATTGCAGGGCTGCGGGTTCGCCGCGGTGGAGGGGAAGGTCGTCAAGGCGATCGCCGTTCCCGATTTCAGACAGACGCGTAAATTCATCGACCGCCTTGCGGAGGACTTCAAGGTCAAGACGGAGGGCGGCGCCATGTATTGGTTCCGTCTCGACGAAAACGGCGCGCTCGTCGGCGGCATCTCCAAATTCCTCGGCGAGGCGTTGCCCGCGCTCAAAGAAAAACTCGCGCTTTCCGAGGGCAGTTTCGTCGCGCTCGTCGCCGAAGAAAAGCTCCTGCCCGCACAGAAGCGCGCGGGGATTTTGCGCACCATGCTCGGCACGGAGCTGGATCTGCTCGAAAAGAACGTGTACAGGTTCTGCTGGATCGTCGATTTCCCCATGTACGAGATCGGCGAGGAGAGCGGACAGCTCGAATTCTGCCACAACCCGTTCTCCATGCCGCAGGGCGGCATGAAGGCGCTCGAAGAGAAAGACCCGCTGGATATTCTGGCGTATCAGTACGATATCGTCTGCAACGGCGTGGAGCTTTCGTCGGGCGCGGTCAGAAACCACGATCCCGAGATCATGGTCAAGGCGTTCTCGCTCGTGGGCATGGGCAAGGAGGACGTGGTGAAGAAGTTCCCCGCGCTCTATCATGCGTTCGAGTACGGCGCGCCGCCGCACGCGGGCGTTGCGCCCGGGGTGGACAGAATGGTCATGCTCATCTCGGATACGGTGAATATCCGCGAAGTCATCGCCTTCCCCATGAACGCCAAGGCGCGCGATCTTTTAATGAACGCGCCTTCCCCCGTCGAGCCGAAGCAGCTCGAAGACGTGCATATCGCCGTCGTGCGGGAAGAGAAGAAATAATCCGTTTTCATGCAGGCGCCGCTCTTTGAAAAGCGGCGCCTTCTTGTATAAAGAAAACCCCCGGATAGTCCGGGGGTTCAGGAATAGGCTTATGCCGATGAGTAAAAATAAAGGCTTCCCCTTAGGGGGAAGCTCCGCCGAAGGCGGTGATGAGGGGTTTGTGTTAGAGTATTCATAATGGCAGAATTGGGAATGACCCCTCATCCGACAGGCTCACACGTTC
>CAJFFP010000013.1 GCA_904373325.1 Candidatus Gallimonas merdigallinarum
ATGACGCAGTAATACCGAGGTATTGCAAGGAAGATGAGCAAAAAGATGCCGAAAAGATTCCGCCAAAGGCGTGGTTCGTATTTTTCCCTTACAGTATAACACAGCCGCACATTTTCTGCAAGATTTTTTCGGAAAATCGCCGTATTTTTTGCAAAAAGGTCTTGAAAAAGAATCGTCGAACAGGTATAATGTAATCGTACGGGCAGACGGCGCCCGCCTTTTGCGCGCGCCGTCAAAAACGAGCCTGAGGGGGAATTATGACAGAACAAGATTTTCTCAAACTCAAAAACGGGACGGACGTGCGCGGCACAGCCGTCGCGGGCGTGGAGGGCGATCCCGTTACGCTGACCGACGAGGCGATGCTCGCCATTGCGAAGGCGTTCACCGTGTGGGCGGCGAAAAAGACGGGCGTCGAGCGCCCCACCGTCGCCGTGGGGCACGATTCGCGCGTCTCGGCGGGGCGCATTTCCGCGCTCGTCACGGAGGGCGTCACCGCGTGCGGCGGAAACGTCATTTTAACGGGACTTTCCTCTACGCCGTCCATGTTCATGCTCTTGCAGGACGATTTCGGCGCGGACGTCTCCGTCATGATCACGGCGAGCCACCTGCCCTATCAGAAGAACGGGCTGAAATTCTTCGCGAAAGACGGCGGTCTGGAAGGCGCGGACGTCGGCGAGATCCTGAAAATCGCGGCGGCGGGGAACTTCCCCGCGGGCAAGGGCAGCGTTCAGGAAAAGAGCTACATCGAAAAGTACTCCGCCGACCTCGTGAAAAAGGTGCGCGCGGCGTGCGGAGAGGACAAGCCGCTCCAAGGCAAGCGCATTCTCGTGGACGCGGGCAACGGCGCGGGCGGATTTTACGTTGACCTCGTGTTGAAGCCGCTTGGCGCGGATACGACGGGCTCGCAGTTCCTCGAACCGGACGGGACCTTCCCCAATCACATTCCCAACCCCGAGAACGAGGCGGCAATGCAGTCCGTCTGCGCGGCGGTGAAAGCGAACCGTGCGGACTTCGGCATCATCTTCGATACCGACGTCGACCGCGCGGGCGCGGTCGCGCCCGACGGCGAGGAGATCAACCGTAACCGCCTCATCGCGCTCATTTCGGCGATCCTGCTCGAAGAGCGGCAGGGCGCGTACATCGTGACCGATTCGGTGACGAGCGACGGCTTGGCAACGTTCATCAAGGCGCACGGCGGCGTACACTACCGCTTTAAGCGCGGCTACAAAAACGTCATCAACGAGAGCAAACGGCTCAACGCCGAGGGCAAATACTCCCCTCTCGCCATCGAGACGAGCGGACACGCGGCGCTCAAAGAGAACTACTTCCTCGACGACGGCGCCTATCTCGTCACCCGCCTTCTCATCGCGCTTGCCAAGTGCGCGAAGGAAGGGAAAGACCTCATGGCGCTCATCGCCGACCTTCCCGAACCCGCGGAGGCGGCGGAAGTGCGGCTGAAATTTGTACCCGACTGCGACTTCAAGACGCTGGGCGCGCAGGTCATTCGGGAATTTGAACAGTACGTCGGGCAGACGGAATATATGTCGCTCGCGCCCGACAATCACGAAGGCGCGCGCGTCAACTTCGATAAAGCGCACGGCAACGGCTGGGCGCTCGTCAGAATGAGCCTGCACGAACCCATCATGCCCATCAACGTGGAGAGCAACGAACGGGGCGGCAACGTGCGCATCATGCGCGAGCTGTACGCCTTCCTAAAAAACTACCCCTTCCTCAACACCGAACCCTTAAAAAATCAGATATAAGGAGATACAAATTTATGAACGACGTCAAACAGACCACCATCAACGCCATCCGCATTCTTTCGGCGGAAGCGATCCAGAAGGCAAACTCCGGACACCCGGGACTTCCCATCGGCTCCGCGCCCATCGCCTATACCCTTTGGCAGAACTTTTTGAAATTCAACAACAAAGATCCCAAGTGGGACGACCGCGACCGTTTCGTCCTCTCCGCAGGGCACGGCTCCATGCTCGACTACTCCCTGCTCTATCTCTACGGATTGGGTCTGACGAAGGAAGATCTGATGAACTTCCGTCAGCTCGGCTCCAAGACGCCCGGGCATCCCGAATACGGTCACACCGTGGGCATCGAGACGACGACGGGCCCGCTCGGACAGGGCATCGCCAACGCCGTGGGTATGGCGGTCGCGGAGGCGCATCTCGCCGCCGTGTTCAACCGCGAAGGCTTCCCCGTCGTCGATCACTACACCTACGCGCTGTGCGGCGACGGATGTCTGGAAGAAGGTATCTCCTACGAAGCCTGCTCGTTCGCGGGTACGCATGAGCTGGGCAAACTCATTCTCTTCTACGACGACAACGACATCACCATCGAGGGCGATACCGACATCACCTTCAAAGAGGACGTCGCGATGCGCTTCAAGGCGCAGAATTGGCAGGTCATCAAAGTAGACCTCGTCGCCAATCCCGACAGCGTCTCCCTGCTCTCCGCCGCCATCCGCAAGGCGCAGAAGGAGACGAAGAAGCCCTCCATCATCATCTGCAAGACGAAGATCGGCTACGGCACGCCCCTCGAAGGCAGCCACAAGTGCCACGGCGCGCCGCTCGGCGCAGAGAACCTGCAAAAGACGAAGGAGCGCTTCGGCTGGACGAGCGCACCCTTTGAAGTTCCCGACGAAGTGCTCGCCCACACCAAGCAGGCGGGGGCGCGCGGCGCGAAGAAAGAGCGCGCATGGAAGGCAATGTTCGCCGAATACGAGAAAGCTTATCCCGAACTTGCGGCGGCGTACAAGGCTGCCATGAGCGGCGAAATGGTCGATCTTGCAAAGGTGGACGACCTGTTCAGATTTGAAAAACCCATGGCGACCCGCCAGACCTCCTCGGTCGTGCTCAACAAGATCGCCGCGCTCGTTCCCAACCTCATGGGCGGCTCGGCGGACCTTGCGCCCTCCAACCTCTCCGACATGAAGAACACCGATACCGTTCATTACGGCGACTTTTCGGCGCAGGATAAGAGCGGCAGAAACATGCACTTCGGTATCCGCGAGCACGCCATGGCGGCGATCACCAACGGTATGCAGCTCCACGGCGGTTTGAAGTGCTACTGCTCCACCTTCTTCATCTTCTCCGACTACTGCAAGCACGCAATGCGCCTCTCCGCGCTCATGAACATTCCCGTCGTCTATATCCTGACGCACGACTCCATCGGCGTCGGCGAGGACGGTCCTACGCATGAACCCGTCGAGCAGCTCATCGCGCTCCGCTCCATTCCCAACATGAAGGTGTACCGCCCTGCGGACGGCAAGGAGACGGCGGCGGCATGGGTCTCCGCACTCACGGGTACCGCGCCCACCGCGCTCGTGCTCACCCGTCAGAACCTGCCGCAGTATGAAAACAGCGGACTTGTCGCCCTCAAAGGCGGCTATGTGCTCGAAGACTGCGACGGCACGCCCGACGTCCTTCTCATTGCGAGCGGCTCGGAAGTCGAGCAGTGCGTCGGCGCGAAGGCGAAACTCGCGGAGGAAGGCATCAAAGCGCGCGTCATCTCCATGCCCTGCATCGAAGAGTTTGAAAAGCAGAGCGCGGAATACAAGGAGAGCGTTATCCCCTCCGCCGTCAAAGCGCGCGTCTGCGTGGAGGCAGGTTCGCCTTACAGCTGGTACAAGTACGCAGGCGACAAGGGCGAGATCATCGGAATGTCCACGTTCGGCGCAAGCGGTCCCGCCGCGCAGCTCTTCAAACTGTTCGGGTTCACGGTGGAGAACGTCGTCGAGAAGGCGAAACTCTCCCTTGCCAAATAACCGCACGAAATACGCAGGAGGCGCGGAAATCCCGCGCCTCTTTTCATAAGGAGTTTTCTATGGATCTGAACGAAATCGAGAGGCTCTACCGCCGCCGCCAGAGCTGCCGCGCATTCAGCGGCGCGCCCGTCGCGCGCGATCTCCTTGAAAAAGTCTGTTCCGCCGCCCTTTTGGCACCCTCCGCCTGCAACGCGCAGCCGTGGAAGCTGATCGCGACCTTAGGCGAAAAGGCGAAGGAAGTCGCCGCCTGCACGCAGGGCATGGGTATGAACAAGTTCGCCTCCGGGGCGGGCGCGTTCGTCGCGGTCTGCGCGGGAAAAAGCAACGTGAGCGCCCGCGCGGGCGCGCGCATGACGGGAACGGACTTCACCGCGAACGATCTCGGCATTCTCACCGCGCACCTCGTTCTCGCCGCCGAAGCCGCGGGGCTTGCGAGCTGTATCCTCGGCTGGCGAAATGAGAAAAAACTGTGCGCCGCGCTGGGCATTCCCGAAAAGACCGCCATTCCCGTCGTGGTCGCGCTCGGGTATCCCGCGGACGGGTATGAGATCCGCCCCAAGAAGCGGAAAAGTTTGGAAGAGACGCTCCTCATCCTCGGAGAGCCGATTTCTTGACTTTTCTCCCGCGGTATGGTATCATGAATAAAACCATACAGGGGAAACGCCATGGCACAACAAAAGAAAAACACGGCAAATCTCGTACCCGTCGAGGATAACGCGCGCCCGTCCGAAAAACAGGAGCGCAAAATGACGATATACGAATACGAAGAAAAATACGTACGCAGGCAGAACGTGCGCGGCGCGCGCTTCCTGCTCTCGCTGTTTGCGGGCGTCATCGGCATTTTCATCGGCTGGTGTCTGTTCTCCTTTACCATGCAGCTCTGGAACGTGCACGAATACGCGGGCTACGCGGCGGCGGCAGTCAGCGTGCTGTTATTTATCTTTCTCTATCTCGTTCCGCTCGTCAAAATTCTGCGTTCCGACTACTTCATCACCAACGTGAACGCCGCGCACGCGGGCAGGGCAAAGCGGCACAACAAGCGGGTGCGGCGCAGCATTGCCGAAAAGATGATCGACTTCAACAACAATGTGAACGGCATCGGCTGGTACGACGATAAGCTCGTCGGCGATTTACAGGTCGCCGTCCGCACCAACGACGACGAAGGCATCAAGACGACGCTCACCGCCCTCTATAAGGGCAAGGTGAAAAAATCGGCGAAGGACATCATTTTCAAATGCTCTTTAAAGTCTGCGGCGTTCTCCGCCGTATCGCAGAGTTCGCGGACAGACGCATTGCTCGTGGCGGTCGTCAACTTGCAGATGATCAAAGACATCGTCTTTCTGTACGGATTCCGCCCCTCCGACGCGAAACTGATGAAGATTTTCGGCGCGGTCGTGCGCAATTCGCTCATCTCCTTCGGATTAGGCTCGCTGCAAATCGGAAACGCCGTCGCCAAGACGGTGGGCGACGCCGCGCGCAGTATCCCCTTCCTCGGCTCCGCCATCTCCGCCCTTGTGGACAGCTCCATTCAGGGACTGACGAACGGAACGCTGACGGCGGTGATCGGCTATCAGACCATTCGCTATTTAAACCGCGAATACCGCTTGCAGAACATTCTCGACGGCGTGGAAGTCACGGAATCGGAAGCGGAACTCGAAGAGACCTGCGAAGAGATCAAAGACGAACTCAAACGCCGACCCGCGCGTATGCCGCAGGGCGCGTGATACAACTCAATACAACACAAAAAGAGCGCACCCGCGCTCTTTTTTTATTTTCCGCACGCCGCAAAGCAGGCGATATTTCCCCTTGCCTCCCTCTTTGAGAGAGGTGGCTGCGCGCCATCCCCGCAGACGAAAGGAGTTTTCTTCGCGGCACGCACCCCTCGCCTCCCTCTTCGAGGGAGGTGTCTGCGCGCTCTCTCCGCGCAGACGAAAGGAGTTTGATACGCCCCCTTCCCCTTGCCTCCCTCTTCGAGGGAGGTGGCTGCGCGGTCTCCCGCGCAGACGAAAGGAGTTTACCTCGCGGCGCATTTGAAACCCCTTTTCCAAACTCCCTCAGTCTCGCTTTCGCTCGACAGCTCCCTCAAAGAGGGCGCCAAGAGTTTCCCTTACGGAGACCCCGCGCGGGCAACGCGTTCAATCCTCCAAGCCCGCAAGATAGTCGATGCTCACGCCGAAAAAACGCGCCATCGCAACGAGTTTGGAGAGCGTCGGCTCGCACTTGCCGAGTTCCCACAAACTCACGACCGACTTTCCCACATCCAACTCCTTGGCAAGCCCGATCTGCCCCAATCCACGCTCCTGCCGAAGCTCTTTCAACCGTTCGCAAAACACGCTGTTCATGCGTATTATTTTCCCATTATTCTGGAAAAAATACTTGACTTCCCATTATAATGGGAATATAATAAAGATACAAACCACAACGGAGGAAGAGAATATGTTTTGCAAAAACTGTGGAAAAGAAATCAACGACAAAGCCGTCGTCTGCCCCTACTGCGGCGTACAGACGGAAAACCTGCGCGCGCAAAGCTCCAAGTCGAATGGACTTGCAGTCCTTGGTTTGGTCTTTGCCTTCCTGATCCCGATTGTAGGACTCATTCTATCTGCCATTGGACGCGTAAATACAACCAAGGGAGATACGGATTACGGGCTTGCGACGGCAGGAATCGTCATCAGTATTCTTTGGATGATACTCGGACTCATGTTCGTGATTCTTTGGTTTGCTCTATAAACGGACGGACTGCCCGAACTTGTACGAATATTCTATCTCCCGCGCGGCGCGCCGTGCGGGAGATTTTGAAAACGGCGCCCGCCGCAGAATATCTGCGGCGGGCGCCGTTTTTGATTCCTGCCCGTACGCTCAGACGACGGAAAACGACTGCACCAGCGTTAAAAGCGCCGTCTTTTGCGCGTCGCTGAGTTTGCGGATCACATGAATGAGAATACGGTCCATGCCCTCCGTTTTCTCCACCTCGGGCGGAACGGCGTTCCTGCCGAACAGCTCGTCGATGCTCACGCCGAATACGTCCGCAAGCCGCACGATCGTCTGAATATCCGGCTCGCTCGCGCCCGTCTCCCAATTGCTCACGTTGCGCTGAGAGTTTCCGATCCTCTTCGCAAGTTCCGTCTGCGTCAGCTGCATTTCTTCCCTCAGTTCCTTTATTTTTAAAATCATACCGCTCCTCCGAATTATACATAAAATACCAAAAAAATTTCTGCTTTTACTTGACAAAGCAATATTATTACTGTATAATGTGAAATAAATAGAAATTTATTTACTAAGGAGAAGAAAAATGGATCAAAACGACGAGTTGGCGAGTCTGAAAGAGTCCATTCGCATTTTCGAGCGGCTGACGGCGGCGGCACGGCTCGCGGCGGTGTATTCGGACAAAAAGAAAATCCTGCGCTACGTCTATAAAACGCTGAAATTTGAACGGAAGCAGTTCGGGCGTTCGTGTTATCCTCTGACGGACGGCTATTCGGGAACCATTCTTCTCATGTTCTCGGAATTTGCGGAGACGCTGGAAAAGCTGCTCGGCGCAGCCGCCCGCACAATCTTGCGCGGGCGGCTGCACATCTCTTCGTCTGATCCAGTTTATTGGCGGATCGTGGGAACGCCGTTCAGATAATACCACGTATTTCCCGCAACGGCGGGCGCATTCTCACTGTAAAAATAGACGTCCGCCTGCGCAAGCTCGTTGTTGTTTATTGCATTCTTCTTGCATGCACGCCATTCCTCCTGCGTGCCGCGGAAAAATATCGTTTTCAACGAAGAGCAGAGCGAAAACACCGCGGCGTCAATCCGCCTCAACGAAGCGGGCAGGACGATCGACTCCAATGCCGCACAGTTTCTGAACGCCTCAGGCTCAATAGATTCGATCCCCTCGGGCAGTTCAACGAATCTCAGCTTTTCGCAAGATGAGAACGCGCCGTCCGCGACCGCCACAACGGGCTTACCCATATGCGTACCCGCCACCGTGACGCTCTCCAAGTTCCTGTCCAGCGGTCCGTAGACGGCGTACCCGTTCCACTGTTCCAGATACATCATGAAATCCTCGCTTTGTTCGTAGCGCTTGGTGGTAAAACACCCCGCCTTGACCACTTCTCCGTTCCGATAGAGCAGGAGCAGCTCGTTTTGCAGATTGACCACGAACCCCACGATTTGCGCGGAATTGGAATTGAAAACCAGCTCGGCGATCACCCCGAGTTCCGCCGTTTTCCCCGTACTGTCTGTAACGATAAGGCTCCCCATCTCTATTTCTGCACGAATAATCGTGCCCACCCGCGCCGTACCGCTGAAAGGAATATTGCGGCGCACATCGCCAACGTCGGCAAAGATCCCGTCCGCGCTTCCTTTCAGCCTGCCGTTCGCATTGATATACAGATCGGAAAAGACGGTATTGTTCACGTCCCACAAAAATTTTTCCAACGTATACTTGAAGCCGAACGTGCACACCCGTTCGTATACGTCGCTCAACGTCATAAAGTCCGTGGCGACAGGGTCTTGCGAAGGTTCTTCGGGCGTTTGCAGCGCGCCGCACACCGTGCAGACACCGTCCTCCCACTTGTGCCCCGTGGCGGCAATGTCGAGATACTCCTTATGCCCGCACAGGGAGCACACGCGCTCCATCAGTCCCTCCTCCTCGCAAGTGGGTTGCATGACAATATAGTTTACAAACGCATGTTCTTTCTCCTGATCGGAAGAAGCACAGCCCGCAAACGCCGTTAAAGCAAACGCGGCGGATAAAGCCACGGCAACGAATAATTTTTTCATATTGCCACCTCTCTCATAAATTTATGGTTTCCGATGTCATCCCGATGCGCGGAAACTTTTATGCCTACATTATATATTACCCCCCCCCGTTGTCAAGAAAAACATCAATCGTTTTCGACGTAAATATGCGCCGAACGCTCTTCCCGTCCATCCGCGCCGAAACGGAAATACGTCCTTCAAAATATGTGCAAGTGCCGGCAATATGCAAAAAGGTTTCCGAAACGGAAGCCTTTTCGTTGCCGTACATTCATTTCTGCTTTTTTTGGCGGCGGAGATCTTTTACCGTCTTTTCAAACCCGTTGTCCGTCGGCGCGTAATACACCCTATCTTTGAGCGAATCGGGCAGATACTGCTGTTCCACCCACCCGCCGAAATCGTGCGGATAGAGGTATTTTTCGCGCGCCGCCATCATCTCGCGGCTGCCGTAGGAGACGTCGCGCAGATATGCGGGAATGGCGTCGTCCCGCGTGCGCACCGCGTCCTCCTTGGCGGCGAACATCGCGTTCTTGACCGCGCCGCTCTTTTCCGCCTCGCACACGTAGACGATCGCCTCCGAGAGTGGGAGAAGCCCCTCGGGATAGCCGATATTCTGAAACGCCGTGAGTGCGGACGTCGCCACCACGAGCGCGTCGGGATCCGCCATGCCGACGTCCTCCGCCGCGTGTACGACGAGGCGGCGCAGAATGAGCAGCGGATCGCACCCGCCCTCGATGAGCCGCATCGCGTAGTAGAGCGCGGCGTCGGAATCGCTGCCGCGCAGGGACTTGCAGAACGCGGACAGAATATCGTAATAGAGATCTTCGTTATAGGAAAGCGCCTTGCGCTGAATGGACTGTTCCGCGTCGGCGAGGGTGACGCGGAGCGTGCCGTCCGATTGCGGAGGCGTGGTCAGCACCGCGAGTTCGAGCGCGTTGTACGCCGTTCTGAGGTCTCCGCCCGCCGTCTCGGCGATGTGGTCGAGCGCGGCGTCCTCCACTTGGGCGGCGTAATTGCCAAGCCCCTTCCGCCTGTCTTGCAACGCCTTTACGAGCGCGCCGCGGATCTCCTCCGCCGTCAGCCGTCTGAACTCGAATACGCGGCAGCGGGAGACGATCGCGGGCGTCATGGAAGCGTACGGATTTTCCGTCGTAGAACCGATGAACACGATCGTACCCTGTTCGATGGCGGGAAGCAGGGAATCGGACTGCGTTTTGTTGAACCGATGGCACTCGTCCAGCATGAGATAGGTGCGGCGGTTGTACATTTTCAGATTGTCGCGCGCCCGTTCCACCGCTTTTTTCACGTCGGCAACGCCCGCGTTGACGGCGTTGAGTTTGATGAACTCCCCGTTCGTCTGCGCGGCGATGACGTTGGCGAGCGTCGTTTTACCGCACCCGGGCGGCCCCCAGAAGATACAGCTCCCGAGGCGGTCGAGCGCGATGGCGCGGCGCAGGAGGCTCCCCTCCGCCACGATATGCTTCTGCCCGACGAAATCGTCCAGCGTCGCCGCGCGCATCCGTTCCGCGAGCGGCTTTGCCTTTTCTTCGTTGTCGTTAAAATCAAAGAGATCCATGCCTTACTCTTGTATCAGCGTCTTGATTTTTTCCGCATTCGCCTTGCCGAGCTCGTATCCCTTCTCGTACGCGAAGGCGAGATTTTTCACCTTATATTGGCTCATATCGCCGAGTTCGGGTTCGAGCCAGAGATCGATGCTCCTGCGCCGCTGACGCTGCTTGTGCTGCGTGATGCGCGTATCCACGATATCGACGTAGCGCAGAAGGGTATCGATGAGATTGCGCGGCGCCTCCGCGCGAGCCATGGTCAGATCGCCTAAAACGTCCACCGCGACGATGACTTCCGCGCCGAGCTTTTTCACTTCGCGCGTGGGCACGCGTTCCAGAACGCCGCCGTCCACGAGCATCTTTCCTTCAACGATCTGCGGCGTGAACGCCCCGGGAATACAGCTCGAAGCGAGGATCGCGTCGATCACGTTCCCGCGGTCAAGCTCCACCGTGACCCCCGTCACAAGATCGGTCGCCACGCAGGCGAAGGGGATTTGCAGATCTTCAAACGTCGTTTCGGGCGGGATATACGTTTCGATGAGTTTGCGCGCCTTGGTGAAGCGGAACAGTCCGTTGGAGCGGATAGGATTGACGTTGAGCGCCGCCACATGTGAAAGTTTGAGCGATAAGATCTTCTCTTTGACCGTTTCGAGCGGAACGCCCGCGCAGTAGCACGCGCCGACGATCGCGCCCATCGAACAGCCGGATACGCAATCCGCGCGGATGTCCGCCTCTTCGAGCGCCTGCAAAAACCCGATATGCGCCACGCCGCGCGCGCCGCCCGAGCCGAGTGCAAGTCCGAGTTTTTTCATATTTTCATTCTCCCTATCGTATATTTTAGCGTGAAACTCCGCGTAAAATCTCTGTCCGGCGCCGCCGTATCTCTGCTCGCGCTCGCCGTCTTTCTTGCTCTGCTGATCTTCCCCGTCCGCTACGCGCATCGCGTTTCGGAAGGCGTTTCGCTGTGGGCGGTCTCCGTCCTGCCCGTGACGCTGCCCTTCCTCTTTCTCGCCCTGTTTCTTTCGCGCCTGCCCGCATATGCGCGGGTATCGCGCCGCCTTTCGCCCCTCTTTTCGCGCCTCTTCCGCGTGTCGGGCGCAGGCGGCTGCGCGGCGGTCCTTTCCGTCCTCTCGGGCTATCCCGCGGGCGCGCGCGCCGTACTCGACCTTTCCGCCCGCGGCTTCCTTGCAAGGGAGGAGCGTTTCCGCACCGCCTGCCTTGCGACGACGAGCGGCCCCGCCTTTCTCGTGGGAACGCTCGGCTCCATTGCGGGGACGGCGGTCGGCTGGCTGCTGTTTGCGGCGCATCTTCTGGGCGTGTGGACGGTGAGTTTTCTGCTCGGACGGAGGGCAAGCCCCCTGCCCGCCGCGCCGCCGCCCGTGCGAACCGACGCGGACAACGCCCTCACGGAGAGCCTCTCCGCCGCCGCCCTGTCCGTGCTTGCGGTGGGCGGAGCGATCGCGCTCTTTTACGCGTTCGGATATATGATCGCGGACGCGCTCGCGCCCCTCTCCCTGCCCGCAACGGCTGCCGCGGTCTTGCAGGGGCTGATCGAAATGACGTCCGGCTGCGTGCTTCTGCTGCAAGACCCGACGCCGCTGCACGTTGCGCTGTGCGCCTTTCTCGTTACGTTCGGCGGAATGTGCGTGCTTGTGCAGGAATGGAGTTTTCTCAAAAAAACGGGCGTCCGTCTGCCGCAGCTCCTCGCCGCAAAGACGGCGCAGGGACTTGCGGCGGGGATCGCCGCATACGCTATTGCCCTGCTCCTGTAATTTTTACAGATACGCGCCTAAAATACGGAAAGTGCGGCACACCCCGCGCGCCCGTTCGAGCGCGCCGCGGATGCGCCCGTCGGCAATATCCCCCGCCAGCGCGATGAAAAAGCGATACTCGCCCAGAACGCCGCGGATGGGTCTGCTCTCCACGCACGTCAGGTTGATGCCCTCGTCCGAGAACACCTTCAAAAGCGTGAGAAGGCTCCCCGGGCGATGCTCGCAGACGGCGCAGAAAAACACCGTCCCGCTGTGCGCGGGAAGCCCCTCTTCCCGCCGCACGAGGCGGAAAAACTGCGTGAAATTATCCTTTTCGTTGGCGATATTCTCTCTAGAGAGCGTCACGCCCGCCTTCTGCGCGTGCGCCCCGACAATGCCCGCGCTCGTATCGTCCACGAGCGAAAGGCTCTTCGCGGTGGAATCGGTAAAAATGCACTCCGCCTGCGGGAGATATTTCTGCAAATATTCCGAGCACTGCCCGATCGCCTGTTCGTGGGAGTACACCCGCCTGACGTCGGCGAGTTTCACGCCCTCTTTGAGCGCGAGGCGGTGGTCGATTTTCAGCACCGTCTGTTCCACGGCGTACACGTTTTCCCGTTCGAGAAGATCGAGATTTTGCAGAACGCCGCCCTGAATGGAATTTTCAATGGGAATGACCGCCTCGTCCGCCGCGCCCTCCGCGAGCGCCGCAAACACGGCGGGGAAATTGCCGCAGAGCAGAACGCGGCTCTCCGGACAGAGCGTTTCGGCGGCGAGGTGCGAATAGCTCCCCTCCGGTCCGAGACAGCTTACCGTTTTCTTATCGTTCATAGCCTTCTCCGATCAATTACTTCCGCGAGCAGGGTTGCCCTGCGCTGCGGTACTCAATTTGCGCGCAAGGCGCTTTTACGGAAAGGTGAGGCAATGCGAAGCTAACTGTTGCGAAATTCGCATTGCCGAGGAAAACCGCGTGCAGAGCATTTGCGAACACGGGGTTTTCCTGAAACTCACGGAATTTCTTTTTGTCAGTTCAAAAAGAAATCCGTGAACCCCTCTATGCCTTTTCCGCAATATCGAGAATGAGCCGCTCCGTATCCTCCCAGCCGAGGCAGGGGTCGGTGATGGACTTCCCGAACACGATGTCGTGTTTCTGGTTGCCCTCTTCGAGGAAACTCTCGATCATGAACCCTTTGACGATGCGCTTGAAATCGGCGTCGTACACGCGGTTTTGCAGCACCTCTTCCACGATGCGGATCTGCTGACGGAAATTCTTTTTGGAGTTGGAGTGGTTGGAGTCGATGACGACGGCGGGATTTTTGAGTTCGTCGGAAGCGGAATACCCCTCGAACACCTGCATCACCGTCTCGTAATGGTAGTTGGGAATGTCGTTGCCGTAGTGATCGACGCGACCGCGCAGCACGACGTGCGCGTACTCGTTCCCGTTCGTGGCGACCTGCCAATTATGATATTTGAACACCTGCGGGCTCTGCGCGGCGTACACCGAGTTGAGCGTGACGGGAATGCTCCCGCCCGTGGGATTTTTGATGCCGACGGGCAGTTCGATCCCGCTGGAAACAAGGCGGTGGAGCTGGTTTTCGCTCGAACGCGCCCCCACCGCGACATAGGTCAGCAGGTCCTCCACATAGGCGTAATTCTCGGGATAGAGCATCTCGTCCGCCGCGGAAAGCCCCGATTCCCCGATCGCCTTGATGTGCAGATCGCGGATCGCGTATATGCCTTTGAGGATATTTTCGCGGTTTTCGGGGTCGGGCTGGGAGAACATTCCCTTATACCCCACGCCCTTGGTGCGCGGCTTGTTGGTATAGATGCGCGGAATGAGCACGAGTTTATCTTTCACGCGCTCGTTGAGCCTGCCGAGGCGGCGCACATATTCGAGGACGGGCGCGGCTTCGTGCGCCGAACACGGTCCGACGATGACGAGGAGTTTGTCGCTCCTGCCCGCGATGACGTCTTTTGCGAGCGCGTCGCGCTCCGTCTTGATCGCCGCCAACTCCTTGGGCAGCGGAAGTTCGCTTAAAATCTCCTCTGCGGAGGGAATTTCGATCTGTTTTTCAAACATTTTTCTGTATCCTTTTTATTCCTGACGATTCTTCTGAATGTATTCGTACACCGCCGCGGGCACGTATTCGCGATAGGGTTTTTCAAAGGCGATGCAGTTTTTGACGAGCGTGGAACTCACGTGCAGGTGCTTCTGCTCGGCGGGAATGTACAGCGTGATCAGCGACGGGTCGAGATCGCGGCTCGCGTAGAAGTCCGCGTTTTCGTATTCAAAGTCCACCGTATTGCGGATGCCCCGCACGTAGAAGGGCGTTCCCTCTCTTTTCAAAAGATCGACGATGACGCCTTCCCAGCGCATGACGCGCACGCGCGGCTCGTCCGCAAACACGGCGCGGATCATTTCCACGCGCGCTTGGGCGGAGAACATACACCGCTTCTGCTTGTTTTCCGCAACGGCGACGGCGACCTCGTCGAAGAGCGCAAGACACTTGCGCACCGTATCTTCATGCCCGACGGTAAACGGGTCGAACGTACCCGCAAACACACATTTTTTCATAGGCTCCCCCGTGTTTTTCACACCATCCGGAAGAAGGCGACCTTCGTTCTGCCGTAACTGCGCAGATCGTACCGTTCCCAGCCTTCCGGCGGCGTTTCCTCGCGTTCGCTCTCGTACACGACGATCCCGCCCGCCGTCAGCCTGCGATAGCTCGCGATCAGCGAAAGGATCTCCGCCGCGCAGTCCGTTTTATAGGGCGGATCGCAGAAGATCACGTCAAACGCGCCGACGGACTGCGCAAGACACGCACGGTAATCGAGATTAGTCGCGCGGGCTTCCTCGCGGAGCGCGGCAAGGTTCTTTTTGAGAATAATCAGGCTCTCGCGCGAGACGTCGTTGAACACCGCCTCCCTTGCCCCGCGGGACAGGCTTTCCAGCCCGAGCGCGCCGCTGCCGCAGAAGAGATCGAGCACGCGCGCCCCGACGAGGTTCGCGCCGATGATCTGAAAGACGGACTCCTTCACGCGGTCGGGCGTCGGGCGGACGTCGTTTCCCGCAAACTGCGCGAGCGCTCTGCCGCGGTGCTTCCCCGCAATAATTCTCATTTCCGTTTCCCCTTGACGGCGTTGATCTCCTCCGTGCGGCGGCTCTCGTCCTCCTTTCTGCGCTTCTCAACGTGTGCGCCGACGATATAGAACACCCCCGTCACGATCACGGGCAGGAGGATGAAGAGCAGCGACCAGCCGCCGCTGACGGGCGGATAGTCCCAGTTCTGTTCCCCGGGGAACACCGTGCCGCGGTACCACTGAATGGGCAGGATCGCCCACGCGGCGAACATATCGAGGACGAGTTCCGCCCAGTCCCACGTCGGCTGAAAAATCGCGAGCGTTCCGAAGATGAGCACGGGGAGCCCCACATAGAACCCGATGAGGAATCCCTTCCACGGGCGGTATTCGTGTTCGGGGCGGTGATCTCCGCCCGAAAGGATGCCCATGCGCACGTTCTGCCTGTGCAGACAGCCCGTGAGATAGGAATCGAAATGCACTTTACCGTAGCTGAACGCAAGGTGCGCGTTGAACGCCGCGCCGCCCGCGATACATACGCTGCCGAGAACGATCTCATAGACCTGCGTTCCGTCCGCAAGCGCCTGCAAGGCAAGCGCGATCAGGCTCATGAAGAGGTACATCATGCACGGCGTGACGGCGCGGTACAGGCACACCTTCTGGATCCGCCAGAAGCGCCGCCACTTTGTATCGGGCTTGGGCGCCTTCTCTTTCTTGGGTGTATCGTTTAACATACTGCCTCCGCGGGAACCCCCGCTCATTTCTCCGTTTTTCTCCGTATGGATTTATTATACCGCGCAGAGCGCGGAAATGTCAAGCGTCGAAGCGTATGACGCCGTTCTCCGTAACGACGGCTTGCAGCGGAACGTCCTGTTCTTCCCGCGGAAGCCTGTCCGTCAGCTGCGCCGCGTAGCACAGCCCCACGCGCAGGATCTCGGGATGCCGCGCGAAATAGGCGTCGTAATAGCCGCCGCCGTAGCCGAGGCGATACCCCTCCGCGTCGACCGCGAGCAGGGGCGTGAGCGCGACTTCGCAGGGCGTGTCCTCCCCCGTCTCGGGCGCGGGAATGCCGTACGCCCCCTTTACGAGTTTCCCGTAGGGCGCAGCGAGCATACGCCCGTTTTCGATGCGCGGCACGCACACCCTTTTCCCCTCCGCAAGGAGCGCTTCTATGATGAGGCGCGTATCCGCCTCCGTGCCGACGGCGCAATAGACGAAAAAACGCTCCGCCGCCCAATAGGACGAACGGCGCAACTGCGCGAACATACGCCTGTCCGCATCTTCCGAACGGACTTCCGCCCGCGTCTTTGCAAAGCGGGCGCGGAGCGCCTTTTTATCGCACATATTTCTTTAACGCCCTCCTGCCCGCGTTCACGAGCGTCTCGTACGCCGTCGTGCCGTGCGAACGGGCGTACGCCTCCGCGTCCGAGAGAATACAGACCCGCCTGCCGAAGGGCATCTCCCCTTCGCGCACGCAGGCGTCCATGCACAGCTTTCCCTCCGCGCCCAGACCGCCCGCGCGGAAGAATCCGTCTCCGTACCCCACGCGCAGCGTGTGCAGCGCGGCATATTGCTTTTCCGCCGCCGCGTATCCCACGCCGCCGCCGTAGGGCGTTCCGCTCTGCGCGGCGTAGGCGTACACCTTCATGGCGGGTCTCACGCGCAGCGGAACGGGCGCGTTTTCGGGCGCGTACCCGTAGAGCGCAAGCCCCGCGCGCACCGCGTCGAACGTCTTCCCGCCGTACGCGACGCCGCCCGTCGCGGCAAGATGGCACAACGCGTCCGGAAAATACTCCTTCACGCGCAGACACGCCCGTTCAAAGGCGCGCTCCTGCGCAATGCGCGCCGCCTCGTCCTGCGGGGCGTAGAGGTGAGAGAACGCCCCCTCCACCAAAACGCCGCGCGCCTTTGCAATGCGGCAGACCTCCCCGACCTCGTCGGGCGCGAACCCGTAACGGTTCATGCCCGTATTGACGGCGATATGCGCGCGCACGCCCCTTCCCGCCCGCAGAACGAGCCGCAGGACGGGCGCGGAGGAGATGGTCACGATCAGCCCGAGCGCGCGGGCGCGGAACGCCTCGTCCCGCGTGAGCGGCGGCGTGAGGACGAGCACGTCCCCCGCGGCGCCCGCATGAACGAGCTGCGCGCCTTCGTCCACCGTGGAGACGGCGAACAGCGATACCATGTCCGCAAGCGCGCACGCCACGGGATATGCGCCGTGCCCGTAAGCGTCGTCTTTGATGACGGCGACGAGGGGGCGGCGGGCGGCTCCGATCACGGCGCGCGCGTTCTTCTGAATGGTGCCGAGCGATACGACGGCAAGCGTACTCTGCATACCGCCATCATATGCGCCCGCGCGAAAAAACGTCAGCCTTCCGCCCGTCAGTTCTTATAGACGAAGCGGCGGCAGTGTTCGCATTCGACCACGTTCCCGCCTGCAAGTTTGCCCTGCTGGGCGAGCGGGAAGTCCATGCCGCAGATACAGCGGTCGCCGTTGAGCGGCGCGATGATGGGGAAGATCTTCTCCTTGCGCTTCTGCTGATAGCGTTCCATCAGGTCTTTGGGAATGTCCTTGGAGAGCGCGGCGAGCTTTTTGGCGATCTCGTCCGCCTCGGCGGCGTGGGCGTTTTTCAGTTCCTTGAATTTCTTGCTGTATTCCTCGCCCTGCTTCTGCATGGCGATGGTCTGCTTTTTAAAGCGGTCGTATTCCTCCACCGCGGCGTTGACGTCGGCGGTGAGCTTGTTCAGCTCCCCCTTCACGGCGCGGAGGCGGTCCAGAAGCGCCTGCGCGTTCTTTTTGTAGAAGGAAATATCTCCGCCCTCCTCGTCGACCATCTCGTCGAGGTCGGAATATTCCGCGATCTGACGACCGATCTCCTCAGCGCGGGCGGCGAGGTCGTCGCGCAGGCGTTTCAGCTCTGCGGCGCGCTTGTCCTGCGCTTCCAGCTTCTCGCGCGCGGACTCCATGAATTTTTTCGCCTGCATGAATTTTTTGCGCTCGTCGCTCCCCGCGACCGACTGCTCGATCTTGCGAAGCTCCGCATCTACCTTCTGATACTCCAAAAGCTGCTGTAATACCGACATATGCACTCCTTACATCAGACGCTCGTCCGTAAACACGTGGACGGGCGTCCCCTTTATTTTTTGTTTAAGATTGTCCGCAAAGCGGACGAAACCGTAGTTTTCCGAAGCGTAGTGGGTCATGAGCACGACGTTCACGCCCGCCTCGGCAAGCGCGGCGATGAGGTGGTGTTTTCCGTCCGCCGAGACGACGGTATCCGCCCCGCGCCCGATCGCGAACGCGACGGTCGCATCGTCCAGCCCCGCGCCGCAGAAACTCGCCACCCGCCTGACGGGGCGTTCCCCGTAAACGGTGACGCGCTCCGTTGCAAACCGCGCCCCGATCCCCCCGACAAAGGCGGAAAGCGACTGCTCCTCCACGCCGTACACCCTGCCGTAGCCGCCCTCCGAAAGCGTGTGCATGATCTCGCAGGACCTGCCGCCGAGCCCGAGCATCAGCTCTTCGTCGATGCCGCCCGGGGCGGCGTCGAGATTGAGGTGCGCCGAGATGACGGAGATGCCCGCCCGCGCGCAGCGCAGCACGGGATCGTCCGCTTTCAGCGAAGATACGGGGTAAAAGATCGCGGGGTGGTGGGTGAAGATGACGTTCGCGCCCACCTTCTTTGCCTCGTCCACGGCGCGGTGCGAAAGATCGAGCGAGCACAGCACGCCCGTCACGTCCTCGCCGCAGTCGAGAATGATCCCGCTGTTATCGTGAAAATTGTACGTTTCGCAGTATTCCCTGCTCAGGCGGAAGGGCGCAAGCGCGTCCGCCGCCTCATAAACGTTCGTCAATCGCATCGGCGATCCCCTCCAATTCGTGTAATCGTTCTATCAGCGTTTCCCGCTGCGCGCCCTCCGCCGCGCGGAGCGCGAAACGCACCGTTTCGGCGTCTTTTTGGATTTTCCCGAAGAAATCGCGCGTCGGGTTCAGGAGATTATCCCGCCCGTAGCGCAGCTCGAACGCGGAATATACCGTACCGCCCTCGCGCGTTCCCGTGATCAGGTCGTAAAACTTCCCGTCGCGGAAGGTCATATCCTCGCCTATCCCCGCGCCGCGCGCGCACAGAAAGGCGCGCACTTTTTCGGCGTTCTTCATGGGTTGCAGCACGAACTTCGCGGGAAGGCGCTCCCGCCGCGAGAGAATGGAGACGATCTCCTCCCCACCCATGCCCGCGATGAGCACGCAGTCAGGCTCTTCCGTCAGTCCGTCCAGCCCGTCGCAGCAGACGGGAAAGCACCGCCCCGCCGCGATCTCCTCCCGCAGAAGCTCTTCCGCCTTTTTCAGGCAGGCGGCGCTCACGTCGCACAGATAGGCGCGTTCGCACAGCCCGTTTTGAAGCGCGTAACGGGTGCAGTACCCGTGGTCGCACCCAACGTCGGCAAACACGCGGCACGCGGGGATATGCGCGCAGATGACGTCTAACCGCCCCATCAGTCGAGGAAGTCTTTGAGTTTCTTACTGCGGCTGGGGTGGCGGAGCTTGCGCAGCGCTTTCGCCTCGATCTGGCGGATGCGCTCGCGGGTGACGTTGAACTCCCTGCCCACTTCTTCGAGCGTGCGGGGCTTGCCGTCGTCAATGCCGTAGCGCAGACGGAGCACCTTCTCCTCGCGCGGGGTGAGCGTATCGAGCACGCCGAGGAGCTGCTCTTTGAGCATGATGAACGCGACGGAATCGCCGGGCGTCTGCGTCTTGTCGTCCTCGATGAAGTCGCCGAGGTGCGAATCTTCCTCTTCGCCGATGGGCGTCTCCAACGAGACGGGGTCTTGGGCGATCTTCTGGATCTCGCGCACCTTTGCGACTTCCACGCCCATCGCCTCGGCGATCTCCTCGGGCGTCGGCTCTCTGCCGTTCTCCTGCAAGAGCATACGCGAAACGCGGGTGAGCTTGTTGATCGTCTCCACCATATGCACGGGAATGCGGATGGTGCGCGCCTGATCGGCGATCGCGCGGGTGATCGATTGGCGGATCCACCACGTTGCGTAGGTGGAGAACTTGAAGCCCTTCTGATAGTCGAACTTCTCCACCGCCTTCATCAGCCCCAGATTGCCCTCCTGAATGAGGTCGAGAAAGAGCATTCCGCGCCCGACGTACCGCTTTGCAATGGAGACGACGAGCCTTAAATTGGCTTCGGAGAGGCGGCGTTTCGCCTCCTCGTCCCCCTCCTGCATCTTGCGGGCAAGCTCGATCTCGTCGTCGCTCGACAAAAGCGGCACGCGGCCGATGTCCTTTAAATACATTTTGACGGGGTCGTCCAGCCCGATGTCGGAGAGCGCCTGCTCGAACAGCTCCTTGTCGCGCTCGTCCTCGTCGAAGATGGTTACGCCCATCTCGGGGAGATTTTTGTACACCGATTCGATCTGCTGCGGGGAAAGATCGTACTTTTCCAAAATATCGCACAGCGCGTTGGTGGAGATACTCCCCTTCATCTTGTAATCGGACGCAATGTTTCCGATGAGTTCGTTCAGCTTTTCTTCCGTTACGTTCATTCCTTTCCTCCTGACAGGCTCTTTAATTGTGTTGTATATTCCATGATTTTTGCCAGAATTTTGCGTTTTTCTTCCTCGTCCGCGTCAAAATACCGCTTTCGCTCCGCGTCGATCTTTTCCGAGAGCGAGCGCGCGCGCAGCGTTCTCACGCAGTCGGAGAAGTATTTTTCCGCGGCGGGGGAATCGAGGTTGTCCCCGTAGTCGAGATTGAGGATCTCGGCGAGTTCGCCGTCTGCGGGCATCAGGTCGAAAATGCCGCTCGCCCGCACCTGCCCCGTTTTTCTTCCCGACATCACGTACATCGCGATGGTGCGGTGCGCGGGATCGTCGAACCCGACGGACGACAGGTCGAACGTCGCCGCGTACGGCTTGCTCAAAAGGCACGCCGCAAGCACGAACCGCGCCGCCTTTTTATCCCTGCCCGCGTCGTCCTCCTTCGGTCGGACGGGCTCCGCCGACCGCGGAATGACGGGCGCGTTTTCCAGATCGCGCTGCAACGCGCCCACGCTGATCTGCGTTTCCCGCGCCACGCGTTTTAAAAGCTCTTCCCGCTCCGCCGCGCTCTCCGCCTCGCGGACGATGGAGAGGGCTTCGGTCACGTACTCCCGTTTTTCGTCCGTCTTGGCAAGATCGTACTTGCGCTTTGCCGCGAACAGGCGGAAATCGATGAGCGGCATCGCCTGATCGAGGCACTGCCGATACCCGTCCGCGCCGAGTTTTTGCACCACGTCGTCGGGGTCCATGCCGTCGGGCATGGGTACGACGCGCACTTTCAGACCCTCCTGTTTGAGGATTTCCAGCCCGCGCAGGTTTGCCTTCTGCCCCGCGAAGTCGCCGTCGTAGCTGATGAACACGTTCTCGGTGTACCGCTTTGCAAGGCGCGCCTGCTCCTTGGTGAGCGACGTTCCCATGCTCGCGACGACGCCGCGGAACCCCGCCTCGTAGAGGGAGATCGCGTCCATGTACCCCTCCACCATGATGAGCGAGGCAAGCCCGCCGGCGCGCTTTTCCTTTTTGACGAGGTTGATATTGTACAGCGTCTTGCTCTTGTTGAAGAGCATCGTCTCGCGCGTGTTCTTGTATTTGGCGCGGTCGGCGTTTTTCAGGAGCCGCCCGCCGAACGCCACCACTTCGTCCATATGGTTGATGATGGGAATGATGAGCCGCTCGCCCTCGGCGTCGATGATGCGTCCCTCGTCGGTGCGGGCGCACGCGCCGCTCTCCAAGCATTCCTCGGGCGTATAGCCCTGCGCGAGGAGATAGGACGGCAGCGAATGATAGTCGAGCGACGCGCCGATGCCGAACTTTTTCACCGTCGAGGGCGAAAACCCGCGCTTATGGAGATATTCGATGTGCGCGTCCGCGCGCCCCGAATAGAGGTTGTTGAAGTAGAACCGCGCCGAATCGCGCATGAGGGAGGAGAGCCTGTCCCGCTTCTTTTTCTTGGCGGCGGCTTCCTCGGCGGAGCGGTCGTCGTACGCCGGCACTTCGAGGTGCGCGCGCGCCGCAAGGATCTGCACCGCCTGCATGAAATCGACGTTCTCGTACCCCTTCACGAACCCGATCACGTCGCCCGAGACCCCGCACCCGAAACAGTGATAGTATCCGTCGGCGGCGTTCACCGAGAAGGAGGGCGTCTTTTCGTGATGGAAGGGACAGCAAGCCCAATAGTTGTACCCTCTCCGTTCGAGCGGGATATAGCTGCCGATGACTTCCACAATATCGTTCTTTTCTTTGAGTTCGCGGATAAACGCGGGGAAGTCCTTCATACGCTCCCCTCCCGCGGAACAAACAGTTTTTTGAATACGTTGATGGCGTAGCGGTCGGACATGGAAGAAAGATAGTCGCAGACCGCGCGCGCCGCGTCCGTCTCCGCCGTCCTGCGGTACAGGTCGGGAAGCTCCTCGGGACGCTCGTAAAAATAGCCGTACAGCGCGCGGAGCATTCGTTCCGCACTCTCCTGAATGAGGCGGTTGGCGTGCTCGTAGACGTGCTCGAACATGAACGAGCGCAGATTGTCGAGCGCGCGCCCCTTCTCTTCGGACATTCTCACGTACGGCTTGTCCTTCGACGTCTCGTAAATATCTAAAATCGCCGTATTGATGCGCGCGGAGGTATCCCGCCCGAACACCTTCACCGCCTCGGCGGGAAGCTCCTCTTCGCGGATGACGCCCGCGCGGATGGCGTCCTCGATGTCGTGATTGATGTATGCGATGCGGTCCGCCAGAGAGACCGCCGCGCCCTCCAAGGTAGCGGGGTTGCCGCTCTTGGTATGATTGACGATGCCGTTGCGCACCTCGAAGGTGAGGTTCAGCCCCCTGCCGTCCTTTTCGAGCACGTCCACCACGCGGAGCGACTGCTCGCTGTGGCGGAAGCCCGCGGGATTGAGGGAGGCAAGCACGCGCTCGCCGACGTGTCCGAAGGGCGTATGCCCGAGATCATGCCCCAGCGCGATCGCCTCGGCGAGGTCCTCGTTGAGCGAGAGACAGCGGGCGAGCGAGCGGGCGATCTGCGAAACGTCCAGCGTGTGCGTCAGGCGGGACATATAGTGATCTCCGTCGGGCGCGAAAAAGACCTGCGTCTTATTTTTCAGCCGCAGGAACGCCTTGGAATAGATGATGCGGTCTCTGTCGCGCTGGAAGTCCGTCCGCATCGGGCAGGCAGGCTCTTCGCGGAGCCGCCCCTTGCTTTCGTACGACTTCGTCGCATACGGCGAGAGAAACGCGCGTTCTTTTTCGTAGGTCTTTTCCTTCATCTCACTTGGTTATTTCGCAGAAAGTATGAAAAACTCCTTGTTTTTTGGAAAAATTTTCAAAAAATTTTGCTTTATCGTGCGTTTTCCGCGCCCTCGGGCGGCGGAAACGCGGGCAAATCAGCAGAATCCGCCGTCCACGCCCAGCGTCTGCCCCGTGATATACCGCGCCGTTGCGAGAAAATACACGGCTTCCGCCACTTCCTCGGGCGTGCCGAACCTGCCGAGCGGGATCTCTCCGGAGAGCGCGCTGCGCTCTTCGGCGTTCAGACGTCCGTTCATCGCCGTATCGATGACCCCGGGCGCAACGCAGTTGACGGTGATGCCCGATGGCGCAAGCTCTCTCGCGAGTGCCTTGGTAAAGGCGATGAGCGCGCCCTTGGAGGCGGAATAGACGCTCTCGCAGCTCCCGCCCGACACCCCCCACACGGAGGACACGTTGACGATCGCGCCGCCGTGGGAAAGCATTTTGCGGACGGCGTGCTTTACGGTAAGAAACGCACCGCCCGCGTTCACGCCCATCACGCGGCTGAACTGTTCCATGCTCGTATCCTGCACCTGCGCATAGAGCGAAACCCCCGCGTTGTTGACGAGCACGTCCAGCCGATCGAAACGGGACAAAACGCGCGCGACCGCCCCCTCGTCGGCTACGTCCGCGCGCACGAACTCAACTTCGGGAAGCTCCGCCTGCGCGGCGCGCGCCGCAGCCTCGTCGCGCGACCAGAGCGCCGTCACGCGGTATCCCTTTGCGGAAAAAAGGCGGCAGCAGGCAAGCCCGATGCCGCGCGTCCCGCCCGTGACGAGCGCGTTCACGCCTCTTCTCCGAACAGGCGGACGATCTCCTCCGCCACTTCGTCCACCGACTTGCCGTCGGTATCCACAATGTAATCCGCCACGTGCTCGTAGACGGGCGTGCGCTGCGCAAGGAGATTGCCGAGCGCCTCCGCCGTCTTGCCCGTATTCTTCAAGAGCGGGCGCGTCTCGTCCGCGCGCACGCGCTTCAACAGCGTTTCAAAAGAGGCGCGCATGAAAAAGATCTTCCCGTTCTGTTTGAGAAGTTCGCTGTTTTCCGGCTTCAACACCAGCCCGCCGCCCGTCGAGATGACAAGCCCGTCGCGCCCCGAAAGCTCGCGCACGATCTCCGTCTCCAACGAGCGGAAATGCGCCTCGCCGTAGTACTCGAAAATATCCGAGATCCTGCCGTGGCGGTCGGTGATGACCACGTCCGTATCGTACCACATGCGCCCCGTCATTTCCGCAATGCGCACGCCCACGCTCGATTTGCCTACCCCCATCATGCCGCAGAGTACAATGTTCATAACAAAAAGCTCTCCAATGCAAGAATATAGCTGTTTTTCCCGAAGCCGAGCACCTCGCCGCGGCATACGGACGTGAGCACGGACTGGCGGCGGAACTCCTCGCGCGCGTGAACGTTGCTCATATGCACCTCCACCACGGGAACGGAGACTGCCGCGATCGCGTCGCGCAGAGCGTACGAATAGTGCGTGAACGCGCCCGCGTTGAGCACGATGCCGTCGTACGCCCCTTCCGCGTTCTGGATCGCCGTGCAGAGTTCGCCTTCCAGATTGCTCTGATAAAACGCAACTTCCGCGCCGCGTTTTTTTGCGTATGCGGCGATCTCCGCATTGATGCTTTCCAGCGTTTCGCTGCCGTAAACGCCCTTTTCGCGCCGTCCCGTCAGATTGAGGTTGACGCCGTTCAGAATGAGAATTTTCATACCTTTCCTCCCCGATATTCGTCCCATAACGTTTTTGCTTCGGCTGCGTCCGTCCCGCGGCGGAGATAGATGCAGTCCGCATAGTACGCCTGATAGAAGAGCATCGCCGCGCCGTTGACCGTCCGTTTATTCAGCGATGCGGCAATGCGCAGAAATTCCGACTGCGCAGGCACATAGATGAGATCGACCGCCGTTTCGCACAGGGAGAGAAGCTGCTCTCCGATGGGTTCGCTCGCGCCGCCCTCGAACGCGACGACGGGCGTTTTGCCCACCGTATCGTGCATCCCGATCCCCGTACAGTTGACGACAATGTCGTACGGCGCGAACGGCACCTCGGTCAGCGGCGAAAATCCGCCGATCTCGCGGTACACTTCCTGCAAACGTTCCTCGTCCCGCTCATAGACCGAGACGACCGCTCCGCCGTCCGCAAGTTTTTTGCAGCAGCTCCTGCCCGCGCCGCCCGCGCCGAGCACGAGCGCCGTTCTGCCCGCGACTTCCACGCCCGCGTTGCGGAGCATGAGCGCGAACCCCTCGCCGTCCGTGTTATATCCCGTGCGCGTCGCCGAGACGACGGTATTCACCGCGCCGAACACCCGCGCATCGCCCTCCGTCTTTTTGAGAAAGCGAATGATCTCCCCTTTGAAGGGAATGGTCACGTTGAACGCGTCGAAGCGGGAAAACAGCTCCTCCGCCCGTTCCATGAACTGCGCGGGCGGCACGGATACCCGTTCGTACGAGCACTTTGCGCCGAGTTTCTGCAAGATAAAGGTGTGCATGGAAGGGCTGTCCGACTGCGATACGTCCTTCCCCACGACTGCGAGATGAAGCATATTTCCTCCTGTATTCCGCCCGCCGTAAAACGGGCAAAGGCGTTGCCGCTTTCTGCGATTATTCCGCCTGCCATGAAACAGACAAGCAGTTTCCGCCGTCTGCGATTATTCCGCCTGCGCGAGCGACTGCTGAATGCGTTCCAGCTCCGTAACGTACGTTTCGTAATTCAGCGAGAGCAGCGCGTATTCGCCCTTGCGCACGGGCGCGGTCACCACGATTTCGTCTTTTGCGACGTTCTTTTTATCGAGCAGCGCAAGGCGCGCCGCCTCCCGCGCGGGCGGGAGCTGCGGCATTCCGCCGAGCGCGGCGCGGCACAGCGTTTGCAGATCGTCCAGATACGCCGCGTCCCCTCCCGCATATTTTTTGGCAAGTTCCGCCTCGAATATGATGCCCGCAAGCACATATTCCCCGTGCGAAAGTTTCCCGTCCGAAAGTTCGAAGGCGTGCGCCGTCGTATGCCCGAGATTCAGGCACTTTCTCAGCCCCTTCTCGTCGGCGTCCTGCCGCACGATCTCCGCTTTGAAGGCGATATTTTCAGGTACGATCGCGGCGAGGAAGTCGCCGTCCGTCAGGCGATCGCGGTTTTCCCAAAGCGTCTCAAAGATGGGCGCGGACAGCGCGCCGTGCTTGACGATCTCGCCCAGCCCGCACCGCACTTCCCGCGGCGGGAGTGTGGCAAAGAAGGTGGGATCGGCGAGCACGACCTTGGGCTGACGGAACGCGCCGATCAGGTTTTTGACGCCCGCAAAGTCCACCGCAGTCTTTCCGCCGACGGAGGAATCCACCTGCGCGAGGAGGGTCGTCGGGATCTGAATGCAGTCGATGCCCCGCATATAGAGCGCGGCTGCAAGTCCGCCGACGTCCCCCACGACGCCGCCGCCCAGCGCGACGAGACAGGCGCCGCGGTGAAGCTGCGCCTCCGCCATTGCGCCGAGGAGTTTTAAAAGCGTTTCGGGCGTTTTATACGCCTCGCCCGCGGGCATGATATGTACGGGCGATTCGCGGTACGCGCGCCCGACCTTTCTTCCGTACAGCTCCCAGACCGTCCTGTCCGAGAAGAAGAACACCTCGCGGTATTCGGAAAGGAGGCGCGGCAGCGCGGTGCGGAGAACGCCTTCGCGGCAGACAATGCGGCTCTGTTCCGCCGTCTTTGTACGGATCATATAAGATTTCATTTTTTAATCTCCCGTCGTTATAATTCACACTTTTTCTTTCAAACTGATGAAAGAAAAAGTCGTGATTTTGAGAGACAACCCATTGCGCGGCATAAATGCCTGACAATGTGTTTTCTCTCTGCGGCGCAATAGCAACAGTATAACTGCGCCGCATTCACTCTTTCTCCATAAGTCGCAAGCGACAAATTGAGGGCGCTGGCGGAAGGCAACCTTCCTTGCGCAAGTAATTTATAACAAAAGGCATAACAAGTGACGCCTTTTGCAACGATTTCAAGCCATTACAAGCAAAATATATGTCGGTCGCGTCAGGCGGGAAGTTCCCCGTACCGCTTTGCAATCTCTTCCATGCGGTCGCCGCCCAGCCGTTCGAGCACGACTTTGGCAAGCTCGCAGCAGAGCGCGCTCTCCAAGATGACCTCGCACGCCGCAATGGCGCAGACGTCGCTCCGCTCCGTGGCGGCGCGCACCGCCTCGTGCGTGCGGTAATCCACCGTTTCAAGTCCCTTCATCAGGGTGGGAATGGGCTTCATCGCCGCGCGGAGCACGATCTCTTCTCCGTTCGACATACCGCCCTCGATCCCGCCCGCGCGGTTGGTTTTGCGGTAATACCCGCGCGTTTGGTCGTAAAAAATCTCGTCGTGAACGCCGCTCCCGCAGCGGGCGGCAACGCCGAATCCCAGCCCGACTTCCGCCCCCTTGATCGCCTGAACGCTCATCAATGCGGCGATCAGGCGCGCGTCGAGTTTTTCCGCATACGTCATGCAGCTTCCGAACCCGCTCTTCAATCCCTTCACGCGCAGTTCGAGCACGCCGCCGCAGGTATCCCCCCGCGCGGCGCAGTCGTCGATCACCTGCTTTGCGCGCTTTTCCGCCTCCGCGTCCATCATCATGAGATCGGCAGAACGGCGGGAGAGTTCCTCAAACGCGTATTCGCCCTTATCCTCCGCACCGCCCACGGCGCGGACATAGCCCGAAACCTCGATCCCGAGCGCGCGCAGGAGCTGACGGCACACCGTCCCCGCCGCAACGCGGATCGCGGTCTCGCGCGCCGAGGCGCGTTCCAGCACGTTGCGCGCGTCCTCGCCGCCGAACTTTTTCAGTCCCGTCAGGTCGGCGTGCCCGGGGCGCACTTTGGTGACGGTGCGCGCGGAGACGTCGCACCCCTCGGGCGCCATATACGCCTTCCAATTCTCATAGTCGCGGTTCCAGACGGCGATCGTCACGGGGCTGCCGAGCGTCGCGCAGTCGCGCACGCCGGATAAAAACTCCGCCTTGTCCTTTTCGATTTTCTGTCTTGCGCCCCGCCCGTAACCGCTCTGCCGCAGCGCGAGATAACAATCGATCTCCGCCATGTCCAGCCGCAGTCCCGCGGGAAGCCCCTCGATGATGCAGAAAAGCCCCTTTCCGTGCGATTCGCCCGCCGTTGTCAGTCTCATATGATTTACTCCGTTTTTATGCAGCGTACTGCGTATTCATGGTGTACGTTCCGTCCGAGATACACGCGACGACCGTTCCAAGCTCGTCCGTGCGATAGCACTCCGCACCCGCGGCGAAAAGCCGCGCGAGCGTCTCTCCCGACGGATGTCCGTAGGCGTTGCCCGCCCCGCAGGAGATGACGGCGGTTTCAGGCTGCAACAGCGCGAGCCATTCCTCGGAAGTCGAACCCGCCGAACCGTGATGCCCGACTTTTAAAATATCCACCTCGGAAAGGCGCACCGTCAGCGCGCCGCTGTCAAAAATATGCTCCGAGAGCGCGTATTCTTCCAGAAGTTCTTTCTCCCGTTCGGCGGAAGCGTCCGATGCGAGCAGAACGCCGACGCCCTCGTATGCGAGATAGAGCATCGCCGCCGATTCGTTCTCGTCCGTCTCTTCCGCCGCATGGGGCGAAATGCAGACGGCATACGCGCCCGAACCGTCGAGCAGGCTCTTGTAGCGCGCAAGCGTATCCTGCGCGCAGCCCTCCCGACGGACGGCGTCGAGAAACTGCCGGTATGCCGAAGTATCCGCGCCGACGGGCGGCAGATACACCTTTTCCACGTCGAACGCGCGCAAAATCTCCGTAAATCCGCCGAAGTGATCGGCGTCCGCGTGCGTTGCAACGAGCGTGAGCGAGGCAGGCGCAATGCCTTTGAGATAGCGGATCACATATCCGTCGTTTGCAAACGCCCCGTCGCCCGCGTCCACGACGAGCGCGTCTCCGCTCGGGAACTCGACGATGGTGCAGTCGCCCTGCCCGACGTCGAGAAAATGCACTCGCATTTCGCCCTCCGCCCGTTCGGGAATCGCCACGGCGGGGAGCAGCAGCCGATACGGAACAAGCGCCGCCGTGATTGCAAGCGCCGCCACGATCAGCGCGATCAGACTGTATTTCACCACACGTTGGATGCGCTTGATTTTTACAGAACGCAGTCCCATCAGCGTTTTTTGCGCTTTTCCGCCGCTTTGATAGCCGCCTCGATCTCGGGAATGCGCGCCTTTGCCTCTTCATAACCGATCTCGAACATCGCGTCCGTAGCGGCGCGCGAAACGTCCGTCGGCTTGAAGTCGTAGAGGTTGGGGCGGAGCATCACGTCCGCCGCGTCGTAGCCGCGCGTTTTGGCGTTATCCAGCGTCTTTACGGGAACGAAATAGTTGATCGCCGAACCGAGCAGGCGGGAAATGCGCCCCTTCTCCTCCTCGGGCTTGACGAATGCGGAAAGATCGGCCGCCACCACGACGTCCGCACCCATTTCGCGGCAGACGTCCGCGGGAATGGCGTTGGTATATGCGCCGTCGTAGAGCTTTCTGCCGTCGATTTCCACGCCGCGGAAGAAGGGCGGGATGGCGGCGGAGGCAGTGAGGACGCGCGCCGTTTTGCCCGCGTTCAGAAGCACGCCCTCGTTGCTCTCCGCGTCCGTCGCCCATGCGGCGAACGGGAGCGGAAGATCGGAGATCTCCCCTTCCAGAAAGTTCTCCAAAAACGCCTCGATGGGCTCCATGTCCGAGAACGGGCGCAGATTCTTGGCAAATTCCTTCTTATTGAGATTATCGACGATGCCGACCATGTCCGCCCACGTGTAGCCTTTGCAGTACAGCGCGCCGACAATCGAACCGATGGACGTTCCCGTTACAATGCGGAAAGACAGCCCTGCCTCGGAAAACGCTTTGAGCGCGCCGAGGTGCGCCATGCCCTTCGCTCCGCCGCTTCCGAGCGCAAGCCCCAGCTTGACTTCCGGTTTTTTTCGGGTAAATAACGCTTTGAATTTTGCGATGAATCCCATCCTGATTGCTCCGATCCCCTCTTTTCGGCTCTTATTGTACACTTTTTTTTGAAAAAAGTAAACTGCTTTGCGCACATTTCGGTATTTTTGCACAATTTTCACGCATTATTGTATCATTTGCCGCAAAAATAAATTTCACATTCAGATAAACCGATTAAGTTGACACGGCGGGGTTGGAATTGATATACTTAGTTAACTTTTAATTTATACATTTCAGGAGGAAAACCGACATGAAACATCCCCTTGGCAGGGCGATTGCGGCAACGCTGTTCGCAACCGCCCTGCTTACTTTGTCGGCGGCGATTCTTTTCCTTCCGCCGCTGCGCGCAAGGGCGGAAAGTTCCCCCTTTCTGCTCTACGTCAACGGCGCGCTCGCCTCGTTCGACGGCGGAACGCTCCACGCGGACGAAGAAAACGGCGCGTATTATTTGCAGCAAAACGAAAACGAGTATCTTCTCGTCTGCCCCGAGTCCAACTTTAACGAATACTCCGATCTTTACGCGGGCATCGGCTACGCAAATACGCCGATCACAGACCTTTCCCCATACGGCTACGGCTGGAATTTCGGAACGCAGACGGGCTCTTTCGACATTGCGCTCTCCTATTCTTACCTCGGGGAACAGCGGGAAGAGACGATCTCCGTCTATGTGATGACCGAAACGCAGGAAGAAGGCGTGTGGTGTTCCTCCGACGGCTGGCAGACGGAAAGCGGCGCGTTCACGGGCGGAAATGCAGACGGCGCGCTCACCCTTCTTTTTCAAAGTGAAAAAGATATGCTCCTTACAGCCGAAACGGACGGCGGAGAAATCCACGCGACCGTCAACGGCGAAGAACAGATCTTAAAAAGCGGCTCGAACCTCACCGTCCCATCCGCCGCAGGCACTCCCACGATCATACAGCTTACATACACGGGCGACGGTAGGGCAGTCATAAACCTCTCCGAAAGTCAGCCCGTTTTTCTTTGCCTCGATTATGACGGACGCCTCGGGCAAGTGACGACGGCAGACGGAACGCCGCTCTCCGCAGGCGAACACCGCTTTGAGAAGGGCACGCCCCTTGAACTCTCCTTTTCTCCCTTTGAGGAAGTCCCCTCGTCCCTCCGCCCCGAAGAGACGGTCTCCTGCGCGTTGGACGGATTTACCATCGGCGGCGAGGAGCAGTCGGGAGACAAATATGAATTTACAATTATGCAGGATACTTCCCTGAGCGTCCGCTTCCGAGAATCGCTCCCCTCGTTGCCGACGGGCGGGACGATCGGTT
>CAJFFP010000014.1:0-30007 GCA_904373325.1 Candidatus Gallimonas merdigallinarum
GCGGCGCAGGAAGTGGACGTAAAGGGCTACTTCTATTGGTCGTTCATGGATAATTTCGAGTGGGCGGAGGGCTTCTCCAAAAAATTCGGGCTGATCCATATCGATTACGATACGCTCGTCCGTACGCCCAAAAAGAGCGCGTTCTTCTATAAGAAAGTGATGGAGAGCAACGGCGAGGAAATCTTCAAATAATCCCGCTTCCCGCTTGTTCCGAGCGGAAGGCGGCTGAAAACAAAAGCCCCGCGGGCGCGCCAAAAAGGCGCGCCCGCGGGGCTTTGTTGCGGTCGGCGCGAGCGCGCGATCCGCAAGAGCGCGCCGCGGAAAAGATTTTTCCGAAATTGCCGTCAAGGGATTGACACATACCCCAAGATATTGTATAATAGGAAAGACAAAGTCGTATTCTGCCCGCAGAATACCGGCTGCGGCATTTCCGCACCGGACGCTGCGGCAGCAGTTGATAAAGTCAATTTCATCAAAGGGAGGCTGTAACTATGGCAAATCTTGGCAGCCTGCTCCTTGCTATGTCCGGTCTGGAAATCGGTCTGCTCATCGTCGCCGTCGTGCTGGCGGTCGGCGTCGTGGCGGCGGTGTTCCTGACGCGGTCGATCCTTACAAAGCGTGCAAAAAAGAGATCCGAACAGAAACTCGACGAAACGAGCAGGCGCGTGGAGGAGATGCTCTCCGAGGCGCGCGCGGAAGGCAAGCGCATCAAAAAGGAATCCATTTTAGAGGCAAAGGAACAGGAATTAAAGCGCAGAAACGAATTCGAGCAGGAGATGAAGGAGAAGCGCGCGGAACAGCAGCGCATCGAAGCCCGTCTCAACAAGCAGGAGGACGCCTTGGAACGCAAAGAGGCGGACCTCAACAAGAAGAACGAATCGCTGGACGCGCAGAAGGAAAACCTCAATAAGCGGCTGGAAGAGGTCGCAAAGAAGCAGGAAGTGCTCTCTCACCAGCACGAACTCATGGTGCAGGAGTTGGAGCGCGTCTCCCAGCTCACCAAAGAGGAAGCGAAGAAGCTGCTCACCGACGAGATCCTCGACGAGACCCGTCACGACGTCGCCGTTCAGGTGCGCAACCTCGAACAGCAGGCGAAGGAAGAGGCGGAGCTCAACGCCAAAAACATCATCACGCTCGCCATTCAGCGCTGCGCGGCGGATCACGCTTCCGAGACGACCGTCTCCGTCGTGGCGCTGCCCAACGACGATATGAAGGCGCGCATCATCGGGCGCGAGGGGCGCAACATCCGCGCGTTGGAGAACGCGACGGGCATTGAACTCATCATCGACGATACGCCCGAAGTCGTCATTCTTTCGGGCTTCGATCCCGTCCGCCGCGAAGTCGCGCGGCTCACGCTCGAACGGCTCATCGCCGACGGACGCATTCACCCCGCCCGTATCGAGGAGACGGTGGAAAAGGTCACCAAGGAACTCGATCAGCAGATCAAGGCGGCGGGCGAGAACGCCATGTTCGAGGTGGGGATCTTCGGTCTGCACCCCGAGCTGATCAAGCTCATCGGCAGGCTCAAATTCCGTACCAGCTACGGGCAGAACGTGTATAAGCACTCCATCGAGGTCGCCAACCTCGCGGGGCTCATGGCGCAGGAGCTGGGGCTGGACGTCAACTTCGCAAAGCGCGCGGGACTTCTGCACGACATCGGCAAGGCGGTCGATCACGAGCAGGAGGGCACGCATATCCAGATCGGCGCGGACCTTGCCAAGAAGTACAAGGAAAACGCAATGATCGTCAACGCCATCATGGCGCACCACGGCGACGTCGAGCCGAAAACGATCGAAGCCGTCCTCGTGCAGGCGGCGGACGCGATCTCGGGCGCACGCCCCGGCGCGCGCCGCGAAACGGGCTCCAACTATGTGAAGCGGCTGGAAAAGCTCGAAGAGCTTGCGGCAGGCTTCCAAGGCGTGGAGAAGAGCTACGCGATTCAGGCGGGCAGAGAGGTGCGCGTCATCGTCAAGCCCGAGCAGGTGGACGACGCCAAGGCGATGTTCCTCGCCAAGGATATTGCCAAGAAGATCGAGGCGGAACTCGAATATCCCGGGCAGATCAAAGTCAACGTCATCCGCGAGTTCAGAAGCGTGGAATACGCGAAGTAACTTTGCGGTCCGTCCGCGCAGACGCGCACGGGCGGGAAATCCCGATCAGAACAACAACGCCGCGCAAAAGCGCGGCGTTTTCGCGTTTGTAAATCGTTTTTGCTCCCGTGCGGGAGCGTTATCGTAACCCGGACGCCGCGCGGGCGGCGCGGAAAGCTCAGTTATTGCAGCAGCTGTTGCAGCAGCGGCAGCAGCAGAAGTTGCAGCCCGAGCCGTTCACGTTCCAAAGCGCATATTGGCGGGCATAGTAGGCGTCCGAGCAGCAGAAGTTCTGCGAATTGCAGGAACCGAAGCCGCTGCCGCTGCGGGAAGAACCGTTGCCGAAGGAGTTCCACGAATTGCAGGAATTGCATCCGCAGTTACAGCCGCAGCTGTTTGCAACGGAGAACAGGTTGTTGAGCGCCCGTGCGAGCGCGCTGCAACCGCAGCAGTTGCAGGAATTACACGAATTGCACATAAAAGACCTCTGAACGTAAGATTTCGGGGCAATGCCCTTATCTCATCGTATGCGGAGGAGCGGCGGGAAGGTGCGTAAGGCGGTTATGAAAGGATTTTCTCCGCCGCCGCTTGATAAACCCGCGGGAACGTGGTATAATCGTTTCTGCGGTCGGCGGGCGCGCGCGGAGGGAGAGGGTATGAAGCTGAAAAAACCGACGAAAGAACAGGTGTGGCGGGCAGTCGTCTATCTCCTCATCGTGAGCGCGGGCAACGCGCTTTCCGCGGCGGCGAGCGCACTCTTTATCGTTCCGAACGGATTCGTCATGGGCGGCGTAACGGGCGTCGGCATTCTCGTGCGCAATCTCGTGGGGGAGGGATACGAATGGGTCGTGGAATGCACCGTCTACGTTGCCAATATCGCGCTCTTTCTGCTCGGCGCTGCGCTCCTCGGGAAGAAATTCGCTCTCGCTACGCTGGCGGGAACGCTGCTCTATCCGCTCTTTTTAAGCCTGTTCACCTATCTGAGCGGACTGTACGAGGCGCGCACGGGGCACGCGATCGCGGCAGGCGAGCCGATGCTTGCCGTGGTGTTCGGCGCGCTCCTGTTCGGCGCGGGGCTGGGCATGGTGATCCGCGTCGGCGCGAGCACGGGCGGCACGGATATTCCGCCGCTCATCCTGCATAAATTTTTCGGGATCCCCGTCTCCGTATCGCTTTGGGCGCTGGACGGCGTGATCGTGCTTATTCAGCTCGTTGCCGCGCCGCTCGACGCGGTGCTGTACGGCATCGTCATCACCATTTTGTCCTCCGTCGCGCTGGAAATCGTTTCGCCCATCGGCGCGCGCCGCGCGCAGGTGCTCATCGTCAGCAGAAAATACGGGGAGATCCGCGATATGATCCTGTATAAGCTGAACCGCGGCGCAACGCTTCTGTACGGCGAAACGGGGTATCTGAAAGAGGATTGCAGAATGCTGCTCACCGTCGTTTCCCGGCGCGAGGTCGTGCGCCTGAAAAACAAGGTGCAGAAGATCGACCCCGAGGCGTTCGTCACGGTATCCGTCGTTTCCGAAGTGCGCGGCAGGGGATTTTCTTCCGCGCAGGTGCCGCTCCCGCCCGCCGAGCGCGTGGAAGAGGAAGAGCCGCAGGAAAATCAACAATAACATTGCGCGCCCCGCACGTTTCGTGCGGGGCGCGCATTTCTTTTGACGGGCGCGTTTTTGCGCCGTTATTTTTTCTCTTTCCTGCGCTTGTCGTTGATGACGGCGAGCGCCGCTTCGTCGATGACGGAAATGCCCTCTTCCTTGGCGATCTTCACCATTTGCGTGAGCGCCGCTTTCAGGAACACGCGGGGGATCTTGGTGAGCTTCGCGCACGCCTCTTTGGTGAACTTCACGTCGGGATCGATGCGTTCCGCGGCGTAGATGACGGACTGCACGTCTCCTTCCTTCGCCTGTATTTTTTCGGGAATGGGGCGGCGGAATCTGGTGTACCAGAAGTTGGTGCTGTCGCGGTAGCCGTAATCGACGGGGACGGAGGGGAACGCGCCCGCTTTCACGCCGTTCACGATGGCGTTCCAATATTCCTCTTTCATGAGGATCTTATCGATCGTGAGGATAAAGTGCGCGCCGAACTTGCTCGTGATGCCGTTGAAATTGCGGTAGGGCGGTTCATAGCCTTCGAGCTGCCCGGGCTTATCAACGCGGACGTCTGATAAAAGTTATCGACGATGCGTAAGTCTTTGAAACTGCTCATAAAGGGATTTCCTACGGTTGTTTTCCGTATAGTATACGCCCGTAAAAACAGAATGTCAACGGGGGAGGGGGAATTTTTGCGCCTTTAAAGTCAGATTGTTTCGCATGGCGCTGAAACGGTTGAAACGGGAGCCTGACCGCAGAACGAGCGTGTTCTCTTTTGTTCGAAAAAACGCCAATTCTTTCCCGTAAAATTTTTTGAAAATCCCTTGTCTGTCGTACAGGATTTGTGCTATAATAAGAGACGATAATTATAATAGGGTTATTTCGGATATTTTCCAAGCAAAGAAAATTCAAAAAAGAAGGGACAATATGGAACGCAAACCTACCAAAGTAACCATTATCGGTGCGGGCGCCGTCGGTTCGGCGTGCGCCTTCTCCATTGCAACCCAGCGGCTTGCCGCGGAAATCGCCATCGTGGACGTCAATCAGGCGAAGGCGGAAGGCGAGGCGATGGACATCAGCCACGGGCTCATCACGATGGGCTCGATGGACATTCACGCAGGCACTTACGAGGACATCTCGGACAGCGACCTCACCATCGTGACCGCGGGCGTGGGCAGAAAGCCCGGCGAGACCCGCCTCGACCTTGCCGCAAAGAACATCGCCATCGCGCGCGACATTATCGCCAACCTCAAAAAGTATTGGCGCGACGGCGCGGTCATGGTCGTCTCCAATCCCGTGGACGTCATCACCTATCTCATTCAGAAGGAGAGCGGACTGCCGCACGGCCGCGTGTTCGGTACGGGCACGGTGCTCGACAGCGCGCGCTTCCGCTATCTTCTCACCACGCGCACGGATACCGATATCCGCAATATCCACGGCTTCACGGCGGGCGAGCACGGCGAGAGCCAATTCGCGGTGTGGAGCTCGGTGCACGTTTCGGGAATGCGGCTGGATTCCTTCTGCGCAAAGCGCGGCATCGTGCTGGATAAGGAAGAAATCGTCAAAGATACCGTCTCCTCGGGCGCGCAGGTCATCAAGCGCAAGGGCGTTACGAACTACGCGATCGCGGCGATCGTCGCGGAGCTGACGGGGACCGTCATCAAGGACAGAGGTTCGATCTTCTCCGTCACCTCCGTGCTGGAAGATTACTACGGAATCAGCAACGTTGCCATCAGCGTTCCCGCGTTCGTGGGCAATACGGGCGTTAAGGGCTATCTGCCCTACGACTTCACGGAAGAAGAGCTTGCAAAGCTCCGCAGTTCCGCTTCGCAGATCAGGGCGTTTATGGACTCCCTCAAAATATAATTGTCTTTTAAGGAGTGATTTTTATGGACAAGAAACAGTACGCGCTTGACAAGCACAAAGAATGGCAGGGCAAGATCGAGGTCGTGACCCGCGCGCCCATCACCAACCGTGAAGAGCTCGCGGTCGCCTACACCCCCGGCGTTGCCGAACCCTGCCTCGAAATTTCCAAGGACGTCGATCTTTCCTACGTCTACACCCGCCGCGCGAACCTCGTTGCAGTCGTCACGGACGGCACCGCGGTTCTCGGCCTCGGCGACATCGGTCCCGAAGCGGGTATGCCCGTCATGGAGGGCAAATGCGCGCTCTTCAAGACGTTCGGCGACGTAGACGCCTTCCCGCTCTGCGTCCGTTCCAAGAGCGTGGACGATATCGTCAATACCGTCCGTCTGCTTGCGGGCAGCTTTGGCGGCGTCAACCTTGAAGACATTTCCGCACCCCGCTGTTTCGAGATCGAGAAGCGCCTGAAAGAGGTGTGCGACATTCCCATTTTCCACGACGATCAGCACGGCACCGCGGTCGTTACGCTCGCCGCCATGATCAACGCGTTGAAGCTCGTCGGCAAGAAGATGGAGGACCTCTCCGTCGTCGTCAACGGCTCGGGCGCGGCGGGTATCGCCATCACCAAACTGCTCATGAGCAGAGGCTTGAAGAAGGTCATCCTCTGCGACAGAAAGGGCGCGATCTACGAAGGAAGAGAGGGCCTGAACGACATTAAGGCGGAGATGGCGAAGATCTCCAACCTCGAAAAGAAGGCTGGCTCCTTGCAGGATGTCATCAAGGGCGCGGACGTGTTCATCGGCGTTTCCGCACCCGGCAGCCTGACCGCCGAAATGGTCAGAACGATGGCTCCCGATCCCATCATCTTCGCGATGGCGAACCCCGTTCCCGAAATCATGCCCGACGAGGCGAAAGCCGCGGGCGTGCGCATCATGGGTACGGGCAGAAGCGACTTCCCCAACCAGATCAACAACGTGCTTGCGTTCCCCGGCATCTTCCGCGGCGCGCTCGACGTACGCGCAAGCGATATCAACGACGAGATGAAGATCGCTGCGGCAGAGGCGATCGCTTCCGTCATTCCCGAGAACGAGATCACGCCCGAGTACATCATTCCCGATTCCTTCAACCCTCACGTGAAAGACGCGGTTGCGGAAGCGGTGAAGACGGCTGCCCGCCGTACGGGCGTCGCAAGACTGTAATTTTATCGCAATCACGCAAAGCCCCGCCGCACGGCGGGGTTTTTGCTTGCGCGTTTCTCCCAAACTCTTTACAAATGCGCGCATTTATGGTATAATATATGGTATAATTCCAAGTAAAGCATACAAGATATGCGCCCGAGAATGGGAGGAGAAGCACAAATGCGTTGTTTGTACTGCAACTGTACGGAGAGCAAGGTCATCGATTCGCGCTCGGCGGACGACGAGCGCACCATCCGCCGCCGCCGCGAGTGCATGGGGTGCGGCAGAAGATTCACCACGTACGAAACGATCGAGATCGCGCCCATTCTCGTCGTCAAATCGGACGGCACGCGTCAGGCGTTCGATCTGGGCAAGATCAAACGCGGCGTCATCAAGGCGTGCGAAAAACGCCCCGTTCCCATCGAAAAGATCGACGCCCTCGCCGAGGACATCGCCAAACGCGTCTATAACTCCATGGAGCAGGAGATCTCTTCCAAGCAGATCGGCGAAATGGTCATGGAGGGGCTGCAAAAGCTGGACGAGGTCGCCTACGTCCGCTACGCCTCCGTCTATCGCTCCTTCAAGGATATTTCCTCTTTCATGGCGGAGCTGCAAAAGATGATGGAGAAGAAGGAAGCGGGCGAAGAAAAACGGGAAGAGAGCAAATGAAACGGACGGTAAAGGTCGGGAACGTGCTCATGGGCGGGGGAACGGTCTCCGTGCAGAGCATGACGACGGTAAAGACGAGCGACGTGGAAAAGAGCGTCGCTCAAATTCTTGCGCTGGAAGCGGCGGGGTGCGACGTGGCGCGCGTCGCCGTCTCCGACGAGGCGGACGCCTATGCGCTGCGAAGCGTGGCGGACGGCGTACATATCCCCGTCGTGGCGGACGTGCATTTTTCGGCGAAGCTCGCCGTGCTCGCCGTGGAGAACGGCGCAAATAAGCTGCGCATCAACCCGGGGAATATCGGCGGCGAACGGGAGATCGCCCTCGTTGCCGACTGCGTGAAGGCGCACGGCGTTCCCGTGCGCGTCGGCGCGAATACGGGCAGCATCGAAAAGCATTTCCTCGAACGGTTCGGCAGGAGCGCGGAGGCGCTCGTCGGCAGCGCGCTGTATAACGCCGAAATTCTGGAAAAGCACGGCGTGCATGATATCGTGCTCTCCGTGAAGGCTTCGGACGTGCCGCTCACGGTGGAGGCGTATACCATGCTCGCGGAACGGTGCGGCTATCCGCTCCACCTCGGCGTGACCGAGGCGGGCACGGAGGAGATGGGCGTCGTCAAGAGCAGCATCGGCATCGGGTCTCTGCTGTTAAAGGGGATCGGCGACACCATCCGCGTGTCGCTCTCGGCTGACCCCGTGAAAGAGGTGTACGCCGCGCACGATATTCTGCGCGCCTGCGGCTTGGAAAAGGATTACGTCGAAGTCGTCTCCTGCCCGACCTGCGGCAGGTGCCGCTACGACTGCATCGGACTTGCCGAGCGCGTCAACGCGCGCGTGCGCACGGTGCGGAAAAAGCTCAAAGTCGCCGTCATGGGGTGCGTTGTCAACGGCCCCGGCGAGGCGAAGGGGTGCGATCTGGGCATCGCGGGCGGCGAGGAATACTGCGTGATCATGCAGAAAGGACGGGAGAACGAGCGCGTTGCCAAAGAGGACGCGGAGCGCGTATTTTTTGCGCGGCTCGATGAGTTGATCGGATGAAGAGCAAACAGTACTTACAGGAAATACGGCAGGCGGCGGGGCTGAGCCGCGCCGTGCTGCGGAAAATCGAGGTCAGGGGGCGCACCGTCACCTTTTACCTCGTCACGGATAAGACGTACTCGGGCGAGGACGTGGAGCACGCGCGCACCGTCTCCGCGCGCTATACGCCCGCGGGATTCGGGGCGGAAGTCAATGTGCGCAAATCGGTGCCCGATCCCGAGGGGATCCGCCGCGCCGTGGCGGACGTTCTGAAATCCCGCTTTCCCGCCGCAGCGGCGTTCGTCGATCCCGAGGATATCGAGGCGTACGTCGACGAGGGCGGCGGCAGGTTCTTTATCGGCGTGGGCGAGACGGAGCGCGTGCGGATGCGCGAGGACGGCATTCTCGACGCGGTGAGCGCGGAGCTTGCCAAAAACTTCTGCGGCGCATGGTACGGCGACGTGCGCGCCGTGGAGAAGGAACGCGGGGAGATCGAGCGCGAAGCGCCGCCCGCGGCGGAGTATGTGATCGCGCCGCGTATGTTCCCCGTCGACGGATACGAAGCGATTGACGGCGCGTCGCCCAGATACGCGATCTATATGGCAGATCTTATCAAGGAGACGCAGGGCGTCACCGTCTGCGGAACGGTCTCTTACGTGGAAGAGCGGGAGACCAAGAACGGCAAACCGTATTTCAGTTTTTCGCTTTCGGACGGCTCGGGGCAGATGCGCTGTTCCTATTTTTCCAAGAAAGCGACGGTGGAAAAGGTGCGCGGAATCAAGCAGGGAGACAGCATCTGTCTGACGGGCGACAACGAACTGTACAACGGAAGTCTCTCCTTCCGCGCAAAGCAGGTGGACTACGGCAGTCCGCCCGAGGGGTTCGTTCCGGAGGAGCGTCCGTCCCGTCCCGTTCCCGCAAGCTACAAGGCGGTGTTCCCCGTTCCCGTGAGCGACTATGTGCAGGGAACGCTCTTCGGCGAAGCCGCGCTCCCGGAGGAGTTCAGAAAACGGGAATTCGTCGTGTTCGATTTGGAGACGACGGGTCTGAACACCACGCCCGCGATGGGCGCGATGGACCGCATCATCGAGCTTGGCGCGGTCAAGATCAGAGATGGGCGCATTGCGGAAAAACTCTCCACCTTCGTCGCCTGCCCCGTCAGGCTCTCGGAAGAGATCGTGAAAATCACGGGCATTACCGACGATATGCTCGTCGGCGCGCCCGAACTTTCGGATGTCATCGCCGATTTTTACAAGTTCACGGCGGGGTGCTCGCTCGTTGCGCACAACATGGGGTTCGACTATAAGTTCATCAGCTATTACGGCGGCGAGGAGGGTTACCGCTTCGACCAGAAGCAGTACGATACGCTCGTCATGTCCCAGAAGCTGCTGCGGCTTTCCCACCACAGGCTCAACGACGTTGCGGACTTTTTCGGATTCACCTTCAACCATCACCGCGCCTTTGACGACGCGTTCGTCACGGCGAAGATCTTCATCGAGCTCGTGAAAATGGCGAAGAAACTCGACTGAGCCTGCGATTTGCGCAGATTACGCAAAAAATAAGGGCGAAACGCTTGCATTTTTCTCCAAAAGATGGTAAACTAAGAATGATCTTAATCTGACAGTCTGGATTGAGAGCGGTTCGCCGCTCTCAATATTCATATATTCGGGGGTTATTCACGAATTTTCTCGTCCAAAGGGACGACAAAATTCCGTGATTTGAGCAGGAAGTTGCGGGTACGCGCCCGCCCCTTGCCTTCCCCCTTGGGGGAAGGTGTCTGCGAAGCAGACGGATGAGGGGATCGGGCGTGCGCTAACCGCACCGTCTCACGCAGGTAGACCCTGCGTTCGGTCACGAAATTGCACTTGCATATGTGCAATTTCTTAGTTCGAGCGTGTGCCGAAGCCCCGCAGGGGCTATCGGCATGACACACGCTCTCACCGCTCTGCGGGCGAACCTTAGGGGCTTACAATTATAGTTCGCCCGCATTCACACCTACCTGAAAGTTGCTTGCGCAACAATTAGGGGCATACTGCGGAAGGAAACCTTCCTTGTATCTGTAATTTATAACAAGTGACGCCTTTTGCAACGTAATTTTATAACATTCGTGCACAATAAAGTTGCTTGCGCAAGTAATTTAAAGCCGCGAGAGCGGAAAGTTTATGTTTTTTTCATTGACCGAGGAGGAGCAATATGCAGATAAAACCCATGCGGGAGATCGAGGAATTTCTGCGCCCCGTCGCGGAGTCGGTGGGCTGCGAGATCGTCGAAGCCGTCTGGAACAACCGCGAAAAATCGCTTACGATCGTCATCGACGCGCCCGGCGGCGTGGATATGGATCTGTGCGAAAAATTCCACCGCGCGGCGGACGCCCCGCTCGACGAGCTGGATCCGACGTTCGGCGCGCCCTATACGCTCAACTGCTCCTCGCCCGGGCTTGACCGCCCCTTCAAAACGGAGCGCGACTTTCAGCGGCACATGGGCGAGGCGATCGAGGTGCATCTCTATGCGCCTCTGTGCGGCGGGAAATACCACGAGGGAACGCTTCTCTCCTTCGAGAACGGCGTTATCCGCCTCGGCACAAAGAAAGGGGAGATCGAAATTCCCTTTGAAAAGACCTCCAAGGTCTGTTTACTCATCGAAGTCTGACGCAGCGGCGTTATAACAACAGGATAATAAGGAGATTTATCATGATCAATAAGGATTTCTTTGCGGCGCTTGCCGATCTGGAACGGGAAAAGGGCATCAGCGAAGAGGTGTTCGTCGAAGCGCTCGAAACGGCGCTCGCTTCCGCCTATAAAAAGCAGTTCGTGGGCGACGCGGGCAACGTGGAAGTCAAGCTCAATCCCGAAAAGGGGACGATCCGTTTCTTCCTGACGCGCACCGTCGTGGACAGCGAGGAGATCGCCGACGGCGAGATCGCGCTGGAAGACGCGCAGGAGATCAAAAAGAGCGCAAAGGTCGGCGACGTGCTCAGCGAAGAATTCACCCCCAAGGATTTCACCCGCATCGCGGCGCAGACCGCAAAGCAGGTCATCTTGCAGAAGATCCACGAGACGGAGCGCGACAATACGCTCTCCGAGTTCTCCGACAAAGAGGGCGAGCTGATGAGCGGTCTCGTGCGCAAAGTGGACGCGCGCAACGTGTATGTGGAGATCGGAAAGGGGCAGATCGAGGGGCTTATGCTCCCGCAGGATCAGGTCCCCGGCGAGCGCTATCTCGCGGGAGACAGGATCAAAGTTTACGTCAAACGCGTCAAGAGCGGCGGCAGAAACGCGCAGGTGCTCGTTTCCCGCGCCGCGCCCGGGCTTGTAAAGCGTCTGTTTGAAGAGGAAGTACCCGAAATCAAGGCGGGTACGGTCGTCGTCAAGGGGATCTCGCGCGAACCCGGTCACCGCACCAAAATGGCGATCGCTTCCGAAGATCCGCGCGTGGACGCAGTCGGCGCGTGCGTCGGCAACAAGGGCGCGCGCGTGAACGCCGTCGTCGCGGAACTCGGCGGCGAGAAGATCGATATTATCCTTTGGAGCGAAAATCCGCTCGAATTCATCGCCAAGGCGCTTTCGCCCGCGACCGTCGTCTCCGTCACGCAGATGGGCGAGAAGTCGGCGATCGCCGTCGTACCCGACGATAAGCTCTCGCTTGCCATCGGCAGAGACGGGCAGAACGCCCGCCTTGCGGCGCGCCTCACGGGCTGGAAGATCGACGTAAAGAGCGAGTCCGCGGCGGCGAAACTCAATCTGGAAGCCGCAGAGCAGACTCCTCGGGAGGAGTAAATGCCCAAAGCAAAAAAAATCCCCATGCGCACCTGTATCGCGTGCCGCGAGGAAAAACCCAAAAAGGAGATGCTCCGCGTCGTCAGAAATGCCGACGGCGCGATCAGTCTGGATTTTTCGGGCAAGCTCCCCGGGCGCGGCGCATACATCTGCAACAATGCGGACTGCGTGAAAAAACTCAGAAAATACCGCCTTCTGAACAAGACGTTCTCGGCGGACGTGCCGGAAGAGGTCTACGCGCGCGTCGAGGAGGAGTTCCTCGGTGGCAGGTAAGATCGGCACATATCTCGGTTTCTGCAAACGGGCGGGCAAACTTGCGCTCGGCGTGAACGCCGCCGCGGCAACGCGCGGCAGGATCTACCTGTTCGTCGCCGACGGCAGCGCGTCGCCCAACACGCGGAAAGAGATTGAAAAACTTGCAACGCGTTTTTCCTGCCCCGTCGTTTGGACGGAGGGGCTGGACGCGCTCGTCCATAAGGAACACTGCAAACTTGCCGCAGTGCGGGAGGAACACCTCGCCGCGGCGATCCTGAAAGAGACGGAAGATACGAAGAAAGACTGAACGAGCCTGAAAGGGCTTCCGCATTGCCGCCGAGGGGCGGAGACGCGCGAGGAGCGCGGCGGAATAAAACCGGAGGATAGGAATGGCTTACGAGAACATTGAAAAATTGAATGCGCTCCTTTCGGACGAGCGCACGGACGCGCTGAAAAAGTCGATCGCGGCGGGCGAAAAACAGCTCTCCGAGCTTATGAAGAAGCTCGGGGAACTCGAAACCGCAGCCGCGGCGCGCCGCGCAGAGGAAGAGGAGAAACGCCGCGCCGACGAGGCGCGCGCGGCCGAGGAAGCGGCGGCGCGCGCAAAAGCGGAGGCAGAGGCAGCTGCGAAGGCGGCGGAGGCTGCAAAGGCAGAGCCCGCGCCCGCGCCTGCTCCCGAACCTGCGCCTGCGCCCAAGGCAACGCCCGCACCCGCGGCGGAATCTGCGCCCAAAGCGGCGCCTGCGGAGCAGAGACCCGCAGCAGAGCAGAAGCCCGCTGCGGAGCGTCCCGCGCAGCAGCGTCCCGCGGCAAAGCCCGCGTCCGATCCTGCGCGCCCGACCTTCCGTCCTTCGCAGGAGCGCGGTCAGCGCCCTACCTATACGCCCGGGCAGCAGCGTCCCGCGGCGGGACAGAGACCGCCCATGGGCGCACGTCCGCAGGGACCCGCGGGAGCACGCCCGCAGGGAGGTATGGGCGCGCGCCCCGCACAGGGCGCAAGACCCATGGCGCCCCGTCCCGCAGGGGTACGCCCCGTCGCGCCGCCGCCCGCGCCCGCAACCGCGCGCCGCGACGCGCCCAAGAAATTTGAAAAGACGTACGTCGAACCGCGCCGTCCCGCAAACAAGCGCGATCTGCAACGCCGCCAAGGGGCGAGCATCGGCGATTTCGACGAGGATAAGAGCGGCTACCGCAAGGCGCGTTTCGGCAAGAAGGGCGTCCGAAAAGAGACGCAGACCATCAAGATCGATCACGCCGTGGTCACGACCAAGGATATCCCCATCAAAGTTCTCTCCGAGAAGCTCGGCATTTCCGCGGTGGAGATCACCAAGCGGCTCTTCAAGGAAGGGGTCATGAAAACGGTGAACGAGTCCGTCGATTACGATAACGCGGCGTTCATCGCGCTGGAACTCGGCATCGACCTCGAATACAAGCCCGCCGAAACGGCGGAGGACGCGCTCCTCAAAATGCACGGCGAGGAGGAGGGCGAGAACCTCGTTCCCCGCGCGCCCGTCGTCACCGTCATGGGTCACGTCGACCACGGCAAGACCTCCCTTCTGGACGCGATCCGCAAGACCAACGTCACGGAAGGGGAAGCGGGCGGCATTACGCAGAGCATCGGCGCATACACCGTCACGTTCGGCGAGGGCAAGAAAGTCACGTTCATCGATACGCCCGGGCACGCGGCGTTCACCGCAATGCGTGCGCGCGGCGCGCAGGTGACCGACATCGTCGTTCTCGTCGTGGCGGCGGACGACGGCATCATGCCCCAGACGGTGGAGGCGATCAACCACGCGAAGGCGGCGGACGTTCCCATCATCGTTGCGCTCAACAAGATGGATAAACCGCACGTCGAACCTGACCGCGTCAAACAGGAACTCATGAAGTACGATCTCGTACCCGAGGAATGGGGCGGCGACGTCATCGTCGAACCCGTCTCCGCAAAGACGGGCATGGGCATCGACAAACTGCTCGAAGATATCGACCTCATCGCCGAAATGCGTGAACTCAAAGCCAATCCCGAGCGCAGGGCGAAGGGCGTCGTCATCGAAGCCAAGCTGGATAAGGGCAAGGGGCCCATGGCGAGCGTGCTCGTGCAGAACGGTACGCTGCGCACGGGCGACAATCTCGTTTCGGGTACGACGGTCGGGCGCGTGCGCGCCATGATCGACGACAAGGGCAGAACGGTCAAGGAAGCAGGCCCTTCCACGGCGGTCTCCGTGCTCGGTCTGGAGGACGTTCCCAACGCGGGCGACGCGATTTTCGCCGTCGAAGCCAGCCTCATGAAGCAGGTGCAGGAAGAGCGTAAGAACAAACAGCGCGAATCCATGGTGCATGAGACTTCCAAGATGAGCCTCGACGACGTGTTCCGTCAGGTCGAAGAGGGCAACGTCAAGGATCTCAAAGTCATCGTCAAGGCGGACGTTCAGGGTTCCGTCGAGGCGGTGAAGAGCGCGCTTGAAAAACTCTCCAACGAGGAAGTGCGCGTGAAGGTCATTCACGCGGCGGCGGGCGCGATCAGCGAAAGCGACGTTTCGCTCGCGGATTCCGCGAACGCGGTCATCATCGGCTTCAACGTCCGTCCCGACACCAAGGCGAAGGCGCTCGCCGAGCGCAGCCATGTGGACGTGCGGATGTACCGCATCATCTACGAACTGCTGGACGATATGGAGGCGGCGCTCAAAGGCATGCTCACGCCCAAATACCGCGAGGTATATATGGGCAAGGCGGAAGTGCGCCAGACCTTCAACATCACGGGCGTGGGTACGATCGCGGGCTGTCTCGTTACAGAGGGTCGTCTCGTGCGCGGCGGAAAACTGCGCATCTACCGCAACAACGTGCTCATTGTCGAGGGCAACGTCAAACAGCTCAAACATTATAAAGACGACGTCAAGGAAGTCGCCGCAGGTCTGGAATGCGGCTGCGCGATCGAGAACTTCAACGAGATCCGCGTCGGCGACTTCATTGAGTGCTACGTCATGGAAGAGCTTCCGAAGGCGTAAAGGGGTTCACGAATTTCTTTTTGAACTGACAAAAAGAAATTCCGTGAGGGGAAGGAAAACCCAACAGTCGCCGCAAAGCGGCTTCGTGTTCGGTTTTCCTCGCCGCCGCTGTTTGGCAACAGTATAACTCGCGCCGGCTCACCTTTCCGCATAAGTCGCAAGCGACGAATTGAGGGCGCGGGCGCAAAATGCGATTTTGCTTGCGCGAGTGATTGTATATCGAGTTCACGGAATTCTCATACCGCAGCACTCGCAAAAAAGATTTCACAGAAAGATTTTTTGCGAAGAGGAGCGGCGAGCGTTTCAGGCGTACTGTTCGGTAAAGCCGAACAGTCGCAAACGGCGCTCTGCCGCGACGAGCTTTGGACGAGAAAATTCGTGAATGCAGGAGATTCTATGACAAAACGAACGGACAGATTGAACGGCGAACTGCAAAAGGAGATCGCCGCCATCATTGCGGGGGAGCTGAAAGACCGCGATCCCCGCATTACGGGACTTGTGAGCGTCACGGAAGCGGACGTCGCGCCCGACCTCAAAACGGCAAAGGTCTATGTGAGCGTGTACGCAAAATCGCCCGAAGCGAAGAAGGAGACCTTCCTTGCGCTCCGCGAGAATGCGGGCTTCGTGCGCCATGCGCTCGCGCAGGTCATGCGGATGCGCACCGTTCCCGCCATCACCTTTCTCGAAGACGGCAGCATGGAGTACGGTTCGCACATGGACGAACTCTTTGCATCCCTTCATAAGGACGAAAAATAAGTGAATACGATTTCTCAAATCGCAGGCGTTTTGAAACGCCTGAAAAGCGCGGTCATCTTTACGCACATGCGCCCCGACGGCGACGCCCTCGGAAGCGCGATGGCGCTGTCCCGCGCTCTTTTTATGCTCAATATCCCCAACGAAGTCGTGAACGAAGGGGAGATCCCGTCCAAATTCCTCTTCTTTGAGGGCATGGACGCGATCAAAAAAGCCCCCGCGCTGGACGCGGAGGGCTATATCTGCGTGGACTCCTCCGACGAGGCGCGGCTCGGGTATCTGCAACCCGTCTTTGCGGCGGGCGTGAAACAGGGCAAGGTGACGGTGAACATCGATCACCACGTCTCCAACACGCGGTACTGCAAATACAACTTCGTGCGCAACCGCGCGAGCAACTGCGAGAACATCGCCGAACTCATTCAGGCGCTCGGCGTGAAGGCGGATCCGCTCATCGCGACCTATCTCATGATCGGTATGGTCACCGATTCGGGCGCGTTTTCGCACAGCGACGTCAACGGCGATACCTTCCGCGCGGCGGCGTATGCCGCGGACGCGGGCGCGGACGTCAGCGTCGTCACGTACGAGATCTTCAAAAAGCAGACGAAGAACCGTTCCAGACTGTACGCGGACGTCATCTCCGCGCTCCGCTACGAACTCAACGACGCGCTTGCGATCGCCGTCGTCTCCCGCCGCGCGCTCGAAAAATACGGGCTGAAACAGGACGCGACGGAGGGCATCGTCGATTTTGCGCTCACCGTGGACGCGGTCGAGGTCAGCGTCTGTCTCATGGAAGTGCGGCGCGGGCAGTATAAGGCTTCGTTCCGCTCCAAAGGCACGGTCAACGTCAACGAGGTCGCGGGGGTATTCGGCGGCGGCGGGCACGTTCTCGCTTCGGGCTGTATGCTCTTCGGCGACTTGGAGGAGATCGTCGATAAAATCTCTTACGCCGTACGGCAGAGGCTGCCGCAATGACGGGTTTTCTCAACGTTTACAAGCCCGCGGGCATGAGCTCCGCCGCGGTCGTCAACCGCGTCAAACGGCTTGTAAAAACGCCGTGCGGGCATATGGGAACGCTCGATCCGCTTGCGGAAGGCGTGCTGCCCGTGGGCGTCGGCAACGCGACGCGGCTCTTTGATTACTTCCTGCAAAAGCGCAAGCGTTACACCGCGCGTTTCCGCTTCGGCGCGACGACGGATACGCTTGACGCGGAAGGAGAGGTGATCGTCGGCGGGCGCGTGCCGCCCTTTGATGAGATCGGGCGCGCTCTCCCCGCGTTTATCGGCGAGATCGAACAGATCCCGCCCCGATACAGCGCGGTCTCCGTGGGCGGCAGGCGCGGGTACGATCTGGCGCGCGCGGGCGCGGAGTTCGAGCTTGCGCCCAAAAAAGTTATCGTGGACGAGTTCCGTCTTACGGCGCAGACCGCGCCCGACGAGTATGAATTTACCATTGTCTGCGGCGGCGGTACATATGTGCGTTCGCTCGTGCGCGACCTTGCCGCCGCGCTCGGAACGAAGGGCTATATGACCTTTCTGCGCAGGGACGCAAGCGGCGTTTTCACGGCGGAAACGGCGGTCGCATTGGACGCGCTGAATGCGGAAAACGCAATGCAGTATCTGATTCCCACGGACATGGTGCTGCCCTTTCCCGCGCTGGACGTGCAGGACGGGCGCATCTTTCAGGGCGTGCGCGTGCCTGTCGAAGTAGCGGACGGGCAGTACAAGCTCTACCGCGGCGGCGAATTTTACGGGCTGGCGCGGGTAGAAGAGGGACTTGCGCACGCGGAGAAAAAACTATGCTGACCGTTCTCGGCGAACAAGCCGTTCTGCGCCGTCCCTGCGCGCTCCTTTTAGGCGCGTTCGACGGCTTTCATATCGGACACAGGACTCTGCTCGACGCGGCGAAACAGACGGGGCTGCCCGTCGCCGCGCTCACGATCATGGGCGGAAAACAGGGCGGCTCGCTCTTTCTGCCTGCGGAACGCCGCGTGGTGCTGCACCGCCTCGGGGCGGCGTACACCCTCGAATATACGTTCACGGAGCAGTTCCGCGAAACGCCCGCCGTTCACTTTCTCGCGGCGCTCTTTTCCCGCATCTGCGCGGGCGCGGTGTTCTGCGGAGAGGATTTCCGCTTCGGCGCGGGCGCGGAGGGCACGCCCGATCTTCTCAAACGCATGGCGCCCTGTCCCGTCGCCGTGCTCCCGCTCAAAGAGGCGGGCGGGGAGAAGGTCTCCTCCTCCCGCATCAAACGCCTGCTTGCAGACGCGGACATGGCTGGGGCAAACGCGCTTTTGTGCGTGCCGTACTTTATTCAGGGTACGGTGGAACACGGCAGGCACGTCGGGAGCGGGCTGGGGTTTCCCACCGTCAATCTCGCGCTTCCCGCCGAAAAGACGTTCCCGCGCGAGGGGGTCTACGGCGGGCGGGCGGAGACGCCTGCGGGCGAGTTCCCCGCCATCGTCAACATCGGCGCGCGCCCCACGTTCGGCGTGCAGGAAAAGAAGATCGAAGCCTATCTCGACGGCTTTTCTGGCAATTTATACGGGGAGACGGTGCGCCTGTTTCCCGAAGAATATTACCGCCCCACGACGGCGTTCCCGTCCGCGGAGGCGCTGAAAGAACAGCTTGCGCGCGACATTGCGAGATTGCGCGAAAGGAGTCGGAAATGATCAGGTTCGGACCGAGCGGAAATTCCGAAAGTTTTTATGCGGCAGGGTATTCGCATACCGAAGAGGCCGCTTCCTACGTGAAGGAGATGGGGCTGGACTGCTTCGAGTATTCCTTCGGGCGCGGCGTCCGCATGACGGCGGAAAAGGCGGGCGCGATCGGCAGGGCGTTTGCCGCCGAGGGCGTGGAGCTCTCCGTCCATGCGCCCTATTTCATCAACTTTGCCAATCCCGACGACGAGATGGCGCAGAAGTCGTTCGGCTACGTCCTCGACAGCGCGAAGATGGTGCGGGCGATGGGCGGCAGGCGCATCGTGTTCCACCCCGCCGCGCAGGGGAAGGACGCGCGCGAGATCGCCGTCTCCCGTGCGGAAGACCGGTTGAAAACGCTGCGCGACTATATCTATCTCAACGGCATGGAAGATCTCATGTTCTGCCCCGAGACGATGGGAAAATTCGCGCAGATCGGCACGCCCGAAGAGATCGTGCGCTTCTGCAAGATCGACCCCGTGTTCACGCCCTGCGTGGATTTCGGGCACGTCAACGCGCGCGAACAGGGAAGCCTGAAAACGGCGGAGGACTACCGCCGCCTGCTCGGTTATATGATCGGCGAGCTGGGTTACGAGCGCATGAAGCATTTTCACGTGCATTTTTCCAAGATCATGTACGGCGCGAAGGGGGAGATCAAACACCTCACTTTTGCCGACGAGGTGTACGGACCTTCGTTTGAACCGCTTGCGGAAGTTCTGCACGAACTGCGCCTCGAACCGTATATTGTCAGTGAGTCGGACGGCACGCAGGCGGAGGACGCGCTCGCCATGAAGCGGATGTACGAGGCGGCGCAGCCGCGCGGCGTATAAACGCGTACACATTCCGCGCAAAAAATTATTGACTTGCGCCTTCGCATTTGGTATAATATTGCCGTGGAAATGCAAAAGTTACAGCGCATTTTTGCGCAGACGGGCGCAGACGCGCTCTTTTTGGAACAGGATTTTCTCCGCCGCTACATAACGGGTTTCTATTCGACGGACGGCTACGTCGTCTATGACGGCAAAACCTGCACGTTCGTTGCCGATCTCCGTTACTTCGAGGCGGCAGGCGACGCGCTTGATGGCAGCGCGATCCGCGTGGTGGAGGGCTCGTTTGACCGCGCGCTTTCCCTCGTGGCGGGCTGCAAGACGCTGGGCGTGCCCTATCCCTTCGTGAGCCGTGCGGCTTGCGCAAGGCTGGAAGAGCGCGGTTTCGCGCTCACGGACTGTATGCCCGCGCTCCGCGAGGCGATGAAGGTGAAGTCCGCATTCGAGCTTGACTGCATCGCACGGGCGTGCGACATGGCGGAAGAGGGGCTGCTCCATACCCTTCCCCGCATCAAGGAGGGCATGACGGAGCGCGAACTCGCCGCAGTTCTCGAATACGAAATGCGGATGCAGGGCGCGGACGGCACGTCGTTCGAGACGATCGTCGCGTTCGGCAAGGGTTCGAGCGTGCCGCATCACGAGACGGGGGATACCAAGCTGAAATTCGGCGACGTCGTGCTCATCGACTTCGGCTGCAAAACGCAGGGGTACTGTTCCGACTGTACGCGGACGTTCCTCTTCGGCGACGACGGACGGCACGAGGCGTTCAAAAAGACGTACGCCGCCGTGCTGGAAGCGCACGAGCGCGTGAAGGAAACGCTCGTTTCGGGCATGACGGGACGGGAGGCGGACGCCATCGCGCGCGATCTGTTCGCGGCGAAGGGGCTGGATCAATACTTCACCCATTCGCTCGGACACGGCATCGGGTTGCAGATCCACGAATATCCCGTGCTTGCGCCCCGCGGCGAGGAAGTGCTGACGGACGGCATGGTGTTCTCGGACGAGCCGGGGCTGTACTTCGCAGGCGAATACGGGATCCGCATCGAGGACAGCATCTGCCTCGAAAACGGAAAAGTCCGTTCCTTTATGAATAAGACGGCGCACGGGCTGCTCATCTTATAAATTATTAAAATCAAGTTGACGATAAAAGGAGATTACGCAAATGGCACAGATCATGGCAGGCGACATCAGAAAGGGTACCACGTTTGAATATAAGAGCGGCGTGTACACCGTTACCGAGTTCCAGCACGTCAAACCCGGCAAAGGCGCGGCGTTCGTGCGCTGCACGCTGAAAAACGTGGTTACGGGGCAGGTGCTCTCCGATGAAACCTTCAACCCCACCACCAAGTTGGAGACGGCGCAGGTCGAGACCAAGAAGATGACCTATTCCTACACCGACGGCGAGTTCTACTACTTCATGGACGAAGAGTTCAACCTCACGCCCCTCAACTACTCGCAGGTCGAGGACGCGCTCCGCTATATCCGCGAGAACGACGTCGTCACCGTGAAGTTCCTCTACGGCAGCGCGTTCAGCGTCGATCCCGAGAACTTCGTCGAGCTGAAAGTCATCGAGGCAGAGCCCGGCGTGCGCGGCAACACCGCGACCAACGTCACCAAGGCAGCCAAGGTGGAGACGGGCGCGACCTTCCAAGTCCCCATGTTCGTGGAAGAGGGCGACGTTATCCGCATCGACACCCGCACGGGCGAGTACATGAGCCGCGTGTAATGAAATTTGTAGCACAGCGTGTGAGCAGAGCAAGGCTCACCGTGAACGGAGAGCTCGTATCCGAGATCGGACGCGGGCTCGTCGTCTATTTTGGGGTAAAAGTCGGCGATACGGAGGCGCAGGCAACTAAATGCGCCGAAAAGATCGCGCGTCTGCGTATTTTCGAGGACGGCGCGGGCAAGATGAATTTATCCGTGCTCGACGTCGGCGGAGAGGTGCTGTTCGTTTCGCAGTTCACGCTCTACGGCGACGCGCGCAAGGGCAACCGCCCGTCGTTTACCGACGCGGAACGCCCCGAACGTGCCGACGCGCTCTACCGCTATGCGGCGGACGCGCTCCGCGCGCAGGGCGCGCCCGTCCGAACGGGCGTATTCGGTGCGCATATGTTCATAGAACAGGAAAACGACGGACCCGTGACCATCGTTCACGAAATACTTTGAGAGGCAGAGGACGGCGCGATGAAGATCGAATATCTCGGCACGGGCGCGGCGGAAGGCGTGCCTGCAATTTTCTGTAACTGCGCATACTGCAAAGGGCTGCGCGCCCGTCTCGCCGCGGGCGAGCGTACAAAAGAGCTTCGCACCCGTATGCAGGTGCTCATCGACGGCGAGCTTTCCGTCGATTTCCCGCCCGACGCATATGCGCATATGACGGCGCGCGGCGTCGACTTTTCGGCGATCAGGTATCTGCTCGTCACGCATTCGCACATGGACCATTTCTATGCGCACGACTTTATTCTGCGCGGCTATAAATACGCGCAGGATATGGCGGCGGATACGCTCACGATCTACGGCAACCGCGAGGTGTGCGACGTGTTCCGCGAGTGCACGCGGCGGGAAATGAAGGACAGCGTGAAGGCAAACGTGCATACCATGCCCGTGGGTGCGTTCGAGGAAATCGCTTTTGACGATTGGCGCGTCTATTCCATGCCCGCGCAGCATTCTTCCAAAGACCCTCTCCTGTACCTTATCGAGCGGAACGGGAAACGCTATCTGCACCTGTGCGATACGGGGCGCATTCCCGACGACAGCATGGAATTTTTGAAGGCACTGAAAAAGCGCGCCGACGTCGTCTCGTGCGACTGCACCTTCCTTTGGGAGGAAGCCGCGCCGGACGCCCGACATATGGGTCTGAAAGAGGCGGCGCGCACGGCGGAACGCCTGCGCCGCGCGGGCGTCATGGACGACGGCACGAAGTTCGTCATTACGCATTTTTCGCACAACAGCCGCCCGTCGCAGGAGGCTGTGGAGCGCGCGGAACGGGAGTACGGGTTTATCGCCGCATACGACGGCATGACGCTTGAAATCTGATTGCGGGCGAAACGGGGAGAGAATATGGACAATACGCTGTATCTGAGCGATCTGGACGGAACGCTGCTCCGCTCAAATCAACGCACAAGCGCATTTACGAACGACGTCGTGAACCGCCTCGTTGACGCGGGCGTGCATTTCTCGTACGCGACGGCGCGTAGCGTGGATACCGCCGTCCGCGTGACGAAGGGGATCGAGGTGGATATTCCCGTCATCGTGCATAACGGCGCGTTCATCGTGGACAGCGTCACGCGCAGGGCGCTCTATTCGGCGAAATTCACGCCCGAAGAGGAGAGCCTCATTTACGGCGCGTTCCTTGCGCACGGGCTGTATCCGCTCTCCTATGCCGTCATCGACGGGCGCAACCGCTTTTCCTATCTCCGCGAAAAGTGCGGAAAAGAGCAGTGGGCGTTCGTGCTTTCGCGCACGTCGAACGCCGAGGACCACCGCGCCCGCGAAATTTATTCCACGGACGAGGCGCTCGACGGCGACGTGTATTATTTCGCCTGTATCGACGACGAGGAAAAGCTCCGCCCCGTGTACGAATTTTTAAAGGATAAGTTCCGCTGTATCTTCTCGCGCGACATCTATACGGACGCGCCGTGGCTGGAAATTTTGCCCAAATACGCCTCCAAGGCGTCCGCGGCGAAAATTTTGAAGGAGAAACTCGGCTGCGACAGGATCGTCTGTTTCGGGGACGAGATCAACGATATTCCCATGTTCGAGATCGCCGACGAAAAGTACGCCGTTGCAAACGCCGCGCCCGAGCTGAAAGCGCTCGCGACCGCCGTCATCGGCTCCAACGACGAGGACGCCGTCGCAAAGTGGCTTGTAAAGAAGTTTTCTTCTTGCGGAGTTCTTTCATAAGTGTTTATATTTTATGAGTTTTGCCGCTTTTCTTTTCGGAGAAAAGCGGTTTTTTTCATGCCGAGTGTACGGAACTTTGCCGCACAGCGGATGAACGTCGAAAAATCCGCCCGAAAAGCGCATCATAAAAAAATTGTAGTAAAAGCGTACTTTTACTACGTTCAGCGGCTTGCTTGATTTATGGTGATTATGCTATAATAAATAGGAAAACAGTATCTGTTTGCGGGATAAAAAGTAAATTTTTGGCATTGTAGTAAAAGTACACTTAAACTACAAGGTCAGGGGAGGGGTTATATGAAAAAGAAATTGCTTGCAGTTACGGCGGCGGCATTGAGTGCGGTTTTCGCGTTCGCTCTTGCGGCTTGCGACGACGGCGAAACCACGGGCGGGAGCGGCACGCATACGCACACCTATTCGGAGCAATGGTCGCATAACGATACCGACCATTGGCACGCCTGCACGGGCGCGGACTGCGACGAGGTAACGGATAAAGCCGCGCATACTTGGGATAACGGCACGATCACCGCGGAGCCGACCTGCACGGAAAAGGGCGAAAAGACCTATACCTGTACGGTGTGCAGCGCGACGAAAACGGAAGAAATTGCAACAACCGAACACATCTTTTCGGATAAGTGGGAAAGCGGCGAAACCTACCATTGGCACAAGTGCGAAAAATGCGGCGAGATAAGCGGCAAAGCGGAACACGCATATAATGCGGACGGCGTTTGCGTATGCGGGCATAGCAAGCCGAACACCGATCCTATGCCCGAATTTAACCCTATCGACACGTTGGACGAACTGTACAACACGCCGAAGCCAGACGAAAAGGACTTCACGGAAGAAAAGTACGGTGCAAATTATGCCTTATTCTACGAAAACGCCGTAAAGGAATACAACGTCGCACAGGATATGCAAAAAGCGATTTTTGATGGGTTGAATAAATATTTGGTGCCTAAAATAATTAACCGTTTTTCAGATCCAAATTCTTTTAGTATAAAAGTTAATAAATGGTACTTAAAAACTCAAAATATGCAATCGGATATTGTTGATTACATTGAAGTCGAATTTAATTATACAAGCGATAATGATCTTTATACTTACTATTATATGACGATTTATGCAAGGAAAAATTATATTCTTGATTTAGAAAACCTTGCTAACCCCACACAGGAATTTTTTGATACAGCCTTTATGGTTAAAAACCTGGCGGATACGCCCAAATTTATAACAAACGAATTTTTTAAATATAAATTATCTCAAAAAGAATGGCTGAAAGACTTATTGACGGCAATCACGACAAAATTTGAAACAAAGCTAGATGGCAATGTACAATCATTTATATATACGGATGGCACTTCCACTGGCGATATAGAGATAGGTGGCTTTCTTCAACAGTTTTTAATATTTAATATTTCGGATTATGGTTACGAGGAGTATTCAATTTATATTTTAGGAGGAGCAGATGATTGGATACAGAGTTTGAATGAAGGTAAATATCGCTATCACGAAGGAGAAACAGGCACATTTAGCGGGCAGTATTTAGACGAAAATTCGGGTAACGATACAATAGACTTGCCCGCGGCAGATCTTATTGCAATGCCCGCGGAATACAAAGGGTACGCCGCGAATTAACGAGCTACAAACCGCTGTATGACCGAAAAAAGAAAAGGCGTTCACGCAATTTTGCGTGAACGCCTTTGTAATATCCGATTATTTCTGAATGAGCGATTTTCCCGTCATTTCGGGAGGGACGGGAAGTCCCATCACTTCCAGAAGCGTGGGCGCGAGATCGGCGAGAATGCCGTCCTTTCTCAGCGTAACGTTTCTGTACTTCTCGTCGGCGGAGATCAGCACCACGGGCACGGGGTTGGTGGTGTGCGCCGTGAAGGGCGAACCGTCGGTATCGAGAAGCTTGTCCGCGTTGCCGTGGTCGGCGGTGAGAAGCGCGCTGCCGCCCATCGAAAGAATCTTATCGACGACTTTCTTCACGCACTCGTCCACCGCGTGTACCGCCTTGACTGCGGCGGGGATCACGCCCGTATGCCCGACCATGTCGCAGTTGGCAAAGTTGAGGATCATCGCGTCGTACGTACCCGTCGAAAGCTCTTCGAGCGCTTTGTCCGTCACCTCGTACGCGCTCATTTCGGGCTTCAAGTCGTACGTTGCGACCTTGGGCGAATTGATGAGGACGCGCACCTCGTTTTCGTTGGGCGCTTCCACGCCGCCGTTGAAGAAGAACGTGACGTGCGCGTACTTCTCCGTTTCCGCAATGCGGAGCTGCTTTTTGCCCATCGCCGCAAGGTATTCGCCCAGCGTGTTGTGCATACTTTGCTTGGGGAACGCGATCTCCACGTTCGTGTAAGCCGCGTCGTAGACGGTGAAGCAGACGTAAACGGGGTGTAAAAATCCCGTCTTGCGCTCGAACGCCGTACCCTTGGGAACGACGAAGGGATCCTGCGAGAACGCGCGGGTGATCTCTCTCGCGCGGTCGGGGCGGAAGTTGAAGAAGATGATGGAGTCGCCCTCTTCCACGAGCGCCACGGGCTTGCCGTTCTCCACAATGTTGGTGGGGAGCACGAATTCGTCCGTCACGCCGCTTTCATACGACTTTTTCAGCGCCTCCGCGGGGTCGTCCGCCTGCACGCCCGTGCCGATCGTGAGCATATCGTACGCTTTCTCGATGCGGTCCCAGTTGTTGTCGCGGTCCATGGCGTAATATCTGCCCGAGAGCGAGGCGATCTTGCCGTAGCCGAGCTCTTTGATCTTCGCCTGCAACTGCTCCACATAATGCACGCCCGAGGTAGGGGAGACGTCGCGCCCGTCCATGAACCCGTGGATATAGGTCTGCGGCACGCCGTGGCGTTTTGCCATTTCCAGCAGCGCGTAGAGGTGCGTGATGTGGCTGTGCACGCCGCCGTCGGAGAGAAGCCCCCACAGGTGGAGCTTTTTGCCGTTTGCCTTGGCGTTCTCCATCGCTTTCAGCAGGGCGGGATTTTGGAAGAACTCGCCGTCCTCGATCTCCTTGGTGATCTTGGTGAGGTCCTGATAGACGATGCGCCCCGCACCCATGTTGAGGTGCCCGACTTCGGAGTTGCCCATCTGTCCGTCGGGCAGACCCACGGAACGCCCGCTCGCGCCGAGCGTGGCGGAGGGGTAGTTCTCGCGGTAGTAGTTTACGTTCTTGCTTCCGTCAATGGAGATCGCGTTCCCGTCGCCTGCGGGCGCGAGTCCGTAACCGTCCATAATGATGATCGCATAAGGTTTTTTCATGTCTTCTTCCTCCTCTTGACGCTTGAAAAAGCAGTTTTTGCGGCACGTTTCCGCGCCGCAAAAGAAAAGTTACATAAGTTCTTTGGGAAGGCGCATACCCTGAATGCCCTTGTCGAAATGCACGATCTCGGCAAAGTCCTTGGCTTTGAGCGACGCGCCGCCGATCAGGCCGCCGTCGATCTCGGGCATATCCATGAGCTGACGGCAGTTGCCCGCGTTCATCGAGCCGCCGTACTGAATGCGCATCCGCATCGCCTTTTCCTCGCCGAACAGTTCCGCGCACTTGCTGCGGATAAAGCCGATGGTTTCGTTCGCCTGCTCGCAGGTCGCCGTTCTGCCCGTGCCGATCGCCCATACGGGTTCGTAGGCAATGACGATCTTGGAAATATCCTCGATCCCCGCAAGTCCTTCTTCGATCTGGCGCGCAAGCACCTTTTTCGTTCTGCCGCCTTCGCGCTCCTGCAACGTTTCGCCGATGCAGATGATGGGGATGATGCCCTCTTTGATCGCGGTCAGCGCGCGCATATTCACGGTCTCATCCGTTTCGCCGAAGTACTGTCTGCGTTCGCTGTGCCCGATGATCACGTACTTCACGCCGTATTCTTTGAGCATTTCCGCCGAGATCTCGCCCGTATAAGCGCCGCGTTCCGCGTAGTGGACGTTCTGCGCGCCGAGCGAAATGTTGCTGCCTTCGAGCGCCTGCGCAACGGCGGGAATATCGATGGCGGGTACGCACACCACCACGTCGCACGCGGCGTCTTTTACAAGGGGTTTGAGCGCGTTCACGAGCGCAACTCCCTCCTTGGCGGTGTTGTTCATTTTCCAGTTCCCCGCAATGATGGGATTTCTGAAATACGAGGGTTTCATAGGTTGCCTCCTGATAAAGATTTTATCCTCATCCCCCACAGGATATTATAGCACAATCACGGCGAAAAAGCAACGAAAAAACTGCCCGTGCGCGCAAAAGCGCGCCTGTTTCCCGCAATTTTGCCGCAAAAAAACTGCCCGCGGCAGACGCGCGGGCAGAGGTCGGCGGAACGCCCCGCAGAGGGGAGCGCAGCCGGTTTACTTCTTGTCGTTGAGGCAGGCGATGCCGGGAAGCACTTTGCCCTCGAAGAGTTCGAGAGACGCGCCGCCGCCCGTCGAAATGTGCGTGATCTTATCGGCAAAGCCGAGCTGCATGCAGGCAGCCGCCGAGTCGCCGCCGCCGACAATGGTCGTCGCGCCCTTGGCGTCCGCCAGAGCCTGCGCCACCGCGATCGTGCCCGCCGCAAGAATGGGATTCTCGAACACGCCCATGGGACCGTTCCAAATGACCGTCTTTGCGCTCTTGACCTTCTCGGCGAAGAGGGCGCGCGTCTTAGGACCGATGTCAAGACCCATCATGTCCGCGGGGATCTCGCCCGAAGGAACGACGCTCGTCTCGACGGGCGCGTCGATGGGATCGGGGAAGGACTTGGTGATGACGGTATCGACGGGAAGGAGCAGTTCCTTGCCCATGTCCGCCGCCTTCTTGATCATGTCTTTGCAGTAGCCGATCTTCTCGTCGTCCACGAGGGAGGTGCCGACGGAGCCGCCCTGCGCTTTGATGAAGGTGTACGCCATGCCGCCGCCGATGATGAGCGTATCGCACTTTTCGAGCAGGTTGGAGATGACGTTGAGCTTATCGGCAACTTTCGCGCCGCCGAGGATCGCAACGAAGGGACGGACGGGGTGTTCGAGGGAGTCCGCCATGACGGTGAGCTCTTTCTCGATGAGGAAGCCGCAGACCGCCGTCTTTACGAGACCGTACTCCACGATCGCCGCCGTGGAAGCGTGCGAGCGGTGCGCGGTGCCGAACGCGTCGTTGACGTAGATGTCGCAGTAGGAAGCGAGCTTCTTGCAGAATTCAAGCTCCTTCTTTTCCTCTTCCCAATGGAAGCGGAGGTTTTCGAGCAGCACGCATTCGCCTTCCTTGCAGGCAGCGACCTTCGCCTGCGCGTCGGGACCGACGACGTCTTTCGCGAACGTCACTTTGCCGTCCAGAAGCTCGTTGAGCCGCGCCGCAACGGGTGCGAGCGTGAGCTTTTTGAGGTCGTCTTTCTTCGCCTTCTCGATGATGGCTTCCTTCGCGGCAGCCTGCTCCTCTGCGGGGAGGGCTTCCACCTTCGCCTTGTCCTTCTTGTTGAGCTTGACTTCATCGGAGAAGATGGAGTGCGGCTTGCCCATGTGCGAGCAGAGGACGACTTTCGCGCCCTGCTCCATCAGATATTTGATGGTGGGAAGCGCGCCGATGATGCGGTTCTCGTCGGTGATCTTGCCGTCCTTCATGGGGACGTTGAAGTCGCAGCGTACGAGGACGCGCTTGCCTTTCCAGTCTTTGATGTCTTTGACCGTCATTTTGTTCATAGTTGGCTGATCTCCTTACCTTATAAGTATTACCTTGAATATTTTAATGCTTTTTGAAAAATTTGTCAATACTTTGGCGGGAAATTCAGGGGCGGAAATCTCAGAGAAGGGGAACGGAGCGGGCGCGCCGCGGCGTTTTCCGCAGTTTCTCGGAATGCGCGGCGGAAGAAACGCCCGCGCGCGGCGGAGAAAATCGGTAAAAAATAACGCCCCGCTGAACGGAGCGCATTTGGGAGGATTGCTCCGCGGGCGAGAGAGGCGCCCTGCGGAACCCGCGGCGCGTTCATGCGCATACGCCGCGGTGACGATGAAGATGTGCAAGGGGCAGTTGCACGTCGGGCGGAAGGGCGTCTTACCCGTCCGTCCGCTCATATTGTAACAGAAAGATGTAAAAAAATCCGCACGAAAATGTAACGAAGTTGTAAAAAATGCGCCGGAAGGGGAGAAATCCGCGCGGCGTTCTTATATTACTATTATAATAACGTATAAGCGCAAAATTTTTGGGAAAAATTGCAATAAACATTTGACAAAACCGTGCAACTTTGGTAAAATGCTTCTTGCCCGTGAAGATGGGCGCATTTTTTTGTTGTCTTTTTTGACGCATATTTGCTGCGCAATACCATGTCGCGCTGCGGCAAGCCTCGGTCACGTACGTCCGTGTACGCTCCCTCGGCTCTTCCTCGCGCTCCTCGTCTTGCTTGCAACTCTGCGTCAAAAGCACCGCGTACCC
>CAJFFP010000014.1:30055-35239 GCA_904373325.1 Candidatus Gallimonas merdigallinarum
CGTGTACGCTCCCTCGGCTCTTCCTCGCGCTCCTCGTCTTGCTTGCAACTCTGCGTCAAAAGCACCGCGTACCCGCATATTTGCTGCGCAATACCATGTGGGTGCCAAGTTATAAATCACTCGCGCAAGCAAAATCGCATTTTGCGGCCTTGCTATTAAATCACGGGAAAAGGCGTCACTGCGTTATGCCTTTTCCGCCCCAATTTGTGCGTGAAGCACTTTTGCGGAAAGGTGAGATAGCGCGCGTTGAATTGTTGCGAACTGCGCGCTATCGAGGAAAACCAAACACAAAGCAGAGCGACTGTTGGGTTTTCCTTCCCCCTCACGACTTTTTCTCTCGTCAGTTCGAGAGAAAAAGTGTGAACCATTTTGCTTCTTCTGATCGCTTTGCGATTTTGAGGATATTCCGAAATCTTACAAGGAGGTAACCCAAGATGCCCACGATCAACCAGCTCATCAAGAAAGGCAGAGAGACGGAGGCGAACAAGTCCAAATGCCCCATTCTCGACGCTTGCCCCCAGAAGCGCGGCGTATGCCTTTCCGTGACGACGACGTCGCCCAAGAAGCCCAACTCGGCGCTTCGTAAGATCGCAAGGGTCCGGCTCACCAACAAGCAGGAAGGTACGGTGTACATTCCCGGCGAGGGCCACAACTTGCAGGAGCACAGCTCCGTTCTTATCCGCGGCGGAAGAGTCAAGGATCTGCCCGGCGTGCGCTACCACATCATCCGCGGCGCGCTCGATACGGCAGGCGTTGCAAAGCGCAAGCAGTCGCGCAGCAAGTACGGCGCAAAGCGCCCTAAGTAAGTCTTTTTGAAAAGGCTTGAATCCCTACTGATTTCGGAATATCTACCCCGATGAAGTAGGCAGTATGCCCCGCAAGGGCAGAAGGTTCGCTACCCCGCAAGGGCAAGCGATAGCCGTATTGAAGGGTGGCTGCCCCATGCAGCCGTGCCGTAAGGCAACAAAATTCGTAAAGGAGGATAATACTATGCCCAGAAGAGGGAAAGTTCCCAAGAGAGACGTCCTGCCCGATCCTATGTACGGGAGCAAGGTCGTCACCAAACTCATCAACCAGATCATGCTGGACGGCGAGAAGAGCGTCGCGCAGGGCATCGTTTACGATGCGTTCAAGATCATGGGGGAAAAGCTGAATATGGACCCCATGGAAATCTTCAAGCAGGCGCTTTCCAACATCACGCCCGTTGTCGAAGTCAAGGCGCGCAGAGTCGGCGGCGCGAACTATCAGGTTCCCGTCGAGATCCGTCCCGAGCGCCGTCAGACGCTTGCGATCCGCTGGCTCGTCATCAACACGAGAAAGCGTTCGGAGCGTGAAATGAGCAAGAAACTTGCTGCGGAGCTGATGGACGCCTACAACAACACCGGCGGCTCCGTCAAGAAGAAGGAAGACACTCACAGAATGGCGGAAGCGAACAAGGCGTTCGCGCACTTCCGTTTCTAAGCGAGGGAGCTTATGGCAAGAGAATACGATTTACAGCATACCAGAAATTTCGGTATCATGGCGCACATCGACGCCGGCAAGACGACGACCACCGAGCGTATCCTGTTCTACACGGGCAAAACGCACAAGCTGGGCGAAGTCCACGAGGGCGCCGCGACCATGGACTGGATGGTGCAGGAGCAGGAGCGCGGCATCACCATTACGTCCGCCGCGACGACCTGTATCTGGAAGGGTCACCGCTTCAACATCATCGATACGCCCGGACACGTCGACTTCACGGTCGAGGTCGAGCGTTCGCTGCGCGTTCTGGACGGCGCCGTCGCAACCTTCTGCGCGAAGGGCGGCGTTGAGCCTCAGTCCGAAACCGTGTGGCGTCAGGCGGATACCTACAAGGTTCCCCGTATCGCATACGTCAATAAGATGGACATCAACGGCGCAGACTTCTTCCGCGTGGAGAAGATGATTCGCGAGCGCCTCGGCGCAAACCCCGTGCCCGTTGAACTTCCCATCGGCAAAGAGGATACTTTCCGCGGCATCATCGACCTCATCTCGATGGAGGCGGAGATCTACTACGACGACCTCGGCAAGGACTTCCGCAAGGAGTCCATCCCCGCCGAAATGCAGGAGATCGCCAACCAGTACCACGAGAAGCTCGTTGAGGAAGCCGCTTCCGCAAACGACGAGCTGATGGAGAAGTACCTCGAAACGATGGAGCTTACGCAGGAGGAGATCATCGCAGGTCTCCGCGAGCGCTGCCTGAGAATGGAAGCGATCCCCATGCTCTGCGGTTCGTCCTATAAGAACAAGGGCGTGCAGTTCCTGCTCGACTCCGTCATCCGTTTCCTTCCCAGCCCGCTCGACGTCGATCACGTCAAGGGTATCAATCCCAAGACGGGCGAAGAGGAAGAGCGCAAGACGTCGGACGCCGAGCCTTTCGCAGGGCTTGCGTTCAAGATCGCGACCGATCCTTTCGTCGGTTCGCTCGCATACTTCCGCTGCTATTCGGGTACGCTTGCTGCCGGTTCTTACGTGTACAACTCCACGAAGGACAAGAAGGAGCGCGTCGGGCGTCTCGTTCAGATGCACTCCAACGAGCGCAAAGAGATCGGCGAGATCTGCTCGGGCGACATCTGCGCGATCGTCGGTTTGAAGAACACGACGACGGGCGATACGCTGTGCGACGAGAAGCACCCCATCGTGCTCGAACAGATGGAGTTCCCCGAGCCTGTTATCCAGCTCTCCCTCGAACCCAAGACGAAGGCAGGTCAGGAAAAGATGACCATGGCGCTCGTCAAGCTCGCGGAAGAGGACCCCACGTTCAAGACGTACACCGATCACGAGACGGGTCAGACCATCATCGCCGGCATGGGCGAGCTGCACCTCGATATCATCGTAGACAGACTTCTGAGAGAGTTCCACGTTGAAGCCAACGTCGGCGCGCCTCAGGTCGCATACCGCGAGACCTTCCGCAAGGAAGTGGACGCAGAGGGTATGTACAAGCGTCAGTCGGGCGGTAAAGGTCAGTACGGTCACTGTAAAGTCCGCTTTATCCCGCTCGAACCGGGCGCAGGATACGAGTTCGAGGACGTCACCGTCGGCGGCTCGATCCCGAAGGAGTATATCCCCGCGATCGACAAGGGCATTCAGGAGGCTGCGAGAAACGGCTTCCTCGCCGGCTACGAGATGGTGGACTTCAAAGCGCAGGTCTATGACGGAAGCTACCACGAAGTCGACTCGTCCGAAATGGCGTTCAAGATCGCAGGTTCGCTCGCGTTCAAAGACGGTATGGCAAAGGCAGGCGTCGTGCTGCTCGAACCCATCATGAAGGTTCAGATCATCACGCCCGACGACTACTTCGGCGACCTGATGGGCAACGTCAGCAGCCGCCGCGGTACGATCATCGGCACGGACGATCGCAACGGTGCGAAGGTCATCGACGCGGAAGTCCCGCTCTCCGAAATGTTCGGCTATGCGACCGATCTCCGTTCCCGTACGCAGGGCCGCGGTCAGTTCACGATGCAGCCCGATCACTACGCGGAAGTTCCGAAGTCGGTCTCCGAGAAGATCATTTCCAGCCGCGCGAAGAAGGACTGATTGCCCGATTCGGCTGAAATACGCAAAAATTTGAAAAAAATACGATAAAGTATTTGCAAATTTTTTCCGTATCGGGTATAATAGGGAAGCAAGCGTGAAGCTTGATATCATTTGATTGATAGATAGCTGCGCTTTCGGCCCTGCGAGGGGTCGGAAAAAGTTATCAAATTATAAAAGAAAAATTTGGAGGAAATCAAATGGCAAAGGCAAAATTCGACAGAAGCAAGCCCCACGTCAACATCGGTACGATCGGCCACGTTGACCACGGCAAGACCACTTTGACCGCAGCTATCACCATGGTTATGGCGTGCAAAGGTCAGGCTCAGAAGATGCGCTACGATGAAATCGATAAGGCGCCCGAAGAGAAAGCACGCGGTATCACAATCAATACCGCGCACGTTGAGTACGAGACGGACAAGCGTCACTATGCGCACGTTGACTGCCCCGGACACGCGGACTACGTCAAGAACATGATCACGGGCGCTGCCCAGATGGACGGCGCGATCCTCGTTGTCGCTGCGACCGACGGTCCCATGCCCCAGACCCGTGAGCACATCCTGCTCGCTCGTCAGGTCGGCGTTCCTTACATCGTCGTGTTCCTGAACAAGTGCGACCAGCTCGACGATCCCGAACTTCTCGAACTCGTCGAGATGGAGATCCGCGAGCTGCTCAGCTCCTACGAGTTCCCCGGCGACGACATTCCGATCATCAAGGGTTCCGCGCTCAAAGCGCTTGAAAAGGCGACGAGCGGCTGCTCCAACGAGGAAGTTCTTGCAGCTCCCGAGTGCCAGTGCATCCTTGAACTCATGGATACCATCGACAGCTACATTCCTACGCCTGAGCGCGACGACAAGAAGCCTTTCCTTCTTCCCGTCGAGGACGTCTTCACCATCTCCGGCCGCGGCACGGTTGCTACGGGCAGAGTTGAGCGTGGCGTAGCGCACGTCGGTGATCCCGCCGAGATCGTCGGCCTCATCGACAAGCCTCGCACGACGACCATCACCGGTCTTGAAATGTTCCACAAGCAGCTCGACGAAGCTATGGCTGGCGATAACGTCGGTGCTCTGCTTCGTGGTATCAACAGAACGGACGTTGAGAAGGGTCAGGTTATCGCAAAGCCCGGCACCGTTCCCACGGCTACCGTTTTCGAGGCTCAGGTCTACGTTCTGACCAAGGACGAGGGCGGCCGTCACACGGCATTCTTCAACCACTATCGTCCTCAGTTCTTCATCCGTACGACGGACGTTACGGGTTCCATCGAGCTTCCCGAAGGCGTTGAAATGGTTATGCCCGGCGACCACGTCACGATGACGGTCGAGCTGATCAAGCCCGTCGCGATCGAAGAAGGTCTCCGCTTCGCTATCCGCGAGGGCGGCAGAACGGTCGGTTCCGGCGTCGTTTCCAAGATCGTTAAGTAAGACGGAAATACAAAAACCGTTGCAGCAATGCAACGGTTTTTTTGTTGTATTTAGAAAACCCCCGGATAGTCTGGGGGTTCAGTAGAGGCTTATGCCGATGAGTAAAAATAATGGCTTCCCCTTGGGGGGAAGCTCCGCCGAAGGCGGTGATGAGGGGTTTGTGTTAGAGTATTCATAATGGCAGAATTGGGAATGACCCCTCATCCGACAG
>CAJFFP010000014.1:35253-43243 GCA_904373325.1 Candidatus Gallimonas merdigallinarum
GTAACAGACGCGCTGACTGGAAGGTCGTTCTATGTGCGCGTGGCGCACGGGCTAGTAGTCAAGGGCTATGCCCGCCCCGCCTTTGGCGGCACGAGCCGCAAGCGAAGTATAATGAAGAACCACCAGCTTAGCTGGTGGGTTCCTTTTGTTCCCTGAATGCCTATGGCGCAGCCCGCCGCAGAAATGCGGCGGGCTGTGTATTTGAGGGATTGTTGTATGTATGTTTTCGCTTGTATGCGTTTTCAGTTCGGGTCTGAAAACCGCTTCTCTCGTGCGATGAGAGGGATTTTACCCGTTCGTTTTTCGCTGTTTTCCGGAGAAAAAGCGCGCAAAATGCGGGAAAGGCATACATTTCGATGATAATCTAAATATATTTTCGATATTTATCGAAATAAAAGGGGGCGTTTTCAGGCGCAAATCGGGCGGTTTTATGCGGGGAATTGTACATAAAAGTTCCTGCAACAAGCTCGGAGGGGGAGGTTGACACGAAGGCGGAGAAGGTTCGCGGAACGGAGAAAACTTTGGGGGCGGAAGTTTGGGGAGCGAACGTTCAAGAGTGGAAAAATTCGGAACGGGAGAAGGCTCGTGGAACGAAGTAAAGGCGCGGGGCGGAAAAACTCGGAGAGGGAAACGGTTCGGGAGGGAATAAAATATGAAAACGGTGCGCTTATGTGCGGGTTTTGCTGCGGCGGACGCGTCGGGTAAATTTTAAAACGGGCGCGGTGTGGATTGCGCGATTTTCGCACACAATAGGGGTATGGAGCGCGAGGGAAAGCGGGAAAACTTCTTTATCGGCACATGGCGAAAGGGGCGGGCGGCGTGGAACGTGCTCTCGGCGCATCGGTTTACCACAATCGCGGGAACGCTCGTGTTCTTTCTCATCATGTCGCTCGTGCCCTTCCTGTTCTGGGTCTCCCTTCTGTTCGGCGGCGCGGACGCGCTGTTAGACCGCGTTCTCGAACTCGAACTTTTCGGCTGGGCGCGCGATCTGGTGACCTTTCTCCAAACGAATGCGGAGGGGGCGACAGCGGGCGCGAGTATCTTCCTTATTGCCACGACGCTGTGGTCAAGCTCGGCGTTTTTCTACCATCTCAGGCGGAGCGGGGAGATCGTCTATGAGGTGCGCCGCAGGGGGAAGGGACTGAAAGTGCGCGTTGCAGCGATCGCATTCACGCTTGCCGCAATGCTCGGGCTCACGCTTGCGGGCGGTGCGATGCTTGCCGTCACGATCCTGACGCGGCGTCTGCCGCTCTGGCTCGCCATTCCCGCCGACCTTGCCGCCCTGCTTGTGATCGGCTTTCTCGCCGCGTGGCTGCTGAACGTGTATGCCTGTCCCTATCGCGGCAAGAGCCGCGCGCTCGCGCTGGGGAGCTTTCTCACTGCGCTCGCGTGGCTCATCGCCTCCGCGGCGTTTTCCGTGTACTTCCGTTTCAGTAATCCCGAACGCCTGTACGGCGCGCTTTCGCTCGTCATCGTCTTTTTGCTGTGGCTGTATTGGCTGATGATCTGTTTCACGGCGGGCATGGTATTCAACCGCCGCGCCGTATTCGGGAAGAAAATCTACGAAAAATAGGCGGAAGGACAAACAAAAAACCCGCACGGGTGCGGGTTTTGATGGTTTAAATATCAGAGACAGCGGACGCGGATCACGTCTTTCACGCCGCGGATGAGATCGATGCAGGCGGCGGAGGGGACTTCGTCCAGATCGAGCACGAGGTAGGCGTATTCGCCCTTGCTCTGGTCCTGCATATGCGCGACGTTGATCCCCTGCGAGGAGATGATCGCAAGGATCTTGGAGAGGATCTCCTTCACGTTCTTGTGATGCACGCAGACGCGGGCGGCGCTGTCGCGCGGCATGGAGACGGAGGGATAGTTCACGCTGTTGGTGATGTTGCCGTTTTCCAGATAGTCCGTGAGCTGCTTGCCCGCCATATAGGCGCAGTTGTCCTCCGCTTCGGGCGTGCTCGCACCAAGGTGGGGAACGCAGAGAATGTTCTCTTTGCCGAGCAGCGTTTCATCGGGGAAGTCGGTGATATAGCGGGAAACTTTGCCGCCTGCGACCGCCTCGACGATGTCCTCGCTCACAACGAGGTCGCCGCGCGAATTGTTGATGATCACGACGCCGTCTTTGCAGGCGGCGAGCGTCTTTTTGTTGAACATGCCCTTGGTGTCGGGCGTGAGAGGAACGTGGACGGTGATGAAGTCGCAGCTCTTGAACACGACGTTTAAATCGTCGGTAAATTCAACGCGCCTGTCGATCATCCATGCGCTCTTGACGGAGATGAAGGGATCGTATCCCACGACGCTCATGCCGAGGTGAATGGCGGCGTTGGCGACCATCGCGCCGATCGCGCCCAGACCGATGACGCCCAGCTTTTTGCCCATGATCTCCTGCCCGACAAACTTGCTCTTGCCTTTTTCGACGAGTTTGGAGATGCCTTCCTGCCCTTTGAGCGTCTGCGCCCAATTCGCGGCGTCCACGATCTTTCTGCCGCCGAGGAAGAGCTCGCACAGCACTAGCTCTTTGACGGCGTTCGCGTTCGCGCCCGGGGTGTTGAATACGACGATGCCCTTTTCCGTGCATTTGTCGATGGGAATGTTATTCACGCCCGCGCCCGCGCGCGCCACGGCGAGCAAGTTTTCTCCGAGGGGGTAATCGTGCATCGCAAAGGAGCGGAGCATGATGCCGTCGGGGTTTTCCACCTTATCCGAATATTCGTAGCCCTTGAATACTTCGTCCGCAACGGGGCTGATCGCGTTCAGCTTCAAAACTTTCATGTTACGCGTTCTCCTTTTCAAACTTCTTCATGAAGGCGATGAGCGCCTGCACGCCTTCGACGGGCATCGCGTTGTAAATGGAGGCGCGCATACCGCCCACGAGACGGTGTCCTTTGAGCGAGACAAGCCCGTTCTGAGCCGCCTCTTTCACGAACTTCGCGTCCAGCTCCGCGCTGGGGGTGACGAAGGGAACGTTCATGATCGAGCGGTACTTCTTCACCACACTGTTGGTGTAGAAGGAGGAATTGTCGATGAAGTCGTACAAAAGCCCCGCCTTGTACTCGTTGATCGCGTTCATTTCCCTGACGCCGCCGAGCTTTTTCAGACGGCGGAGCACAAGCGTCGCAATGTAGATGGGGAAGCAGGGGGGCGTGTTGTAGAGGCTCTTGTTCTCGTCCTGCACCTTCCATTTGAGCATGGTGGGGCAGATCGCGAGCGGATCCTGAATGAGGTCGCGCTTGGCGATGACGATGGTCACGCCGGCGGGAGCGAGGTTCTTCTGCGCGCCCGCATAGATGACGCCGAATTTCTTCACGTCGACTTCGCGCGAGAGGATCTCGGAGGACATATCCGCCACGAGGGGCGCTTTCGTCTCGGGAAACTCCGCGTAGCGCGTACCGAAAATGGTGTTGTTCGAGCAGATATGCACATAGTCGGTATCTTCGCGGAACTTGACGGAGGCGAGGTCGGGGATATAGGTGTACGTCTTATCCTCGGAGGAAGCGACGCACGCCGCGTCGCCGTAGATCTTGCCCTCCTGCCATGCTTTCTTGGCGAAGTTGCCCGTTACGATGTAATCCGCCTTCCCCTTGTGCATCAGGTTGAGGGGGACGGCGGCAAACTGCTGGGACGCGCCGCCTTGCACGAAGAGGACGGCATAGTCGTCGGGAATGTTCATCAGTTCCCGCAGGAGCGCTGCGCCTTCGTCTACGATCGCCTCGAACGCCTTATTGCGGTGGGAGATCTCGGTTACGGACATTCCCGTCCCCGCAAAGTCGAGCAGGTCGCGCTGCGCCTCTTCGAGGACTTCGAGGGGCAGGGTGGAAGGACCTGCGGAAAAGTTGTATGCTCTCATAATTCACCTCTTGTAGCAAGTCAGCTATTTCAATCCATTATAAAACTTTTCATACCGTTTGACAAGTGTTTGCCGCAAATTTTACCAAAAAGCGCCCGTGTTTTTCGCACGGCGGGGGCGGCGGAACGCAAAAAAGTGCGGCGCGCGGCAAAAAATCCCGAAGAAAGTATTTACATTTGCCTGAATTTGGTGTAAAATAGAAACAGGGGCATAGCCCGAACGACGAGAGGTGGCAACATGGAAGACGTCAAAAATTACGAAGACAGAAAGTCTGTGGTCATGGAAGGAATGTACAAGGGCATGGCGGGCAAGATCGACGAGGTCAGACAGTCCGTCTCCAAAGAGTTGCAGTTCAGTTCCGCCCAGCAGGCTTCCGCTTACGAGTCTCTGGCGGGAAACTTCAAGCAGGGCGTGGATTCGGTTCTTGCGGAACTGCGCTATCTCTCGCAGCAGAACAGCGCCATTTACGATTACAACCAGAAGGAGCGCGCCGGCGTAAAAGACGCGCTTTTGGAGGCGGTTCGCGCCTGCAACGAACAGATCGCGGCGATGGAAGCGCGCGTCAATGAGAAGATCGAGGCAATTCAGGCGACGCTCTCGCAGGAGATCGTCGAAAAACTCGCCGCACTGAACGCGCAGCCCGCCGAAGAGACGGCGGAAACGTCCGCGCAGGAAGAGAACGCGCCCGTCACGGAAGAGAATTTCGATTACGACGTGCTTGCGGAAAAGATCGCTTCCGTCATGCCGGAAGTCGATTACGACGCGCTCGTCGATAAGATCACGGCGGCGATCCCGCCCACGGACGCGGACGCAGTTGCCGCGGCGGTCGTCGCGACCATTCCGCAGGTGGACGAGAACGCCATTGCGGACAGAGTGGCGGAATCCGTGCCTCTCGTCGATTACGACCTCGTTGCCGAACGCGTCGCTTCCGTCATGGAGAACGAATTCGACGTGACGATGGACGAGACGGGCGTCGAAAAGCTCGCCTCTGCCGTCGCCGCGGAGATCGACTACGAAAAACTTGCGGCGCGCGTTGCGGAACTGTTGAAGGAGCAGGGCGCGTTCACGGTCGTCGCCGCGCCCGTGGTCGTTCCCGCGGAAGTCACCGAAGCGCCTGCGGAGGAAGTTGCGGAGGAGCCCGCGCCCGAAGCGGAAGCCGCGCCCGAACCCGAGCCTGAACCCGTGGAAGAACCCGCGGCGGCGCCCGCGGAAGAGGAACTTGCGGCGGCAGCCGTGCCCGCGGAAGCGCCCGCATATACGCCCGTCGCCGTACCCGTACCCGAAGATCCCGCGCTCACGACGCGCTTGAAGCGCAGCTTTAAGGCGAAGATCATCGAGAGCACGGAAGAGGTCAAGAACTATTATTTCGATCTGAAAAACGCGCTGCTTTCGTATGCGCGCGTCGGCTCGCAGATCAGTTGGTCGAACGACCGCTTCACCTTCGCGGGGGATACCGTCGCGAAGATCGGCGTTCGCGGCAAAACGCTGTGCCTGTATGTGGCGCTCAATCCCGACGAGTTCCCGTCCAGCGTTTACCACCAGAAGTTTGCGGGCGATACGAAAATGTATGAAAAGACCCCGATGATGATCAAGATCAAGAGCGGCGTTGCCGTCAAGCGCGGCATCCGCCTCATCGAGATGCTCATGGAGAATCTCGGGGCAGTCAAGGAAGAGGGCTTTGTCCCCGCCGACTATGCCGACGAGTTTACGTTCCGCAGCGAGGAACAGCTTCTTGCGGAAGGGCTGATCAAGACGGCGATCGTGGAAAAGTCCGACCTCGACTTCTGAAAATAAAAAAACCGTCCGCCCAAGACAAGGTACGAAAGAGAGCTGAGTTATCGGCTCTCTCGTCTTGTTATTCTCAGTAAAACGGGCGGCGCAGAAGGAGTGAATTGTTTGAAAAACGGTAAGAACGATCCAGGCGACAAGAACGTGAGCGCCATCGAGCTGGCGATTTTAAACGGCATCGAGGCGTACAACCGCGAACAGCAGGCGAAAAAGAAGACGACGGGCGAAACGCGCACGCCCGAGGCGATGGAGGAAGCGGGGCTCAAACCCCGCCGCCGTTCGCGCGCCAAGGGGAAGGGCACCAAACTTCCCGCGCAGTCCGCGCCTGCCGATCCTCCCGCGCCCGCCGCAGGCGCAAACGCGGGCGCAAAAAAGAACGCGCCCGCTAAATCCGCGCCGAAAAAGGACGCTGCGGAAGGGCAGGGCGACGTCCGCGCGAAAGAAAAGGGCAAGCGCAAGAAACGCCCCGTAAAGGTGCTCTTTTTCGGGGGCGTCGGCGAGATCGGCAAGAACATGACGGCGATCGAATACGGGAACGACATCATCGTCATCGACGCGGGCATCATCTTCCCCACGGAGGAGATGCCGGGCATCGACCTCGTGTTCCCCGAGATCACCTATCTCGTCACCAACAAACACAAGATCCGCGGCGTGTTTTTAACGCACGGGCATGAGGACCACATCGGCGGCGTGCCGTATCTGATGAAGGAGCTTGACCCTTCCACGCCCGTCTACGGCACCAAGCTCACGCTTGCGCTCGTCGATAACAAACTGCGCGAGCACAGGCTGAATAACGTCGTCGAAAACACGGTCAAGCCCAAAGACAGCGTGAAAGCGGGCGTGTTCACCGTCCATTTCGTCAACGTCAACCACTCCATTGCGGGGGCGGTCGCGCTCGCGATCGAAACGCCGTACGGCATTATCTTCCACAGCGGAGATTTCAAGATCGATCCCACGCCCGTTGCGGGCGCGCCCATCGACCTGACGGAGATCGCCGAATACGGCAAAAAGGGCGTGCTCTTGTATCTGGGCGAGTCCACCAACATCGAACGCCCGGGCTATACCATGAGCGAAAAAGTGGTCGGAACGACGCTCGAACACCTGTTTGCGGAGAATGCGGACAGGCGGCTCATTGTGGCGACGTTCGCCTCCAACGTGCACAGGTTGCAGCAGATCATCGATATTGCCGTCAAGTTCCGCCGCAAAGTTGCGCTCTCGGGGCGCAGTATGTTCAACGTCGTCGAGGCGGCGGCGAAGATCGGCGAGATCACCATTCCCGAAGGCGTGCTCGTCGACGTGGAAAAGACGAAGAACTTTTTCGATCGGGAGATCGTCATCGTCTCTACGGGGTCGCAGGGCGAGCCGATGAGCGCGCTCACCCGCATGGCTTCGGGCGAGTTCAACAAAGTGACCATCGGCCCGAACGATACCATCATCATTTCGGCAAGCCCCATCCCGGGGAACGAGCGCATGATCTACCGCGTCATCAACAATCTCTATAAAAAGGGCGCGAACGTCGTCTACGAATCGCTGGAAAAGATCCACGTTTCGGGGCACGCCTGTCAGGAAGAGCATAAGATCATGCACACGCTGTTAAAGCCAAAATTCTTTATTCCCGTGCACGGCGAGTACCGCCATTTGAAGCGGCACGTCCTGCTGGCGCAGGAGATGGGCATGAAGCCTTCCCAGACGTTTATTCCCGACATCGGCGTATGCGTGGAGCTGACGGAGGACACTTTAAAACAGGGCGAGAACTTCCCCGCGGGCGCGCGTCTCATCGACGGCGCGGGCTTCGAGGATTACGGCACGAGCGAGGTCGTAAAGGACCGTATCCGTATGTCGAGCGAGGGGCTGTTCGTCGTCAGCGTCGCCGTCGCGGGCGGCGTTGTTCTGGGCGAGCCTGTCATCGAGAGCCGCGGCGTCGTTCTGTCGGGCGAGCGCGACTATATGCGCGAACTCAAAGACGTCGTCGATAAGGCGATCGAGAGCGTCGGTTCGCACGGCGGGGCGGCGGAGATTTCTGCGGCGATCCGCCGCGCGGCAAAGACCTATCTCTTTAAAAAGACCAAGCAGTCGCCGATGATTCTGCCGATTGTGCAGGAAGTGTAAGGGTTCACAGATTTTCCGCGAACTGACGCGGAAAATCTTCGTGAGTTTTAAGAAAACCCGCGGGTACGCCTGCGGCTAACCGCTGGTTTTCCTCGGCGGCGTTATTCGCAACAGTTTAGCAACGCCGCCTTCACCTTTCCGCATAAGCGCAGGTATGCGCAAATGTGGGGTGAGCGGCGCGTTATGCGCACCACCGCAGTGCGGTGTGCGCGCGCCGCGAACTAAGAAATTGCCATTTCA
>CAJFFP010000015.1 GCA_904373325.1 Candidatus Gallimonas merdigallinarum
TTGTTGAAGCCCTTGCCCGTGCCACACGGCACGCGCTGCGGGCTTCGCCGCGTCTGAGACGCCCATCTTGCCGCTTTTGATTGCTACGCACCTTTGGCGGGAAGATTTTCGCGTCAGATTTTTGGGAAGATGACGCAGCCATACAAGCGTATTGCAAGGAAGATGAGCAAAAAGATGCCGAAAAGATTCCGCCAAAGGCGTGCTTCGTATTGTTCCCTTACAGTATAGCACATATGCAGAACAAAGTCAAACATTTGTTTGAAATTTTCACATGGAAAATTTTTCCTTGATTTGCGGCGGGTGATGTGGTATACTTTGTTTCGGCAGATACATGATTTCGGTGTAAATTTTCACATTTCACGGAATTTTCACACGGCGTTAAAGCAAATATAAAGGAGAGGCGTTATACTCATAGGTATCAAGGAGGAGCATATGAAAGTTTTGATCGTAGACGACGAGGAGATGATCCGCGCGGTGCTCCGCGAGTACGTCGAATTTGAGGGCGGCGAAGCGGAAGAGGCGCAGGACGGCATGGAGGCGGTGAAGATGTGCCGCGAGAACGATTACGACGTCATTCTGATGGACGTCATGATGCCCCGTCTCGACGGGTTCTCCGCCGTCAAGGAGATCCGCAAGTTCAAGGATACCCCCGTGATCATGCTCTCCGCGCGCGGAGAGGAGTACGATAAGCTCTTCGGCTTCGAGATCGGGTCGGACGACTACGTGACGAAGCCGTTCTCGCCCAAAGAGGTGATGGCGCGCATTCATGCCGTGATCAAGCGCGGCAAGCCTTCGCGCGCGGAAGCGGCGCAGACGTACGACTTCGAGGGGCTGCACATCGATATTTCGGGCAGGAACGTCACCGTCAACGGCGAAAAAGCGGAGCTTACCCCCAAGGAATACGAGCTTTTGTTCTATTTCGTGCAGAACAACGGCGTCGCGCTTACCCGCGAGCGCCTTCTGAACAAGGTCTGGGGATACGATTTTTACGGGGACGACAGAACGGTGGATACGCACGTCAAGATGCTGCGCGGCAATCTCAAAGAGTACAGAAAGTTTATTGTGACGCTCAGGGGGCTCGGGTATAAGTTTGAGGCGTGAGCGGCGCGGGGAGCGCACTATGAGAGAGGGCGAGAAGAGCAAGAGAGTGAGGTCGGGCAGGAGCCTGAACCTCATTTTGTGGTTGGCTTTTTCCGCGTTTGCGCTGCTCGTCATCATCTTTTTCCTGCTCATACAGAACTCGCTCATCATGCGGCAGTACCGCGAGAACACGCTCGCCGTCATCGACGAGGCGCGCGGGCGCATGACCTCCGAGCTGGACAGCGCGCAAAATTCCTACGTCCTCGGGCGGCGGCTGACGGATATTGCCAACGATTACGGGCTGAGCGTATGCCTGATCTATGAAAACGGCATGAGCGCGCTCGACTTCGACGGGCAGACGAATTACGCCGAACTCGCCTCCGCGCTCTGCGAACAGAAAGAGAACGGAATGCTTCCCGGGTACCTCATCTCGCAGAATTCCGTATCCTATGCGGAAGAACTCTCGTTGGAGGGCAGGAGCACCTTTTTGTTCATCTCTGCCGCGACGCAGCAGTACGGGGAGCTGATGGCGGGGCTGCGCTGGCTCTCGGTGATCACCGCGCTCGTTTCCGTCGTGCTTGCCTTCGTTGCGAGCGGATTCGTGGCGGTGTTCATCACCAAGCCCGTCACCGACGTCACGGCGCGCGCGCAGGAGATGGCGCGCGGGAATTATGACCTGCATTTTAAAAAGAATTATTTCTGCGCGGAGCTGAACGAACTCGGCGACGCGCTCGAATACGCCCGTTCGGAGATCTCCAAGGCGGACACGATGCAGAAGGAACTGATCGCCAACGTCTCGCACGACTTCAAAACGCCGCTCACCATGATCAAGGCGTACGCCTCGATGATCCGCGAGATCTCGGGCGAAGACAAGAAGAAGCGCGACGCGAACGCGCAGGTCATCATTGACGAATGCGACCGCCTGACCCTGCTCGTGGGCGATCTGCTCGATCTTTCCAAACTGCGCGCGGGCATGAACGTGGGGGAGCGGACGGTGTTCAATCTCTCCGAAGAGGTGTACTCCGTTGCGGAGCGGTTTGCCTTCCTGCGCGAAACGGCGGGATATACCATTGAAACGCAGATCGAGGACGATCTCTACACGCGGGCGAGCCGCGAGCGCATCGATCAGGTGCTGTATAATCTGATCGGGAACGCCGTCAACTATACGGGCGACGACAAGCGCGTCCGCGTGAAGTTATATAAGAAGGGCAATAACGCCCGTTTTGAAGTCATCGACTCGGGCAAGGGTATCCCGCCCGAGGAAGTGGATACCATCTGGGATCGGTATTACCGTTCCAATAAGACGCACAAACGCCCCGTCAACGGTTCGGGGCTGGGGCTTTCCATCGTCAAAAACATTCTTTTGCAGCACGATTGCCCGTTCGGGGTCATCTCCGAAGTGGGGAAGGGGAGCTGCTTCTGGGCGGAATTTGCGCCGCCCGCCGACGAACCGCCTCGGGACGAGATTTACGAAAAGCGCGGCAAGGAGGAAAAGGCATGAAAGGAAGACTCGGGGCAGTCCTGCTCGCGCTGCCTGTCGTAACGGGCGGAGTGCTGCTCGGCTCGGGAAGAACGGCGGCGGACGCAGCCTCCTCGTACACGTTCTGGGAGGGCGTGAACGGGTCGGACGTGGTGGTGGATTATGACGGGGAGGAGTGCCCCGTCATCGTCAGGAACGAGACGCTTACCTTTTATATAGACGATCTTCCGACGACGCAGGCGGAGGCGGAACAGAGCACCTCGCGCGTGACGGCTTCTTACGAGCTGTACAATCCCACCGAGCGCGACCTCACGCTTACGCTTTATTTCCCCGTCGGGTTCAAGCCCAACTATCTCTCCGCGCCTCCGCAGAACGTCAGATATTCCGTGACGGCGGAGGGGGCGGACGGCGCGGCGTCGAGTCCGGAACTGACGCCGCGTTACACCTATTACGAGCGCAATTATTTCGGCATGACCTTTGAGCTGGACGGGGAGCTTCCCCGTTCGGAGCGCAACGAGGAGACCTTTTTCCGGCCCGATACCCTCGTGACGAAGTATACCTATACGGTGACCGCGCCGTCTGACGGAAAGGAGGCCTATACCTTCACGTTCGGATACGACGCCAACCCCGCCAAGACGCAGGTGTTCAGCGCGGAGAGCGGGGCTTCGGGCATCAGCAACGGCTGGGGAGAAATTTACAGGCGCATCGACGCCGGTTCGACGCAGGAACTCGTTTTTTATGTGATCGGAAAACAGCTTGGCGACGAAGCGGTGCGGGCGGGCGTGTATTCCGCGTCGGGCGCGAGCGCGGAACTGCTCTCCGAGGCGGACGATCCCGTCAAGGAGACGATGACGTTTGAGACGCTGGTACAGGAAATGTACGCCAAAGCGGACGCGCTCATGGGGGTCGGGGATTTCTATCACGATTTCTACAACGCGACGGTCGCGATGCTTTCAAGCGACGGCATTGACCTGAAACTGACTTCCTGCCTGAACGCCGCCGCCGTACTCGAAAACCTGATGCTCTGGTATGAGTACGAGCTGTCGGTTCCCGCCCAAGGGAGCGTGACGAACACGGTCACCGCGCCGCTTTTGCCCGATCTGCCTTCGCAGACGAACCGCAAATGGCGGTACGGCTATCTGCTCTCTTCGGGGCAGCGTTGGGCGGACGTGGAAGAAGTCGTCATCAACATTCAGACGCCCTATTATCTGGACAGCAGCTCGCTGCAATTCACGCGGCGCGAGGGCGGTTATACCTATTCCAAAGACGGACTCCCGATGGGGGAACTCTCCTTTGCCTTCACCCGTACGGAGGTTACCACCTACGACCCCGCCCCGTACGACGACGAGACGCCGACGCGCACGACGGCGCTCATCATCCTCGGCGTTGCGGTGGGCGTCGCGGTCATCGCTGTGGTGATCGTGTTCTGCGCGCGGGCGCGCAGGAAAAAAGAGGAGCGCGCCGAAGAGGAGCGCCTCAGCCGCGGGAAGACGGAAGAGGGGAAAATAGACCTCGATCCTTTCCCTGACATGGACAAAAAAGAGGGATCGGACGGCGAAGAGAAAAAGGACGGTCCGGACGGGCAAGCATAAAAAAACGGGCAGATCTTCTGCCCGTTTTTCACAGTTTTTGCAGCGGCGTGATTTTGGTTGACTTTTTGCGCACAATGTGGTAAAATCCTGCGTTGCAACGAAGTTGCAACGCTATACAAGGAAATACGTATGTTAGAACTCAGTCACGTCAGTTTTGCCGCGTCCGACGGGGACGCGCACAAGGAAATTTTAAACGACGTTTCGCTCAAAGTCAACGAGCGGTTCGTCGCCATCACGGGTCCCAACGGCAGCGGAAAGTCGACGCTCGCCAAGCTCATCGCGGGCATCATTCAGCCCACGGAGGGGAAAATTCTGCTCGACGGAGAGGATATCACCAACCTTTCCGTCACCGAACGCGCGCGCCGCGGGATCTCCTACGCGTTCCAGCAGCCCGTGCGCTTCAAGGGCATTACGGTAAAAGATCTCGTCTCGCTCGCGGCGGGCAGAAAGATCACCGTCAGCGAGGCGTGTACCTACCTCTCCGAGGTGGGGCTTTGCGCGCGCGATTATATCGACCGCGAAGTCAACGCGTCGCTCTCGGGCGGGGAGCTCAAACGCATCGAAATCGCCACCGTGCTTGCGCGCGGGACGGCGCTCTCCGTGTTCGACGAGCCGGAGGCGGGGATCGATCTTTGGAGCTTTCAGAATCTGATCTCCGTCTTTGAAAAGATGCACGAGCGGACGAACGGGAGCATTCTCATCATTTCCCATCAGGAACGTATCCTCAACATTGCGGATAAGATCGTGGTCATCGCGAACGGCAGAGTGGAGCGCGAGGGAACGCGCGAAGAAATTCTGCCCAATCTTCTGGCGGGCAGGATCTGCCCCGCCTTCGGAGCGTAACAAAGGAGGTTTTCATGGATCAGCTTGAACAGATGCTGCTCATGCAGGTCGCCGATCTGCACAAAGTGCCGGACGGCGCATACAATATCAGAAAGAACGGCGAGGCGGACGGGCGCAAGAGTACGCCGCATATCCGCATCAAAGGGCGCAAGGACGGGAAGTCGGGCATCGATATTTTCGTCTCGGGCGAGACGAAGGGCGAGAGCGTGCATATCCCCGTCGTCATCACCAAAACGGACTACCGCGAGACGGTGTACAACGATTTTTACGTGGAAGCCGGCGCGGACGTGCTCATCATCGCGGGCTGCGGCATTCATAACTGCGGCGTCGAGACGGCGGAGCACAGCGGAATCCACACCTTCCATATCGGAAAGGGCGCAAAAGTAAAATATGTGGAAAAGCACTACGCCTCGGGCGACGGCAACGGCGAAAACGTCATGAATCCCGCCACGGCGATCATTCTGGAAGAGGGCGCGCGCATGGAGATGGAGACGACGCAGATCAAGGGCATCGACTCCACCGTGCGCGAGACGAGCGCAACGCTTGCCGCGGGTGCGGAACTTATTATCCGCGAGAAGATCTATACGCACGGCAAACAGTTCGCCAAGACGGATTTTTCCGTCGATCTCAACGGCGAGGGGGCGGGGGCGGACATCGTGTCGCGCTCCGTCGCGGCGGAAAATTCCCGTCAGGAGTTCGAGATGCGCATCAACGGGAACGAAAAGTGCCACGGGCACAGCGAGTGCGACGCGATCATCATGGACGACGCGCACGTTACGGCGGTTCCCGCGCTTGCGGCGAACTGCGTGGACGCCGAACTCATTCACGAGGCGGCGATCGGCAAGATCGCGGGAGAACAGCTTTTGAAGCTCATGACGCTCGGCCTCACCGAACACGAGGCGGAAGAGCAGATCATCAAGGGATTTCTGAGCTGAATTGAAATTTGAAGCCCGATTTTCCCGAAAAATTTTCAAGCTCCGCAAAAAAAGCGGAGCTTTTTTCGCGCTTTTTTCTCCGCGCCCGCATTTTTTTATCGTCAAAAAAGGGTCTGCTGAAAAAAAGCGTAAAAATTTTCCACATGATTATTGACAACGCCGCAGCAAAAGGGTATAATGTTACCAGAAAAACTGTGAAATTGGAGGAATTCATGAGCAACGAAATCATTCCCGAAAAGAAGCCCTTGACGGAAGAGTATCTCAAAAAGATGGATGCTTATTGGCGCGCCGCGAACTACCTTGCAGCCGCGCAGCTCTATATGCTGAGAAACCCTCTTCTTCGCGAACCGCTCACGCGCGATCAGGTCAAGAAGAAGATCGTCGGTCACTGGGGTACCGTGCCCGGGCAGAACTTCATCTATGTGCACCTGAACCGCGTCATCAAAAAGTTCGATCTTGACCTTATCCTTCTCTCCGGTCCCGGTCACGGCGGAAACTTCTTCGTCGCGAACTCCTACCTTGAAGGAACGTACAGCGAAGTTTATCCCAACGTTTCCGAAGACGAAGTCGGCATGACGAAACTGTGCAAGCAGTTCTCCTTCCCCGGCGGCATTTCTTCGCACGTCGCTCCCGAGACGCCCGGCTCCATCAACGAAGGCGGCGAGCTCGGTTATTCGCTCGCGCACGCGTTCGGCGCGGTGTTCGATAACCCCGACCTGATCGCGGCGACCATCGTCGGCGACGGCGAGGCGGAGACCGGTCCTCTTGCGACGGCTTGGCACTCCAACAAGTTCCTCAACCCCGTTACGGACGGCGCAGTGCTTCCCATTCTGCACCTCAACGGGTTCAAGATCAACAACCCCACGGTGTTCGCGCGTATCTCCAAAGACGAGGTCAAGAGCTTCTTCCACGGCTGCGGTTACAAGCCTTACTTCGTCGAGGGCGACGATCCCATGCCCATGCACAAGAAGATGGCGGAAGCGCTCGACAAGTGCATCAAGGAGATCAAAGAGATCCAGAGAAAGGCAAGGGAAGAGGGCTGCACCGAGCGCCCCGTATGGCCCATGATCATTCTCCGCACGCCCAAGGGCTGGACAGGTCCCAAGGTCGTCGACGGCAAGCACATCGAAGGCAGCTACCGCGCGCATCAGGTCCCGATCACGATGGACAAGCCCGAGCACCTCGACCTGCTCAAAGAGTGGCTGCTTTCCTATCGTCCCGAAGAACTCTTCACCGAGGACTATAAACTTAAACCCGAGCTGAGAGCGCTCGCTCCCACGGGCGATCACCGCATCTCCGCAAATCCTCACACCAACGGCGGCAAGCTGCTCAAAGATCTCCGTCTGCCCGACTTCACGAAGTACGGCGTCAAGATGGACGCTCCCGGCACCGTCAAGGCGCAGGATATGCTGGAACTCGGCAACTATATCAGAGACGTTCTCAAACTCAACGAGGCAAACAAGAACTTCCGTATGTTCGGTCCCGACGAAACGATGTCCAACCGCATGTACGCGGCGTTTGAAGTTTCGTCCCGTCCGTTCGAGGCGAAGATCTACGATAAAGCCGCGCCCGAGGACTGCGTCTACGTCGAGGACGACAACGTCGCGCCGCAGGGCAGGATCATGGACGCGTACCTCTCCGAGCATATGTGCGAAGGCTGGCTCGAAGGGTATATCCTCACCGGCCGTCACGGCTTCTTCGCTTCCTACGAGTCTTTCATCCGCGTTGTCGACTCCATGGTTTCCCAGCACGCGAAGTGGCTGAAAGTCACCAACGAGCTGCCTTGGAGACAGGACATCTCCTCGCTCAACCTCATTCTTACGTCCAACGTATGGCAGCAGGACCACAACGGCTTCACGCATCAGGATCCCGGGTTCCTCGATCACGTCACCTGCAAGAAGGCGGACGTCGTTCGCTGCTATCTCCCGCCGGATGCGAACTGCCTCCTGTCCTGCTTCGACCACTGCGTCAAGAGCAAGGGCTACATCAACGTCATTGTAGCCAGCAAGCACCCGACCTATCAGTGGCTGACCATGGATCAGGCAGTCAAGCACTGCACGCAGGGTATCGGCGTCTGGTCGTGGGCATCCAACGACGCGGGCGAAGAACCCGACCTCGTCATGGCTTGCTGCGGCGATACGCCCACGGTGGAGGCGCTCGCGGCGACGACCATTCTCCGCGATTATATGCCCGATTTGAAGATCCGTTTCGTCAACGTCGTCGACCTGATGAAGCTCGATTCGCACGAGAATCACCCTCACGGTCTGCGCGACAGCGCGTTCGACGCGATCTTCACGAAGGATAAGCCCGTTATCTTCGTATATCACGGCTATCCCAAGCTCATCCACGAGCTGACCTATACCCGCCACAACCGCAACATCAAGGTGTTCGGTTACATGGAAGAGGGTACGATCACGACGGGCTTCGATATGCGCGTTCAGAACCATATCGACCGTTTCCACCTCGTCCGCGAGGCGATGATGAGCCTTCCTCAGCTCGGCAACCGCGGGTCCTTCCTCGTTCAGCTCATGAACGACAAGCTCGTCGAGCACCGCAACTACATTGCGGAGTACGGCGAAGACCTGCCCGAGATCCAGAATTGGAAGTGGCACACGCCCGAAGACAACAAGTAAAATAAATGCGGTCTCTCCGATTTTCGGAAAGGTTGCATGAAAAAGAGCAAAAAACCGCCGATGCAAGTCGGCGGTTTTCTGTTTGAAAATCGCCGCGCGAAATGCGGAAGAGGGGTTTGCTCAAACACGGAAAACGGCGCATACGGATTTTGCGCGATCGGCGCGTTTCGGGAGAGAATTTCTTTGACATTCCGCCCGCAGTTGTGGTATAATAACTTCGCCTGAACGGAAAGAGCGATCTGACCGCAAAGGGGAAGAAACCGGCATTTTTTTGCGCGCGTTTTTGCGCGCCCGTCTCCCTTTGCGCAGGCAAAGGGAGATTTTTTATGGAAGAAAAGCGGATCGCCGTGCTTTCCGTCATCGTCGAACGGCGGGAAGAGGCGGAAAAACTCAACGGCTACCTCTCCGAATTCGGGGAGTACATCGTCGGAAGAATGGGAATCCCATACCGCGAGAAGCACGTTTCCGTGCTCTGCGTCGTCATGGACGCGCCCGCGTCCGTCGTCAACGCGCTCACGGGCAAGATCGGTCAGCTCAACGGCGTGACCGCCAAAACGTTATTCAGCAAATTTTAATTTTTTGGAGGACCGTATGAAGAAACTTGTTTCAGGAATGCTCGCGCTCGTGCTCGGCGCGGCAACCGTCTGCGCCGTCACCGCGTGCAACGACAGTTATGAGACGTACACCGTCTATGCGCCCGACGGCGCGCCCGCGCTTGCGCTTGCGAACGCGGTACAGGAAGAGGGGGAGGGCGAAAATTTTGACTTCCGCATCGTCGATTCCTCGACGATTGCCGCGCAGGTGCAGGGTGAAACGCCAAATGCGGATTTCTGCATTCTGCCCGTCAACGCCGCGGCAAAGTTCCTCGGAACGGGGGAGACCTATCAGATGCTCGGCACCGTCACAAACGGCAATATGTACCTTCTGACCACGGGCGAAAATCCCGTCATCACCTCGGACAATCTCTCCTCGCTCGTCGGAAAGACGGTGGGCGTCGTCCAGCTCGCGAACGTCCCCGGGCTGACCTTGCAGGCGGTGTTGAAGGCGAATAGCATTGCCTATCAGACGCTCGGGAACGACGCGCAGCCCGCGGCGGACAAAGTTAACTTAAAGGCGATCGCCGACGCTTCCTCAGGCGTTACGCCCGCGGGCGGGTGCGATTACTACCTCTGCCCCGAACCCGCCGCAAGCGCAAAACTGCGCGGAACGGCGTCGAGCGCGAACCCCTTCAAGGCAGCGGGCAGCTTACAGGAACTGTATGGCGAAAACGGCTACCCGCAGGCGGTTTTGGTGGCAAAAAAGACGGTGATCGACTCCGATTCCGAGGCGGTCGGGAAGATGATCGAGTACATGAACGGGAGCGACGAATATCTTTCCGCCGCATCCGCGGAGGACGTCGTGAACGTGCTGGCGGACTGCTATACGGACGGGCTTGCACCCTCGCTCAACGCCAAGACGCTGACAAAGGAAGTCATCGAGAACTGCTCGGTGTATTTCACCGCCGCGCAGGACTGCAAAGAGCGCATCAACGCGTTCCTTGCCGAACTCATCGACGTCAATCCCGAGTTCACCACAACGGTTTCCGATTCGTTCTACTACGCAGGATAAATGGTAAAAAAGAACGCGCTCTTTTCGGCGGTCGCGCTGATTGCGCTCTGGCTCGTCTGGGTGATTGCCTACTATATCGTGCGGAACGACTATGTGCTCCCGTCCTTCTGGGAGACCCTCCGCGAAACGGGACGCCTGCTCGGCGAGGCGTCCTTTTGGCGCGCCTTCGGGAATACCTTCCTGCGCACGCTGTGGGCGTTCCTCGTCTCGCTCGCGCTCGGCGTCGGATTGGCGATCCCCGCGCACCTCGTCGGCGGCGTGCGCGCCTTTTTCGCGCCGATCATCTCGGCGCTCCGCACCGTGCCGACAATGGCGGTCGTTTTAATGCTCCTGTTGTGGACGACGCCCGCCGTTGCGCCCGTCATCGTCTCCGCGCTCGTTCTCTTTCCCGCGGCGTATGCCGCCGCGCTCGCCGCGCTTGACGAGGTGGGGGAGGAGTACGGCGAACTGACGCGCGCTTTCCGCGTCAGTGCAGGTCGGAAGATCGTAAAAATGTATCTTCCGCTTGCCGCGCCGCCTCTGCTGAAACAGGCGGGTTCGATTTTTTCGCTCGGGCTGAAAGTCGTCATTTCGGGCGAAGTGATGGCTTCCACGTACCGCTCGCTCGGCGGCATGATGCAGGAGGCGCAGACTTTCCTCTCCATGCCGCGCCTGATGGCGCTCACGCTGATCACCGTTTTATTGGGGTTTGCGTTGGAAGGGCTGTGCCGGCTCGTTTATCGTCTGATCGTGAGGTGGCGGAGATGAAACTCGAACACGTGACCAAACGCTATCGGGAGCGCGCCGCGCTCTCGGATATTACGCTCTCTTTGCAGGACGGAACGATCACCGCCGTGCTCGGCGAGAGCGGCGCGGGCAAGACGACGCTTCTGAATGTGCTTGCGGGACTGACTTCTTACGAAGGAACCGTGGAGGGCGGGGGAGCGTATTCCTATCTCTTCCAATCTCCGCGCCTGCTGCCCAACCTCACTGCGGAAGAAAATCTGCGCTTCGTCCTGCCCGAAGAGCGGTGGGGAGATATCGGCGGAATGCTTGCCCGCGTAGGACTGGAAGGCAGGGAAAAGTCGTACCCGCAGGCGCTTTCGGGGGGCGAACGCCAGCGCGTGGCGATCGCGCGGGCATTCCTGTACCCGCACGAGATCCTGCTCATGGACGAGCCGTTCTCGTCGCTCGATCTCGCGCTCAAAAAGACGCTGCTCGAACTCGTTTCCGAACTCTGGCTGGAACGGAGGGAGACGGTCGTGTTCGTCACGCACGACGTACACGAAGCGGCGATGCTCTCGCACCGCGCCGTCGTTCTGCACCGCGGAACGGTCGCGCTTGATCTTGCGGTGGAGGGCGATCTTCCGCGCGATTTCTTCTCCCGCCCGCCCTGCGAGGAGCTGCTCACCAAGGCTTTGATGGGGCTGTAAGCGGAAAAAAGATCGGTTTCATACCCCGTTTTGAAATCCTCTCTTAGAGAGGATTTTTTCATTTGGCGGAATTGTCAGATTTTTTTCGCACAAAATATAGAAAATGTCATATATTTTGTTGACATCATGGGAAAGAAGTGTTACAATCGTGTCATAAAAAATAGTTACATCTCGCGGTTTGACCGCGATGGAGGCATATGAAAAAAGCGCAGGAGCGGGTAGAAGAGGGGCTTCACCCGATCGAAAACGAAAAACGTCCGCGCGTCGTTCATAAGAAGAAGGGCGGACTTCGTCTGAAATCCAAATATCATCGCCGTATCGTCAAGGTATTGGCGAGCTTTTCCGTTGCCGCGGTTCTCTGCCTCGGCGTGTTCGGCGTAAACGCGCTCTTTTTCCAAAGCACCGCGCCCAACGCCGTGGACGAGGGCTTTGCAACCGTCTCGTACGAACTTCCGAATGACGGCTCTACGCCCGATATGCACAGCGCGCTTGAAAATATCGGCTACATGAACACTCGCCTCATGGGGCAGCCGAACTATTACACCGAGATGCACGGCTTTGTCGATACGATGATCAAGCAGGAAGTCAGCACCTACAAGCAGTATGACGACAGCGTGCTCATTCAGACGGACATCACCACGTCCAGCATGGTCAATTCGGCGCGGCAGTTCTGCTATGTGGGCGACCGCGTGATCTGGCGCGACGCCGCGGGCGGACCTTCCACCTATAACGGCATCGATACCGAGTGGAAGAGCGGCGAGCCTTACGGCAACATGATGATCAGCGACTACAAGGCGAAAAACGGCTTGCCCGGCACGTCCTTCTCGGTGTACGTCATCAACGAGGAGACGCTCCTTGACGCCGATCCCGTCGTCGTCAACGGAGACGGCACGTATACGCAGACGTTCTATCTCGATCCCGCCACCGACAAGGCTCCCGCCTATTATGTCAATCAGATGATGTTCACGGGCGGACTGACGGCGCTTCCCACGTTCGAGCAGATCACCGTCACCTATACCTTTGACAGTACTTGGCAGGTCCTGCAATCGGTCATCGATGAAAAATACACGGCGACGATGGGCGTTTCCGTCGGCTGTACCGCTTCCTATACCACCGATTACGAATACGGCACGGAAAAAGCCGTATCCGACGCTTACGAGACCTATTACAAAAACTATGCGGATAAACCCGCGACGGGCGCGCCCGAAGGAAGCGGCGTGACCGCGGCGGCGTGCCTTTCCAACGCGTTCGCGCCCGTTCTGAGCGGACCCGTCAATTTTGCGCTCGATCTCACGATAGACGGCGCGCCCGTCTCGGGGATCGTCTACGTCGACGCGTCCGATATGGAAAACCTGCAACTGCGCGCACAGCTCGGCAGCGTATTCGTGCAGTATGCGGGGGAGCAGATCTATCTCAGATACGGCGAGGGCGTCAAGGGGAAGGCGACGATCGACGAGATCCTCTCCCTTGCGCAGAGTTTCCTGTCCGACGGCGAAGGGACGGGTGCAGGGCTTTCGCTGGATACCGACGCGCTTTTGGAGCAGCTCGGCGGCGGCGATTTCGCCGTGGCGGAGGACGGCAGGAGCGCGACGCTCGATTCCGAACTTTCCCTGATGGGGCTGACCATTCCCGTGCATTTCCGCTTTGCGATCGCGGAGGACGGCGCGATCACGCTCGACTATCTCTCTTCCGCGCTCGATCTCGGCGGGACGGACGTCTCCGTGAAGCTCGCCTATACGGACGAGACGGTCTCCGAAGTGACGGACGGCGGCGAATATGTGAGCCTCGTTCCCTACGTTCAGAACGTGCTCGAACTCATCGATGGCGGAAAGCTCGCGGTCGGGATCGATTACAAGGGCGGCGGTTTCGTGCTCGGCGGGGAACTTGACCTTGATTTTACCGATAAGCAGAACTTTGCCGTGAACGGCGCGCTGACGCTCACGCTCGGCAGCGGGGAGAACGCGGCGAGCAAGACGATCGGCATCGCCTATAAGAACAAAAATGTCTATCTGAATCTCGACGGCGTCAAGGTCAAAGCGAACGCCGAAGAGGCGGTCGCGCTCATCATGCAGTTTATCGGCGACGCGGAAGTTCCGCTCGGAGATTTCGACCTCGGCGAAATTCTCTCGACGGCGCTTTCCGACGAGTTCGCGCAGAATATCGCCCTTTCCGAAAAGGAGAACGCGCTTGAAATCGCGCTTGCGGGCAACGAGCTTCTGAAAGCGCTCGGGATCGACCTCGGCGGCGTTGCGTTGGGAGACGTCACGCTCGGCGTATCGGACGGCAAGATCACGGCGAACGTGCTCGGCGCGGAGCTTTCCGTCACGGAAGGCGCGGCGGTCGCCGTCGATACCGAGGGGTACACCGACCTGATGCCGCTTGTAAATACGCTCGTCTCGCTCTTTGCGGAGAACGGGCTCTCGGCGGAGATCGGCTATTCCGCAGGGAATATCTCCCTCGGCGGCACGGTGGAACTTTCGCTTGCGCCCTTCGCGGTCAGAGGAGACCTCACGCTTTCCTATCAGGACGAAAAGGGCAGCGCGGCAAAGACGCTCTCGTTTGCCTACGGCGCGGACGAATATATCTATCTTGCGCTGGAAGGCGCGAAGATGAAGCTCAACGCAGGCGACGCCGCAGACCTTGTGACCTCCGCGCTTGGCGGGCAGGGGAACGCCGACCTTTCCGAAATGCTCATGCAGCTTTTCTCGTTGACGTGGAGCGACGTTCTTGCGTTCAAGTCGGAAAGCGAAGTCCTTGTGAGCGGTACGGAACTTCTGGAAAAGCTCGGGATCGATTTTGACCTCGGCGAGGTAACGCTCACGGTGAAAGACGGCGACGTGTTCGCCCGTGCACTCGGCGCGTCCGTCGCGCTCCGTCAGGGCAAGGCGTTCGCGCTCGACGCGGCGGATTATGCGGGCTATTCGGATATTACGCCCGTGCTCGGGACGCTCTCTGCCGCGCTGAAAGGCGAAGCGGTTTCGCTGGGCGGCACGCTCAACCTCGCTTACGGGGAAACCGAAATCGCGCTCGCGATTGAAAACGGCGTTATAAGCTGGGCGGACGGCTTCCGTCTCTCGCTCGATCTCATTCTCTCCGCCAACGGTACGGCGCAGAAGTTCTCCGTCTATGCGGACGAACGGCGCGTGAAAGTCGTTTACGGAAACGTCGGCGTCGATCTCGTCTATGCCGATCTCCATTCCGTCGGCGAGGCGTTCGGCGCGGTCTATGCCCGCATTGCGGGAATCCTCAATCAGTCCGTGAGCGGCGCGGCGCTGCCCGCAACCATCGAGGAGCTTTCCGACAGAATGCAGACGGGCGAGGCGGTCACCGAACTGCTCGCTTCCGTCGATCTTCCCAAGATCATCAATTCGATCGTATTCGGCGCGCCCGTCGGCGGCGGGTTTGCAAGCCTTGCTTACGGCGATTCGCTCTTTATGGAGCTGTCCGCGCAGGACGGCGCGCTCTCCTGCGTGCTCTCGAAAGCGGACTTCGGCAGTCTGAAACTTTCCGGTTCGCTCACCGTCGGAAAGGCGGTTTCCGCGCCGACCGAGCCCGAGGGCGACTATATGACGGCGGACAGCTTCGTCGATCTGCTCGACTTCGTGGGGGCTTCCGTGGCGACGCTCGCCTCCGACGACGTCCGTCTGAGCTTCACCGATTCCAAGACGGTGTTCACCGAGACGGGCAAGACGAAGTTCGACATCGTCGGGGAACTGACCTACCACGCGGGTACGGCGGAAAACGGCGAACCCTTCTTCAAGCTGGATACGGAGAACAAGACGCTCACCGTCAACCCCAACGCATACCTCTACTTCAAAATCTGGCTGGACGAAAAGGCGGCGGACGGCACCGACTTGTATCTCGAATTCTGGATGTTCGACTACTATACGGGGAACACTCCGGACGGCGAGCTGGACTTCTTCGTGAGCCTTTCCAAATATATGCCTTATCTCGACAGCGCGGGCAATCCCACGCTTGACGCAGCCGAAGCCGCGAAGAGCAATCCCGCGTATAAGCCGCTCAACTTTGCCGTTTCGGCAAGCGATATTCTCACGCTCGCGGCAAGCGGCGTTTCGCTGGTGCAGGATACGCTCGAAGGCTTCCTTGCCTCGCTCGGCATCGAGGATTCTTCCGCGATCTTCGCCGCGCTTGACGATTACTTTGTTTCCAAGTGGCTGACGGAGGACGAGAAGGGGCAGCTCGGCGCGATCGGCGCAATGCTTGCAAGCACGCTCGGGCTGGACAGCGCGTTCCAAGGACTGCTCGGCGACGTCTCCGACGCGATCGCGGGCGATATCGATCTCACGGAAATGAGTTTCGATTATTACCTCACGAAACTCGGCATCTCCGAAGAGAACGGGGAGACGGTATTCACGATCGCGCTCGACTCCGACCTCATTTACGGCGGCAGCGGGCTGGAAGATCTCACGCTGAGCTTCCGCAAGGCGGGCGCGTTCGGGCAGTCTTACCTGACGGGTATTTCGCTCGGCAACATTTACGGCAACGGCAACAGCGAGCGCACGAGCGTCAATTTCGCGGTCTCCCGCGACCGTCTCGCGCTCGACCGCACGGCGGAAGGCGTTACGCTCCGCTCCGAAGAGGCGCAGCTCGCATCGCTCTCGTACGGCGGCTATTCCAATTATATCTTTGCGGGCGCAGACGAACTTATCAAGTCGATCGCGCTCTCCGCAACGCATAAGACGGAGGAGGGAACGTACGCGCTCAACGAGCGTTTCCATATCAGCGGCAAAGCCGCGCTCTCTCTGCTCGGAATTTACGACGTGGAAGTGACCGTGCACGGACTTTCCGTTGCGGTGGACGCGGAGGACGGAAGCGTTTCGGCAAACGCCAAAATCTCCTTCCCGAGGGTCATGCCGCTCGGCAGCATCTTCCCCGTCATCGAACAGGGCGGCACGACGGAACTCACCGTCAAGGGCGAAATGGTGTATATGCGCCGCACGCTCTCCGACGGAAAAGTAACGCACAACGCCGTGACGACGGATACCTTCCTTTCGACGATCCTCGAACAGATGGGGTATATCCTCAATCTCTCCGATGCGATCATGGAACAGATGCAGTCCGGCGGCACCGGCGGCTCCGGCGGCGGGTCAAAGTCGGACGATTACGGCACGATCCTTTCCAACGTCCTCAGCAAGTATTCGTACACGGCGGGCGAAACGGGCAACACGTGGGCGCTGTCGATGAACGGTTCCGCGCTCTCCGGCGGCGTGCTCTCCGATATTGTCATCACGCTGACGTCGCAGCAGTTCAACGGACAGAATAACGTGCTGCGCGGGCTGAGCGTTTCCACGTCCATTCCGCTCATCGGCAACAGCGGCGTGACGATTTCCGCCGATCTCACCTTCGATACCCCCTGCGGCGTTGCGTACGACGATCAGACGACGGACATCTCCGACGAGATCCCCGATCTCTACACCGTCACCCTCATTGCGCCCGAATCGCTCGGCGGCAAGTGGGCGGCGGTCGAGGACGGCGAGGGGAACACGCTCTACTACGCGCGCACGGTGCAGATGTTCAAGGGCTCTGAGATCGAGTTTGCGTACGGCGACGAAAGCACGGTGTTCACCGTTGCGGCGGGCGAGAACGTGTTCGACCTGCGCAGCGTAAAAGTCCCTGAAAATATCTGCTGGGAGGACGGGTCCTTTGCCTACACGGCGGAGGGCGGACGCGTTGAGATCGCGCTCACGCGCGACTATGCGGTGTACAAGAGCACGATTGCGTTCACGTGGGAGAACGCCGCGGAAGGCGCGCAGCCCGTTACGGAAGATACGGTCGGCTTCTATAAGCAGTACGCGCTTGCCACGCCTGTGGCGGAGGGGTACACCTTCCTCGGCTGGTTCATGCAGGACGAAAACGGAAACCTCACGAAGGTGACGGAGCTTTCCTATTCCGGTACGGGCGGCAAGACCGTCGAAGTCGAAGCGCTGTGGACGGATTTCCAAGGCACAATGAGCAGCAGGGGCACGCTGGGTTTCGGCAACTATAAGTATACGGTAACTTCTGCCGTCACGGGGGGAACGTTATATGCTTCCTTTGCCGATCAGTTGAACGGAAGTTCTGTTATGTATTATTTCTCGGCGAGCAAGGATGCCGGCGAGAGCGCTACGGTCGGCGGAAGTTATTCTGCTTCCTCCGCATCGCCCGAGGGGTCGTTCAAAACCGGTCTCGGAAATCCCGGGTACATTCATGCAAGCGTGGTGATTGAATACTCCTTGGAGAACGGACAGACGCTGGTTATTGAAATGGCGGCTCACGGAAAAAATACCTATAACGCAAACACGAACTATACAGCTTCCGCAACGTTTGATGTCGGTTCTGTAACGTTCAGATAAGATTTCGAACAAATCAAAAGCGGCGTTCCGAAAAGAACGCCGCTTTTGATTTGACGCAAGGCGGATGTTATAAGTAGCTTTCCGCGATGTTTTCGGCTTCGCGGCGCACGCGTTCGGCGAGCGATTCGGGCGAGAGCACTTTGAAACCCGCGCCTGCGGAGAGGATCTTCGGCACGAGCGAATCGTCGTCGGGCAGGGTGACGGTCGCAAAAAATTTTCCGTCCTCCACGCGCACGTTTTCAATCCCCAGCCATTCCTCCGCAAAGGGCAGAACTTCGGGGGAGAGGGAGAAGGTCGCCTGCACCGTCTTTTCTCCGTCCGTCCAGAAGGAGAGCGGAATCTGTTCGCGGGTGAAGGGGAGCGGCTCGAACGTTTCGCCCGTCTCCACAATGGCGCGCATCCGCCCGATCTTGAAGAGACGGAACGCGCCGCGCATACGGCAGTAGGCAAACGTATACCAGATATTCTGTTTGTAAACGAGGAGGTGGGGCAGAATCACGCGCCGCGTGTGCTCGCCCTCCCGCGAGATATAGTCGATTTCAAGCGCGTTCTTTTCCTCGATCGCGCGCTCGATGAGCAGCAGCTTTTCCGAGAACTTTCGCTCGCCGCCCCACGTGCCGCTGTCCACGAGAATATTCCCCGCGATCGCGCCGTCATTCCGCTCTTCCTTGATCGCCGCGCTGAGTTTTGCGATCGCCGATTGCAGAACGGGGTCGGCAAGTTCGCTCTCCATCGCCTGCATCGCCTCGATCGCCCGCCGGTATTCCTCGCGCGTCATAAACCCCTTGGGCAGTTTATAGGCGTCCGAAATGTATATCCCGCCGCCCGAACCGCGCGCAACGTCGATGGGGATTCCCGAGACCGTCATTTCCTCGACGTAGCGGTACACCGAGCGCGTGGAAATGCCGTATTTTCCCGCAAGCTCGTTCGCGTTCATGCGCCGTCTGGACAGCAGGTCGAATAGCATTCCGATCATGATTTCAAATTTCATAATTATCCTCAAAAAAATATTTTAAAAAATTTTAGCATATATGACAATATCTGTCAAGTATGATGCGTACAATAGGGAGTATGAAAACACTCTCTATGGAACAGATCATCGAGGACAAGCGGCGCATCCGCAACGCCGTGCGAAACGAACTTCTTGCCGAGCAGCTTGCGGCGGACGCCACGTTCGAGCGCGCGTTCGCGCGCCTGTGCGCCATGCAGGGGCTGAACTCTGCGGAACGCGCGCAAAAGGAGCTGAATTTTGCATGAATCGGCGCGCAAGCGTTTGACAAAGGCGCATGGGCGGAGTATAATAAGACCATGAAACGTTCGCTCGCAGTTGCAATTTACGGCTATTGGTATTACGTTTGCTCGTAATACCGATTTTGCGCGTAGATCAGGCAGAGGAATAGTACGGTTTACGCGCGGCGTAAGCCGTTTTTTTGTACAAAAAAAGAGCTGAAAAGAGGAGATTTATATGCAGAACGTAATGGACACCCTGCGCGCGCGGGGATTTATCAAACAGACGGTGTACGAAGACGAGCTGTACGAAAAGCTCGGAAGCGAATCCGTTCCCTTTTATATCGGGTTCGACCCGACGGCGGACAGCCTGCACGTGGGGCATTTCCTCACGCTCATCGCAATGCGCCATATGCAGGACGCGGGGCATCGTCCCATTATCCTCATCGGCGGCGGCACGGGCATGATCGGCGATCCCTCCGGCAGAACGGATATGCGCTCCATGATGACGCGTGAAACGGTGGAATACCACGTCGAGTGCTTTAAAAAGCAGATGGCGCGCTTTATCCGCTTCGAGGGCGAGAACGGCGCGATCGTCGTCAACAACGCGGATTGGCTTTTAAACCTCAATTACGTGGACTTTTTGCGCGACGTCGGCGTGTACTTCTCCGTCAACAAAATGCTCACGGCGGAGTGCTACCGTTCGCGCATGGAGAAGGGGCTTACCTTCCTTGAATTCAACTATATGCTCATGCAGGCGTACGATTTCCTTGTGCTCAACCGCAAATACGGGTGCCTGTTGCAGATGGGCGGCGACGACCAGTGGAGCAACATCCTTGCGGGCGCGGACCTCATCCGCCGCAAAGAGCGCAAGGCGGCGTTTGCCATGACGTTCACCCTGCTCACCACGAGCGAGGGCAAGAAGATGGGCAAGACGCAGAAGGGCGCCGTCTGGCTGGACGAAAACAAAACCAGCCCTTACGAATTCTATCAGTATTGGCGCAACACGGCGGACGCGGACGTGGAGAAGTGCCTCAAACTTCTCACCTTCCTTCCCTTGGAGGAGATCGCCGCGCTGTGCGAGCATAAGGACGAGCGCATCAACCGCGCCAAGGAAGTGCTTGCCTACGAGCTGACGAAACTCGTCCACGGCGAAGAGAAGGCGAAAGCCGCCGAGACGCAGGCGCGCGCCGCATTCGGCGGCGAGGGCGATATGCCCGAACGCGCGATTCCCGCCGATACGCAGACGGTCTTGCAGGCGCTCATCGCAACGGGGCTCTGCAAATCCAACGGAGAGGCGCGCAGGCTCGTCGAGCAGGGCGGCGTTACGGTCAACGGCGAGAAGGTGACGGACGCGGGTGCGGCGATTCCCGCGCTCCCGTTCACGCTGTTCAAGGGCAAGAAGGTGCGCGTCAAGGTCGTTGCGCAATGAGCTATAAGAGCGTTGCCGCGCCATGCGAGCGGGAAAAGGTCATTGAAAAATCGCGCTTTCTCACCTATGCCGCGCATACGGCGGGGGAGGAGGAAGCGCGCGCCTTTCTCGCGTCGGTGCGCGCGCAGCACCCGCTCGCAACGCACGTCTGCTATGCGTTCATCGCCGACCGCCTCGGCAATTTGCAGCGGTTTTCCGACGACGGCGAGCCGCAGGGAACGGCGGGAATGCCCATTCTGAACGTGATCAAGGCGCAGGAGTTGTACGAGACAACGGTCGCCGTCGTGCGCTATTTCGGCGGCATCAAGCTCGGCGCGGGCGGACTGACGCGCGCGTATTCGTCCTGCGCGGCGGAGGCGCTCTCCGCGGCGGAGAAATGCCTGTACGACGTCTGCGCGGAGTATTGCATCCGCGTCGGGTATCCCGAAGTCAACGCCCTGACGCGCTTTCTGGAAGGGCGGTGCGTGATCGTGAACCGCGCGTTTGAAGCGGACGCCGCGTTCACCGTACAGGTGCGCGAGGGGGAGGCGGCGGACTTCTGCGCGGCGCTCTCGGACAGGCTCAACGGAAAAGTGCAAATTTTTGCGCAAAGTAAGTATTTTTCGCCCTTTCCGCTTGAAAAATAACAAACGAAGTACTATAATATGTAGTATAAAATGAACGAAAAGTTCGTGAGGTGAACGTCATGGAAATCATCAAGAGAAAAACGCTGAAAGAGAAACCCGCAAAGGGAACTTCTCTCGGTTTCGGGCATTATTTCACCGATTATATGTTCACGATGAAGTACACTGCCGGACAGGGCTGGCACGATGCGAAAATCGAGCCGAACGAACCCAAACCGTTCGACCTTGCAACGAGTATTTTCCACTACGCGCAGGGCATTTTCGAGGGCATGAAGGCGTTCTTGCAGCCTGACGGCTCCATTGCCGTGTTCCGCCCCGAAGAGAATTGGGCGCGCATGAACCGCTCCGCAACGCGTATGTGCATTCCCAATTTCCCCGAAGAGCTGGCGGAAGAGGGGCTTGAAACGCTCCTGAAATTGGAAAAAGATTGGATTCCGACCGATCCCGGGACGGCGCTCTATATCCGCCCGACCATCGTGGCGACGCGCGTCATGCTCGGCGTTCACGCCTCCACCGAATATCTGTTCTTCATCATTCTTTCGCCCGTCGGCAGCTACTACGCGCACGGACTTGAACCGACCAAACTCATTGTAGAGGACTATTACACCCGCGCAACGCTGGGCGGCACGGGCGAGGCGAAGTGCCTCGGCAACTACGCCGCGTCCATGAAGGCGGGCGAGGTTGCCGAAGAAAAGGGCTTCGATCAGGTGCTGTGGCTCGACGCGGCGGAAAAGAAGTACGTGGAAGAGGTCGGCAGCATGAATATGTTCTTCGTCATCGACGGAGAAGTCGTCACGCCCGCGCTCGTCGGCTCGATTCTGCCCGGCATCACGCGCAAGAGCAGCATTCAGGTGCTCCGCGACAAGGGCTATCGCGTGACGGAACGCCGCGTCTCCATTGACGAGGTCATCGAGGCGGAGAAGAACGGCACGCTCAACGAGGCGTTCGGAACGGGTACGGCGGCGGTCATTTCGCCCGTCGGGCTCATTCGCTATAAGGACGTGGATTATACCATCAACGGCGGAAAGATGGGCGATATTACGAGAATGCTGTACGATACGATCACGGGCATTCAGTACGGCAAACTTCCCGACCCGTACGGTTGGAGAAAGATCGTAAAATAAATAAAAAGCGCGGCAGAAGCCGCGCTTTTATATTTTTGTTGCAGGGTAGAATAAACGAAAAAAGAGCGGAAATGTTCCGCTCTTTTTTTGTGCGCCTGATTACAGGGCGCGGATGCTTTCAACGGGCTTGCGCTTTGCCGCGCTGTACACGGGCAGGAAGGTCGCAATCACGGAAGTGACCACCGCAATGCCGAGCATCACCAGCCACGAGAGGGGACCGAACACGAAGATGCTTGCTCCGATCATGCCTGTTATCGTGTTGTTGAGAACGGCGCAGACAACGAAACTTGCGATCATGGCGAGTACGAAGCAGATCGCCGTAATGATGACGGATTCGGAATAGAAGATCTTGAACACGTCCGTGCTCCGTGCACCGACCGCGCGCAGAATACCGATTTCCTTTTTCTTGTTGGCAATGGAAACGGAAATGAAGTTGAACAGCAGCAGCATTGCGAACGCCGCAAGCACGATACCGATGTACAGGAAGATCTCGGACATTTGGTCGATCATATTGTTGACCATGCCAAGGTTGTTGGAAATGAGGGAATTGATCGTGTAGAGCGTATCGGTGTCCGGATCGACCTGATTCTCGCCTACGATGAGCGTTCGCAGCGCGCTTTCCGAATCGGGGAAGGGAATCACGATATAGCGGTAGATCGCGTCTGCGGGTTTTTCGTACTTGGTTTCGTTTTCGGAATAACTTCCGCCCGAACTGTTTCCTTGGTTGCCTGTCTGCAAGAGCGTCTGATAGTCGCTTGTCGAGAAATAAAGCGAGCTTGAATTACGCTCCGCCATCTGCCCATAGAAGAAGCCGACAACGGTATACGTGCCCATATCTTGGGAGAGATCGGTAAACGTCAGATTGTACTGCGCATTGAGCGGGTATTCGTCGCCGAATTCATTCAGGAAGTCAAGCATCGTGTCGCGCGCCGCTTGCAGCTCCTGCTCCGTCGCATACTCATAGTCGCTTGTTTCCGTTTCTTCGTTCCATGTACTTAAATAGCCGCTGGAAAGGAAGCTGAGATTTTTCTCCCAATTTTCGTAATATTTTTCGTATGGCTTTACGTTATTGATATAATCGTCGGTCTGTTTATATGCGTCCAGTTCAGATTGCAGTCTTTTAGCTTCCTGTTGCGCATATTCAGCCGATTGACGAAGATTGTCCGCTTCCTCAGTTTTTCCGTTCTGTTCGGCTTCTTTCGCTTGTCTGATATATTCCTGCGCCCAATACAACTGATTGTCGAGTTGATTTTCAAGATCGGAAACCCGTTCAAACAGAGGAGTGATCGTCTGTTGGTAAATCTCGTTTATCTGCTGAGTGAGATAGTCGAACGGAACGACGATCTCCTTATCGGAAAGGGACTGCGCCGTACTTCCGTCAAGGAATGCGATCTGCGGCTCGGCGCCCTGCGCGACGGGAAGGGAATTGATGCCGTTGACATTGCGTGAATAGCTGTCTTCTCCGTCCGTCTGCGTGATTTCCAGAGAACGCTCCAACCATTGGAAGCCGTAATCAACATATTCCGTTTCTTCGCTGCCGAAGTCCGAAACATTGGCATCGTAGAACTCAGCCGAAACGAGTGCGTACTGATATAATCCATAGTTGAACTCCTGCTCGAACTGTTGCGCTTCACTGCTGGAAATCTGGTTTTCTGTTTTATCTTTCAGAGAATCGTATTCGGACGGCAGATCGCAGCGGAACACGCCGCGGACGGTCAGCTCCTTTGTGCCCGTTCTCGTATTGAAAACAAGCGTTTTTCCGACGATTTCATCGGCGGAATTGAATGTAACGGAGGAATTGGTCGCCTCTCCGTTTACCACGTTATAGAACGTGCCTTCTTTGATGCTGTCGAACGTGTAGGAGGAGATGACGATGTCGTTTTCGCCGAGTGCGGAAAGGTCGGTGCCGCTTGTCAGAAGTTCGCCGTTCCAACTGGTTCCGACTTCGGCAAAGCCTTTCAGATTGAAGTTATAGTAGAACGTATTGAAATCGCTGTTGGTGATGATGTTTTTCGGCGTGAATTCCTGTTCGCCGCCCCATTCGGAAGAGGAGAAATTGAAAATACCCAGTGCGTCGTCGCCGTATGTTTCGCGGTGTTGTTGAAGTTCCGCAGGGGTATAGAAAGTGGGGTTTTGGCTCGGGTAGTTGCTGCGGTAGGTCTCTTCGCCGTTTTCGTATTGCACATAGAAGTATTGGTAATTCTTTTGCAGCATCAGCGTGTCGTATCCCGCGTCGAGGTAGGTCTGCACCGCCGTGGAAGTCTTATCGTAGAAGGCGAGCGTCGAGAACAGACCGAACAGCGTGAACGCGATGAAGGAGAGCAGAATGGTGAACAGAAGGCGGAAGGGCTTTACCTTCATGCTGCTCGCGCCGATGCGGATGGCGTGGCGCACGGGCAGTTTGGAGCGGATAAAACGGCTGTCCTGCGGGGTGTACGCCTTTGCCGCGATCTGCTTTTCATCGGTATCCTTGAACGCCTCCCGCGCGCCGCTCTCGTCGATGCGCGCCGCCTTGCGGAAGTCGGAGATCTCCTTCTTGCCGTTGGTGATGATGACGTCCTCCGACGACGCGGCAAGGAAGCGGTTGATCCTTTCAATGTCGCCCGCGGAGAGTTTGCTGCCGCTCTTGATGGAGATGGTATCGTCGCCGACGAAGCTGACGTTATCGCTTGCGGCAACCGCGGCGATCTTCGTCTTTGTCACGTCGGAAATGATCTTCCCGTCTTTGAGTTCGATGATGCGGTCGCCGTAAATTTCCGCAAATTCCCGATCGTGCGAGACGACGATGACGAGCTTTTCCGCGGAGAGCTTTTTCAGCGTTTCAAAGACCTGTTTGCCTGTGTTGGAGTCGAGCGCGCCCGTCGGCTCGTCCGCCATGATGATTTCGGGGTTCTTGACGAGCGCACGCGCGATGGCGACGCGCTGTTTCTGACCGCCCGAAAGGGTATTGGGCTTGCGCTTTGCGAAGTTTGCGAGGTCTACCTGTTCCAGAATGGCGTTGACCTGCTCTTTGTTCTTGTTCTTGCCCTGCAATTCGAGCGCGAGGGCGATGTTGTCCTCTACGGTGAACTCGTCGAGGATATTGTACTCCTGAAAGACGAATCCGACGAAGGTGTTGCGGTAGCTGTCGAAATCCGATTGGGAGAAGTCCTTGCTGCTCCTGCCCTTGATGATGATCTCGCCCGAATCGGGTGCGTCCAGACCGCCGCACAGGTTGAGGAGGGTGGACTTACCGCTGCCCGACTTACCGAGCAGGAAGACCATGCCTTTTTCCTCGAACTTGACGGAAACGTCGTCGAGCGCGCGCACTTCCGCGCCGCCCTTCGCCTTGTAAACTTTTACAAGGTTCCTGATCTCCAACATTTTTCGCATCTCCTTATAAAATTATAATATCATATTTATAATATCATTCAAGATATTATACCCCCCCCCGCATTAAAAAGTCAAATCTTTGAAGTATAAAAAACTTTGCGAATCCAAAAAATTTCCGAACGTGCGTTCACTTTTTTTGTTTAGACGGCGCAAAATCGCGGTATAATTGTACTGAAAGAAGTCCGGAAGGGCAGATCGCGCCGCTTTGGGAAGGCGGCGTATCTTCCGGAAAACAAGATCAGGAGAAAAGAATATGGACGCAAACAAATTTACGCAGAAATCGTTGCAGGCGGTGCAGAACGCGCAGAATACCGCCGTTGAGTACGGCAACCCCGAACTCACCGTTTTGCATATCGCTCACGCGCTCATGGAGCGCGACGGGCTGATTTTCCGCATTCTCAAACGGACGGGTGCAGACGCGGACGGTTTTGCCTCCGCCGTGCGGGACGCTGTGGAGCGGCTGCCGAGGACTTCGGGCGGGAGTCAGCCCTACGCTACGCCCGCGGTGAGCCGCCTTCTGAGCGAGGCGGAGAAACTTGCCGAGGGCATGAAGGATTCGTATATCTCCGTCGAACACCTCTTCCTGTGCCTGTTCGATAACGACGAGAGGGGGTTGAAGGAGCTGTTCGCGCGCTTCGGGATCACCAAAAATTCCTTTCTGGCGGGTTTGAAAGAGGTGCGCGGCAATCAGAACGTGACGAGCGACAACCCCGAAGAGACGTACGAGGCGTTGGAAAAATACGGCACGGATCTCACCAAGCGCGCCCGCGAGCACAAGCTCGAACCCGTGATCGGGCGCGACGAGGAGATCCGCAACGTCGTGCGCATTCTGTCCCGTAAAACGAAAAACAACCCCGTGCTCATCGGCGAGCCGGGCGTCGGCAAAACGGCGATCGCGGAGGGGCTTGCGCAGCGTATCGTCAAGGGCGACGTTCCCGAAACGCTGAAAAACAAGACGCTGTTCGCCCTGGATATGGGCGCGCTTATCGCGGGCGCGAAGTACCGCGGCGAGTTTGAAGAGCGTCTGAAAGCGGTGCTTGCGGAAGTCACCAAATCCAACGGCAATATTTTGCTGTTCATCGACGAGCTGCACACCGTCGTCGGCGCGGGCAAGACGGACGGCGCAATGGACGCGGGCAACCTTTTAAAACCGCTTCTGGCGCGCGGCGAGCTGCACTGCATCGGCGCGACGACGCTGGACGAATATCGCAAATATATTGAAAAGGACGCGGCGCTCGAACGCCGTTTCCAGCCCGTCCTCGTCGGCGAGCCGACGGTGGAGGATACCATCTCCATTCTGCGCGGACTGAAAGAGCGTTTTGAAATTTTCCACGGCGTGCGCATTCACGACGACGCGCTCGTCGCGGCGGCGGTGCTCTCCAACCGCTACATTACCGACCGTTTCCTGCCCGATAAGGCGATCGACCTCGTGGACGAGGCGGCGGCGATGATCCGTACGGAAATCGACTCCATGCCCGCCGATATGGACGCGATGAACCGCAAGATCGCGCAGCTCGAAGTGGAGGAAAAGGCGCTCTCCAAGGAGCAGGATAACCTCTCCAAGGCGCGGCTGGAAGCGCTCAGAAAGGAGCTTGCCTCCCTCAAAGAGACGTTCACGGCAATGAAAACGAAGTGGGAGGACGAAAAGAACTCCATCCGCGCCGAGAAAGACCTCAAAGAGAAGATCGACCGCATGAACGGAGAGATCGATTCTTTGATGAATGCCGGCAGGTACGAGGAGGCGTCCCGTCTGAAATACGGCGAACTTGTGGAGCTGGAAAAGAAGCTGGAACAGGCGAAGTCGAGCGTCAACGACCGCGAGGACGCGCTCTTGCAGGACGAAGTCACCGAAGAGGAGATCAACCGCATCGTCGCGCGCTGGACGGGGATCCCCGTCGCAAAGCTCAAAGAGGGCGAACGGGAGAAAATCCTGCGCCTTCCCGACGATCTGCATAAGCGCGTCGTGGGGCAGGACGAGGCTGTCACCAAGGTTTCGGAAGCTATATTGCGGTCCCGCGCGGGGATTTCCGACCCGAACCGCCCGATCGGTTCCTTCCTCTTCCTCGGTCCTACGGGCGTCGGCAAAACGGAACTTGCAAAGTCTCTCGCCGAAAATCTCTTCGACGACGAAAAGAATATCGTGCGTATCGATATGTCGGAGTATATGGAGAAGTTCTCCGTCTCCCGTCTCATCGGCGCGCCTCCCGGATACGTCGGCTACGAGGAGGGCGGCACGCTCACCGAGGCGGTGCGCAGAAAACCGTACTCCATCGTGCTGTTCGACGAAATCGAGAAGGCGCACCCCGACGTGTTCAATATCCTCTTGCAGATCCTTGACGACGGCCGCGTGACCGACTCGCAGGGCAGGACGGTGGACTTTAAAAACACGATCATCATTCTGACTTCCAACCTCGGTTCCGAGTATATTATGGATGGGATCGAAAACGGCGAGATCAGCGCGCAGGCGCGCGAAAAGGTTTCGAACCTGCTGAAACGCTCTTTCCGCCCCGAGTTTCTGAACAGGCTGGATGAAATCATCATCTTCAAGCCGCTCACGCGCGAGAATATTGATAAAATCGTCGAGATCCTGCTCGGCAGACTGAAAAACCGCCTGAAAGAGGAAAATCTCGACCTTGAAGTGACGCCCCGCGCCGTCGGCTATATTTCCGATAACGGTTACGACGCAGCGTTCGGCGCGCGTCCGTTGAAGCGGTACATTCAGTCTCACGCCGAAACGATGCTCGCGAAATTTATTGTCGGGCAGAATCCGCAGGCGGGCACGAAAATTATTCTCGACTGCGACGGGAACGGGCTTACGCTCCGCACCGAACAGCCGCAGTAAACGCGCAGCCGAAGTAAAGTCAAAGTAAACCCCCCGCCGCACGCATTTGCGTGCGGCGGGGGTTTATTGTATTTAGAAAAGCCCCAGATAGTCTGGGGGTTCAGTAGAGTCTTATGCCGATGAGTAAAAATAATGGCTTCCCCTTGGGGGGAAGCTCCGCCGAAGGCGGTGATGAGGGGTTTGTGTTAGAGTATTCATAATGGCGGAATTGGGAATGACCCCTCATCCGACAG
>CAJFFP010000016.1 GCA_904373325.1 Candidatus Gallimonas merdigallinarum
CTGCGGGCACGGAATTGCCGCTGATAAAGGCAATTCCTTAGTTCGCCATGCGCGCACAGCGCACCGCGCTGCTGCGCATTACGCATGGCTCACCCTCAACGAGGGAGGCGAGTTATAATCACTCGCGCAAAGAGCCTACGCCTCCGCCCGTCTCAGCGACACCAAGGTAGTGTGTCGCCTGCGGTACTTCGCGCGTAGCGCTCGTGCGCCACTTCGTCAAAATTATTTTGCAAGCAAGACTTTCTCCTCGTGTCGAACACAAATTGTCGCTGAAATGGCAATTTCTTAGTTCGCGGCGCGCGCACACCGCACTGCGGTGATACGCATAACGCGCCGCTCAACCCTGCGCCCGCGCCCCTATTTGCCGCTCACGCGGTTTACGCGGAAAAGTGAAGGCGGCGTTTATTATGTTGCCATGAACGCCGCCGGGAAAAACCGCGTGCAGAGCGCAGGCGAACACGGGGTTTTTTAAAAATCTGTGAACGTTCCTCAACGCTTTTCGTACACTCTGTCGATGAGTCCGTACGCGAGCGCTTCGTCTGCGGAGAGGTAATTGTCGCGGTCGGTATCGCGCTCGACCACGTCGACGGGTTTGCCCGTATTCTCGGCAAGAATCTTGTTCATCTTCGCCTTGATGCGGAGAATGTGTTCCGCCTGAATCTTGATGTCGCTCGCCTGACCCTGCGCGCCGCCGAGGGGCTGATGGATCATGATCTCGCTGTTTTTGAGCGCGTAGCGTTTGCCCTTCGCGCCCGCCGCGAGCAGGAACGCCCCCATCGACGCCGCAAGCCCGATACAGATGGTGGAAACGTCGCACTTGATGTAATTCATCGTATCGAAAATCGCCATGCCCGCGGAGACGGAGCCGCCCGGGCTGTTGATGTAAAGGCTGATATCCTTGGTGGGGTCTTTCCCTTCCAGATAGATGAGCTGCGCCACGACGGTATTCGCCATCGCGTCGTCGATCTCCCCGCTCAGAAAAATGATGCGGTCTTCCAGAAGGCGGGAATAGAGGTCGTAACTTCTTTCACCGCTCGACGTACGCTCGACAACGTAGGGAATGAGCACGTTCTTTTCCATAGCCATGCGAAAGCCTCCTGCCTTGGGAACTTATTTTGCCTCTGCAACAAACATTTCGTTGTTTGCCTGCAAGTAATCGAAGAGCTTGGTGACCTTGATGTCCCCTTCGATATATTCGAGCTGACGGGGATCCATCGTCTTTCTGTACTCTTCCGCCTCCTTGCCGACGCTCGCAGCCTGCTCCGCGACCTTGTCTGCGATCTCCGCCTCCGTCGCCTCGATATTCAGCTCCTTGATGAGCTTCTCGACGATGAGCTGGTGCAGGACGGTGCGGCGCGCCTCTTCCTCGAAGTGCTTCTTGTACTCGTCGCGCGTCTGGTTGACGTATTTGAGATAGTCGTCAAGTTTGATGCCCTGATACATCAGGCTGTACTCCATTCTCTGCATGGAATACTCTTCCTGTTTCTCGATCATGGCGTCGGGGATCTCCGCCGTTGCACCTTTGGCGATCTCGGTGATGATGGAGTTCTCCGTCTCGTTGAGGGAACGGGACGCCGCCGCCTTTTCGAGGCGCTCGCGCACCTTGGCGCGGTATGCGTCCACGCTGTCGCTCCCCACTTTCTTTGCGAACTCTTCGTTGAGTTCGGGCAGCACCTTGCCCGTGATCTTATGCACGGTGACGGTGAACACGGCGGGCTTGCCTTTGAGGTTTTCCGCCTGATAGTCCTCGGGGAAGGTGACGTTTACGTCCTTCGTCTCGCCGACGTTCATGCCGACGACCTGCTCCTCGAACCCTGCGATGAACTGCCCTGCGCCGAGCGTGAGGTCGTACCCCTGCGCCGAACCGCCGTCGAACGCCACGCCGTCCATCTTTCCTTCAAAATCGATGTTGACGGTATCGCCGTTCTGCGCGGCACGGTCGGTGACGTCCACGCTCTCGGCGAAGCGCTCGCGGGTGCTGTCGATTTCCTTGTCAACGTCGGCGTCCGTAACAGTATACTCGAATTTCTCGATTTTTATACCCGTGTATTTCTCGATGGTGACGTCGGGCTTGACGGGCGTCGTTGCCGTGAGCACGACCTTCTCGTCCGAGATCTCCTCCACGGACAGCGCGGGATCGCCCACGGGGGTGAAGTTCTCTTTCTCCTTTTCGAGAATGGCGGGATAGTGCTCCGCGAAGAGGTCGTTGAGCGCGTCTTCATAGAAGAGACCCTTGCCGTAGTACATTTCGAGAACGTGCTTGGGCACCTTGCCCTTGCGGAAGCCGTTGACCGCGAACTTCTTGCGGTTATCAAGGTAAGCCTTGTCGTTCGCGGCAGCCCATTCTTCGGGCGTGAAGGTGATCGCGATCTTGACGGTGCTCTTTTCTGCGGGTGTTACTGTGTAGTTCATGATTTTTACTCCGATTGACTGTGAGATTTTTTCCAGACGGGTTTATTTTACCATATCGGCGCGAGAAAGAAAAGCATTTTTCATTTACATTTTGCCTTTTTTCGGGTATAATTGGGTCATACGGCTCTGCGGGAAAGACATTTTTTCCGCAGAAAAGCAGGAAAGGAGCAACTATGCCGCAGGACGCTTTTACCCTCCGCCTCACGGCGCGGGAACTTGACGCCGCGCTCACGGGCGGGCGCGTGAACAGGATCAATCAGCCCGAACGGGAGGAACTCTCCTTTATTATATACACGGGAAAACGCACCGTTAAACTCACGCTCAACGTAAATGCGTCCGATTGCGGCGCATATTTTTCGGAGGACGACCGCGAAAATCCGCTCGTCGCGCCCAATTTCTGCATGCTGCTGCGCAAGCACCTGCAAAGCGCGGAAATTTTAAGCGTGGAACAGGTCGGATTCGAGCGCATTCTCGCGTTCCGTTTCCGCTGCGTCTCCGATTTTTCCACCGCCGAGCGCGTTTTATACGCCGAGATCATGGGGAAATACTCCAACCTGCTCCTCACCGAAAACGGCGTGATTTTAGGCGCGCTCAAAACGACGTCCGCCGACGAAGCGACAAAGCGCATGATCCTTGCGGGCGCGAAATACGTTCTGCCCGCCCCGCAGGATAAGGTCAACCCCTCCGACCGCGCCGCGCTCCGCCGCCTGTGCGACTGCGTTACGGGCGACTTGGAACACTTCCTCTTCACGCGGGTCGCGGGGCTTGCGCCCTGCACGGCGCGCATGATCGCCGAAGGATACCGCGGCGGCGATCTTGCCGATCATGTGTACGGCTTTATCTTTTCCGACGAAACGCAGCCCTGCGTTCTGGAACGCGACGGCGGCGCGGTGGATTTTTACGCGCGGGCGGTGCAGGGCGCGAAACCGTTTGAGACGCTCTCCGCCGCGCAGACGTACTTCTATGCGAAACGGCGCGCGCAGAAAACGCTGGAAGGCGCACGTCGCAGGCTGACGGCGGCGGTCAATACGGCGATCAAAAAACAGGAAAAACGCCTTGCGCAGATCTCGGAAAAACAAAAAGAGGCGCAGTCGTGCGAGACGGTGCGCGTCAAGGGAGAACTCCTCACCGCGAACCTTTACGCGCTCGAACGCGGCATGAAATCGTGCGAGCTGATCAACTTTTACGACGAAGCGGGCGGCACGATGAAAATCGCGCTCGACCCGACGCTGACGCCCGCGCAGAACGCGCAGGCATACTTCAAAAAATACCGCAAGCAAAAGCGCACGTTGGAGGCGCTCGCCCCGCAGGAAAAGGAGACGCGCGCCGAACTCGACTATCTCGGGAGCGTTCTCCCCTTCCTCGCATCGGCGGGATCGCTCGACGATCTGACGGCGGCGGAAGAGGAACTCACGGACATGGGGCTTGTGAAAGCGCCGCAGACGCGTACGAAAAAGAAGCGCCCCGAGATCCCGTTCCGCGCGTACGAAAAGGACGGATTCCGCATCTATGCGGGGCGGAGCAACGTTCAGAACGACCGCCTTATCCGCGCGGGCGCGCCCGACGACGTCTGGCTGCACGCGCGTGGGCTGCATTCCTGCCACGTCGTGATCAGAACGGACGGAAAGCCCGTACCCGACGGCGTACTCGCCTTTGCGGCGGGCGTCTGCGCGAAATATTCTGCGGGAAAAGGCGAAAAAATCCCCGTCGACTACTGCCCTGTCCGCCGCGTGAAAAAGCCCCCGAAGAGCAAGCCGGGGTTCGTGACCTACACCGATTTTCAGACGATTCTGGGCGACCCTGCCCTCGCGGAATAAACGGATTTTTTGGCAAAAGTCCTTTCCCCGTCATCATTCCCCCGCCTTTTATCATGCAAAAGCCGCCCGCCTGAATTCAGGCGGGCGGCTCGATCGCGCAGAATATTTGTTACTTTTTGCAGCAGCCTTTGCCCTGCGGGTAGAGCGGCAGCTCAAAGAATCCCGAGCAGACTTCCTGCGAGTACTCCTGTGCGGGCGGAATGGCGCAATAGCCGTAAGACGGCACAAGCAGTTCCACCTGCATGGCGACTTTGAGAATACAGGTGACGCACGCGCTGACGGTGAACGTGCCGTCGTCGTTGAACGTACCCTCGGGCGAGACGCAGCTCGCCACAGCCGTCACCGTAAAGGGCATGACGGACGCGGCGGGGACGTACATCAGCACGTCTTCGCTGAGCGTGATCGCGCTCGTCGCCTTGCCTTCCCGACCCGCGGCGTCCGTGTAGACGACTTCGACAGGTACGGTGATCGTTGCCTGTACGCGCGCGCAGCAGGAATCGGGCTGACGCTCCACGGAAAGATCGGAGACGATGCCGACGCCCGTAAGCGAGCGGGCGCTCACAAAAGTAAGCGGATATGTAGGATCTGCGGGCGTGGGGTCGGTGAGCGTAAGCGTATAATTTTCGAGGCGGGTCTGGATAATGCCTGCGTCGAAGATCTTCTCAACCTGAATACACACTTTTTCGCAGAGACCGTTCAACGGATTGCCCGTAATGGGTCCGGGACAGTGGTCCGAAGAAAAATTGGAAAAAAACGACATTGGTTACCTCCGTATAAATAGAACGTAGCGTTCTATTCCATGTTATGCCGACGACCGATATTTTGCGCACCCCCTGCCCACAGGGAAAAAGTGTTCGTCATAATTACAGATATAAGCAGAGTTTCCCTGTTATAAAATGGTTGCAAAAGGCGTCACTTTTGCTATAAATCACTCGCGCAAGCAAAATCACATTTTGCACCAATGTTATAAAATAACGTTGCAAAAGGCGTCACTTTTGCTATAAATCACTCGCGCAAGCAAAATCACATTTTGCACCAATGTTATAAAATAACGTTGCAAAAGGCGTCACTGCGTTATGCCTTTTGCGCCTCAATTTGCCGCTCACGCGGCTTTCCCGAAAAGGTGAATTCGCGCGAAGTATTGTGGTTGTGCCCTTAAAATTCGCGCGAAGAGGAAAAACGAACGGTTAGCGAACAGCGTGCCCGTTGGTTTTTCCTCAAATCACGACTTTTTTCCGCGTCAGCTCGCGGAAAAAAGTGTGAACACTTTATATTATTACCTCCTGCCCCGGGTACAGGCAGCGGGTGCCGTTGCGCGCCTCGAAACGCTCGGCGGAGCCGCACAGCATGGCGCGCGACTCTCCCCCCTGCACGCGGTACAGATTGCCCGACGGCGGAATAAAAAGCACCTGCCCCGTGCGCGGTTCTTCTGTAAGATGATTGACGGCGGCGAGCAGGCGCGCGGTCACGCCGAAGGCGCGGGCGATCGACGAAAGCGTCTGCCCGTGCCTGACGCGGTAATACGCACGGCGCATAAGACAAAGTTCCACGCCTCTATCTTATGCGCGAAAACATAAAAAGGTGCGCGTCATGAATAGAATACAACATGAATTTGTACCGCACCGCCGCCGTGGTGACCGTTTTTTCCGCGGCGGAACACTGCCTCGGATTTTTATACCGTATCCTGCTCTCTCGGATGCTCGGCTCGGAGGGGCTGGGCGTCTATCAGGTCGCGCTTACGGTGTTTTCCGTCTTTCTGACCGTCTCTTCGAGCGGACTGCCCGTCACCCTCTCGCGCACCATCTCCAAACACCGCGCAAACGGGCTGCGTTCCCGCGAGCACGCCGCCACGAGCGCCGCCGTCCTGCTGTCGCTTGCGTGCAGCGTTCCCGTAACCATTCTCCTCTTTCTCCTTCGTGAACAGTTCTCGCAGGTATTTTCCGACCCGCGCTGCGCGGATCTCTTCTATATTCTTCTGCCCGGGCTGATCTTTACCTCGGTGTACGCCGTCGTCCGCGGGAGTTTCTGGGGAAACAAACGCTTCCTCGCCTATTCGCTGGTGGAACTGTGCGAGGAGATGATCCGCATCTGCGTGGGCGTGATCCTGCTCGTGTTCGTTCAGACGACGCTCGCGGACGTCAACCGCGCGGCGTTCGCGGTGCTCATTTCCTACCTCTGTTCGTTCGCGCTCGCGCTGGGATATTACTTCTTCAAGGGCGGGAAATTCCGCTCTCCCAAGGGAGAACTCAGACCGCTCTTTGCCTCCTCCCTCCCCGTGACGACGATGCGCACATCCTCTTCTCTGATGAGTTCGCTCATCTCCGTCCTCTTCCCCCTGCGTATGCAGGCGGCAGGATTCACCGCCGCGTACGCCATGAGCGAATACGGCGTGGTGTACGGCATGGTGACGCCCGTCATGGCGATCCCGTGCGCGTTCATCGGCTCGATCGCGCTGGTGCTCGTACCCGAACTTTCCGAACACTTCTACAAGGGCAGAACGGAGGAAGTCAACGCGCTCACGCGGCGGGCGCTCTCGACGACCCTGCTCATTGCGGGACTTCTGCTCCCCTTCTATATCGTCTGCGGCGAGGACGTGGGCGTGTTCCTGTACTCCAACGCGCGGAGCGGCGGCATGATCGCGGGGTGCGCGCTCATGCTCGTTCCGATGAGCCTCACGCTGATCTGCACGAGTATGCTCAATTCGATGGGCTGCGAAAAACACACGCTGGGCATCTTTCTGGCGGGGTCGGGCGCGATGCTCCTCTGTACCCTGTTCCTGCCGAAATATCTCGGCGGCGGCGCGCTCCTTGCGGGAATGGCGTGCGATTCGTGCATCACCGCCCTGCTCTCCCTGCTTCTGATCTGCAAAAAGACGGGCAGACTGCGCATGGGGCAGTACTGCCTCCGCCTTGCCGCGGCGGTTCTCCCCTCCGTCGGGCTGGGCGCGGTAGCGCATCTCCTCTTCGTGCGGACGCTCGGGTACTTTCCCGCGTTCGCGCTCACGATGATCGTGACCGCCGCGGGCGAACTTCTCTTCTTCGGACTATTGCGTCTCGTGGACGTACGCGCCCTCTTTGCACGGTTTACACGAATTTTTAAGAAAAAAGGCAAAAAAATTTCATAGCAGTCTTGATATTGCCCCGCATTTATGATACAATGGATACAATATCGATAATCGGAGGATAAAAACACGGTATGAAACTGACCGAAGAAATGCGCAAAGCCATGCGCGTAACGGTGGATTACACCAACATGACGGACAAGTATCTGGGCGACAAGGGCATCTCGGAAAAGACGCTCGACGCGCACAAGAAGATTGCGAAAGCGGCGCACGCCTATGTGAGCGAGAACCGCGGCAAAGACGAACTCTTCATGGGCTGGACGGAGCTTCCGTACAATCAGGGCGAGATCGTGGCGGATATTCTCGAAACGGCGAAGCTCGTCCGCAAGAAATTCAATTACTTCGTCGTGCTCGGCATCGGCGGTTCGGCGCTCGGTCCCACGATGGCGTTCAACGCGCTCTGCCACCTGCACTACAACGATCTGCCCAAGTCCAAGCGCCGCGGTCCCAAGTTCTTCGTGGAAGACAACGTCGACCCCGTCCGCATGAAGGAACTGCTGGACATCATCGACGTCAAAAAGACCTGCTTCAACGTCATCTCCAAGTCGGGTGCGACGAGCGAGACGATGGCGCAGTACCTCATCATCTCCGACCTTCTCAAAAAAGAGGGCGTGAACATTAAGGAAAACGTCATCTTCACGACGGACGCCGCGAAGGGCAACCTCGTGAAGATCTCCAAGGAACTCGGCGGCGTCAAGAGCTACGTTCTTCCCGACGGCGTCGGCGGACGTTTCTCCGAACTCTGCCCCGTGGGACTTCTTCCCGCGGCGGTGCTCGGCATCGACATCAAAACGCTTTTGAAGGGCGCGGCGTACATGGATAAGCTGTGCAAAACGGCGGATCTCAAAAAGAATCCCGCGCTCCTGTGCGCAACGCTGCAATACATTGCGATGAACGACGGCAAGAATATCGGCGTTCTCATGCCCTATTCGGATAACCTGCGCTATGTTTCCGATTGGTACGCGCAGCTCTGGGCGGAATCGCTCGGCAAGAACGTGACGCTCGACGGCACGCCCTGCAACGTGGGTCAGACGCCCGTCAAGGCGCTCGGCGTCACCGACCAGCACTCGCAGGTACAGCTCTATACCGAAGGTCCGTACGACAAAGTCGTCACCTTCCTCTCGGTCGGGAGCTACAAGGAAAAGACGCCCATCCCTCACGGCTGCGAAAACATTCCTGACGTCTCCTTCCTCGGCGGCCATACGATGGAAGAGCTGATTCAGGCGGAAAACAAGGCGACGGCGCACGCGCTGACGATGGCGGGCAGACTCAACTACACCATTACCCTTCCCGAAGTCAACGAGTTCACGCTTGGCCAGCTCCTGTTCCTCTTTGAGTTGCAGACGGCTTACGCGGGCGCGATGTTCAACATCAACACTTTCAATCAGCCCGGCGTGGAAGCGGGCAAGAAGGCGACGTTCGCGCTCCTCGGCAAGCCCGGGTACGCAGAGAAGAAGGCGGAACTCGACGCCGCCGCGCCCGACGCAAACTATATCGTATAATACTCCAATACCTCCTGATTGTTCAAAAGCCCGCTGCGGAAGCAGCGGGCTTTTGAACTGATGTGCGGCGGGGCATATGCCCCGCCGCGCTTTTTACACGGTCTTTCCCGTACCCATGTACGGATCGGCATATGCGTACGGACAGCCATGTCCGAGACGGCATATGATTTCCCTTGCAGGCATGGGTACGGCGTATTTGGACGGACGAAAAAACCCGCGCCGCAGAAATCTGCGGCGCGGGTCTGCGTCGGCGCGTTATTCCGCCGAACGTTCTTTGATCTCGACGGTGTACTTTTTGGAGTCCTTGGGGGTAGCGGCGCGGACGAGGGTGCGAAGCGCCTTGGCGATCTTGCCCTGTTTGCCGATGACCTTGCCCATATCCGAATCGGAGAGCAGAACGGTGACGTTGATCGCCTCATCCGTCTCTTCGACCTCGTATTTGATGTTCGCCTTATCTTCGGCGAACTGCTCCACAACGTACTTGATAAGATCCAACATAATAATTTCCTCCTTATTTTACGGTGTGTTTGTGGAAAGGAGTTAAAAATACTTTCACAGCATTGCGCGCAACCGCACGCAATATTTCCGTGATTTGAGCAGGAAGTTGCCGGCACGGCACTGCGTGCCTGACAGCACCTCCCGCTCTGCGCCGTCCCATCAGGGCTTTCATATTAGCGGACGGCGCATTCACACCTACCTGAAAGTTGCTTACGCAACAATTAGGGGCATGCTGCGGAAGGAAACCTTCCTTGCATCTGCGATTGACAGCTTTTCCCACGGAAAAAGGTTATAAATTTCCTGCAAAAGGCGTCACTGCGTTATGCCTTTTGCGCCTCAATTTGCCGCTCACGCGGCTTCTGCGGAAGAGTGAGACAGCGCGCGCCAAAATGTTGCCACTTGCGCGCTGTCGAGAGAAACCGAACGAAGAGCCGAAGGCGAACGTTGGGTTTCTCTTCCCCTCACGACATTCTCATACCACAGCCCTCGCAAAAAAGATTTCACAGAAAGATTTTTTGCGAAGAGGAGCGGCGAGCGTTTTAAGCGCGGCGTTCGGCGTAGCCGAACCGCCCGCAAGGTGCGCTCCGCCGCGACGACGTCAGTTTGAAAGAAAATCTGTGAACCTCTTTTACTTCTTTTTCTTCGTCTTGGTCTTGGAAGGCGAAAGTTTTGCGGGCTTCTCCATTGCGCCTGCGCGGACAAGAAGGCTGCGGACGGTCTCGGTGGGCTGAACACCCTTTGCAAGCCACTCCTTCGCCTTTTCCACGTCGACGGTGAGCGTGACGGGCTCGGACTTGGGATCGTAGAACCCGATCTTTTCGATATACTCGCCCGTTGCCGCCTTGCGCGCGTCCACGACTACGATACGGTAGACGGGAGACTTCTTGTCGCCCATGCGTACCAATCTCATTTTAACCATAATACCTACCTCCGATAAAATTTGTTTTTCTTTGATTATTTTCAGAACGGAAGGCGCATTTTGCCCTTTCCGTTTTTGAACTGTTTCATGAGCAGTTTTGTCTGCTCGAACTGTTTGAGGAGCTGGTTGATCTCCTGCACCGTGGTCCCCGATCCGAGCGCGATGCGGCGCTTTCTGGAAGAGTTGATGATCTGCGGATTATCGCGCTCCTTCGGCGTCATGGAGAGAATGATCGCGCGGGTGCGCTCCATCTTCTTCTCGTCGAGATCGCTCTCTTTGAGTTTGAGCTTGCTCCCGGGGAGCATGCCCATGAGCGCGGACGCGCCGCCCATCTTTTTGAGCGCCTCGAACTGGTCGAGGTAATCGGCGAGCGTAAAGGAATTTTCGCGCATTTTGCGCTCCATCTCCTTCGCCTGCTGTTCCGAGACCGCCTCCTGCGCCTTCTCGATGAGGGAGAGCACGTCCCCCATGCCGAGAATGCGGGAAGCCATGCGCTCGGGATAGAACGGTTCGAGGTCGGTGAGTTTTTCGCCGACGCCGATAAACTTGATGGGTTTGCCCGTGACCGCCTTGATGGAGAGGCACGCGCCGCCGCGGGTATCGCCGTCGAGTTTGGTCAGGATCACGCCCGTGATTTCGAGGCGGGAATTGAACGTTTCGGCAACGGTGACGGCGTCCTGTCCCGTCATGGCGTCCACGACGAGCAGCGTCTCGGTGACGGAGACCGTCTTTTTGATCTCTTCCAGCTCCTTCATGAGCGCGTCGTCAATGTGGAGACGCCCTGCGGTATCCACCACGACGGTATCGTACCCCATGCGGAGCGCGTATTCCGTCGCCTGTTTCGCCGTCTTGGCGGGCGCCTGCGTCCCCTTTTCAAAGACCTCGACCTGCGCCTTTCCGCCCACGACTTTGAGCTGATCGATCGCCGCGGGACGGTAGATGTCGCAGGCGACCAGAAGCGGTTTTTTGCCCTGTTTTTTGAGCTGAATCGCGAGCTTTCCGCACAGCGTCGTCTTGCCCGCGCCTTGCAGCCCGCACATTAAAATGACTGTGGGCGGCTTGGGCGAGACTTCGAGTTTCGCATTGCCCGACCCCATGAGCGCGATCAGTTCGTCGTTGACGATCTTGATGACCTGCTGCGCGGGATTGAGCGACTGCAAAACCTCCTGCCCGACGGCTTTTTCGGAAACTTCCGCAATGAACTGCTTGGCGACTTTTAAATTGACGTCCGCCTCCAAGAGCGCGATGCGGACTTCGCGCATGGCGGTGCGGATCTCCAACTCGGTGAGTTTTCCGCGCTTCGTGAGCTTTGAAAAGATATGATTGAGCCGTTCGGAAAGTGATGCGAACAATGCCATAAGCGCCTCCTATCCCTGTTTTTCGCGGTTTTCTTCGGCGCGTTTTTTCGCCTCCTCCGAGTAATCGCGCTGCGTGAGCGAGAGAATGTGCGCGCACGCCTCTTCGGAGAGATTTTCCCGCGCCCATCGGTTGATGTTTTCCGCCATGAGCGACTGCGCAAGCGCGCTCTCCGCAAGCAGACGGGAAAAGCGGAGTTTTTCCTCGTACTCCTCCATCTGGCGGCGCGCCTTGTTCAGCGTGTCCGATACGCTCTGGCGGGAACAGCCCTTCTGCTCGGCGATCTCCGCAAGGGAAAGATCGCAGTTGAAATACAGATCGGTGATCTCGCGCTGATGCTCGGTGAGAATGGGGTTGTAAATATCCCACAGCCGTAAAAAGTGCAGATCCATACTTCCCTCCGAACGGTACGATTATAACAGACAAAAAAACGCCTGTCAAGCAAAATCGCTTGACAGGCAAAATTTTCTCCGTTCTTTTCTGCTGCGTACGAAAGCGTTCCGCAGACGGGCATTTTCAACTCCCACCGCCCCTGCGGGGCACCTCTTGGCGGCACCAAGGTGGTGTGCCGCCTGCGGGCACGGAATTGCCGCTGATAAAGGCAATTCCTTAGTTCGCAGGCGAGAACTCCCACCGTCGCGGCTTTGCCGCGCCACCTCCCTCAGTGAGGGAGGCAAGCTGTAATCACTCGCGCAAGGAAGGTTGCCTTCCGCCCGCGCCCTCAATTTGTCGCTTGCGACTTACGGCGAAAGAGTGAATGCGGCGCGCCATTATGTTGCGACTGCGCCGCAGAGAGAAAACACGCGGTCAGCCGCAGGCGTGTCCGCGGGTTGTCTCTAAAAATCACGACGTTTTCTTTCATCAGTTTGAAAGAAAACGTGTGAACCTTCTTAAAAGAATCCCTCAACAAACTGCTCCGCGTCGAACAGTTCCAGATCGTCGATCTTCTCCCCCACGCCCGCGAACACGACGGGGATTTTCAGCTCGCCGCACAGCGAGAACACGAACCCGCCCTTTGCGGTGCCGTCGAGCTTGGTTAAAACGATGCCGTCCAGATCCACCGCCTCGTCGAACACGCGCGCCTGCGAAACGGCGTTCTGCCCCGTCGTGGCGTCGAGCACGAGGTATTTGAGGAACTGCGCCTCGGGGTACTCGCGCGTGACGACGCGGTCCATCTTCTGCAATTCCTTCATGAGATTTTCCTTGACGTGCAGCCGCCCCGCGGTATCCACGAGCACCACGTCCGTGCCGCGCGCCTTGGCGGAAGAGACGGCGTCGAAGATGACGGCGGAGGGATCGCTCCCGTCCTCATGCTTGACAATGCGCACCTTTGCGCGGTTCGCCCAGATTTCGAGCTGATCGATCGCCGCCGCGCGGAAGGTATCCGCCGCCGCGATGGTAACGCTCTTTTTCTGTTTGACGAACCAATTCGCGACCTTGCCGATGGTCGTCGTCTTGCCCACGCCGTTGACCCCGACGAACATGATGACGCAGGGATATTTGAGTTCGGGCACGGGCGCTTCGTTGAGCGTATCTTCGAGAATATCCTTCAAAAGGTCGGTGACGAACTGCTCGTCTTTGACCTTGTTCCCGATCGCCTCTTCGCGCACCTGTTCCACGACGTCCTCCGCCGTACGGACGGAGACGTCGGCGGAGATGAGGATCTCCTCCAACTCGTCGTAAAACGCCTCGCCGATCTTATCCTTTAAAAAGAGCTGGCGCATTTTCAGCGCGACGCTGTCTTTTGTCTTTTTTAAAGCGTCTCTGATTTTTCCGAAAAGACCCATAAATACCTCTAAATTCACACTTTTTCTTTCAAACTGATGAAAGAAAAAGTCGTGATATTGAGAGACAACCCATTGCACGGCATAAATGCCTGACAATGTGTTTTCTCTCGCCGCCGCTATTTTCGCAACAGTATAGCACGCGGCGGCTCACGCTTTCCCCGTAAGCGCAGGTATGCGCAAATGTGGGGCGCGGGCGCAGGGAAACCCTGCTTGCGCAAGTAATTTGTAGCACATACAAAAACTTCTAAAAAAGCTATAAATTACAGATACAAGGAAGGTTTCCTTCCGCAGTATGCCCCAATTTGCCGCTCACGCGGCTTTCAAGTAGGTGTGAATGCGGGCGAACTATAATTGTAAGCCCCTAAGGTTCGCCCGCAGAGCGGGAGGTGCTGTCAGGCACAAAGTGCCGTGTCAGCAGCTTCCTGCTCAAATCACGGAATTTTGTCGTCCCTTTGGACGAGAAAATTCGTGAATGTAGTGTGAATTATTTTCACGCCATTACCGTATCTCCGCCGAGTCTCGCCTCCACTTCGGAGAGCTTGACGGAGACGATCTTACTTACGCCCTTTTCCTCCATCGTCACGCCGAACAGAACGTCCGCCTGATTCATGGTCGGCTTTCTGTGCGTGATGACGATGAACTGCGTATCCTTGGAGAACTTTTTCAGATATTTCGCAAAACGGTCGACGTTCGCCTCGTCGAGCGCAGCCTCGATCTCGTCGAGAATACAAAACGGCATAGGACGGGATTTGAGGATCGCGAACAGGATCGCGATCGCCGTGAACGCGCGCTCGCCGCCCGAGAGCAGGGAAATTTTCGTCAGCTTTTTCCCGGGCGGGCAGGCGACGATTTCAATGCCCGCGTTCAGCGGATCGTCGCAGTCGGTATAGTCGAGCTGCATTTCCGCCTTGCCGCCGCCGAACAATTCGCGGAAAATCTTGGTAAAGTTCTCGTTGATCTCGTTGAACCCGTCGTCGAACTTCTTCTGCATTTCCGCTTTGAGCTGATCGAGCACGGACATGAGATCTTCAATGCCCTTGTCGAGGTCCTCGCGCTGCGTCTGCATTTCGGTATAGCGCGCAAGCAGATTGTCGTAGTCCTCTTCCGCGTTCTGGTTGATCGCGCCCAAGGACGCAATGCGGTGTTTGAGGCTGTTGATGCGCGTGGATGCCTGCGAAATGTCGTAATTCTCGTCGCGCAGCTCCTGCGCGCTCTCGTATGTAAGACCGTACGCCTCGTCGATGCGCTGTTTCATGTTTTCGAGGCTGACTTCCGCGCGGGAGATCTCCAACTCGCAGGTATGCTTGATCTCGCCGAGCGTCATCTGCTGCGTTAAAAGCCCGCGTTTCTCTTCGGAAAGCCCCGCCTGTTTTTCGGAGACGGCGCGCTTTTCCGTTTCCACCTCCGTAAGGCGCGCGCGCAGGGCGGCGACCGTCTTTTGCTCGTCCTCGGTGAGCGCGACCTTCTCTTCGTCGCGTTTGAGCTGTTCGATGCGCGCCTGCGTTTCCGCCATGGCGGCGCGGGTATCTTCCACCTTTTTCAGGAGCGTCGCGCGCTCTTCGCGCATACGCACCGCGCTCTCGTCGTCCGCCTGCCGCGCGGAAGCGATCGCCGCCTCCTCCACGCGCAGTTCGCTCAGACGTCTGGAAAGCCCGTCGCGCTCGGCACGCAGCTTTTCGCCCTCCGCCTGCCGCGCGGACGACTCCGCCGCAGCCTCCGAACGGATCTTGTTCAAAAGCTCTTCGTTCTCTTCCGACGAGAGCACCTCGCGGCTCAGATCGTCCGCCGTGCGGGTAAGCCGTTCCAACAGCGCGTCGTACTCCGCTCTGTCGTTTGCCGCGTCCTGCGCAAGCCCTTCGAGCGTCGCCTCCCGCTGCGAGAGCGCAGCGAACGCCGCAGTCTCCTCCTGCACCTTGATGCGGAACTTTTCGTACGCGCCCTCGGCGGCTTCCAGCTCCTGTTCGCAGTCCGCAAGCGCGGCTTTGAGCTTTTCGAGCGTCGCCTTTTTGCGGGCGATACCCTCTTCGCATTCCTTGATGTGCCGCTCGCCCGCAAGCAGGTTTCCGCTCTCGCGGCGGCGGGAACCGCCCGTCATCGCGCCGCTCGACGCGATCGTATCGCCGTCCAAAGTCACAAGTTTGAACGCGCGCGGGTATTTTTTGGCAATGCGCGTGGCGTTGCCGATGGTATCGCAGATGAGCGTATTGTCGAGGAGATATTTTACGATATTGGAATAGTACGGGTCGTAGGATACAAGCTCGTCCGCAAGCCCGAGCGCGCCCTCCTCGCGGAGCGCCGCCTGTACGTCGCGCCCGTTTCCGCGGGGGCGCATCGCGTCCACGGGCAGGAAGGTGACGATGCCGCCGCCCGTGCGTTTGAGATATTCGATGAGATAGCGCGCGTCGTCCTGCGTTGCCGTGACGAGGTTCTGCATCGCGCCGCCGATCGCCGTTTCAATGGCGACTTCGTACTGTTTTTCCGTGCGCACGATGTCCGCGATCGCGCCGCGGATGCGCTTGCCGATTTCGGGGTCTTTCTGCGCGGTGAGCTGCAAGCGGCGCACCGAATCGCGGTAGCCGTCGAACCTGTTTTTCAGGTTGACGTACATTTCGAGGTTGTTGTTGAGATTGGCAATGGACGTGTTGCAGTCCACGATGTCCTCCGTCAGTTTCTGACGGGAACGGCGCAGGTCGGCAATATCCCCCGTGAGCGCCGCTTCGCGCGCGGGTTTGCCGTCGAGGAAGGCGGCGCAGGCGGCTTTATCCTTTCTGCAATCGGCGAGCTGTCGCTCGTACTCCGTTCTGCGCGCGTCCGCCTTGCCGATCGCCTCTTTCACTTCGCCGATACGTTCGCTCACCGCGTCGTGTCTGGCGGAGAGACTCCCCACGTTCGCGCGCACGTCCGCAAGGCTCTCGACCGAGCTGAGTTCGCTGGCGCGCTTCTCGTCCGAAATGCGGTCGAACGCCACGACGCGCGCGTCCGCCTCGCGCAGCTTCTTTTCCAGCTCCGCGCACTCCGCGCCGATCTGCTTGGCGCGCTTTTCGTTCTTCTCCGCGCGCGCCGCGCCCGACGCGGTGAGCGCGTCGATCTCCTGCGTGCGGCGGAGGGAATATTCCACGTCGTCCGCAGCCGTTTGGAGCTGACGGCGGAAGGAGGCGATCCGCTCGCCGATGACCTTCGCTTCGCCCGTCTTGTGCTCCATGCCGACCTCGAACAGACGCAGTTTTTCGTTGAGCGAGCGCAGATTGTCGTCCGCCTTGGCGATCGCCGCCCTGCCCTCTTCCTCTTCCGTATCGATGGCGGAGAGCCGCTCTTCGACGGCGGTGAGCCTGCGGGTCGCGTCGTCGATCTTCTCACGCTGCTTGCCCGTCTCGTACGCGAAATTATCGAACCGCACGAGGTAGGAGTTGACCTCTTCGTGTTTGAGTTCTTCGGAATAGGCGCGGAACTTTTTCGCCGTCTCCGCCTGCTTTTCGAGGGGGCGGAGCTGGTTTTCCGCCTCGTCCATACGCTGGACGAACACGGTGAGGTTGTCCTTCGCGTTTTCGAGCTTGCGCTCGATCTCGCCCTTCTGCGCCTTGAACTTCATGACGCCCGTCGCCTCTTCAAAGATGGCGCGGCGGTCCTCGGGCTTGGCGTTCATGATCTGCTCGACCTTGCCCTGCCCGATGATGGAGTAGCCCTCCTTACCGATGCCGACGCCGTGCAGAAGCGCGACGATGTCTTTGAGGCGGCAGGGCTGCATATTGAGCAGATACTCGCTCTCGCCCGAACGGTACAGGCGGCGGGTCATGGCGACTTCGTCGTACTCGATGTCGAACATTCTGTTCGCGTTGTCGAATACCAGCGTGACTTCGCAGTACGAGAGCGGACGGCGCGCCTCCGTGCCGCCGAAAATGACGTCCTGCATGGAAGAGCCGCGCAGGGTCTTGGCGGACTGCTCGCCGAGCACCCAACGCACCGCGTCGGCAACGTTGCTCTTGCCGCAGCCGTTGGGTCCGACGATGACGGTAACGCCGTCGTCGAATTTAATGGAGGTCTTGTCCGCGAAGGACTTGAACCCCACAAGTTGCATTTCCTTGAAATTCATGGTTGCGATAGTATCCCGTACAAAATTTTTGCCGCGGCAACTTCTGCCGCCTTTTTGTTTGCGCCCGCGCCCTGCGCCTCTCTGCCGAGCGCGCGCACCGTGCTTTTATATCCGTTTTCCGCAGCTTCCGTCTCGTAGACGGGCGTCGCGTGTTCGTATTTCTGTACAAGCTCCTGCAAGGCGGATTTGAAGTTCTCCGGCTCGGTCTCCTCCAACGTGCGGGCAAGAAACGCCTTTGCCGCGCTCATGCCGCCGTCCAGATAGATCGCGCCGACCGCCGCCTCGAAGAGGTTGGAAGCCGTCTTGCCGCGCAGCGCGTCCGCGCCGCCCGCATAGTGCAGAAAGCGCATCAGCCCGACGCGCCCCTCCGCGCGTTCGAGCGCGCCCTTGGAGACGTACCGCTTTCTCAGCTCCGTCAGCGTTCCCTCGCGCGCGTCCACGTCGCGGTACAGCTTTTCGGTGACGAGCAGTTCCACAACGGCGTCGCCGAGAAATTCCAGCCGCTCGTTGCTCACCTCTCCGCTGTTTACGAGCGACGCGTGCGTCAGGCACGTTTTCAGCAGTTCACGATCGGAAAACGCATACCCGAGCGCCCGTTCCGCCGCCGCAAGCTCCTCTTCCCGCCATGCGGCGCTCATTATTCCGCCTCGCTTTCCGCGGAGAACATCTGTTCCAGCGTGGGGATCAGCCCGCCGCGGTATGCGTCGATCGCCTGAAAGACGGACTGTTTGACGGAAAACGCCTTGGAAGATCCGTGCGATTTGATGACGACCTTTTTCAGCCCGAGAAATACCGAGCCGCCGAAGCGGGAATAATCGAGCGCGCGCGCCAATCCCTTGACGGGTTTGCGCGCGAACAGATAGCTGATCTTGCTGCCGAGCGAGCGCGTGAATTCCTTTTTGAGCATGGAGGCGACCGTCTTGCCGCAGCCCTCGATGGCTTTGAGCGCAACGTTGCCCGAGAAACCGTCCGAAACGACGACGTCCACGTCGCCGTACATAATGTCGCGCCCCTCCACGTTGCCCGCGAAGTGAATCCCCTTCGTCTCTTTGAGGAGCTGGTGCGCCTCCTGATGGAGCGGGTCGCCCTTATGCTCCTCCGTGCCGTTGGTCAGAAGCCCGACGCGCGGCTCTTTCACGCCGTACGCGGCTTTGGCGTACGCGGACGCCATGACGCCGAACTGCGCCAGATAGGCGGGCTTGCACTCGGCGTTCGCGCCGCAGTCACACAGAAGGGTGATCTCGCCGCGCACGTTGGGAATGCCGGGGCAGAGCGCGGGGCGCATGACCCCTTTGAGCCGCCCGACGAACATGATGCCGCCCGTGAGCACCGCGCCCGTGGAACCTGCCGAGACGAATCCACCCGCCTCGGGGTCGTTTTTAAGCATATTCAGCCCGACGACGAGCGAACTGTCGCGCTTGGCGCGCACGGCTTGGGTCGGCACGTCGTCGTTGGTGATGACCTGCGTGCAGGCGACGACCTCCACGCGGGAAGCGTCGTATGTGTATTTTTCCAATTCGTGATTGACGAGAGCCTCGTCGCCCGTCAGAACGACCTTGAAATCGGGACGTTCTTTCACGGCGTCGAGCGCGCCTTTTACGATCTCGGCGGGGGCGTTGTCGCCGCCCATTGCGTCTACGATGATTTTCAGCATATATTTATCTCCCCGAAAAGACAATAATCCATTTGGTATTATAACAGATTTCCCCGCAAAAAACAATCGTCTTGACGATATTTCCCCCTGTTTTCGTATATTTTTGAACGATTGGACAGAAAAAAGCGCGCCGCCGCGAAATTTTCGCGGCGGCGCGCAGCTCAAAAGAAAGAATTTTCCGCAAAATCCGCGTTACTCCCGTTCCACCGTGACGGACGGCTCGTAGTCGCCGAAAATGCGGACGGCGCGCTCGGCGTCGTTTTTCAGCTCCGAATCTTTGACGGGGCAGTCGAAGGGAATGCCCAGCTCGAACACGACTTTGTTTTTCGCGCCGCGCACAAGGCGGAAATCGTGCAGGTTCACGCCCTCCGCCAGCCCCTCCACCGCGGCGCGCACGCGCGATTCCAGCTCCTTCGCCTCCTCGTCGTCCAACATGACGGGGTCGAGGTGCAGCGTCAGAGAGACGCCCGTTTCGGCGAGCACCTTGCGTTCCAGCCCGTCGAGCGTCTCGTGCGAGGCGAGCGCGGGCAGGCGGGCGTCCATTTCGGCGTGCGCCGTCGCGAACGTGACCCCCTTCCCGTAGCCGTAAATTTTCAGATCGTGTACGCCGAGAATGCCATCCCCCGCGAGCAGAATTTCGCGCACGCGCCTGACGAGCGTTTCGTCGGGCGCCTGACCCAACAGTTTGGAACCCGCCTCTTTCAGCACGCACGCGCCCTGCCACAGAATGAACAGCGCAACCGCAATGCCGACGTAGCCGTCCGCCTTCCACGGCGTGTACGTCGAAAGCACCATGCCGAGCACGACGGCGAGCGAGGCGACGCAGTCGCACGCGCTGTCCGTTGCCGCCGCCCGCAACGTATCCGAATCCAGCCGCCGCGCGCCGACGCGGTAAAAGAGGAACATTCCCGCCTTGACGAGCACGGAGCCGCCCAGAACGACGTACAGCCACCAGACGCTCTCGCTGACCGCGCCCGATGCGATGGTTTCGACCGATTCGCGCAGCAGTTCCACGGCGAGCGCGAGCACTAAAAAGGCGATGATCATGGACGCGACGTATTCAATCCGTCTGTGCCCGTACGGGTGTTCGCGGTCGGCGGGTTTTTCCGCCACGCGGAAGGAGACGAGGGAGACCGCGCTCGAACCGCAGTCGCTTAAATTGTTGATGCCGTCCGCCACGACGGACACAAGCCCCGCGATTGCGCCCGCCGCGATCTTTGCCGCCGCAAGAATGAGGTTGCAGACGATGCCGACGGCGCTCACGCGCTGCCCCGCCGCCCCGTTTTTTCTGTGATTTTTCTCCATATCTTCCATACACGATATTATACGCCGATAGGGCGCGCCTGTCAAACGCGGACGGCGTATACTGTAAGGGAAAAATACGGACCACGCCTTTGGCGGAATCTTTTCGGCAGCTTTTTGCTCATCTTCCTTGCAATACGCTTGTATAGCTGCGTCATCGCGTCGCGGCAAAACGTATTTTGCGGGTGATTCGGCAAAGCCGAACACCGCGCCTTATGCGTTTGCCGCTCCTTTTTCTCAAAATTCTTTCAAAAAGAATTTTGAGAAGGAAATAAGGTGAACGCCAAAGGTGCGAAGCAATCAAAAGCGGCAAGATGAGCGGTCAGACAAGGTGAGGGACGCTTTATGCGCATCGGCACGGTGTGCCGTGCGCGCGTCCCGAACTAAGGTTTTTGCTTTTTCAGCGCAAAAACCGTGCCCGAGGCGGCGCTTTCCCTTGGCGCCGCCGAGAAAAGCCCGCAGTTCGTGCCGTGTGGCACGGGCAAGGGTTTCAACAAAGTATGAACGCACAGTTTCCGCTTTTGATCGGGTTCGTATTGCTCCCTTACAGTATAAAAGCGCGGAAACCCGTCAACAATCAGAGCGGTGAGCGCGGTGCGGAACAGGAATCGGCAGCCGATACATACAATGGTAAGGAACCGGCTCACCAAAGAGGGAAAATTATGATCGTAAAACGCGGAGAACTCTATTATGCCGACCTCTCCCCCGTGGTGGGGAGCGAACAGGGCGGCGTGCGCCCCGTTCTGGTGGTGCAGAACGATACGGGCAACAAATATTCCCCCACCGTGATCGCCGCGGCAGTGACGAGCAAAATCAACAAGGCGCGGCTGCCGACGCACATTGAGCTGCCTTCCGCGTTCGGACTTGCCAAAGACAGCGTGATCTTACTCGAACAGATCCGCACCATCGATAAAAAGCGGCTGATGAGCCGCATCGGCGAGCTTCCGCCCGCGACGATGCGCCGCGTAAACCGCGCCATTCTGATCAGCCTCGGCTTTGAGGATAACCTGCACACTTCTTAAAATGCAGCGCCGCCGCGCCGTGCAAACGCACGGCGCGGCGGCAGATATCGTTCAGATCGCATATGTTACGGCGCGGACACGCATCACTTGCGTTCCTTCATCGGCACATATGCGCGGCGTTCGGAAACGCTCTCGTATGCGGGGCGGATGATCTTGCCCGCGTTGACAAGCTCTTCCATGCGATGCGCGCTCCAACCGGAAATGCGCGCAATGGCGAAGATGGGCGTGAACAGCTCGACGGGGATATTCAGCATGGTATAGGCAAAGCCGCTGTAAAAATCGACGTTCGCCGAAACGCCCTTGTAGATTTTGCGCTTTTTGGCGATGATCTCGGGCGCAAGCTCCTCCACCTTGGTGTAGAGCGCGTACTCCTCGCCCATGCCCTTTTCGTCGGCGAGCTTGGCGACGAACTCTTTGAAGATCTTCGCGCGCGGATCAGAGATGGAATACACGGCGTGACCAAGCCCGTAGATCAGCCCCGCGCCGTCGAACGCCTTGCCGTCCACGAGCGCTTCGAGGTATCCCGCCACCTGCTTTTCGTCGCGGGTATCGATGCGCTTTTTCATATCGTCGAACATCTGCATGACGCGGATATTCGCGCCGCCGTGGCGCGGACCTTTGAGCGAGCCGAGCGCCGCGGTGATCGCCGAATATGTATCCGTTCCCGAAGAAGTGACGACGTGCGTGGTGAACGACGAGTTATTGCCGCCGCCGTGCTCGGCGTGGAGCACGAGCGCCATATCCAGAACGCTTGCTTCGAGCTGGGTATATTTGCAGTCCTGCCGCAGCATATACAGGATATTTTCCGCCATGGAGAGGTCGGTGCGCGGGCGGTGAATGACGAGCGAATCGTTGTTTTTATAGAAGTTCGCCGCCGCATAGCTGTACACCGCGAAAATGGGAAATTCCGCAATGAGCTGCAAGCACTGCCGCATGACGTTTTCGGGCGAGGTGTCGTTGGGGTGCGGGTCGTACGGGAAGAGCGCCAGCACGCACCGCATGAGGGAGTTCATCATGTCGAGCGAGGGCGACTTCATAATGACGTCGCGCACGAAGTTCTTGGGCAGGGTGTAAAATTCGCCGAGGAGCTTGCGGAAGGAGCGCAGCTCGCGCGCGTTGGGGAGCTTGCCCGTGAGCAGGAGATAGGTCGTCTCCTCGAAGCCGAACCGCTTATCCTTCAAAAAGCCGCGGATGAGTTCGTTGACGTCGTACCCGCGGTAATACAGCTCGCCGTCCACGGGAACGCGCTTGCCGTCCACCACTTCCATCGACTTGATCTCGGAAATCTCCGTAAGCCCCGCGAGGACGCCCTTGCCGTCCAGATCGCGCAGCCCCTTCTTCACGTCGTACTGCTCGTAATACTTGGGATCGATGCGGCACGCGTCCACACACTGACGGGTCAGCCCGCCGATTTTGACCCATTCGTCTTTCGTCAGAAAATAATCGTCTCTTTCGCTGAATGCCATTTTGCCTCCTTTCGCACCGCGGTGCGCGGCCTTGAATCTTTCGGTTTAAATTATACTATTTTTTTGAAAAAATGTCAAATCGGGGAACCGCGTGCATAAATTTTCCAGCCTGATTTCACAAAACTTTTACAAAATAGCGCACTTTTTGTCGAAAAATGATGAATTTTGAAAACGATAAAACAACCGTGGCGGACAAAATCCGCCGCGGCAAACCATAAAATGCGCTTATAATTCGGGGGCGCGTACAACGCCGCGCCGCCCGAAACCGTTTTTAAAAGCGCGGGTTACAGGTCTTTGAGGTGCTCGTACAGATCATTGAGATCGCGCTCGATTTCGTCGAACCGCGCCTCGGAAAGATCGTACCCGCGCTCAGATTTCCGCCACGCCGCGCACGTCGCGCCGCCTTCCGTGAGCGTTTCCGATTCCGTGCAGTAGAGCTGTTTTTTGCGGCAGAAGCCCCAATGAATGCAGATATAGAGCGGCTTGCACGCGCCGCAGGTCTTACAGGTCCTCATCGGTCTCCCCTTCCCGTTCCGCCTCGATCACCTTGCGCACCTCGGAGATCTCCGTCAGAAGATCGCTCAGATAAAACCGCAGCAGGCGCGTGCTTTTCCTGCGGTGATCCGCCGGACAGTACTCCCCGCACCCGTCGTGAATGCCCACGTTCTCATCGCGCTTTCTGCACCGCCCGAACCGTGTTTTGCGGTAGCAGGTCGTCTCTTTCACGTAATACCTGTCCATGTGCTTGCACCGATAACACCGATTTTTTTCTTCCATGTCTTTACCTCCATGAATAATTATATTGTGCCCGTTGGGCACAAGTCAAGCGATATGTGCCCATTGGGTACTATAATGAAAAAAATCGGAGCAAACGATGATTACACTCGACCAGATACAGGAAAAACTCATTGAAGCGATCCGGCGGAGCGGTTTGACGCAAAGCGAAATCGCGCGGCGGCTGGGCGTTTCCCACACGCAGGTTTCCCGCTATGTGCACGGGCACAAAATGCCCGCGCTTGATACATTCGCAAATCTCTGTAAAATCCTCGATCTGGACGCAAACGAAATTCTTTGCATCAATTAAAATCCCGCGCAAGTTGCGCGGGATTTTTTGATGAAAGTCTGTTTTACGCGAGTTTTTCGAGCAGCTTGAAGTCGATGCCCTTCTCGCCGATCTTGATGATCTTGACTTTGACGACGTCGCCGACGTTCAGCACGTCCTCCACCTTCTCGACGCGGCGGTCGGAAAGTTTGGAGATGTGGATCATACCGTCCTTGCCGGGAGCGAACTCAACGAACGCGCCCATCGTGGAGAGAATACGCACGACACGCCCGATGAACATATCGCCCACTTCGGGATCGCGCACGATGCTCTCGACGATCGCCTTTGCGCGCTGCGCCGCTTCGGGATCGCCGTAGGAAGCGATGCAGACCGTGCCGTCCTCCTCGATGTCGATCTTGGTGCCCGTTTCGGCAATGATGGAGTTGATGACCTTCCCCTGCTTGCCCACAACGTCGCCGATCTTCTCGGGATCGATCTGGAAGGAGATGATGCGGGGCGCATACTTGGAAAGCTCGGGCGAAACTTCGGGAACGCATTCCAGCATTTTGCCGAGAATGAACTGTCTGCCCTCGTTCGCCTGCTCGATTGCGGCGTGCATGATCTCTTCGGAAATGCCCTTGATCTTAATATCCATCTGAATGGCGGTGATGCCCTTCTGCGTACCTGCGACTTTGAAGTCCATATCGCCGAGGAAGTCTTCAAGACCCTGAATATCCGTCATGACGCGGAATTCGCCCGTCTCCTGATTCTTGATAAGACCCATTGCAACGCCTGCGACGGGAGCCTTGATCGGCACGCCCGCGTCCATGAGCGCCATCGTCGAACCGCAGACGGAAGCCATGGAGGAAGAGCCGTTGGAGGAGAGAATATCGTTGACGACGCGGATCGCGTAAGGGAACTCCTCTTCGGAGGGAATGACGGGAACGAGCGCACGCTCCGCAAGCGCGCCGTGCCCGATCTCGCGGCGGCCCGCACCGCGGATCGCCTTCGCTTCGCCCGTGCAGTACCCGGGGAAGTTGTATTGGTGCATATAGCGCTTGGAGGTCTCTTCGTCCAGCCCTTCGAGCTTCTGCGCCGCGCTCAGCATGTCCAGCGTGCAGGTCGCGAGCGTCTGCGTCTGACCGCGGGTGAACACGGCAGAACCGTGCGCGCGGGGCAGAACGTGGCGTTCGCACCAGATGGGACGGATGTCTTTCAGACCTCTGCCGTCGGGGCGGATGCCCTTATCGAAGATCTTCGCGCGGACCTTCTCTTTGGTGAGGTAATAGACGGAATCTTTGAGTTCGCGCGTCTGATCGGGATAGATCTCCGCAAAGTGCGCGAGAATATCCTTCTCCACTTCGTCCTGACGCGCTTCGCGCTCCGCGCGGTCGAAGGTATCGAGCGCCCAATCGAGTTTTTCCGAGCCGTACGCGCGCACCGCGGCGTCAAGCTCCTCGGGGATATGATACAGCTCGATCTGCTGTTTGGGTTTGCCCGCCGCGGGAACGATGACGTCCTCGATGAACGCGCAGATCTTCTTGATCTCCTGATGCCCGAACATGATCGCGCCGACCATTTCGTCGTTGGTGACCTCGTCCGCGCCCGCCTCGATCATGAGGATCGCGTCGCGCGTGCCTGCGAGGTTGAGGTGAATGGTGCTCTTTTCGCGCTGCGCGGCATCGGGGTTGATGACGTACTCGCCGTCCACCAGCCCGACCACGACCGAACCCGTAGGACCTGCCCAAGGGATATCGGAAATGGCGAGCGCGACGGACGAACCGATCATGGCGAGCGGCTCGGGGGAGACGTCAGGCTCCACCGAGAGAGCCGTTGCGACGACCACGACGTCGTTGAAAAGTCCCTTCGGGAAGAGCGGACGGAGCGGTCTGTCGATGAGGCGCGCCGTTAAGATCGCCTTATCGCTTGCCCTGCCCTCTCTGCGCTTGAAGCTGCCGGGGATCTTGCCGACCGCGTACATCTTCTCTTCATAGTCCACCTGCAAGGGGAAGAAGTCGATGCCGTCGCGCGGGGTCTTGGACATACACACCGTCACCATGACGGCGGTCTCGCCGCAGCGCACGACGCACGAACCGTTCGCCTGCTCCGTGTACTTGCCCGTCTCGACGACGATCTCGCGCGAGCCGACCTGCGTTCTGAATTCCTGATAGTTCATGTTTTTATCTCCTTATCTCTTATCGCCTTTCGTTCTTTGCCTGCCGCCCCGACAGCGGCAAAGCGTAGGTTTTTTCCGCAATTTCTCCCGAAAAACGCGCGGAAAAACCGAAAAAAGGGAGCGGCAAAAAACCGCTCCCCCTACAAGCTCACTTTCTCAGTTCGAGCGCGGCAATAACCGCTCTGTAACGCTCGATGTCCTTCGCTTTGAGATAGTCGAGAAGCCCTCTGCGGCGGCCGACCATCTTCAACAGTCCGCGGCGGGAGTGATTGTCGTGCTTGTGCTCTTTCAGGTGCTCGTTGAGGTGGTTGATGCGCTCGGTCAAAAGCGCGATCTGAACCTCGGGAGAACCGGTATCACCCTCGTGGGAAGCGAACTTCGCGATGATTTCCTTCTTTTCCATTTGCGTTTTACCTCCTATGGATTTTCGCCGCGTAACGCCAAGGGGAACGTGGAGAGCGATCCTCCTCGCGTACGCCGAAATAGATTGTACCATTTTTCCGCGCGCTTGTCAAAGATTTTTCCGCGCTTTTAAAAAATCGCGCGCCGAAATTTGAAAATCCTGCCGCGGAAAAAACGCGCGCCTTACCGCGCATATGCGGCTGCGCGCAAAAAATCGTCGCGGCGGGGCAATCCGCCCCGCCGCGCATATGAAATTTCGTTCATCTGCCCTTCCCCGCATACCAACGCGCTATAAAATCACAGATACAAGGAAGGTTTCCTTACTGTAAATACGTTGCAAAAGGCGTTTTGCTATAAATTACAGATACAAGGAAGGTTTCCTTCCGCAGTATGCCCCTAATTGTTGCGCAAGCAACTTTCAGGAAGGAGTGAATGCGCCGTCCGCTATTATGTAAGCCCTGATGGGACGGCGCAGAGAGGAAGGCGCGGTTAGGCATATGCCGTACCCGCAGCCGTCCTCTCAGATCACGGAATTTTGTCGTCCCTTTGGACGAGAAAATTCGTGAACCCTCTCTCTCATCTCAGTATCACCGCGCACGAAACGGCGCAGATCTCCTCGCCCTCGGCGAGCACGAGCGTATCGCCGTGCGTATAGGTGCGCACCAGCCCGCCCACGCGGAGCTTGAACGAGGGCGTGTTCTCGCTCGCCGCGAGCACGGTGTACGTTCCCGGCATGGGCTTTTTGCCGCGTTCGGCGGTAAACGTCTCCCCGCGCGGGAGCATGAAATCGCCCTTCTGGAAGGTGATATTCGCCGCGCCGTCCTTTTCGATCGCGTCGTCCTCGGAATAGCGCACGCCGCCCTTTACGCGGACGTCCTCGGCAAATTCCGCGTCGCGTTCCGCGCGGCGTTTCTCCTCACTGCGCTTTTTCGCGAGCATGACGAGCATCACGCACGAGATCGCAAGCAAAACCGCAAGTACGATAATGACGATGATTTCCCAACGCATAACAGCCTCCCGTTACAGTTTCTGTCCGCATTCGGGGCAGAATTTTGCGTTCGCGGAGAGCGCCGCGCCGCACGCGGGACAAGCCCGCAGGAGCGATTTTCCGCATTCGGGGCAGAACTTCGCGTTGGGCGAGACCGCCGCCCCGCACGCGGGGCAGAACGCGCCCCCGCCGCGCGCCTCCTTTTTCGGCTGCGTGCCGAAGGCATTCGCCATGTGCATTCCCATGCCCATGCCAAGCCCCGCGCCCATCATCGAGCCGACGCCGCCGCCCGCGTTTTTCGCCGCCTCTTTCATGGCGTCCGCCTGCGCCATCTGTGTGTACACGTCGATATTGCCGCGCATCATGTTGAGCCGCGCGTTTTCGTCGAGCGCCTTTTCGAGTTCGGGCGGGAGCGAAACGCTCTCGAAGCGGAAATCGCCGAGCTGTACGCCGATCGAGGCGAGCCGCTTATCGAGCGAATTTTTGACGGAGTCGCCCACCTCCACGAGGTTGGCAGAGAGATCGAGCGCAGGTACGCCGCTCTCGCCGAGCGCGTCGGAGAGCATCGTCACGATGAGGCTGCGCAGATGATCGGTAATATCCTGCGTGACGAAGGAGGAGCGCGCGCCCGAAAGCTCCTTCATAAAGACGTAGGGATCGGTCACGCGGAAGGAATAGGTCCCGTACGCGCGCAGGCGCACCGCGCCGTAGTCGGCGTCGCGCACAATGACGGGCGTCGCCGTCCCCCATTTCAGCCCCGTGAACTGCCGCGTGCTGATAAAGTAAATTTCCGATTTAAAGGGTTTTTCAAAGGCGTACTTCCACGAGAGAAGCCGCGTGAGAACGGGCAGCGTATCGGTATCCAGCTTATACATTCCGGGACCGAATACGTCCGCCATGTGCCCCTTGTCGCAAAAGACCGCCGCCTGCCCCTCGCGCACGGTGAGCGAAGAGCCGCGCTCGATGGTGTTCTTCCCGATGGGATACTTCCAGACGACGGCGTCCGGCGAGGTTTCCGCCCATTCGATGACTTTCAGGAACATAACTTCCTCCTTACGCGCCCTTTGGCGCGCTTGCCTGCGTACAGTATAGCACGCCGCAAAAAGGATGTCAAGATTAAAATTTCTGCACGCTTGACAAACGCCGCCGCACGGTTTATACTATAAGAAAAGCTATAAGAAAATCATTTTCGGAGAACGCATATGCAGGCAGTCAGGAAAGCGCTCAGAAAAAACCTCATTCTCTCGGTGATCCTCACGGTCATGCTGCCCTTGGGCGGCGCGATGCTCGGCGTGGGACTTGCGCTCCATCAGCCCGCGATCTGGGCGATCGGGATCGCGTTCATGGTCTGCGGATTTTACGGCTGCCCCTGCGCGTGGACGATGGCATACGCCCCCACCAAGAGCCTCAGCCGCATCGTGAGCGCGGTGGTCGAGGAAAACCTCTGCACCGTGAACGAGATCGCCGCGCAGCTCTCCCTCTCCGAAAAGGACGTGCGCAACCGCCTCGATATGTGCTTCCGCAAGCACTACCTCACGGGCTATAAACGGGAGGGCGACGCGATCGTGCTCAACGACAACCGCGCCCCCGCAAAGCGTTCGTTCTCGGCGGAATGCCCCTACTGCGGCGCGAAATTTGCTTACACGGCGGACGATCCCCGCTGCCCGTACTGCGGCTCGCCCGTAAAAAAGTAATCATGTATCAGACGCCCGCGCACCGTGTGATCGGTGCGCGGGCGTTTTTTCAGTTGATACGGAACAACGATCCGCGCTCGGCGATGAGCTGACCGACCTTCGCAAGATAGGTGGGAATATCTTTGGGACTGCCGTGGCGTTCGATGCGCCCCTCCCCCAAAAACACCTTTTTGGAGACGGCGTTCGCGCCGACGGCGAGATTATCGGCGATCTCTTCCATGACGTCGATATTGTACACGCACGCCTTATCGGGCTTCGTCCAGCCGACGTTCTCGTGCGCGCCCGCCATGTACTTCTGGCGGTACAGATAGTATGGCTCGTACCCCGCGGACGAGAGCGCGCTGCGGGAATAGGCGATCATCTCGGAGAGCCGCCCCGCTTCCAGCCGCGCCGTCTCCTCTTTGAGCTTCGCGCCCTTTTTCAGGCAGAGGGTATGCACGGTGATGTTGGCGGGCGCAAGCGCGATCGCCGCGTCGACGCTTTGGCGGAACTCCTCCGCGCTCTCCCCCGTCAGTCCCGCGATCAGATCGCAGTTGACGTCGAACGGGTAGTCCTTTGCCATGTCGAACGCGCGGTACAGATCGTCCGCGGTGTGCTTTCTGCCGATGGCGGAAAGCGTCTTATCCGAAAAACTCTGCGCGTTGATGCAGATGCGCGTAACGCCGTACTTCGCGCAGACGTCCAGCTTCTCGCGGGAGAACACGTCGGGTCTGCCCGCCTCCACCGTGTATTCGCAGCCGTTCGTTCTGAGGGGCGCGATCGCCGCGAGGACGCGTTCAAGCTCCTCCGCCTCCAAGGCGAAGGGCGTTCCGCCGCCCACGTAGACCGAGCGCAGGCTGCCGATGAGCGGCGCGGCTGCGGCAAGCTCCGCTTCGAGCGCGGCAAGATAGTCGGGGAGATATTTGCGCGTTGCCGCGATGGGCGCGGTGATAAACGAACAGTAAGTGCATTTGCTCGGGCAAAACGGCAGGGAAATGAACAGGTCGCAGTTCCCCTCCTTCCGTTCGTAGACCGCCGCCTGCCCCGCGATGACGCGGCGGACGAGCGAAATGTTCTCTTCGGAGACGCACATTTTTTCAAACAACGGCTCGAACGGTCTGCCCGCGTCGAGTTCCGCGTACGCGAGGCGGGTCGGGCGGATCCCCGTGAGCGCGCCCCACGGCAACGTCTGCCCCGTCCGCGCGGAGAGAATGCGATAGAGCGCGAGTTTTGCATAGCGCTTGCAAAGGCTCTTGTATTGCAGTTCGCCTTCCGCGCGTGCTTCATCGCACGAGGAATATTCCGCGCCGTCAATGACGAAACGGTTCCGGAAAACGCCGTCCCGATATTCGCCCGTATGTCCGATCGAAAGCGATTCCGCGCCGTCGAACAGGCGCACCACGTCCATGAGTTCGGGCGGAAGGAAAGAAAGATTGCTCGTCAGCATTGCCGTATATACCCGTTGAATTTCCGCTCGTATGCGAGCGTGCTGTCCTCCCCATGCCCGGGGCAGACGGTGTAATCGCCCTCCAAGGCGTAGAGCTTTTTTACGCTCGCCGTGAGTTCCCGCCCGCTGCCCGTGGGCAGGTCGGTGCGCCCCACGTCGCCCGCGAACAGCGTATCGCCCGTAAAAAGACGGTCGCCGACCGCATAGCACGCCCCGCCCGCCGTATGCCCGGGCGTTGCGATCACGCGGATGTGCATGCCGTTAAGGTCGAGCGCGTCGCCGTCGCGGAAAGTGAAATCGACGCGGAAGGCGGGGAACGTACCCGCCGCCCAGCCGCCGAACGCCTCCGCAAGGTTATCTTTGCCCACGACAAGCGCGCGCTCGCGTTCGAGACACCCGATTTTCGCGCCCGCCGCCTGCAATGCGGCGCAGCCGCCCGTATGGTCGAAATGCCCGTGCGTCAGAAGAACGTGCGTGACGGTAAGCCCGCGTTTTTTCGCCTCGTCCGCGATGCGCGGCTGCGCGGGATCTATGGCGACGGCGGACATCCCGTCCGCCGTCAGAAGGTAGCTGTTCGCAGCAAACCCGATGGGATAAATTTTATGTACCTTCATATATTCTCCTGCATAAAGTTCACAAAATTTTCCGTCCAAAGGCTCGTCGCGGCGGAGCGCCGTTTGCGACTGTTCGGTTTTACCGAACAGTACGCCTGAAACGCTCGCCGCTCCTCTTCGCAAAAAATCTTTCTGCGAAATCTTTTTTGCGAGTGCTGCGGTATGAGTATTCCGTGATTGGAGAAAAAACCATCGGGCGCGGCACTGCGTGCCTGACCGCCGTTTTTCCTCTGCGCCGTCCCATCAGGGCTTACATAATAGCGGACGGCGCATTCACTTTTTCGGAAAAGCCGCGTGAGCGGCAAATTGGGGTGAGCGGCGCATTATGCGCACCGCCACGGTGTGGCGTGCGCGCGTCGCGAACTGAGAAATTGCCATATCAAGGGCAATTTCGTGCCCGCAGGCGGCACACTACCTCGGTGCCGCCGAGATAAAAGGCATAACGCAGTGACGCCTTTTGCAACGAATTATAACGCGACAACCCTTCCGTCGCAGCTCCGCTGCGCCACCCTCCCTTACACAGGGAGGGCAAAGCTCTCAATCACGTCCGCGAGGAAGGTTGCCTTCCGCTGCGGTACTCAATTTGCGCATACCTGCGCTCGTCGCGACAAGGCGCATTTTGTGGGCATTCGGCTATGCCGAACGCCGCACTTTTTACGCCTGTCGCTCCTCTTCACGAAAATCTTTTCTGCAAAAATATTTTCGTGATTGCTGCGGTACATTTTAAACAGCGGCGGCGAGAAAAACCGAATGCAGAGCGTTAGCGAACATTGGGGTTTTCTTTCTCTCACGGAAATTCTTTTCGTCAGTTCGAAAAGAATTTCGTGAACCCCTCAGTTCGCCGTACGATGCACGTCCAGAATCTTCGGGTGCTGGCGGATCTTGCCGATGAGCACCTCGACGTCCTGACGGTTGGTGAGCGCGACGCTCACTTCCACGATGGCGGAATTGTTCTTATCGTACCTGCCGTTGATGGAGGAAATTTCCAGCTTCATTTCGGAGACGGAAGCGGAGATTGCCGAGAGAGCCGCGCCCTGCTCCTCCGCAAGTACGACGATGGACGCTTTAAAGCGCGCCGCGCCCTCCTGCGCGATCCACTCCGCGGGCTGTAACCGCCCGGGGTCGGCGTTCTTCATGTTGGGGCAGTCCTTTCTGTGGACGACGACGCCCCGCCCGCGCGTGACGAATCCGACGATGTCGTCCCCGGGGACGGGCGAACAGCACCCCGCAAAGGAGACGAGCAGCCCCGTCATGCCCTTGATCGTGACCGTGCCCTTTGCGTTCTTCTCCTTGAACGGCGTGGGAATGACGGGCGCGGGCGCTTCCTTGCGGAAGTAGTCCATCAGTTTGAACAGCACCTGATTGACGGAGATCGCGCCGTAGCCGATCGCGGAATACATTTCGTCGGGCGTGTCGAAGGAGAGCTTTTCGGAGACCTTCCTGAAACTCTCGGGCGTGACCAGATCGGAGAGAGACGTTCCCTTGCGCTTTGCCGCCTCTTCGAGCATACTCTTGCCGAGGCGGATATTCTCCTCCTTCATCTCCTTCTTGTAGAAGGACTTGATCTTGGCGCGCGCCGAAGAGGATTTGATGAATTTGAGCCAATCGCGCGAAGGACCTTTGCTGTTGGGCGACGTGATGATCTCGACGACGTCGCCGAGTTCGAGCTTGGTATTCAGCGGCACGATCTTGCCGTTGACCTTCGCGCCCGTGCAGCGGTTGCCCACCTCCGAGTGAATGGCGTACGCGAAATCGACGGGCGTCGCGCCGACGGGGAGCGAGATGACCTTGCTCTTCGGCGTAAAGACGAGCAGTTCCGTGGAGTACAGCTCGCCCTTGACGGTATCCATGAACTCCTTGGAGTCTTTCAGACCGCCTTGCAGCTCCATGACCTCGCGGATCCACGCGATGCGCGCGTCCAGCGAGCTTTCCTCCTCGCGCTGTTCCTTGTACTTCCAATGCGCCGCGATACCGTATTCCGCCGTGCGGTGCATCTCTTCCGTGCGGATCTGGATCTCGAACGGCTGCCCGAAGTTGGTGACGACCGTCGTGTGCAGAGACTGATAGAAGTTGGGTTTGGGCGTTGCGATATAGTCTTTGATGCGCCCGGGAATGGGTTTCCACTTCTTGTGGATCTTGCCGAACACCTCGTAACACTCGTCCACCGTGCCGACGATGACGCGCACGGCGGTCAGATCGTAGATCTGTTCGAGCGTCTTGTGCTTATCCTTCATCTTTTTGTAGATGGAATAGAAGTGCTTGGGGCGCCCGAACACCTCGCCGTGAATGTTGCTCTCGGTGAGAATGCCGTTGATCTCCTCCACCACGTAATCGACGAAGCGGTTGCGCTCCTCCAACTTCTGGTGAATGTTCTCCACAAGGAACTCGAACGCCGCAGGATCGAGGTATTTGAGGCACAGATCTTCAAGTTCGCACTTGATCTGCGAAATACCCAGCCGCCCCGCAATGGGCGCGTAGATGTCCAGCGTTTCGCGCGCCATCTTCTGCTGCCGCTCTTTGGAGAGATAGTTGAGCGAGCGCATATTGTGCAGTCTGTCCGCAAGTTTGATGATGATGACGCGGATATCCTTCGCCATGGCGAGGAAGATCTTGCGGAAGTTTTCCGCCTCCTCCTCTTCCTGCGATTTGAATACGATCTTATCGAGCTTGGTCACGCCCGAGACGAGGGTGAGAACGCCCTCGCCGAATTCGCGGCGCACGTCCTCTTCCGTCGCGGACGTATCTTCAATGACGTCGTGCAGCAGCGCGCCCGCGATCGTCTCCGCGTCCAGACCGAGATCGACGAGGATCTCCGCCACGGCGCACGGATGAATAAAGTACGGCTCGCCCGAGGCGCGCCGCTGATTGCGGTGCGCTTCCTTGGCAAAGTCATAGGCGCGCAGGAGCATATCGCGGTCGTCGCCCGTATAGTATTCGTAAATTTTCATGAGAATGGATTCCATGCTCATTCCTCCTGCTTCCACAATTTCCCGCGCCCCCGCGCGGAGCGATCGTTACTGCAACTCCTGCAAGCGCAGGACTGCGTTATATGTCTGAGAATTGGTGAGTTCCGTCTTTTTGCCGCGGAATACGCGCAGCCGCCCCTCTTCGAGGGAGACAAGCCCCAGCTCCTCAAACACGGCGAGCGCGAAGATGAACTCTTCCGCGGAGAACCCCAGCCCGTCGCAGCGCTTTGCCGCCTCGGCGTACGTCGCACCCGTCACGCGGTCCGCGCCCGTGCGCAGCGCGGCGAATACGGCGAGCAGGTCTTCCCGCGCGGCGGAGAGCCTGCAAAGCCCCCCGTATCCGATGAGATCGCCGTTGACGACGACGTTCGCCCTTCCCGTACGCACGGCGAGCGCGGGCGGACGGTCGAGAAAGACGACGTCGCGGAAGGCGGAGAGATCGCACCCTTCGTCGGGCGCGTACAGCACGACGTTCTCCGTGTTCCCCGAAGCGAGGCGGAACACCTCGACGGGTACGCCCGCAAGGGACGGGAAGGACGCGAGCGTGTGCGCGTCGTAACACACGGCGGCAAGCCCGTACGCGCATTCCGACCGCGCTAGCACGAGGAATGCGTCCGTCTCCTCCGTCGTCGCGGTCGCGGCGACCGGTTCGCCGCGGAGGGAGCGGAGCGTGTTTTCAAACGCCTCGGGCGAGGCGTCTCCCCCGCCTGCGGGCAGGACCGCCCGCACAAACCCTTTCAGGTACTCTTTCCCGCGGAAACGGGAGAGATTGTATTCGTAGACGACCGTCTTTTTGAGGTCGCTGCGCAAAAATTTGAGTTCCTTCGCGCCGTTGAAGTACATGAAGTCCAGCCCGCCCGCGCTCATCGAGAGATGGGGCGAGAGCGGTTTTACGGGCGCGGCTTCGAGACGGGAGACATCGAGCGTGAACAGCGGGCGGCGGTTGCCGATGCCGAACGGTTCCAAGAGCGCAAGTTCGTGCGCGATGCGGGCATGGTCCTCCCCTTCGCCCGCCACATAGAGTTTGGAGGCGAAGTCCTCGCGTTCGTGGTGTGCGCCGATATATTCGTCGAGCGCGGCTTTGAGGCGGGGGAAATTTTCCGCCGTCACGTTGACGCCCGCCGCCTGCGCGTGCCCGCCGAATTCCTCGATATATTCCGAACACGCTTTGAGCGCCTCGAAAATATTCACGCTCTCCACGCTGCGCGCGCTGCCGCGGAGCATATCGCCGCGGCGGACGAAGAGCAGCGCGGGACGGGAAAACTCCTCCGCAATGCGGGCGGCGACGATGCCCACGAATCCCGCGTTCCAATTTTCCGCAGCGAGCATGACGACGTTGCCGTACGCCCCCTCTTCGCGGATCTGTTCCACCGCCTGCGCGTACAGTTCGTCGCAGGCGCGCTGGCGTTCCCCGTTGTAGAGGTTGAGTTTTTCCGCGAGCGCGGAGATCGCCTCCTCGTTCTCCGTGGTGAAGAGCGCGAGCGCGGCGTGCGCGTCCCCCATTCTGCCCGCGGCGTTGATGCGGGGCGCGATGGTGAACGCGAGCGTCTGCGCCGTGACCTCGGACGTCTTGCCGAGCAGCGCCGAGAACGCGGGGCGGGGGCGCTTTTCAATGCGTTTCAGCCCCTCCGCGACGATGTCGCGGTTCTCGTCCGTGAGCGGCACGCTGTCCGCCACCGTGGAGAGTGCGGCGAAATCGACGAGTTCAAACGCCTTATCGCCGATGAGCGCGCAGGCGAGTTTGAACGCCACGCCCGCGCCGCACAAATTATCGTAGGGATATTCGTCTTTGAGTTTGGGATTGATCGTGATGCAGTCGGGCAGGCGGTCGGGCAGCTCGTGGTGATCGGTCACGATGACGTATGCGCCCTGCTCCTTCGCGTACTCCACCTCGTCCGCGTTGGAGATGCCGCAGTCCACCGTCACGATGAGGTCGGGCAGAAATTCGTCGAAAATCTTATCGAGCGCGGCGACGCTCATGCCGTACCCCTCCGCGCGCTCGGGAACGTAGAGATAGGGTTCGATGCCGAACATCCGCATGGCGCGGGAGAGCACCGCAAGCGCGCCGATGCCGTCCGCGTCGTAGTCGCCGAACAGCGCGACGCGCCACTCCTCGTCGCGCGCCTGCGTGAGCAGTTCCTTCGCCTCCCGCATTCCCTTCATGAGGAAGGGAGAGAGGAAGTGACTGCGCGAGGGATTGAGGAAGGCGCGCATTTTGCCCTCCGTCGTCATGCCGCGCGCGTAGAGAAGGCGCGCCGTCGTCTCGGTAATGCCGAGCGCCGCGGCGCACGCCCTGACCGCGGAGAGCTGCTCCGCGGTAAATTCAAATTCGCGCACAAGTTTTTTCATGACTCTTTCTGTCCCTCTGTATACCCTTTTTCCGCAAAGGAGAAACACCCGTGCGGAAAATCCGCCCAAAAAAGCGCAAAGACGGCGGGAACGTTCCCGCCGTCGTTATTTGCAATAAACGTTATTCTTCTCCGCGTGCGGCGCGTTTCTTGCCCGTATAGCGCGCGCGCTTCGCCTTGATCTTATCGAACGCCGCCTTGACGCGCACGTGCAGCGCAGGCGCAAGCAGCGTGGAGGAATAGAGCGCCGCGGCTACGGGCACCAGTGCGCCCGCAAAGACAGCCGCCCCGCCCGAGAACATACACGCTGCGCATACGGCGAGAATGACCAGCGCGCTTCCCGCAAGGGCAAACACGGCTTTATCCGTTGCCTTGCACATCTCCGCCACCGCTTCGTCCGCGGCGAGCGCGGAAAATGCGGGATCTTTGGCGTTCTCCCGCAGCTTCATGCAGCGGACGAGCCACAGCCCGAGCGACGCAGCCGCCGCGATCGCGGCGTACAGCCAAGGAGCAAAGGCGTACACGGGCACGCGGGTGATCGCAAAGAACGAGAGCGTGAGCAGCATATCGTTGACAGCCGCCGCAAGCCCCGTGAGCGCGCAGCCCACGCCGAAACGGACGCCGACATAGATGAGCGCAACGACCGCGCCCGTGAGCACCGCAACGGCGGCGCGCCACAGCGATTCGTTGAACGTTTGCAGCGAAAGCGTGTGCGTCGTGACGGTGACGGAAGCGCCCGTTCCCAAGGACGCCGCGTCCACCGCCTCGTTGATCGCGGTAACCGCGTTCGCAAGCGCCTCGGAAGAGACGTCCGCGTCAAAGACGTAGCGGAGGGTGAAATCGTTGCCCGTCGGGTAGAACTCGCTCTGCGAGCTGCTGTTGGGATCCGCCTGACCTTCGAGTTCGAGCTTTTCTTCGTACGTTACGCCGTTTGCCGCAAACGCCGCCTCGCTCGCCTCGGAGAGGAGATTTTTGTTTTCTTCGGAAAGTTCGACGACGACGTTATAGCTGACGTCCACCGTCTTGCTTGCGGGCCGATCGAGCGAGGTGTTGAACCCGAAGAGGGCGAACAGCACGATTCCCGCGATGAGGATCGCCGCCGAGACCGCGACCCATACGTAGAGCAGTTTGGATCTCTTATTCATCATCGACATCCTCCCGCTTGAAGTTGCAGAAGTTCCCTTGCTTTTTGGAGAGCGCCGCCATGATCGCCCACGCGAAACGGTTGAAGAGCAGCACGCCGAGTCCGGAGAACACCGCCGTCAGTCCCAGCACGAACGCCGCCGCCTGCAAGCCGGGCAATGCGATAAAGTACACGATAAACCCGAACAGCGCCACGACGATGTGCAGATCGAAGATCTTCCAGAAGCTCTTTTTGTACCCCGTCTTGACGGAGGACGCAAACGTTTTGCCGAGCGCGTATTCCCTGCGCGCCGCCTCGAACGTCATCGCGTTGCCCGCCGAAAGCAGCAGGGACGCGAACAGGAACGCAATGTACACTTCCACGCTCAGGTAGAGGAACGGGATCGCCCACACGCAGAGGATGGCCGAGAACAGGAACAGCAGATAGGTATAGAGATGCGCGAACGCCAGAAGGCGGTAACGGACGAAGAAGAACGCCATCATCGCGACGAATACGATCCCGAAGGAGATGTACAGCCACATGAGCGCGTTCGTGCCGTACGCCGCGGGGATCTGCAATGCGTCCCCCACCGTGAAGGCAAGGTCGTTCTCCGTTCCGGAGATCGCGGTATCGAGCAGGATCGCCGTCGTGTTCGCCGTTTCGGCAGTGTAGCTTCCGCTGATATACAGCGCGTCGTTTGTGATCGGTTCGCTGACGGTAAGCGAGATGATCGCCGTATCGCCGACGTAAATGTACAGATAGTTCGTGGTGGACGAGCTCGAACTGTCGGAACTGTCCGAACTGCTCCCCGCGCTCTCCGTCGCGTTCGCGATCGCTTTCGCACCCGCGTCGGTGAAGTTCAGCACGACGTAATGCGTGCCGCCCGAAGCGCCCGCACTCACGCCCGAAACGTAGTCCGCGACTGTCTCGCCAACCTTGATTTTGAGCGCGTCCGTCGCCGTATCCTCGCTCGTACCGTAGCGGAGGCTGAGTTCGCCCGTGAACGCAAAGCGGCTGACGGCGTAATATTCGTTCTCCATCATCTGCGGCAGGAACACTTCGACGGTGTAATCGTCGCGCACCGAAACGCGCGCGCCGTCCGTATGCAGACGCTCGTAGCGGTCGGAGATCTTCTCTACCGCCGCGTCAAACGCCGCGGAGAAACTTGCGAGCGCTTCGCCCTCTTCGTTGCACGCGGTGCCGACTTCGAGGTACAGCGTACCGTTCGCATATGCGCGGTATTTCGCCTCGTAATCCGCGCGCTCCGCTTCGTCCGCGATGCCGCCGAGGTCGTCCTGATACTCCTTTGCGGAAATCACGCCCTCGGGATAATATACCGTGGAATAGCCGCCTCCGCCGTAAGAGCCGTTCGCGCCGTATTCGCCGCCCAGATCCGCGTCTTTGTCGGTAAGTTCAAGAATGGAACTGAACCTGTACAGGCCGTTCGTCCCGTAATTGAACGAGACGGTGCAGATGACGCAAAGCAGGGCGAGCAGCAGCGTATAAAGCACCAGCAGAAGCGCCGATTTTTTCTTGCCCATTGCCTCCTCCTAATATCGTAAACGGGGAATGCCCAAATAATATTCGGATAATTCTCACTTCTAACCATTATATAGAAAAAGGGCGCGCCCGTCAAGCCGAAACGCGCCGCTTTCGCAATTTTTTCGCCTAATTTTCGCGTGATTTGCGCTCCGCGAGAACGTGCATAGCGCACTCGATCCGCTTCTTCATCATGGCGCACGTCATCTCGTACGGCTCGTCGATATCGCCGTTGTAATGGTAGTTGTTCGCGCTGCATCCGCCCGAGCAGATGAACTTCGCAAAGCAGTTTTCGCACTTCTTGCGCGTGAACAGGCAGGACGAGGCAAATTTTTGGCGGATCCCTTCGTCGAGCTTCCCCTCGAACACGTTGCCCATCTTCCACTTCGGATCGCCCGCGAACTGATGGCAGGGGTAGAGATCGCCGTTGGGAACGACGGAGAAGTATTCGTTGCCCGCGCCGCACGCCGAAACGCGCTTTTGCAGGCAGGGTCCGCCTTCCAGATCGACGTGGAAGTGGAAGAAGGAGAACCCCTTCCCCTCCGCTTCGCGGCGGATATACTCGTCGCACAGTGCCTCGTACTCATGCTCGATCTGCGGGAGATGCTCCTCTCTGATTTGCAGGTCGGGTATATCGGTGACGACGGGTTCGAGCGAAATGGAGTCGAAACCCTCGTCCGCAAGGAAGAGCACGTCCTTGGAAAAATCGAGGTTCTTCGCCGTGAACGTGCCGCGCACATAATAGTGCTTGTCGCCGCGGATTTGGACGAACTTTTTGATTTTTTCGATGACCGCGTCGAAACTTCCCTTGCCCGAGACCGTCTTGCGCACCGCGTCGTGCACCTCTTTGCGCCCGTCGAGGGAGAGGACGACGTTCTCCATTTCCGCGTTGAGGAACTCGATCGCGTCGTCGTTGAGCAGCAGTCCGTTCGTCGTCGTCGTGAACAGGAAGCGTTTGCCGCGCTTTGCCGCCTCCGCCTTGGCGTAGGCGACCGTCTCTTTGATGACGCCGAGGTTCATGAGCGGTTCGCCGCCGAAGAAGTCCACTTCCAGCACTTTGCGGTTTCCGCTCTCGCGGATGAGAAAGTCGATCGCCGCCTTCGCCGTCTCCAAACTCATCATTTCGCGCACGTTGTGGTATGCGCCCTCGTCCGCGAAACAGTATTTGCAGCGGAGATTGCAGTCGTGGCAGATATGAATGCAGAGCGCCTTGACCTCGTGCGACTTCATCGGCGCGGTCTTTACCTCTTCGGCGTATAAAAGCCCCGCCTCTCTGAGCCCCTCGATGTCGGCAAGCGTGCTTTTCAGCTCCTCGTCGGAAAGCTCCGCCGCCTCGCCGCGCAGAACGCGGGCGGTCGCCTCGTCGCATTCGTGCAGCGCGCCGCTGCCCGTATCGTATGCGTAATATTTATCGTGATAGTGAAATACGTGTACCATAATCCTCTTGCCCCGCGCGGGGCGGAAATCTCCTGAAAACGCAAAACAAGGAGCCGCGCAGGCGCGCCGCTCCTTCCCTTGCGAACAAGTGCTTACTTTCTTTCGCCTTCGATTCTTTCCTCTCTCGTGACGCGCTCGCAGGACTGGTTGCCTACGGTGCAACTCGTCTTGCAGGCGGACTGGCAGGTGCTTCTGCATTCGCCGCAGCCCGTGATCTTCTTTGCCTGAGGTTTTGCAATCGTACGAATCATGACGGTTCTCCTCTTCTCGTTTTTATTCATTATACAACGCCGCGGGGAATTTTGCAAGTAATTTTTGAAAAATTCGCCGATTTTCCGCAGATCGCACGGAAGAATTCATCGGATCGCCCTTCCGCCGCGCCTGCGCCGCTATTCCCTGCGCAGTTTCACGCCCGCGAGCGCGCCCAACCCGCCCAGAACGCCGCATACGAGCAGTTCGACGAGAAAGAGCGCCGTAAGCGAAAACCCGCCGCCCACCGCCGCAAAGAGCAGCATGGTCACGAGCGCGCCGCACAGCCCCGCGACGACCCCTTTGACGAGCGCGCGCTCCCGCCGCACGAAGATGAGCGGGAAGAGAAAACTTCCCGCGCACTTGATCGCCCAGCCGATGGCGGAGACTGCGCCCGCCGAAGGGACGTACGCCCGCACGAACACGGCGGCGACCGCCATTGCGACGAGGCAGAAAAGGGCATAAAAGAGCGTGCTGAGCAGGATTTCGACGACGGCGCGTCTGAGTGAATGTTCCACGGCTGTCCACCCCCTTGCTGAATACAGCTTATCCTATGCGGGCGGCGGGGCGGATATGCAAAAAAGACCTCCGCAAACTCGGAGGTCTTTTCAAAGCAATTATTCGGATTTTTCTTCCGCGCTGTCGGATTCCTGCGCGGGCGTCTCTTCCGCAGGCGTTTCGGCGGGAGCTTCGGAGACCTGCGCGGGCGCTTCGCCGCGCTTTTCCGCTTCCTTCGCCTCTTTTTCCGCCTTGCGCTTCGCTTCCATCTCCTCGCGCGCGATCTGCGTGGGACCCTTCGCGTCCGTCTGGGCGATCAGCTCCTTATCCATCTTCACCCAAGACTTGCCCGAGTTCTCGCTGCCCGTCTCGATGATGACGGTGTTATCGTCGCACACTTCCACGACGATGCCGCAGATGCCGCCCGCCGTCTTTACCTTATGCCCGGGGCGGATCGCTTCGAGCTGTTCAATGTACTCCTTCTGGCGCTGTTTGTTCTTTCTGCCCGAGAAAAACATCCATGCAATGAATCCGACGATGATGACGCCGACAAGCACCCAAAGCACGATATTGCTGGGATTGTCCGCCGGAGTTTCGCCCGTCAACAACGAAAAGACCATATCATTTTCTCCTTTCTGCAAACAAGTTGCCTACCAATCATACATTTTTTTGCGCGGTTTGGCAAGCGTTTTCCCGAACTTTTCCATATTTTTTCCGATCCGGTAAAATTTTACGCTGCCGAAACGCGCTTAATTTGCCGCGTTTTCCTGTTTTTTGTAGAATTCGCGGACGAAATCTTTCACATATCCGCCGAGGATGCTCTCGCGCAGACCGCGCATCAGGCGGTGCAGATAGGCAATGTTGTGGAGCGAGAGGAGCATTCCGCCCGCCATCTCCCCCACGTTGACGAGGTGGCGCAGATACGCCTTCGTGTAGTTTTTGCAGCAATAGCAGTCGCACTCCGGATCGAGCGGCGTGAAATCCTCTTTATACCGCCCGTTGCGGACGACCACCTTCCCGCGGGAAGTAAGCGCAGTCCCGTTGCGGGCGACGCGGGTGGCGAGCACGCAGTCGAACATATCCACGCCGCGCAGCACGCCCTCCACAAGGCAGTCGGGAGACCCGACCCCCATGAGATAGCGGGGAACGTCCTCGGGCAGGACGGGGCGGATATGATCGAGCATCTCGTACATGAGCGGCTTCGGCTCTCCCACCGAGAGACCGCCGATGGCGATACCATGTCTGACATAGGGCAGGCAGCGGCGCACGCTCTCGACGCGCAGGTCGGCATAAAAATTGCCCTGCACGATGGGAAAGAGCGCCTGCGCGGGATTGTCGTGCGCGGCGCAGCACCGCTCCAACCAGCGGCTCGTGCGCTCCATGGCGCGCTTCGCCTCGTCGTAGGTATAGCCGTACTCCGAGCACTGATCGAACGCCATGATGATATCCGATCCGAGGTTGTGCTGGATCTGCATGGCAAGCTCGGGCGTGAACGTGTGGCGGCTGCCGTCGACGTGAGAAGAGAAGGTCACGCCGTCGTCGTTTATTTTATTGAGCGACGAGAGCGAAAAAACCTGAAATCCGCCGCTGTCCGTGAGAATGGGTCTGTCCCAATTCATGAACTTGTGCAGTCCGCCCGCGCGGCGCACCAGATCGTCGCCCGGGCGCATATACAGGTGATAGGTATTGGAAAGAATGATCTGCGACCCGACTTCTTTGAGGTCTTTGGGCAGCACCCCTTTGACCGTCGCCTGCGTGCCGACGGGCATATAGACGGGCGTTAAAATATCGCCGTGCGGCGTATGAAACACGCCCGCCCGCGCCCCCGTCTCGGGATCGACTTTTTGAAGTTCAAAAGAAAAATATTCGTTGTTCATTGATCATTGCCTCATATAAAGCATTCAAATGTGAATAAAAGGCTTCCCCTTGGGGGGAAGCTCCGCCGAAGGCGGTGATGAGGGGGAACGATTCCCCTCATCCGTCTGCTTCGCAGCCACCTTCCCCCGAGGGGGAAGGCTACATCAACGACTTTCTTTCCGCTGCGCTATATGATTGAGAATATCCAAGCATACGCCGCGAAAATTCTCATGCAGCTGCAAATTGGAATACCGCAGAACGCATATTCCGCGCTCCGATAAGTATTCATCGCGCACGCGATCATATTGTTCGCCTTCCTCGCTGTAATGCTGGCTGCCATCTAATTCAATCGCAAGTTTTGCGGCGGCACAATAAAAATCCAGAATATAACGCCCGACTACCTTTTGTCTGCATACGGTTTCCGGAAGATTTTTTAAAAAATCGTACCAAAGATGCCGTTCTTCTTTGGTCATGTTCTTCCGCAGCGTACGGGAAAGCTCTGTTAATGCGCTATTCTTATTTTTCGTCATGGCAAATTATAGAACGATTGCGAAGGTTATAAAACGAGCAGCCGTCTCATTCTATGAACGAGCAAGGGCAGGAGAGTGCGCAAACGACGACGGGAGCGTACCAATACGTACGTGACCGAGGAGTGCGTAAACTCGACGAACGATTGCGAAGTTCAGAGGATGAGACAAGCGTCGCCGAAGGAAAAGAAACGGTATCGCCTCTCCACCGCCACCCCGTAAATGCGCAGCACCTCCTCGCGCGAGCAGAGCGCGGAGACAAGCATTAAAAGCGTGCTCTCGGGCAGGTGGAAATTGGTGATCAGCGCGTCCACGCACTTGAATCGATAAGGCGGGTAGATAAAGATCTCTGTGTTCCCCTTGCAGGGGCGAAGAAAGCCGTTTTCGTCCGCGACCGTCTCCACCGTGCGCACGGAGGTCGTTCCCACGCACACGATGCGCCGCCCCTCCCGCTTCGCGCGGTTGACGGTCTCCGCCGCCTCCTCGCTCACCTCGTAATATTCGCTGTGCATCTTGTGGTCGAGCACGTTCTCCTCTTTGACGGGGCGGAACGTTCCCAGCCCGACGTGCAGCAGTACTTCGGCGATCTCCACCCCCATCGCGCGGATACGCTCCAACAGCTCGGGCGTGAAATGCAGTCCCGCCGTGGGAGCCGCCGCCGAACCGTTCTCGCGGCTGTACACCGTCTGATAGCGGTCGGGATCGGAAAGTTTCTCGTGGATATAGGGCGGAAGCGGCATCGTTCCCGCGCGGGAGAGCACGTCCTCGAACGTTCCGCGGTAGGAAAACCGCACAATGCGCTCGCCCGAATCGGTGATTCCCGTCACTTCGAGGGAAAGCTCGTCGTTCACGGTGAGTTTCGCGCCGACGCGGCACTTTCTCCCCGGGCGCACCAGAACTTCCCAATCGTCGAGATCGATGCGCTTCAACAGGAGCACCTCGACCGCGCCGCCGTGCTCGGTATGCGCGTACAGACGGGCGGGCAGTACCCGCGTACGGTTGACGACGAGCACATCCCCCGCTTTCAGATAGTCCGTAACGTCGCGGAAAATGCGGTGCTCGATCGATCTCGTATCGCGGTGATAGACAAGCAGACGGGAGCTGTCGCGCGGCTCTGCGGGCGTCTGCGCGATCAGCTCCTCGGGAAGATCGTACCAAAAATCACTCTTTTTCAAAACGTTCATAATCTGTATTTTCCCTCAAAGGGTAAATCCGACGGGTTTTGCGGTGAGCTGCACCCACGCGGGTCTGAACCCGCACGCGAGCGCGGTCTTTTTTGACGCGAGATTGGACCACGCGGCGCAATAGAACGGCACTTTGCCGCGGGCAAGCGTTTCCGCCGCCAGACGGGAAACGAGCGCGGCGGCGACGCCCCTCTTCCGATATGCGGGCAGAACGTCGATGCCGATCTGCCACATTCGTTCGCAGTCGGCGGAACAGCCCGCCAGACCGATGAGCGTATCGCCGTCGTACGCCCCGACGCACAGGACGTCGTTTTCCTTCCGCGCCTTGCAGAGCGCGTTGCTCCACTGCGGCAGATATAACCCCGAGAACGCCTCCCGCGCGAGAATGCGCGTCGGGTACGCGCAGGCGATTTCGCGCATTGCGTTAAGATCGGGCAGAAAGTACTCCGCCTGAAAAAACGTTCTCATCCCGAAGGGCGAAAGCATGGCGTCCAGCTCGTGCAGGGCGGGCGTCCCGAAACACGCCTCCGTGCGGCGGCCGCGAAGATACGCCTCAGCGACGGGAATCAGCGACTCGTCCGCCGAAGCGACGACGTTGTTTCCGTAGGAAGCGAGATCGAGCGCGAACGGCAGCGAGAGATATTTCCGCGCACCCATGTCCGCGCGGGAACGCACGACGACGTGCTCTCCCTTGAAAAAATCTTCGGGTCTGCACGCGCTGTCGGTCGCGGACTGTCTGACTGCAATATCGAGAATTTCCCCGTCGGTCATCTCAGTCCTCGTCGAACACCGAGAGCTGCGCCCCGCTCCGCGCGGGCATCTTCACGCCCATATGTTCGTACCCCCCTTTCAGGCACACTCTGCCGCGCGGCGTGCGCGCGATGAATCCGAGCTGCATGAGATAGGGTTCGTAGACGTCCTCGATGGTGTTTACGTCCTCGTTGATGGTCGCGGCGATGGTATCCAGCCCCGCCGGTCCGCCGTTGAACTTGTGAATGAGCGCGCGGAGCAGGTTGCGGTCCGTCTCGTCCAGCCCGAGTTCGTCGATCTCCATTTTGGCGAGGGCGCGGCGGGCGTCCTCCTTGGTGACGGCGTGGCTTCCCGCAACGGCGGCGAAGTCGCGCACGCGCTTCAAAAGGCGGTTTGCGATACGCGGCGTTCCGCGGGAGCGGCGGGCGATCTCATACGCGCCGTCCTCTTCGATGGCGATGCCGAGCGTGCGGGCGGAGCGCGCCACGATGCGTTTCAGCTCTTCGGGCGTGTACATATCGAGGCGGCACATGATGCCGAACCTGTCCCGCAGGGGGGAGGAGAGCATTCCCGCGCGCGTCGTCGCGCCGATGAGCGTGAACCGTTTGAGAGAAAAGCGGATATTGCGCGCCGAGGGGCCCTTCCCCACGATGATGTCGAGCGCGTAATCCTCCATGGCGGAATAGAGAATTTCCTCCACGGCGTGGTTGAGGCGGTGGATCTCGTCGATAAACAGGACGTCGCCCTCGTTGAGGTTGGTCAGAATGGCGGCAAGATCGCCCGAACGCTCGATGGCGGGTCCGCTCGTGAGCTTGATCTGCGTTCCCATCGTGTTCGCGATGATATGGGCGAGCGTCGTCTTGCCCAGCCCGGGAGGACCGTACAGAAGGACGTGATCGAGCGCTTCGCCGCGCGCCTTCGCCGCCGCCATATAGACGGAGAGGTTCTCCTTGACCTTATCCTGCCCGACGTACTCGTCCAGCGTTTTCGGACGGAGCACGTTCTCTTCGAGATCGTACTCCCCCTTGCTGCTCGAAAGCAGTCTCTCTTCTCCCAATTCGTCCATATCACATACCTCTCAGCGCAAGCCCGATGATCTCCTCGATCGTCTTTGCGCCGCCCGCCTTCGCGCGCTCTACGGCGCGCGCCGATTCCTGTTTGGTGAAGCCGAGATTCATGAGCGCGGCGACCGCGTCGTCATCCTCCTGCGACTTGGGGAGAGACGCGGCGGGCATTCCGCCCTCCGCCGTGCCGATGATCTCGTCTGCGGAAATTTTGCCGTGCAGTTCCAGCACGATGCGCTCCGCCGTCTTTTTCCCCAGTCCCTTGACGGCGGTCAGCCGCTTGACGTCCGCCGTGTAGATCGCCTCCGTCAGATCGGCGGGACGGAGGGACGAGAGCGCCGCAATGGCGAGCTTCGCCCCCACGCCCTGCACGGAAGTGAGGCGCAGAAACAGCTCCTTTTCTTTGAGATCGGCAAACCCGAAGAGCGCGACGCCCTGCTCGCCGACTTGCAGATAAGTATAGATCTCCCCTTCTTCTCCCGCGCGCAAGCCCGAGAGTTTGGAGAACGCCGCGCCTGAACAGGTCACTTCGTACCCGACGCCGCCCACGTCCAGAATTACGCTTTCATGCAGCAGGGAAAGCACCCTGCCCCGCAGATATCCGATCATAAAACCTCCTTCCTTGTTCACACTTTTTCTTTCGAACTGACGAAAGAAAAAGTCGTGAGATTGAGAGACAACCCATTGCACGGCGTGCGCCTGACAATGTGTTTGTCTCAACCGCGCCAATGGAAAGCGCGGTTTCGGTCACGAAATTGCCCTTGATATGGCAATTTCTCAGTTCGCGCATACGCCGCGCAGGGGCTGTCTGCATAACGTACGCGCTCACCTCTCGCCGCCGCTGTTTTCGCAACAGTATAGCACGCGGCAGCTCACTTTCTGAAAAATATACCGCAGCAATCACGAAAATATTTTCTATGAAAAGATTTTCGTGAAGAGGAGCGACAGGTGTGAAAAGTGTGGCGTTCGGCATAGCCGAATGCCCACAAAATGCACCTTGTCGCGACGAGCGCAGGTATGCGCAAATGTGGGGCGCGGGCGCAAAATGCGATTTTGCTTGCGCGAGTGATCATAACTCTTTCGTTGCAAAAGGCGTCACTGCGTTATGCCTTTTGCTATAAATCACAGATACAAGCAGGGTTGCCCTGCGCAGTATGCCTCAATTTGCCGCTCACGCGGCTTTCAGGTAGGTGTGAATGCGCCGTCCGCTATTATGTAAGCCCTGATGGGACGGCGCAGAGCGGGAGGTGCGGTTAGCGCACGCCCTCCCCCTCATCCGTCTGCTTCGCAGACACCTTCCCCCGAGGGGGAAGGCAAGGGGCGGGCGCGTACCCGCAACTTCCTGCTCAAATCACGGAATTTTGTCGTTTTATTTGATCCCGAACAGCACCCCGAAACGGCTCGTGAAGGCGTGGCAGAGCGCAACGCCGAGCGCGTCCGCCGCGTCGTCGGGGCGGGGCGGTTTGGGGAGACGGAGATGCGCCGCCACGACGCGCTGCATCTGCCCCTTGTCCGCGCCGCCGTAGCCCGTGAGCGCCTGCTTGATCTGGTTGGGCGTATACTCGAAAATGCGCCCGCAGCGCTTGTTGCACGTCAGCAGCATGACCCCGCGCGCCTGCGCGACGGCAATGCCCGTCGTCACGTTTTTGGAGAAAAACAGCTCCTCCATCGCCGCCTCTTCGGGGCGGAATTTATCGAAGAGCGCGTTCACCCCGTCTTCGAGAATACACAGCCGCACGGCTAAATTTTCGCCCGGCGGCGTTTTGACGACGCCGTAATCGACCGCCGTGCAGTTGCCGCGGGCGTCTTTTTCGATAACGCCGTAGCCCATCGTCCCGATGCCCGGGTCGAGTCCGAGAATGATCATACAGTTATTTTACCGCAAAATGCGCCGCTCTGTCAATAAAAAACGCCCCGCCGCGTCCGAGCCGCAAAAAAACGGTTGCGTTGCCCGCAAAAATATTGTATAATCGAGAAAAATCAGAAGGACAAGCTCTTCATCGCGGCATTGCCGCGCCCCCCAAAGGGAAGGCTAAGCTATCAATCGCGTCCGCGAGCAGGGTTGCCCTGCGCTGCGGTACTCAATTTGCGCATACCCGCGCTTACGGTGAAAGAGTGAATGCGGCGCGTTATTATGTTGCGATTGCGCCGCAGAGAGAAAACACATTGTCAGGCATTTATGCCGTGCAATGGGTTGTCTCTCAAAATCACGGAAATTCTTTTCGTCAGTTCGAAAAGAATTTCGTGAACAATTTGGAGGTATAAAATGAAACTCTGGGAAGGAAGGTTCGACGCGCCCACGGCGGGCGACGCGGACGCATTCAACGAATCGCTCTCGTTCGACAAAAAACTGTGGCGCGCGGACATCACCGCGTCCGTCGCGCACGTGACCATGCTCGGCAAATGCGGCATCATCTCCGAAGAGGAGGCGAACGTCATCGCCGAAGGTCTGCATTCCATCTACGCGGACATCGAGCGCGGCACGCTCGCCGTGGAGGGCGCGGAGGACATTCACTCCTTCGTGGAGAACGAACTCGTATCCCGCGTCGGGCAGGTGGGCAAAAAACTGCACACGGCGCGCTCCCGCAACGATCAGGTGGCGACGGATATGCGCCTGTATGTGCGCGCTTCCGCCGATAAGGCGATCGCCCTTCTGAAAGAGTTCATCACCGTCCTTCTTGCGCGCGCAAAGGAGACGGCGGGCTACATCATGCCCGGGTTCACGCACCTGAGAAAGGCGCAGCCCATTAACTGCGCGCAGTACTTCAACGCCTATTCGGAGATGTTCCTGCGCGATCTCGACCGCTTCGCGGCGTTGAGAAAGCGCATGAACGTGATGCCGCTCGGCAGCGCGGCGCTTGCGGGAACTTCCTACCCCATCGACCGCGAGATCACGCGCGACCTTCTCGGGTTCGACGAAGTTTCGCAGAACTCCCTCGACGCGGTGTCCGACCGCGACTTCGTGGCGGAATACCTCTTTGCGGCTTCCCTTACGATGGCGCACCTCTCGCGCCTGTGCGAGGATACCATTCTCTACACCGCCGACGAATTCGGCTATTGGGTGATCCCCGACGCCTATTCGACGGGCTCTTCCATCATGCCGCAGAAGAAAAATCCCGACATCCCCGAACTCGTCCGCGGAAAAACGGGGCGGGTGTACGGACACCTCATGGGCATTCTCACCACGATCAAGGGCATTCCGCTCGCCTATAACAAGGACTTGCAGGAGGACAAAGAACCCTTCTTCGATACGGAAAAGGCGTTCTTCGACTGCATCTCCATCTACACCGCGCTCGTGAAAAAACTCACCTTCAACGTGAACGCCATGTACGAGGCGGCGGGCGAAGGCTATGCGACTGCAACGGACGTTGCCGACTACCTTGCAAAGCGCGGCGTTCCCTTCCGCGACGCGCACGCGATCACGGGCAGACTGGTGCGCTACTGCATTCAGGAGCGCAAGACGCTCCCCGCCCTCACGCTGGAAGAGTTCCGCGCGGCAAGCCCCGTATTTGAAGCGGACGTGCTGCAAGCCGTGACGACGCGCGCCTCCGCCGAAGGCAGAAATTCGGTGGGCGGCTCCTCGACCGCGGCGGCGAAAGCGGGCATCGCCTCCATCAAAAAACGGCTGAAAAAATACTGATCCCCTGCGGGCGCGGCGAAAAGCCGCGCCCTTTTTTTGCTTTTATGCAGAAAATATAAAAATATTCGCCGATTTATACGTAAAATTTATAACTTCACACATTTCTTGCCGCGAATTTTCCCTCATCGCTTGACATTGGCGCATATTTATAATAAAATGAAAGGAACAACCGAAATCAAGGGGGAGAGCGCTTATGAAAAAAATCGGAGCGGATATACTCATCGAATGTCTGAAAGAGCAGGGCGTGACCACCGTGTTCGGATACCCCGGCGGCACCGTGCTCGACATTTACGACGCCCTCTACCGCGACGGGACGATCGAACACGTGATCACCTCGCACGAGCAGGGCGCGGCGCACGCGGCGGACGGCTGGGCGCGCGTCACGGGAAAGACGGGCGTCGTCATTGCGACGAGCGGTCCCGGGGCGACCAACCTCGTGACGGGCATCGCGACCGCGTACATGGACTCCGTTCCCCTCGTCGCCATTACGGGCAACGTCGGGGCGAATTTCCTTGGCCGCGATTCCTTTCAGGAGATCGACATCTTCGGCGTCACCCTTCCCATCACAAAGCATAACTATATCGTCAAAGACGTAAAGGAACTTGCGGGCGTTGTCCGCGAGGCGTTCCTCATTGCCAATTCGGGCAGGCGCGGACCCGTGCTCATCGATATTCTCAAAAACGTGCAGAGCGCGGAAGCCGATTACGAGCCGCAGAAGCCCATTCCCGCGCGCCGCAAGAGCGTTCCCGCGCGCGACATGGAGCCCATTGCCGCCGCGCTTGCCGCCGCAAAACGCCCCATTCTCATGGTGGGCGGCGGTGCGATCGCGTCCGAGGCGTCCAAAGAGGTCGTCGCGCTCGCCGAAAAGCTCGACGCGCCCGTCGTCTCCACGCTGATGGGGCTGGGCGCCTGCCCCGCTTCCCATCCCCTCTTTATGGGCATGATCGGAATGCACGGCACGGCGACCGCCGCGCGGCTTTGTCTGGAAAGCGACTGCATCGTGGCGCTCGGCGCGCGGTTTTCCGACCGCGTCGCGCTCAACCGCGACAAGTTCGCGCAGGGCAAGACGGTCATTCACATCGACATCGACGAAGCGGAGCTGGATAAGAACGTTGCCGCGACTTATACGGTGTTGGGCGATCTGAAAGAGGCACTCTCCACCCTTCTGCCCATGCTCAAAGAGACGAAACGCCCCTTTGCCGAGACGGCGAAGGCGTACCGCGCGGAAGAGAAGGCGAAGGATACTGCGCCCGAACTCGGACACCGCATCCTCATCGAGGCTTCCCGCCTCGCGCCCAAAGACGTGATCGTCGTCACGGACGTCGGACAGCATCAGATGTGGACGGCGCAGTACTTCCCCATCGAAAAACCCCGCACCCTCTGCACGAGCGGCGGGCTGGGAACGATGGGCTACGGACTCGGCGCGGCGATCGGCGCGGCGAAGGCGACGGGGAAACACGTCGTTCTTGTGACGGGCGACGGCTGTTTCAACATGAACCTCAACGAACTTTCCACCGCCGTCACGGAAGAGCTGCCCATTACCATTCTCCTCATGAACAACCATGCGCTCGGCATGGTGCGCCAGTGGCAGAAACTCTTCTACGGCAGGCGTTTCTCGCAGACGAACGTGCGCAAAAAGACGGATTACGTCAGGTTTGCGGAGAGTTTCGGCGCGACGGGGCTGGTCATTGAAAAGGACGCGGACATTGTTCCCGTGCTTACGACGGCGTTCGCGGCAAAGACGCCCGTTCTCGTGGACTGCCGCATCAGCAACGACGAAAACGTGCTGCCCATGATCAAACCGGGCGCAACGTACGACACGATCATTACGGAATGGGAGGAGAAATAAGATGAATCAGTACACGATCAGCGCACTCGTCTCCAACAAGAGCGGCGTTCTGGTGCGCGTGGCTGCGCTGTTCGCGCGCCGCGGCTACAACATCGAGTCCCTCTCCGTCTGCAAGACGGAGAACGACGCGCTCTCCCGCATGACCATCGTATTAAACGGCGACGACTATATCCTCGGTCAGATGATGAAGCAGATGGATAAGCTCGTCGACGTCAAGAAGATCCAGCAGGTGGAGGAATCCGCCGTCTGCCGCGAGCTTTTGCTCGCCAAAGTCAAGACGGACGCGGCGACGCGCAGTCAGATTTTGGAAATCAGCCAGATCTTCCGCGCGAAGGTCGTGGACGTCTCCCCCGAGGCGACCATTCTGGAACTGACGGGAAAATCCTCCAAACTCGACGGATTTGTGACCATGCTCATGCCCTACGGCGTAATGGAACTTGCGCGCACGGGCGTAACGGCGATCGGCCGCGGCAAAGCGTGCATCAAGGACGAGACGGATTATAAAGAAAAAATATAAAAGTGTTCACACTTTTTTCCGCGAACTGACGCGGAAAAAAGTCGTGAGATTTAGGAAAACCCAACAATCGCCGCAAAGCGGCTATGTGTTCGGTTTTCCTCGCCGATGCGCCTTTCGCAACATAATAGCGCGCATCGGCTCACCTTTCTGCAAAAGCGCAGGTATGCGCAAATGTGGTGCGCGGGCGCAGGGAAACCCTGCTTGCGCGAGAGTGATTATAACTTGCCTCCCTCTTTGAGGGAGGTGCCCCGTAGGGGCGGTGGGAGTTCTTGCCCTCCCTGTGCAAGGAGGGTGGCGCAGCAGAGCTGCGACGGAAGGGTTGTCTTGCTATAATTCGTTGCAAAAGGCGTCACTGCGTTATGCCTTGTGTTCTCGGCGGCACCAAGGTCGTGTGCCGTCTCGGGCACGAAATTGCCCTTGATATGGCAATTTCTTAGTTCGCGGCGCGCGCACACCGCACTGCGGTGATACCTCAATTTGCCGCTCACGCGGCTTCTGCGGAAAAGTGAGATAGCGCGCGCTATACTGTTGCCATCTGCGCGCTATCGAGAAAAACCGAACACAAAGCCAACGGCGACTGTTGGGTTTTTCTCAAAATCACGGAAATTCTTTTCGTCAGTTCGAAAAGAATTTCGTGAACATATGGAGGCTTTTTTTATGAATACATTCTCACACGGCAGCAATATGGCGGCGCAGCGCTCCCTTCTGCGGGCGCTGGGCTGGACGGACAGCGAAATGCAAAAGCCCATCGTGGGCATCATCTGCGCGCAGAGCGACATCATTCCCGGGCATACGCACCTTGACGAGATTGCGCGCGCGGTCTCGGAAGGCGTCATCGCGGCGGGCGGGAAGCCCGTCGTCGTGCCGTCCATCGGCGTGTGCGACGGCATCGCCATGGGACACAAGGGAATGCGCTATTCCCTCCCCTCCCGCGAGATCATTGCGGACAGCGCGGAGATCCTCGCGACGGCGCACGCCTTCGACGCGTGCGTATTCGTGGGCAACTGCGACAAGATCATCCCCGGAATGCTCATGGGCGCGGTGCGCGTGAATATTCCCTCCGCGTTCGTCTCGGGCGGTCCGATGCTCGCGGGGCATAAGGACGGCAAAAAGCTCTCCCTCTCCTCCATGTTCGAGGCGGTGGGCGCATACACTTCGGGCAAGATCGACGAAGAAGAACTCGCGCGCTACGAATGCGCGGCTTGCCCCTCGTGCGGATCGTGCTCGGGAATGTTCACCGCAAATTCCATGAACTGCCTGCTGGAAGCGCTCGGCATGGCGCTCCCCGGGAACGGCACCATTCCCGCCGTGCTCTCGGCGCGCATTGCCCTCGCAAAGCGCACGGGCGAAGCGGTGATGAAACTGCTCGAAAAAAATATCCGCCCGCGCGACATTTTAACGCCCGCGGCGCTCAAAAACGCGGAACGCGTCGATATGGCGATCGGCGCCTCCTCCAACTCCGTTCTGCACCTTCTGGCGCTCGCAAGCGAGCTTGGATTCACCAAGGAGCAGATCTCCGTGGATACCATGAACGAAATTTCGGCGCAGACGCCCAATCTGTGCCGTCTTGCGCCCGCAGGCGAACGGTATATTGAAGAACTTGAAGACGCAGGCGGAATTTCCGCCGTCATCCGCCGTCTGATCGACGCAAACCTCTTCGACGGCTCCGCGCAGACGGTGGCGGGCGTCTCGCAGGACGAACTCACCAAAAACGCGCGCGTACGCGACGACGAGCTGATCCGTCCCGTCGATCATCCCTATTCCCCCTACGGCGGGCTTGCCATTTTGAAGGGGAATCTTGCGAAAGAGGGCGCGGTCGTCAAAAAGAGCGCGGTCGATCCCAAAATGTACCGCCACTCCGGTCCTGCGCGCGTGTTCGATTCGGAAGAAGCCGCCATGGAGGCGATCTCCACCAACAAAATCAACAAAGGAGACGTCGTCGTCATCCGCTATGAAGGTCCGAAGGGCGGACCGGGAATGCGCGAAATGCTCTCCCCTACCTCGTCCATCGTGGGCGCGGGGCTGGGCGATACCGTTGCGCTCATCACGGACGGACGGTTCTCGGGCGCGACGCGCGGCGCGGCGATCGGGCACGTCTGCCCCGAAGCGGCGGCAGGCGGCGTGATCGGCATCGTGCAGGAAGGCGACATCATCGACATCGACATTGAAAAGGGCGAAATCAACCTCCGCGTGCCGCAGGAAGAAATCGACGCGCGGCTGAAAAACTTTGTGCCGCTCGAAAAACCCGTGGAGGGATATTTGAAGCGTTACCGCGCGCTGGTGACCTCCGCCTCCGACGGCGCAGTGTTCAAAAAGTTTTAAGCGAACGCCTGAAACCATCTGAAACAATGCGACAGGGCGCGCCGCGGAATCTCCGCGGCGCGCCCTGCTTTTGCGCTCCGAAATCCCCCTTGCCTCGCCGTCATTTTCCCGCCGCGCTATCTATTTAGAAATTTGTCGAAATAAAGTGTTTCGCGCGTTTTCCATGCGAAAACACGCAATTTTTCCCGTTTTTCCGCAATTTTGCAACAATCAGCAAGATTTTCCCCTTTTTCGCCGCGTTATGTCGTTCGAGGGCATTTCTCCTTTTCTACTTAATTCGACATAAATCGAAATAATATTTATTTGGGCGTGTTTGCCATATTTTCCCGATTATAAAGCCGCCCGAGGACCTCGGGCGGCGATGCTGTAACGATTTCGCTGTTCTGTTTCGTTCAATCGGGCGACATTCGGCGTTTCGGGTTCAAAGATACCGCTCCTCGCCTTCGGCGCGGCAGACGCGGTAACTTAAAATCTTCATGCGATCGAAATCGAGCGGTTTGATCTCCGTTAAAAGTCCGCTTGCAAGCTCCTGCTTGACGATCCCGCGCGGCAGAAAGGCGTAGCCAAGCCCCGCCGCGAGATAATCTTTCACCTTGTTGGAGTTATCCACTTCAAAGGGAAAGACGTGTCCCGCGGGGAAAAGCTCCCGCAGATACGAACCGATCTCCGCCAGCGAGAAATTGCACATGGCGCAGGGCAGCTCGGGGAGCTGCCCGCGGGAGATCCCGTTAGGGAAGGTGTTTTTGTCCGCGCGGACGAGAAAAACAAGCTCGTCCTCCGAAAAGGGCGTACATTTATACCCGACGCGCTTGACGCTCTGGTAGACGTACGCCGCGTCCAGCAGCCCGTCCCACAACATTTCGAGGATCTCCGCCGTATGTCCGAGCGTCACGCGATAGGCATTGCCTTTTTCGATACCTTTCAAAATAAGGTCTTTGAGCGCGCCTTCGTACACGGCGTTCGTCGCGCCGAGGCGGATCTGCCGCACGCCGCCCTTGACGGCGGAGAGGCAGGCGTCCTCCATTTCGGCGATGCGGCGCGCGTATTCATAAAAGGTCTTGCCCTCTTCGGTGAGCGCGACGTTGCGCGTTTCCCGCCGCAGAAGGCGCACGCCCGTCTCCCGTTCCAGCTCCGCAATGCGGTTGGTGACGGTGGACTGCGCGACGAAAAGGTGTTCGGCGACCCGCGTGAAATTTTTGAGTTTTACGAGCAAAAGAAAGGTGCGCAGATTTTCCGTATTCATAATTTATTTTATCGATAGCCTCTATTCAATAATTCATTTTGCAAATAATTGACGGCAGTATAACATATATGGTATACTCTTGTCAAACAAAACGAGTAAGGAGATTGCTTATGGCAATGACGATGACGCAGAAGATCCTTGCGGCGCACGCAGGACTTGACGCGGTAACGGCGGGCCAGCTGATCGTAGCCGATCTCGATATGGCGCTCGCCAACGACATTACCGCGCCCGTCGCCGTAAAAGAGATGGAGAAAGTGGGCGGTCATGTAAAGTATCCCGACCGCGTCGCCCTCGTAATGGATCATTTCACGCCCAACAAAGATATTAAAGCGGCGTGTCAGGTAAAATGCACGCGCGAGTTCGCAAAGCGCGAACAGGTCAGGAACTTCTTCGACGTGGGGCGCATGGGCATCGAACACGCGCTCCTGCCCGAACAGGGGCTTGTGGGCGCGGGCGACTGCGTGATCGGCGCGGACAGCCACACCTGCACCTACGGCGCGCTGGGCGCGTTCTCGACGGGCGTCGGCTCTACCGACCTCGCCGCGGGCATGATGACGGGGCAGTGCTGGTTCAAAGTTCCCGCCGCCATCCGCTTCGTGCTCAAAGGCGCTCTTCCCAAGTATGTGACGGGTAAAGACCTCATATTACATATCATCGGCATGATCGGCGTGGACGGCGCACTCTACAAGAGCATGGAGTTCACGGGCGAGGGCGTTTCCTCCCTCTCGATGGACGACAGGTTCACCGTGTGCAACATGGCGATCGAGGCGGGCGCGAAGAACGGCATTTTCCCCGTGGACGAACAGACGCTCGCCTATATGAAGGGCAGATTCCAACGCCCCGTAAAAGTTTACGAGGCGGATGCCGACGCGGAGTATGAAAAGACGATCGAAATCGACCTCTCCGCGCTGAAACCCACCGTCGCGTTCCCCCACCTTCCGGAAAACACGAAAACGGCGTGGGAGAATATCCCCATCGAGCAGGTCGTCATCGGTTCGTGTACGAACGGGCGCATCTCCGATTTGCGGCAGGCGGCTGAGATCCTCGACGGCAGACAGGTCGCGGAAAATGTGCGCTGCATCGTCATTCCCGCAACGCAGGAAATCTACTTGCAGGCGGTGCGCGAAGGACTTGCGGAGATCTTCGTCAAAGCGGGCGCGGTGCTCTCCACGCCCACCTGCGGACCCTGCCTCGGCGGGCATATGGGCATTCTTGCGGACGGCGAAAAGTGCGTTTCCACCACAAACCGCAACTTTGTGGGGCGCATGGGACATATCACGAGCGAGATCTACCTCGCCTCCCCCTACACGGCGGCGGCGAGCGCGGTGCTCGGCAGACTTGCTTCGGCTGAGGAGGTTCTCAAATGACGGTAAAAGGCACGGTCCACAAATACGGCAACGACGTCGATACCGACGTCATCATTCCCGCACGGTACTTAAACACCTCCTCGGAGGAAGAGCTTGCCTCCCACTGCATGGAGGACATCGACCCCGAATTTGTCCGCCGCGTACAGAAGGGCGATATCATCGTGGCGGAAGATAACTTCGGCTGCGGCTCTTCGCGCGAGCACGCCCCCATCGCCATCAAGGCGAGCGGCGTTTCGCTCGTCATTGCCAACACGTTCGCGCGCATTTTCTACCGCAACGCCATCAATATCGGGCTGCCCATTCTCGAATGCCCCGAGGCGGTCAAGCATATCAGGGCGGGCGACGTGGTAAGCTGCGACCTTGCAAAGGGCGTCATCACGGACGAGACGACGGGCGAGTCGTTCACCGCGCAGCCCTTCCCCGAATTTATTCAGAAGATCGTCGACGCGGGCGGACTTTTAAAGTCGCTCAGATAAGGCGCATTCCGCCTCTGTCAGAAGAATCGGACATTCAGGAGTTACGATGAAAAAACATATTGCAGTACTTGCGGGGGACGGCATCGGTCCCGAGATCACGGACGGCGCGATCGCCGTTCTGCAAAAAGTAGGCGAAGCATTCGGACATACGTTCACGTTCGAGCGGCTGCCCATCGGCATCTGCGCGCTCGAAGAGACGGGCGAACCGCTGCCCGCGCGCACGGTGGAGCGCTGCCTTGCCTCCGATTCCGTTCTGCTCGGCGCAGTCGGCGGCGCGGTCGGCGACAAGCGCATTCTGGCGCTCCCCGCCGAAAAACGCCCCGAGGCGGGCTTGCTCGCCATCCGCAAGGCGCTCGGGCTGTATTCCAATATCCGCCCCGCCAAGCTGTGGAAGGCGCTTGCAGACGCCTCTCCGCTCAGAAAGGAGCTCGTCGAGAACGGGATCGAGATCATCGTCGTGCGCGAGCTGACGGGCGGCATCTACTTCGGCGAGCGCGGCGTGCGCGAGGACGCGGACATGGGTACGACGGCGTGGGATACCGAACAGTATTCCGTGAAGGAGATCGAACGCATTACCAAGATCGCGTGCGAACTTGCCATGAAGCGCACCAAGCGCATTATTTCGGTGGATAAGGCGAACGTGCTCGAAAGCTCCCGCCTGTGGCGCAGGACCGTCCACGCCTATGCGGAGGCGCACTACCCCGAAGTCACCGTGACGGATATGCTCGTGGACAACGCGGCGATGCAGATCGTGAAAAATCCCGCGCAGTTCGATATTCTGCTCACGTCCAATATGTTCGGCGACATTCTCTCGGACGAAGCCGCGCAGGTGACGGGGTCGATCGGAATGCTCGCCTCCTCGTCGCTCGGCGACACCGCCCGCGGGCTGTACGAACCCATTCACGGGTCCGCGCCCGACATTGCGGGGCAGGACAAGGCGAACCCCATTGCGACCATTCTCTCGGCGGCGATGATGCTGCGCGATTCCTTCGGACTGACTGCGGAGTGCGCGGCGGTGGAAAACGCCGTTGCAGCCGTGCTCGACGAGGGCTGGCGCACGGCGGACATCTTCTCCGAGGGCATGAAACTGACGGGCTGCAAGCAGATGGCGCAGCTCATCGCCGATAAAATCTGAATTTTTAAGCGGTTATCTGCGGCGCGGTCTCTGCGCCGCTTCGGCGCGTTTTCCGCCGCAGACGCCGCACCCGAATTACGGAGAACAACAGCATGAGCATTTCCCAGAACGTAAAAACCCTGCTCGACGAACTGCGGGCGGGGAACGGATACGGCGAGCCTGTCACGCTGGTCGCCGCGACCAAGACGCGCACCCCCGAAGAGATCAACGAGGCGATCGCGGCGGGCATCACCGACATCGGCGAGAACAAAGTACAGGAATTCCGCGATAAGTTCGACGCCGTGCAGGGCGGAAACCGCCACTTTATCGGGCATTTACAGACGAACAAGATCAAATATCTCGTGGGCAGGACGTACCTCATTCAGTCGCTCGACAGAGACGAGCTTGCCGAAGAACTCTCCAAACGCTGCCAAAGAGCCAACGTCACGCAGGACGTGCTCATTGAAGTGAATATCGGCTGCGAGGAGTCCAAGAGCGGCTATCCCCTTCAAGAGGCGTGGGCGGCGTACGAGCGTATCCGCGGCACGCAGGGGCTGCGCGTGCGCGGCTTCATGGCGATGCTCCCCCTTGCAGGCGGCGAAGAGGAGCTTGCCGCGCTCGTAAAGGAGATGCGCGCGCTCTTTGAACGCGCCAAGGCGCAGGACGAAAATATCCGCTGGCTCTCCATGGGCATGAGCGGCGATTGGAAGCTCTGCCTCAGACATGGCGCCAACATGATCCGTCTCGGAACAGCCATTTTCGGCGAACGGCACTACGCACCCGCGGAATAATTCCCGCGATCAGCACATACTCAAAGAAGAACTATGCCATCCTCTATCACGCACGCGCTCATCGCAGAAGAGGCGAAAGAGCGCCTTCCGCAAGACATCAAAGACATTCTCGACGGCGCGCCCGACGCGTTTTTTCTGGGCGCGCAGGGTCCCGATCCCTTCTTTTTCGCCACGGCTTCCAAAGAGGGGCAGAACTTCGGGAAGTTCCTGCACCGCAACAGCGTTTACGAGCTGTTCTGCGCCTTTCTGCACTATCTGGAAACCGCGCCCGCGGAACTGCGCGGCGCGGCGACCGCGTACTGCCTCGGCTATGTGACCCATTACTGTGCCGACGTGGCGTTCCACCCCTGCGTGTACCGCTTTATGGAGCAGAACGGGCTGAAAAAGCGCGAGCATCAGCGCATTGAAAACGATTGGGACGTCTATTTCGTGCGCAAACTCCGCGGGAGAGAGGCGGAACACTACCCCTTCCCCGACGTGACCGCGCTCGAAAACGACGTGAAACCGCTCTGGAAGTACGCCTCGGCGGAGCTGGGCAGGAAGATCCCGCACGGCACCATGCGGAGCGCGCTGACGGGCTTTGCAAAATTTTTGCGCTTTTTCCATAAAAAGTGCTATTCTTCGCAAAAACGCTGGGCGCGGTTTGACGCGTTCTTTCATATCCGCTCGCTCTCCTGCCTGTACCCCGCGCGCAATCCCGACGAAAAGATCCTGCGCGGCGAGGCGTTCGAGCGCGCCGCCAACGCGGAGGGACTTCCGCCCGTAAAGTGCGCGGACGATCTGCTGGAACGCGCGGTCTCGCAGAGCGCGTACCGCATGCTGCTCTTCTACCATGCCCTCGGGGGCGCGCCCCTTCCCCGCGAGGAGTTCGACCGCCATCTGCTGACGGGAAAACACGTTACAGAATAAAACACGACGCGCGCCGCGGACACCATGTCCGCGGCGCGCGTTCGATTTTCAGATTCCGTGCGGTCAGCCTCGCTTGGAAAACGCGCAGCCGCAGTAGTTCTGACGGTACAGGCAATGCTCCCGCGAAAGGTCGAGAGAATGCTGATAGCCGCCCCGTTTTTTGAAGTCGGAAGGCAGGTATTCCACGCCGTACCGCTCCCCTGCCTCGAACCCGATGCGGTTGATGAGATCGGCGTTTTTCAGGGGCGAGAGCGTGAGCGTCGTGCCGAAGAGATCGTACCCGTTCTCCCTTGCCGCCGCCGCGGTATGTTCCAGCCTGAGGCGGAAACAGCGCGCGCACCGCGCGCCGCCCTCGGGCGCGTCCTCGTACCCCGCCGCAACCGCCGCGAAGTCCTCGGGCGCATAGGCGCAGTCCAGCGCGTCCGCCCAGCCCGTCTCGCCGATCAGGCGGAGAAGCTCCGCCCTGCGCTTTTCGTACTCCTCCCGATCGGAGAGATTGGGGTTGTAGAAATACACGGTGACGCGCGTCTTTCCCGCAAGTTCCGAAAGGCAGTGCGATGCGCACGGCGCGCAGCACGCTTGCAGCAATACGCGCTTTTCCGCCGCCCCTTCGAGCGCGCGGAGCATCAGCGCGTCGTAATTGATCTTGTTCATGCGTCGAGAAGGTTATTCAGCGCCGAAACGAGCGCCTGCACCGACGAACGGGTGATGTCCGAATTTTCGCCCGCGCCCCAGAATACACGCTCGCGGCTCTCCACGCCCAGATAGCTGATCGCCTGCGCGAAAGACCCCGAAGAGAGCGCGTGCTGTTCGTACCCCGTTAAGTTGTACTGCACGCCGAAATGCTTTTTGAGCGCGTTGGAGACGGCGTCCAGACGCCCGTTGCCCGTCGCCTCGACGACGGTCTTTTTCTCCCCTTCCACGATCTCCACGATGGCGGTGATGCCGTTCTCCTGCCTGTAATGGACCTCTCCGAGATCGAAGTGCGCGCGGGGCGTGAGGAACTTCTTCCCGAACACCTCGAAGATTTCGGGCGCTTTCAGCTCGCGGTGCTCCACGTCGGAGACGTGCTTGACGGCGTAGCTCATCGCCTCTTTCATGCGCATGGGAAGTTTGATGCCGTAGGCGTGTTCGAGGACGTACCCGACGCCGCCCTTGCCCGACTGCGAATTGATGCGGATGACGTCGGAATCGTACTCCCTGCCCACGTCTTTGGGGTCGATGGGAAGGTAGGGAACGTCCCACACGGTGCGCCCCGTCTCCTCGCGGAACTTCATGCCCTTGGCGATGGCGTCCTGATGAGAGCCGGAGAACGCCGCGAACACCAGCTCGCCCGCATACGGCTGACGGGGGGAGATCTGCATATTCGTATAGCCCTGATAGAGCGCCGCCACATAGGGCATATTGGAGAAATCCAGCTTGGGGTCGACGCCCTGCGAATACATATTCATGGCAAGCGTGACGACGTCGCAGTTGCCCGTACGCTCGCCGTTGCCGAAGAGCGTCCCCTCCACGCGGTCCGCGCCCGCAAGAAGCCCGAACTCCGCCGTAGCGACGCCCGAACCGCGGTCGTTGTGCGGATGCAGCGAGATGACGACGTTTTCGCGGTATTTCAGATGCTTGTGCATATATTCGATCTGCTGCGCGTAGACGTGCGGCATGGCGTTTTCCACCGTGGCGGGCAGATTGATGATCGCCTTTCTGTCCGCGGTCGGCTGCCATACGTCGAGCACCGCGTTGCATACTTCGAGCGCGTATTCGGGTTCCGTACCCGTAAAGCTCTCGGGCGAATATTCAAAGCGGTAGTTCGCGCCCGCCTCGTCCGTCAGTTTTTTGAGGAGCTTCGCGCCGTCCACGGCGATCTGCTTGATCTCCTCCTTCCCCTTGCGGAACACCTGCTCGCGCTGGGCGACGGAAGTGGAATTGTACACGTGTACGATGACGTTCTTTGCGCCGCGGATGGCTTCAAACGTCTTTTTGATGATGTGTTCGCGCGCCTGCGTCAGGACCTGAATGGTCACGTCGTCGGGAATGAGATTACGGTCGATGAGCGCGCGCAGAAAGTCGTACTCCGTTTCGCTCGCGGCGGGGAACCCCACCTCGATCTCCTTGAAGCCGATCTCCACGAGAAGGTTGAAAAATTCGAGCTTGGTTTCCAGCCCCATCGGCTCGATGAGCGCCTGATTGCCGTCGCGCAGATCCACGCTGCACCACACGGGCGCGCGCTCCACCATGCTCTTTTCCGCCCAATCCATGCACCGTTCGGGGGGCAGAATAAACTGTCTGCAATACTTTTTCACGTTCATATCGTCACCTCTCTCTTTTTTGCCGCTTCGCCGAATGAAAAAAGCGTCTCTTTCTTCCGAAAGAGACGCTTATCTTCGCGCGGTACCACTCTTTTTGCGGGAAAATCCCGCCCCTCTGCGGGCACAATCATGCCCTTCCCCCGTAACGGTGGGATTCCGTTCCTCCTTACTCCGCGTTCGGGAGGACCGCTCTGCGGCGAGTTCGCCCCTCCGCCTCTGCCGTCTCGCACCAGCCGACGGCTCTCTGAAAGCAGGCATGAAAAGGTTACTGTTCCGCTTCACAGCGTTATCTTACTACCATAATAGCACACGCTCGCCCGAAATGCAAGCGATTTCAGAAATTTTTAGTAATTTTCGGGCTTGACTTGGAAATAGGACTGCGGGTGCGCGCAGACGGGGCAGACTTCGGGCGCCTCGCTCGCCTTGACGATCGCGCCGCAGTTGAGGCACTGCCAATACACTTCGCCGTCCTTTACGAACACTTTGCCCTCTTCCACGTTTTTGAGGAGTTTGAGATAGCGCACCTCGTGCTCCTTCTCGACGGAAGCGACCTTCTCGAACATGGTCGCGATCGCGTCGAATCCCTCTTCGCGCGCGACTTTTGCGAACGTGGGATACATATCCGACCACTCGTCGTTCTCGCCCGCCGCCGCGGCTTTCAGGTTCTCCGCCGTCGTGCCGATTCCGCCCGCAATGAGCTTATACCACATTTTCGCGTGCTCGCGCTCGTTGCCCGAGGTCTCCTCGAAGATCGCCGCGATCTGATTGTAGCCGTCCTTCTTTGCCTTGGATGCAAAATAGGCGTACTTGTTCGTCGCCATGCTCTCCCCCGCAAACGCCGCCATCAGATTTTCCAACGTCTTGCTTCCTTTCAGTTCCTTCATAACCTTTCTCCTTTGATTTCATTTGCGTTTTCACGCATTCGTTTTCTGACTGCAATCGGCGCACACGCCGTAAAATTCCACCTCGCACCCGTCGATGCGGAATCCGTTGCTCCGCGCCGTCTGCGCAATGGCGGAAAAGTCGGGCAGGAACACGTCGCATACCCGTCCGCAGACGCGGCACCTGCCGTGCGCGTGCGGTTCGAGCGTGTGATCGTAGCGCGTATCGCTGTCCGCAAGCGTCACGCGGCGCACCTGTCCGCCCGCCGCAAACCCGCCGAGCACGCGGAACACCGTCCCCCGCGATACGGTAGGATGTTCGCTGTGTACGCGCTCGTAGACCTCCGTCGCCGTCGGGTGATCGAGCCGCGTGAGCGCGTCGTAGACCATCTGTTTTTGTCTGGTATTGCGCACCGCGCCCATAGCCTCTCCTTTAATAAGACTTATTCTTGATAAGAGTATAGCACAAAAAAGGAAGGCTGTCAAGCCTTCCCGTGAAAATATTCTCGGTTTTCTCCGCGCCCGACGCGCACGGCTGCGGGTTTATTCGTTCCCGCCGTCCAGCTCGGCGGCTTCGTCGGCGTCCTCGAAGTCCTCGTACTGCGCGCAGAACTCGGCGAACACCTCGTCCAGCTCATCGTCGTCCTCGATCTGCACGAGCCGCTCGTCGTCCTCTTCGCCCTCGATGCGGTAGATGGCGACTTCCTCGCCCTCGTCGTCCTCGTCCGATTCCTCCGCGTCCTTGATCTCGGTGAGCGCGCAATACCAGCCCCCCTTGTACTCGAAGGTCATCAGATGCTCGAAACGGAAGGTGTTGCCGTCGTCGTCCACAAGCTCGACGATGTTTTCTTCCTCGTTGTAATCGTTGCGTTCCTCTTTCATGTCTGCTTCTCCTTATTTGATTTTTGCAAGATAGCTCTCCAAGATATACGCCGCGGCGATGGAATCTATCTGCTTTTTCTTCTTATCCTTTTTGACGGAGACGCCCATTTCGAGGAGGTCTCCGCGGGCGGCGCGCGTCGTGTAGCGTTCGTCCTCCAAGACGACGGAAAGCCCTCCCTCCGCAAGCGCGGCGGCAAAGCGGCGCGTCTTTTCGCTCTGGACGCTCTCCGTGCCGTCCTCGTTAAGCGGAAGCCCCACCACGACGGTGCGCACGCCTCGCGCCCGCGCGATCTCGCACAGCGCGGCGACGTCCCGACGGAAATCGCCCGTGCGGAAATAGGTATCCGACGGCACGGCGTAGTCGCCGAACGGGTCGCTGAACGCGACGCCCACTCTCTTGTCGCCCACGTCAAAGGCGGCGATCTGTTCCAACATACCTCGATTATACCATGTTTTTCCGCATAAGTAAATACTTTTCCCCGCGAAAAGCGCGGCAAAATTTGCGGCGGTTTCCGATAAAAATTCCCGCACGGACGTGCGGGAATTTTTACGCTTATTTCGCCTTTTTTTCCGTGCCTGCGGATTCGGGCTGCGCTTTGAGGCGTTCGTCCATCATTTCGTCCACCTTCTGCAACAGCTCCGCCTGACTCTTTTTGACGAGCGAACGCGCCTTGTAGCTGTTTGCCACGATGAGCGCGCCGCCCACCAGACCGAGCGTAAGCCCGAGACAAAAAATTTTTTCCATGTGATCCTCCGTTGCGGACTGCGCCGCTTGAAGGTAGTTTGTGAAAGAATGCGCCGATTATTCCTCTCCGGCGGGCGTTCCGCCGCTGCGCAATTTTTCCAGCTCCTCGCGCAGACGCCTGTTCTCCTCTTTCAGATCGGAGGCGATGCGCTCGTAAAGCGCGTCGATCTCACGCTCCAAACGCCGCTGCAAGAAGGTCTTTTCCTCGGGCAGCCCCGCCTCGCGCGCCACGCGCTGCACCCGTTCGGGCTGTTTTTTGACGAGGTTGCGGTACTTGTTCTGCATCCGCAGCATGAGCTTTTCGTCCCCCTCCGAGAGGTTCCTGATGGCTTTGCGCACGGACATGCCCTTGCTCTTTTCCGTGAGCACCTTCCGGAGCATGTCGTCCGTCTCCTCCTCGGTGAACGATCTAATCTCCCCCGCGCGCAGGTCCTTCCCTTCCAGAATGCGCCTGACGCGCTCGTCCCCGCGCTTTTTCAGGAACGCGTAGTAATAGTTGCGCACGCTGCCCTTGGCGCGGTTGTGCGCGCGCCCGTACGTCTCGAAGAGATAGGAGAGCGTCTTGCCCGCGTTCTTCCCCGTGTAGATGTATTCGATGAGCCCCGTTGCCTCTTCTTCCGTATAGCCGTTGATTTTATTCATAGCAATCACCTCACACAGATGATTGACATAATTTTGCCCGAACATACATTGAATAATAAGGATAAGGAGATAAAATGCGGATATTTTTTTGCGCCGAACAGACGTGCGCGTTCTTTGTAAACGGAATGTATCTGGGCGCGGTGGACAGCTTCGAGCGATCGGTGGAGATCGACCCTGCGGACGGGGTATTCTGCGAGCTCAAAGCGCCCGCATACGCGCCCGTCCGCTTCTGCCTTGACGAGGACTTTTTGTTTTCCCCGCCCGAGGGCGTGGAACTGTACTTTTTCGGCGGCGCGGCGGGCGTTCATATCAAGGATTTCGTGCGCGCCGATCCGAGCCTGCGCGTCGTATGGCAGCAGCGGATCGCGGGGTCGCTCCTCACGCTGTGCGTGCAGGGGCGCGTTCTGCTCAATCTGGAAAGCGGGCAGGGCTTCTTTCAGATCCCGCTCCCCTTTTCCTTTGAGGAATGCGCCGTCACCCGCGCGGGCGCGCTCTTTCTGCTGGAAAGTCCCTCCGCGTTCGCCGTCATCGGCGAGGACGGCGCTGTGCGCGTTCTTTCGGACGGCAAGGTGACGGAGCGCGGCGCGCGCGTCACGGCAGAGATCCCGCTGCAAGACAGCCTCGGACACATTGTGCGCCGCTCGTGGGAGAACGGCGAACCGACCGAGTGCGCCGTGCTCTCGGCGCAGGAGCCGACGGCGGCGACCTTCGCGCTCGCCTTTTTCGAGAGCCTGCTCATCGGCGGAGACCCCGCGCCCTACCTGTCGCCCGCGCTCGCGCCCAAAACGGGGCTTTTAAGGCAATTTCTGGGGGCGTACCGAGCCGTCGTCCTCACCGAAAAGACGGACGTTATAGGGCTTGTTTATGCCCGCAAACCGCGCGTCTTTGACGTCCGCCGTTTCCGCGTGACCGTCGAGGACGGAAAAATTGCCAATATCCTGCCCGAGACATGATTTTCCGCACAAAAAGTAACCCACCAGCTTAGCTGGTGGGAGCCTGTCGGATGAGGGGTCATTCCCAATTCCGCCATTATGAATACTCTAACACAAACCCCTCATCACCGCCTTCGGCGGAGCTTCCCCCCAAGGGGATATTTTACTCATCGGCATAAGCCTCTACTGAACCCCCAGACTATCTGGGGGCTTTCTAAATACAAAAAATCCGCTGCCGAAATGCAGCGGATTTTTGATTGTTCTGATTTTATTGCGCCGAAGCGATGACGGAAGATCAATACTTCGTCACGACGACGGACTTGACCACGATGGGCATTTCCATCGGCGTGTTGAACGTATCCTGATCCCCCGCCTTGCGAACTTCCTCAAACGGGTCGTACTGGTTGCGCGGGACCGTCTGCTCCACCGTGAAACTTGCGTCCTCTTCCAGCGTCTCCTGATAGTCGGAGATCGCCGCAAGAAGTCCGTTCGTCATCTGTTCCTCGTAATTCTTCGCCATACCGAACACGGCATATGCGGAAGAGTTCGTATCGTTTTCGCCCGTAAAGGTATAGAAGAGCGACGTCGCGCTGTTATACTTGTATGCGACCTGCTGGGTCTCCTGTCCGTCGTTCTCGCTGCCGCCGTCCGCGCGCTTCACCGTGACGTTGCCGTTGAAGTTGCCCTTGTCGGTGTAATACATGACGAGCGCGCCCGTGGTATAGGAGAGCTCTCTGCCGTACTCCTGCTCCACGCCGTTGTCGGAAAATTCGCCGTACAGAGTATACAATCCCTCCGTGCACGCCTCGTCCGCCCAGACGGACTGCGTGAACGTCATGTTGTTCTCCGTTTCGAGACTGCGCACGGTCGAGAAATAGTCCACTTCGACAAGCGAATCGTTCTCGATGCGGTAGCCGCCCGTGTACATTCTGTTCTCGTCGTAATTGTGTACGACAAGCCCGTCGTAAAAGCCTGCGTCCGCAAGCTCGATAAAATGCTGAACGGTATTGGGCGCGTCCGTGCGGGAAAGAACGTAATCCACGGCGTAATCCTTGCCGTTGAACGTGTAGGTGATGGTGACCTCGGGATTTTTGGACGAACAGCCCGCGAACATCATGAGCGCGCCCGCCGAGAGTACTGCGGCGGCGCCGAGCGTAGCCGCACGGAATAAGATCTTCTTTTTCACGAAAAGAAACCTCCGAATGATTCCTTTCTATTTTACTTTGATTTTGCCGATTCGTCAAGCGCTTTCCGCGCGTTCGCGATGAAAATTGTGTGCAAACCGCAGTGCGGAACGCGTTTTCTTCCGCGACGACGCAAAAATACACGCAAAAATGCAAAAAGAAAACCCGCAGGCTGCCTTACGGCGTACCCGCGGGTTTTTCTCGTTTTTACGGCGTTCCCTCCCGACAAACGGGAGAGAATGCGCGCAGATTACTCCAAAACAGCCGTAGCGCCTGCTTCTTTGAGCTTCGCGACAGCAGCCTCTGCGTCTGCCTTCGGCACAGCCTCTTTGAGCACGCCGAGGGACTCGACTGCCTTCTTCGCCTCTGCAAGGCCAAGACCCGTGAACTCGCGGACGACCTTGATGACGCCGATCTTGTTCGCGCCGAAATCTTTGAGGACGATGTTGAACTCCGTCTTCTCTTCCTCTGCGGGAGCAGCCTCGCCTGCGCCTGCCGCGCCTGCAACTGCAACGGGAGCAGCCGCGGAAACGCCGAACTCCTCTTCGAGCGCCTTGACGAACTCGTTAAGCTCGACGACGGTCATTGCCTTTACTTCTTCGATAAACTTCTGAACGTCCATGATCAAATTCTCCTTGTTTGTTTTTTAAGATTTGGATTTCGCGACCGCATTCAATGCGTACACGAGATTTGCGATAGGAGCCTGCAAGCAGCCCACCATCTTTGCGAGCAACACCTCTCTCGAAGGGATCGCCGCGAGCTTCTTAACGCCTTCCGCGTCCACGTAAGCGCCGTTCACATATGCACTCTTGGGAACGAGCTTGCCGTCGAGCGTGGGCGTGTCCTTCACTGCCTTTGCAATGATCGAGCAGCCGCTCGTCTCATCGGGGCAGAACACGAACGCAGTTGCGCCGTTGAGGTCGTTATCGAACCCCGTAACGCCAAGCTCTTCAAACGCCTTGCGGACAAGGGTGTTCTTGTACACCTTGTACTCGCAGGAGGCGTTACGGAACTTGCCGCGAAGCTCGGTGACTTCCGCAACCGTAAGGCGGTCGTACGTTGCAAGAACGACGGACTTGCTCGCCGAGATCTTTTCTTTGATCTCTTCGACAACTGCTTTCTTTGCCTCAAAATTTGCCGACATAATTACCTCCGTAAAACTCCTTCCGGAGCCGATTGTCGCGCCCTCGGGCGCAAAAAAACTTCCGCCCCGCAGACGGGTACGGAAGTGAAAATGCTTTCTCTTTCCTACCTCGACGGGATATTGAGCGCACGCGGCGCACCCGTTGTCTGCGGTATGATTCAATTATACAGTCTGCGCGAAGATCCGTCAAGCGATTTTACGCGCGTTCGCGGAAATTTAACCGCGGTTGAAGCTGACCTTCACGCCGGGGCCCATCGTGGAAGTGAGCGTAACGCTCTTCACGTACTGACCCTTTGCAGCGGCGGGCTTTGCGCGGACGATCGCGTCCATCAGCGCGTTGAAGTTTTCGAGGATCTTCTCCGTACCGAAGCTCTTCTTGCCGATGGGGCAGTGAATGATCGCCGTCTTGTCGAGACGGTACTCGACTTTACCTGCCTTGACTTCCTGCACCGCGCGGGTGACGTCCATCGTGACCGTGCCCGACTTGGGGTTGGGCATGAGTCCCTTAGGACCGAGCAGACGGCCGATGCGTCCGACGACGCCCATCATGTCGGGCGTGGTGATCATGACGTCGAATCCGAACCAGTTCTCCGTCTGGATCTTCTGGATCATTTCCTCTGCGCCGACGAAGTCTGCGCCTGCGGCTGCCGCCGCGTCCGCACGCTCGCCCTTTGCGATGACGAGGACTTTCTTCGTCTTGCCCGTGCCGTTGGGAAGGACGAGCACGCCGCGGACCTGCTGATCCGCCTGACGAGGGTCGATGCCGAGGCGGACGTGAAGTTCCACCGTCTCATCGAACTTCGCCTTTGCGTTTTCGAGAACGATCCCTACCGCTTCGGCTGCTTCATATGCGCGCTGCTTGTCGTAAGACTTGATACTTTCAGCGTATTTTTTCCCGTATTTCATCAATAACCTCCTGTGGTCCGAACGAGATTGCTCTCTCCCACTTACTCCTCGACGGTGACGCCCATGCTGCGCGCCGTACCCTTGATCATGCTGACTGCGCTTTCAAGGCTCGTGCAGTTGAGATCGGGCATCTTCATCTTCGCGATCTCCTCCACCTGCGCCTTGGTAAGCTTGCCGACTTTGACCTTGTTGGGCGTAGCCGATGCGGTCTCCAATCCAAGCGCCTTCTTAATGAGGACGGGCGCGGGGGGCGTTTTCAGAACGAACGTGAAGGAACGATCCTGATAGATCGTCATCACAACGGGGATGATAAGCCCTTCCTGACCTGCCGTCTTGGCGTTGAATTCCTTGGTAAAGCCGGGGATGTTGATCCCGTGGGGGCCGAGCGTCGAACCGACGGGGGGACCGGGCGTAGCTTTACCGGCGGGAAGTTGCAGTTTGACGACTGCGGTGATCTTCTTTGCCATAGTTACTTCCTCCGTAGTGGTACTTGCAAGGCGGCAGGAAAAGAATTTACCGCCTCTCCCACATTATATCGAAAAGCGCGATGCGCTTTGCCGAACGAATTTTATTCTTCCTCGCGGGGAACTTCCACCGCGTCGGGCGAGATCTTCTGCATCTGTACGTATTCGACTTCCACGTCCTGCTGACGCCCGAACATGACGATGCTCACTTTGGCGCGCTGCGTTTCGTCGTTGATCTCGCGGATCGTACCGACGAACCCTTCCAGAGGGCCGTTGTCGATGGAGACGCGGTCGCCCACTTTGAAATCTGCGTCCACCACGAACTCTTCGAGGCGCATTTTGCGGATCTCATCCTCTTTCATGGGGATGGGTCTGCCCTGCGGGCCGCAGAAGCCCGTCACGCCGCGCGTGTTGGTCACGAGATACCAAAGCTGGTTGGAATACACCATCTTGATGAACACGTAGCAGGGCAGGAGCTTGCGCTCGACGACCTTCTTTTTGCCGTTCGCCTTCTCCTCGATGGTCTGCTCCGTGGGGATCTTGACGTCGACGATGCTGTCCTGTAAGTTGTTGTTTTCGATGAGGCGCAAAAGGTCTTCCTTCACGATGGCTTCGTAGCCGGAATATGTGTGAAGGATATACCACTTCGGCTCGGTGTCAACTGCTTTCGCCATATCCGCCTCCCCTTTTATGCACCGGCGTTCGTCATAAGGTCGAGCAATTCGGAAAGTCCGAAGTTAATACCCGTAACGACAACGGTAAAGATAAGCACGATGACGAGCACGACGCCCGTTGCTTTGAGCGCTTTGCCAAAGGACGGCCATGTGACGCGTTTCAGCTCGGAGAACGTCTCCTTGATCTTGCGCCCCATGCGCACGAAGATATTCGGCTTCTTGTTCTTATCCGCCTTCTTGCGCTTGTCGGCTTGTTTTTTGGCGTCCGCGGACTGCATATTGCTCTTTTTGGCAAGTTCTGCCGCCTGCGCTTCCGCCTGCTCTTTTTCGAGCTGTCTGTTCTTTTTCGACATGGCTTTTCCCCTATGCTATGCCCGCGGGCTTACTTCGACTCTTTGTGGACCGTGTGCTTTTTGCACGTGGGGCAGTATTTTTTCAGCTCGATGCGGTCGGGATCGTTGCGCTTATTCTTGAAGCTGTCGTAATTGCGGTTTTTGCACTCCGTGCACTCGAACGTTATTTTCATTCTCGTGGATTTGGTTGCCATCGTGAAAACTCCATACAAAAAAATTACACCCCGTCAGGTGCGTAAGCATAGTTTAGCACAACGGGGCGTAGGTGTCAATCGATTTTCAGAGAAATTTTCAGATTTTTCTTCCGATTTCAAATCGCCTTTTATTTTGCAGACGCCGTTTTTTCCGCTTTCCCGATCGGCGCGGCGGGAAATCGCAGCACGCTCGGGCGCGCCGCCGACGGAAACAAAGAAAGAGAGCGCGCATCTGCACGCTCTCTTTGGTTCTGAACAACTTCGGATAGATTTAATCCCAAGAGATGGAAGGTCCGTTCACAGACAGCTTGTTGTCAACATATCCGGAATTCTCACAACCGAATCCGAGCAAGTACGTTTTATCTTTCAAACCGGTCAACGTAAAAGTACGTGTTCCGGTTACAGGCGTTGCAAGCTCGGTATCGCTTGCCTCATATTCCGTAATCGTTATCGTCAAAGTACCGTCTGCATTATACTCGGCAACAAGCTTCACCCTTCTTCCGGGGCGCGCATTGGAATTCGCCGTACTGTGCTGCATATCGCCGCCCGCACTGCAAGTCTCGCCCGTCTGAGCGACGTTCCATGCTCCATTCAGTCCTTGATATGCACCGTCAGAATATCTGAAAATATATCTCCACTCGGTGGGATCGCTTGACAAACGAAGCGTAAACAGCGACTGCGCCCAATCAAGAGGACTGTAATCCGTGTACTGGAATGTCAGGGTTGTCGTCATCCCCTTCATAATAAGAACGGATTCTGTATCGGCAGGATTAAGCCAATCAAACGTGCCGCCCGTTACTTCGGAACTTACAGTCGATAATTTTGCGCCGCACGTCTGGCAAACTCCGTCAACAAGGTCATTGTGCTCACAAACCTCACCGCACACACATTCACCCCTTACATACGTATGCGCCGTATGATGAGGATCGAGCGAACCGCATGCGTAGCAGTGCAGCGTTCCGTCGTAGACGTGCTTCTGCCCGCCGAGACCGGTCTTTCCGTGGAGAGGATTGATCTCGCCGCAGACGGTGCAGTGGTCGTACGTTGCGTCGAGCGCAGAGCTGTAAACGTGCTCGTGATGAGGATCGACCATGCCGCAGCCGCTCACCGTACACACGCCATTCACATAAACGTGCGTATGATCGGGATTCAGAATGCCGCACGACGTACAACGGCTTTCCGCATTCCAAGTATGGTTATGAGGATAATCGCCGTTTTCCGCCAGATAGTTGTTGTAGCGGGTCACAACCTGTTCCGCAGTGAGCGCGCGGCTTTCGACGAGCATATCGGTCGTCGAGAGCGTGCCGCCGGCATACTTCGCGCCGTTCACATAGACGCCGCTTTCCTGCGCGCAGCGGAGGAAAAGCTCCGTAAACTGCGCAACCGTGAAGCCGCTCACCCTCGTCCGGGCAGCGTAATGATACAGAAGTTCGCCGTTCACGTAATACAACACGCCGTCCGTTTCTCTGTTTTCCCCGGGCTTTACGACGACCGTCACATAGGAGTTCGAGGAGAGAATCAACGTATCCCATGCGGCGCCCTCCGCCATCTCCGCGTTGGCTGCGGGCAGCATATTGTTGTCGCCGCCCGCCGCGGCATCCCAAAGCTCCTGATCGACGCTTGCCGGTTTCGTCGTTTTTACGTTTACCTGCAAGTTGGGCATCGTGATCTGAATATTGCCCGCCACCGTGGCAAGCACGACGTTATCCCAGTCGCTCGACGCGCTGTTCAGGAAGAAAGATACGGACATACCCGATTCAGCCAGCTTATCGCCGAGAAGCGTTTCGTCCACTTCCGTACCGTTATCGGGTACATTGTCGCCCGTTCCCCTCACGCTGACGCCCGTCGAATTGAGGACTGCGCCGCACGTTTTGCACGCAAACAGAACGTGACTGCCGTCAACGGCTTCCCACTCGTGCGTGGCGACGCTGACGTCGTACCAGAACGCCCCGTTTTCAGCCACTTTCGCCGTAACGCCGAACGTATCGCATTCATGTCCGGCAACGCTCGTCTTTGCCGTTTCGGCAGGCGTGTATCCTTTAACTTCCGTCTTGGCAGGCTCGATGCCCGAAAGCTGGTTGTTTTCATCGAAGGTAATCTTTTGCGCCGTATACGTGACCTTGTAGAGGTGCGAAACGCCGTTTGCAACGACCTCGAAGTAGTAAACAGTCTGTTCGCCGTTTCCCGTTCCGAGCGTCACGCCGTAAGAACCCGCGTTGACGGCGCCCGTCACGAGCCAGCCGCGATCGTAATCTTTTGCATCGTTTGCAGTGCCGAGCACGCGGAGCGAACCCGTAAACGCCGCATTCTTTTCCGAAGCGGCATCCAGACAGCTCACTTCGCCGTCTACCATCCCAAGCCCCGTCCCGACGTTCAGGTACGCATACATCGTCGCAGGGGTATTCGCGCCCGCATTCGTGTTGATGACGAAAGAAGGAACATCGACGGAACTGTCGACCACATTATCGCCCGAGCCGACAACCGCATAGTACACGGTCGCGCCCACTGCGTTCACCCAGACTCTGACGCCGTCGATATCCAGAATAAATCCGGAAGCGCCTTCTCTTTCGACGGGCGCGCCGTAGTACACCGTATCGGTGACCGTAACGCCGTTGTACGTCATGCGGAGCGCGGCATACCCGGGGTGCTGCTCGGAAAGGTTGGGAAGCGCGGGCACACGGTATGTGACCGTGAGTTTCATGCCGTTTTCCAACGCCGACACAGAGCCGCTCATCGTAACGGTGGAGTTCCCCAAAGCGACGCCCGATGTATTCTTAAACGAATTTTCCGTCCAATTGAAGCCATTCGTTCCCGACATTCCCATCGACGCGGTTGCCGACCCGACGCCGAGAATAACCGCATTGCGGTTGGCGTTGAACGCTTCCAACGTAAGCCCGGGAATGGTATATTCCACGGTGACGTCTCCGCCGACGTTGACGGGAACCGAACCCTGAGCATCCACGCCGTCCGTGATGGCGGAGCTTACGCTCGGGATCGTGACGCCCGTGAGATCGACGCGGACAGGCGTCGTCTGCATTCCCGTAATGACGATGTTATTCTGCGCGACGATGTCCGCGTTGAGGAACACGAGCACGTCGACAAACGAACCGTCGTCTGCGCGGCGGACGGTGACGTTCGCCTGATTCGCGCTCGGCGTACCGAACTTCGCGCCGTCTTTCGCAAAGAGACGGAACGCCATGAAGTGCGTGTACCCCTCCCCTGCGTTTGCATTGGCGGGAATCGCGTCGGGCACGCCGGTGGGCGCGACCGCTACGGTCGTGCCGTTTTCCGCGCTCGTTCCCGCGCCGTATACAAGCTCGCCGTAGGCAAGCATATTCTCGATCTGATTCTGATATGCGAAGCCTTTCAGCGTGATGCGCGAAGAAGCGACGTCTTCCACGCTGTTGGGCGCAATCTCGGAAAGGAAATTGGAATAACCGACGTTGAGATAGGAATATCTCGACAGACCGCCGACGCTGCTGCGCACGCGGAAGAACTGCCATGCGGAGGAGAGCGGCGTATCAGCCGTGACTTCCGTCCAGCTCTCGGGTGCGATATCCGCCTGCGCGGCTTCCGCCGTCGTTGCGCTGCCGATATACGCCTGCAACGTGTAATCCGTCGTGAACTCGTACGCCTCGGGCGCGCTCTCGAACGCGATGCGGACGCTGAGCTCGTCAAGGTCGAGCGTTTCGCCCTCGACATAGGTGCGCTTCGCGTCGGTCGTAAGCTGCGCCGTCACGGAGGAGAGCAGATCGCTCTGCACCGCGGTAATGGACGTGAACGTCATATTGACGAACTCGCCGTGGAGCACGGTGTCGAACGTGTAGTCGCCCATCGAATCGGGCACGCGGATATAGGAGACGAGGCTCGTTCCCGTCGTATCGTTGCGGTTGGTGACGACGATGACGTTATCCTCGCGGAACTGCCACGTGAAGGTGACGTCCTGCGCCTCCGCGTAGTCCTCCTTATACAGCTGCGTACCGGAGGAATAGACATACCATGCGGGCCAATCTTCCGCCGCCGTCGAAGTCGGGACGGTCCCCGCCTGATAGTTCGCGGGCGCGGTCGAACCGCCCGTGACCGAACTGTAATTGTAATTTTCGGACGAACCGCCCGCAAAGCCCGCCAGAAGGCGGTTGGGGTCGCCGATACCGTTCAGCAGCACCCAGCCGTCGTTACGGACAAGCACGGACGCGCCGGACGCATACTCGCCCGTCGAATAGGGAGAGCCGACCGTGGCGGGATCGAACTCGCGCATCGCAATGCCGAGAATGGGATAATACCACGAATCGTCGCCCGTGCCGACGGACTGCGCCGTACCCGTGACGGAGAGCGTCATGCCCTTTCTCAGTTTGCCGACGGAATAGGTGCCGACCTCGACGTTTCCGCCCGTCGCGCCTGCAACCGTGCCGAACGGCTTGACGAGCCCGTCGGGATCCTGCGTGCTGTCCGACGTGTAGCCGCCGTGGAACGCGCCGTAATTGACCGTTACGGGCGTTGCGAACGTCGTGTTGGACTCCACCTTGCCGCAATGCGTGCAGCGCGCGACGCCCGTCGTGGGATCGGGATCGCCGAACTGGTGCTCGATCGTGACGGTCAGCGTCGTTGTAAGCGCGTTTGCATTGTTCTCCTTGGGCGTAACGGTCACGCTGTACGACCCGACTTCGCCCCATACGACCGAACTCGTATCGTACTCGCAGTCAGCCCCCGAAATAATGTTGCGCATCAGAGATCCGTCGGCATAGACCCGCAGTCTCGTCTCCGCAACTTTCTCGTTGAATGCCTCCAAAGCGCTCTCTTCTTCCGACGTCTCGGCGTCCGTAAGCGTGATGGAAGCGTCGCCGCTGTACCGGATGCGTTCGATCGTGTATTCGTCTGCATTGGAACACGCGGTCAGACCCAGCGCCAGCGTCATTGAAAAGGCTAAAATCAAACCGAATTTTAACTTTTTCATGTCTTCTTCCGTCCTCCCCCTTAAATTTTAAACATAGTTTTCCACAATGGATATGCTGATATGACAATTCTACACCAATTTTTTTTCAATGTCAATATATTTTGGGAAAAAATCACAGACGCTTTTCATGCTGTTATCATTTTTTGCCCCCGTTTTATGCGCGTATTTTTCATGAAAAAAGGAAAAACGCCGCGAAACGCGGCGCTTATCCCCGAATCAGCCGACGGGCTGCAAATGTTTGAGCGAAACGTCGAGAATGGGCGAACTGTGCGTGAGCGCGCCCGACGAAATGTAGTCCACGCCGAGCGCGACGTACTTTTGCACGTTCTCGCGCGTGACGTTGCCCGAGATCTCCGTTTTGGCGCGCCCCTTGGCGAGGCGCACCGCCTCTTCGAGCGCTTCCCCGCGCATATTGTCGAGCATGACGATGTCCGCGCCCGCGTCGAGCGCCTCTCTGAGCTGCTCGACCGTCTCCACTTCGATCTCGATTTTGCGGACGAAGGGCGCGTATTCGCGCGCACGGGCGATCGCCTGCGCGATGCCGCCCGCCGCCCCGATGTGATTATCCTTCAAAAGCACCCCGTCCGAGAGGTTGAAGCGGTGATTGCTCCCGCCGCCCACGGCGACCGCGTATTTTTCCAGACTTCTGAGAAGAGGCGTCGTCTTGCGCGTATCGAGCAGGACGGTGTTCGTCCCCTTTAAAAGGTCCGCCGTCTGACGGGTGTAGGTGGCGATCCCGCTCATGCGCTGCAAGAAGTTGAGCGCGGTGCGCTCGCCCGAGAGAACGGCGCGCATATCCCCCGTGACTTCGGCGAGCAGATCGCCCGCTTTTACGGATGCGCCCTCCTCGACGTGAAAGACGATCTCTGCGCTCTCGTCGAGCAGTTCAAACGTGCGGGCGAACACGGGAAGCCCCGCCACGACCCCGTCCGCCTTGGCGATGAGGTCGGCATGACCGCGCGCCCCCTCGGGTACGACGGCGTTCGCGGAGACGTCCTCCCACGGAATATCTTCGCGCAGGGCGGCGAGGATCAGCTCGTCCCAATGCAGTTTTTGCGTCACTTTACTTGCTTTCACGATGGATCTCCTTCCTCACGCGCGCTTTCCGCGCCCGTTCCATGGTATGAATATCGTAAGCGGCGGGATCGAAGGTCGCTTCGCCCGAAGCCGCGCCCGTCTGCACGATGTCCCCCGCGGCGCGCCCCGCAAAGATGAGCGCTTCGAGAAGGGAGTTGGACGCCAGACGGTTTCTGCCGTGCACGCCGTTGCAGCACGTTTCGCCCACGGCGTAGAGGTGGGGCATCGTCGTTCTGCCCGAAAGGCCGGAACGGATCCCGCCCATGAAGTAATGCTGTGCGGGAACGACGGGGATCGGCTCGGAAAAGACGTCGTACCCCTCTTCGCGGCAGCGTTCCACGATGCTCGGGAAGTGGCTTTTCAGCGTCTCCGCGCCCCCCTCGACGGTGCGCAGGTCGAGGCGGACGTATTCGCTCCCCTCTTTGCGCATCTCTTCGCGGATCGCCGCCGTGACGACGTCGCGCGGGAGAAGCTCGTCCACGAACCGATGTCCATCGCGGTTGATGAGGTGCGCACCCTCGCCGCGGACGGATTCGGAGATGAGAAACCGCCGCCCGTGTCCTTTGGTATAGAGCGTGGTCGGGTGGAACTGCACGTAATCGGCGTGATCGACGGCGATCTCATGTTCGAGGCATACCCCCACGCCGTCGCCCGTCAGAATGCGGTAATTGGTGGAGTGCGGGAAGAGTCCGCCCACGCCGCCCGTCGCGAGCACGGTATTGCCCGCCTGCACGGCGTACAGCCGCCCCGTGGAATTTTCCGCAAGCGCCGCGCCGAGGCAGACGTCCCCCTCCTCGGAGAAGAGCAGGTCCACCATCGTCGTATGCGGGCGGAGCTCGATATTCTTCCGCTTCTGCGCCGCCGTTAAAAGGTGCGAGGTGATCTCCTTGCCCGTACAGTCGGCATGGAAGAGAATGCGCGGACGGGAGTGCGCGCCTTCCCGCGTGAATCTGAGTTCGCCCTTTTCGTCGCGCGCGAAGCGCACGCCGCAGGCGATGAGTTCCTCGATGGTCTGGCGGGAATTCTCGATCATGCAGCGCACGGTAAAGGGATTGTTCTCGTAATGCCCCGCGCGCATGGTATCTTCAAAATATCCCTGAAAATCGCCCTTGTCGCGCAGGACGCAGATCCCGCCCTGTGCGAGGAAGGAGTCGCTCTCTTTCAGCCCGCCCTTGCATACGACGAGCACGCGCATCTCCTCGGGCAGATGCAGCGCGCAGTTCAGCCCTGCGACGCCCGCGCCCACGATGAGCGCATCATACCGTTCCATACTCATGCACCAAGCTCCAACATTCTGTTGAGCGCAACCGCCGCCTTTGCCGCAACGTCTGCGGGGACTTCGACGGGCGTTCCCTCGCCGCGGAAGACGCGTTCGAGCGCCTCGGGCGTGATTTTCTTCATATCCTCGCACAGGAAATCCCCGCGCGTGACGTAAAACTTCTTTTCGGGGCAGCGGCGGCGCAGTTCGTACAGCGTGCCCGCCTCCGTGCCGACGAGAAACTCCTTAGCGTCGCTTCTTTCCGCATAGGAGATGATCCCCGCCGTGGAACCGATATACGCCGCGAGCGAACGGACCTCTTCGGGGCATTCGGGATGCACGAGCAGGAGCGCGTCCGGGTGCGCCGCCTGCGCGGCGCGCACTTCCGCCGCCGTAGTCGCGTTGTGAATGGGGCAGCACCCCCAGCCGAGATAGAACTTCTTTTCGGGGAGCTGCGCGGCGACGTACGCGCCGAGATTTTTATCGGGGATAAAGTAGATATTCTTCTCTTTGAGGCGGGAGACGACCTTCACCGCGTTGGAGCTCGTGACGATGACGTCGGAGAGCGCTTTGAGCCGCGCCGAAGAGTTGACGTATGTAACGACGGCGAGGTCGGGCACGGTGGCGCGCATCTTTTCGATCTCTTCCTCCGAAGCCATGTCCGCCATGGCGCAGTGCGCGTCGGGCGCGGGAAGATAGACTTCCTTCTCGGGGCAGAGGATCTTCGCGCTCTCTCCCATGAAGGAAACGCCGCAGAATACGATGACTTTTTTCTCGCTCTCCTTCGCCTTGCGCGCCAGCGCGAAGCTGTCGCCGACGAAGTCCGCCGCCGCCTGCACGGCGTCGGGGGCATAATAATGGGCGAGGACGAGCGCGTCCTCGCGGCGGATGGGTTTTCTCATGGCGTCACCTCGCCTTTCTTCCGTACGGAAAATGTAAAATATGGGTTATAGTATATAACGAAACGGCGGGAATGTCAAGTCCGCGCAGGAATTATCCGCGCAAAAGGCGCAGGTATTCGGCAAGTTCTTCGATGTCCGCGCCCACCTGAAAAGCGAAGTACGCCCCCAGAAGGCGCAGGGCGCGCACGACGCCGTCCGCCGTGACTTCTCCGCCCTCCGTCAGGGCGCGCACGGTGCGGTAGGTGCTCTCGCTCGCGGGAACGCCCTCCTCCGAACAGCCCTCGCAAAGGAACGTTCCGCCCGAAAAATCGAAGCGCATTCTGCCCGACGGAATTCTGCCGCACACGGGGCATTCCTCCGCCGAAACGGGATAGCCCGCGAACGCGAGCGCCGCGGCGAGGAAGCGGACGAGGGCGAGCGGCTCGTCCTGCGCGATCTCTTCGAGCGCGGTGACCGCCGCAACGAGCAACTCCCCGCTCTCCATGCCTTCGAGCGCGATCTTGTCGCACACGGAGAGCACGACCGCGCCCGCATAGTAGCGGGTCACGTCCTCGCGCAGGGCGTAGAATCCGTCGTGCAGCGCGGCGGACGTCACCGTGTTGCGCCCCCCGCGGGAGGCGAGCACGTATTCCGCAAAACAAAAGGGCTGGGCGGCGAATTTCAGCTTCGCCCCCGCCCTGCGCACGCCTTTGAGCGCCGCGCCGATCTTGCCGCGCTCCGCCGTGAGGAGCGTGACCATTTTATCGTACTCGCCGTAATCGGTCGCGCGCAGTACGAGCGCGTCTGCCTTGCTCTCCATGCCGCCCCTCCCGCGGTCACTTCTTCAACTGTTTATACAGCATATAGTAGGTGAAGTTGCCCGTCTTTTCAAACAGCTCCCAAGCAAGTTCGGAGGCGTCTTTTCCGTCCTTTCCCTCTTTTTCCCGCATAGCTCCCTCCCGATCCTGTAAGGAAAAATAATTCCCTTACAGTATCAGCAGTATGGGAAGGGTGCGGGCGGGTTATTCCTCGCCGTAGCCGAACTCTTTTAAAAGACGCGCGCTGTCGCGCCAATCCTCGCGCACCTTGACGTACACGGTCAGAAATACCTTGCCGCCGAGGAATTTTTCCATATCCTTGCGCGCGAACGAGGCGACTTCTTTGAGCGCCTTGCCCTGTTTGCCGATGATGATCGCCTTATGATTGGGCTTTTCGCAGACGATATCGAGGTTGACGTCCCACACGCCGTCCTCTCTCTGCTTGAACGTATTGACGACGACGGCGACCCCGTGCGGGATCTCTTCGTCGTACTTCAATAAGATCTTTTCGCGCAGAAGCTCGGCGACCATGAACTTTTCGCTGCGGTCGGAGACGACCTCGTCGCCGAAGATGCGCCCGCCCTCGGGGAGCATCGCCGCGATGCCCTCTTCCAGCTTTTTCAGGTTCTGCCCCTTGCGCGCGGAGACGGGGTACACGTCCGCCGTCACGCCCGCCTCGAAGAGCGTTTTCACGTCGGCGGGAATGTTCTCCTTGGGCATGATGTCGATTTTGGTATATGCGATGATCATCGGCACGCCGAGAGACGCGTAGCTCTTCATGAGCGCAATATCGTCCTCTTTCAGCCCCGCGTGTCCGTCGTGTACGAACAGAATGGCGTCCACGTCGCGCGCGGTGTCCTTGGTCGTCTTCATCATGACGTCGGAGAGCGCGTTGCGGTGGCGGTAAATGCCGGGCGTATCCACGAACACGATCTGGTGCGCCTCGCGCGTGAGCACGCCCATGATGCGGTCGCGCGTGGTCTGCGGCTTGGGCGAGACGATGGCGATCTTCTCCCCGACGAGCACGTTCACGAGCGTGCTCTTGCCCGCGTTTGCCTTGCCGATGACGGCGACTGTTCCGCTTCTCATTTACTTCTCCTCTCTCGTCAGGTCAAGTTTTGCCATGACTTCCTCTTCTTTTGCGCGCATTTCGCGCTTTTCTTCCTCCGTCTCGTGATCGTACCCGAGGCAGTGCAGCACGCCGTGCACGGCGAGGTACCAGAGCTCCCGCTCAAAGGAATGCCCGTACTCCGCCGCCTGTTCGCGGGCGCGCTTTTCGCAGATGACGATGCTGCCCAGAAAGATACGCCCCTCCTCGTCGATGCACTCCCCGTGCTCGTCCGCGAGAACGGGCTTGCCCTTTATGCCGTCCATCGAAGGGAAGCTCAGAACGTCGGTCACGCGGTCCACGCCGCGCTCGCGGGCGTTCAGCTCCCTGATCTCCTCTTCGGAGACGAGCAGCAGTTCCGCGGAAAGGTCGTCCCCCTCCGCAATGTTTTCCAGCGCCGCGGAGAGCCTGTCCACGCCCTCCGCGGGCAGATCGCTGTCAAAGAAAATTTTCATGATCTCACTCTTTGTTCTTCTCTTCCGGAACCGTCTGCCGCGCGCGGTTGAAGCGGATCGCGGGGTATTCCACGCGGTGGTGATGCACGCCCGAGAGCGCCTCGACGAGCGTCTGCTTGATGACGGTGAGTTCGCGCATGGTGATGTCGCATTCGCCGAACTGGTCGAGGTCCATGCGCTCTTCGATGATGGAACGGACGACCCGCTCCACGTTGGCGGGAGAGCGGTCCGCGAGCGCGCGCGTCGCCGCTTCGGACGCGTCGGCGATCATGACGATCGCGGCGATCTTCGACTGCGGGGTCGGTCCGAGGTAGGAATACGCCGCAATGTCCGCGTCGCCGCCCGAGAGCTTCATCGCCTTGTTGTAAAAGTATTTGATGGGCAGCGTGCCGTGGTGCTCGCGCGCCACGTCCGCAATGATCTTGGGGAAGCGCGCGGCGGTGAGCAGTTCGTAGCCGTCCTTCGCGTGCGAGCGGATAATGTCGGCGGAAAGCTCGGGCATCAGCTCGTCGTGGACGTTGTAGTCTGTCTGGTTTTCGGTGAAGCAGTCGGGCTGTTTGAGCTTGCCGACGTCGTGGTAGTACGCCGCGGCGCGCGCAAGTTCGGCGTTTTCGCCGATGGCGACCGCGCACGTTTCGCTCAGCTGCGCCACGATGAGCGAGTGGTTGAACGTTCCGGGCGCCTCCTGTTTGAGGCGGACGAGCAGCGGCGCGTTGGTGCTCGTCAGTTCCCGAAGGCGGAACACGGTGAGGCGGTTGAAACACGCCTCGAACACGGGCATGACGGCAAGCGCGAGCGCCGCGGAGACCAGACAGCCCATGATGCTGTACCCGAGGTAGGCGATGAATGCGATCCAATCGGTGTAGATGGCCGTCACTTGCAGCAGCGTGACGATGATGACGGTGGGAATGGCGATGACGCAGCCCGTCAGGAGCAGACCGCCGCGCGTCTTGTTTTTGCCGACGGCGAAGATCGCGAACGTTCCGCACACGAAGTTGAGCATGAGCGAATAGTACACCTGCGTCGTTGCGCCGTCCACCGCAAAGTTGTTGGTGTAGGTGTCGATGACGAACATCAGGATGGAGAAGATGAAGTTGAGCATGATCGCCTGACGGCGGTTGAAGAGGAACACGCACAGAAGCGCAAGAAGCGCGCTCGGACGGGCGTAGATATTGACGAACCTTCCGAACAGATAGGAGGCGATCACGCACACCGTGACGAGGGAAAAGACGAGCACGACGTTGCTCACCTTGACGAGAAACGCCTTATCCTCGAAATAATAGTAGTAGTAAATGATGAAACACAGCAAAAAGGTACACACGCAGAGCGTGAGAATATCCGCAACGTTCTCGACGAAATAGCGCGTCCAGCCGGCGGGATCGTTGATCACGATCATGAGGAACATCACGACGAGCAGCACGACATAGCACGCCGCAAAGACGAACGCGCTGCGCACAAGGCGGGAATTTCTGACTTCTCCTGTGTTTTTCATCTCTTTTCTCCCCTTGATTTCCGTTGCTCGTCCCGCTCATACGCGCGCACGATGCGCATGACGAGCGGATGGCGCACGACGTCGCGCTCGGTCAGCTCGACGACGGCAATGTCCTCCACCCCCCTGAGCACGCCGACGGCGTGTTTGAGCCCGCTCGACTTCCCGTCGGGAAGGTCGGTCTGCGTGAGGTCGCCCGTGACGACCATCTTGCTCCCCTCGCCGAGACGGGTGAGAAACATTTTCATCTGTTCGCGCGTGGCGTTCTGCGCCTCGTCCAGAATGACGAACGCGTTTGAGAGCGTTCTGCCGCGCATATACGCCAGCGGCGCGACCTCGATGACGCCCTTTTCCATCAGCTTCGCGTACGTCTCCAACCCGAACAGTTCTTGGAGCGCGTCGTAGAGCGGACGAAGATACGGATCGACCTTGGTTTGCAGATCTCCGGGCAGAAAGCCGAGTTTTTCGCCCGCTTCCACCGCGGGACGGGTGAGAATGATCTTCTCCGCCTCTTTCGCCTTATAGGCGGCGACGGCGAGCGACACCGCGAGGTAGGTCTTGCCCGTTCCCGCGGGACCGATCCCGAACGTGATGGTATTGCCGCGGATGGCGGAAACGTATTTCTGCTGCCCCGCCGTCTTGCACTTGACGGGCTTTCCGCGCGACGTGAACGCGACCACGTCCTTCAAGACGCTGCCGACGTCCACCTCGCTCCCCTCGCGCGCGAGGGAGATGCAGTACAAGAGGCTGCTCTTGTCGATCATCTCGCCCGCGTCCACGACGGACAGCAGATTGTTGACGACTGCGCCGCCCACTTCCGCCTCGTCCCCCATCAGCACGATCTTCGTGCCGTCGATACGGGTCATGAGCGAAAGCTCCCGCGCAATGGTCGTGAGATTTTCATCCAGAACGCCGAGCACGCGTTGAAGCCTGTCCAACGTGACCGCGTCCACCGTGACGATCTTTTCCGTAGTCTTCCTCCTCAGCCGAGGTTGACGGCTGCGATCGCGAGCGCGCTGCCCGTGATGCGCCAGCCGTTCCCGGTCTTTTGCGACTGTAAATCGGCGATTTCGCCGTAATCGAGGTAGCTCTGCGCGCGCGCAGACTCCTCGCTTCCCGTATATTCCGCGTCCACGGCGTACCGTACCGCGACGCGCGCTATAACGTAGTTCTCGCCCGCAGCGGGTTCCGCCACGGGATCGCCCGCGCGCACCTCGTCTCCGACGGATACGCACGCCCTGCCGCGCACCACGGTGAGCGATTCCACCGTGCCGTCCGCAGGCGCAGTAAGCGCGCCGACGACGAGCGGGAGCGCCTCGTCCTCCACCTCCACGCAGACGGTGAGCACGCCGCCCTCGTGCGAGAGAGAACAGAAGCTCACGCGCGGAAAAGAGAGAATGCGCGCCGTGATCGCCGCCTTCTCCTGCGGAACGGGCGAGAACAGCCCCGCGCCGCTCTCGGTGAGAACGCTTAAAACTTCCGAGCGATAATACGCCCCGCTGCCCACGACGTCGATTTTCAGCACGCGCCCCTGAAAGAACGCGACCGCGCACCAGAAGAGCGCCGCGCCCGCCAGAAGCCCCGCGTGCGCGGCGAGGGAACGGACGGCGCGCGCCCACCCTATGGGGCGTGACTTTGTTATATTATAGCATGAACCCTGCAAAATTGCAAAAACTTTTTTGCTATGTTTGCCGTCGACGCGGAACCGCACGGCATTTTTTTGTATCTTCTCGGCAGAGAGCACGGGCACGCCGCCCTGCGCGAGCTTTTCGACCGCCCGCTCCGCGCTCAGCCCCTCCACCGTAAACTCCGCTCCGAACATCTCCGCCTCCCCGCCGCTATGTGACGCGCTCGACGCGCGCAATGTCGCCCTCGATCACGAGATCGCCCGCAAAATACTTGCCGAGCGAGAGGTTTTCGCCCTCCACGCGCACCGCGCCCGTTCTGCCGCGGAGCACGACCTCCGTGGAAGAGAACTGAACGAGCCGTTTCACGTTCTGAAAGTAGCCGCCCTTTCCGTCCACCACGGCGTACTGTACGCGGAATGCGCCCGCGGCGTCCGCCCCGAGAACTTTTGCGATCTCTTTCAGAAATTCCATACCGTTATTGTATGCAATTTCCCGCCGTTTTACGACAACGCGCCAATGCGCGAAAAAAAGAGCTTTCCCGAGGGAAAGCTCTCTTTATTGTCCGTTGAGAACGATTACTTCAATTCAGCAAAATACTTGATGGTGCGGACCATCTGGCTGGTGTAGGAGTTCTCGTTGTCGTACCAGGAGACGACCTTCACGAGCGTGGTGCCGTCGCCGACGGGCATGCACTTGGTCTGGGTCGCGTCGAACAGCGAACCGTAGGTGATGCCGACGATATCGGAGGAAACGATCTCTTCTTCGGTGTAGCCGAAGGAAGCGGAAGCGGCGTCCTTCATTGCCTTGTTCACGTCCTCAGCCTTGACCTCGCCTTCGCAGATCGCGACGAGCTGGGTAAGCGAACCGGTGGGAACGGGAACGCGCTGAGCGCAGCCGTCGAGCACGCCGTTGAGTTCGGGGATAACGAGGCCGATCGCCTTCGCAGCGCCCGTGGAGTTGGGAACGACGTTGACCGCCGCCGCGCGCGCACGGCGGAAATCACCCTTGCGGTGAGGGCCGTCGAGCACCATCTGGTCGCCCGTGTATGCGTGAATGGTCGTCATGTAGCCCTTCTTGATCTTAGCGAACTTGTTGAGCGTGTCCGCCATGGGAGCAAGGCAGTTGGTCGTGCAGGAAGCTGCGGAAATGATGGTATCCGTCGCTTTGAGCGTCTTTTCATTGACGGAGAAGACGACGGTGGGAAGATCGTTGCCCGCAGGAGCGGAAATAACGACTTTCTTCGCGCCTGCGTCGATGTGCGCCTGCGACTTCGCCTTGGAGGTGTAGAAGCCCGTGCATTCCAGAACGACGTCTACGTCGAGTTCCTTCCAAGGAAGGTTGACCGCGTCTTTCTCCTTATAGATCTTGATGGTCTTGCCGTCAACGGTGATGGTGCCCTCTTCGTCGTTTGCGCTGACGGTATCCGCGAGCGCGTATCTGCCCTGTGCGGAATCGTACTTCAAAAGGTGCGCAAGCATCTTGGGGCTGGTAAGGTCGTTGATCGCGACGATCTCATAGCCCTTCGCGCCGAACATCTGGCGGAAAGCAAGACGACCGATGCGGCCGAATCCGTTGATTGCAACTTTTACGTTTGCCATTGGTTTATTCCTCCGAAAACATTTTATATTGGGCGCGGACAAGCGCCTTTTTCCAAATATCATTGTACTACACTTTTTTTCGCCTGTCAACGGTTTTTTTCAATTTCTGCGCGGCGGAATTTTCCGCCATGCAAATTCCCGCGCGAAATTTCGCGCAAACCCTTGCATTTTCATGCAAAAAGATTTATAATTGTAAAAAATCCATTCGGAGGAAGTTTCATATGCCTTTGGTTACCACAACCGAAATGTTCAAGAAGGCCTATGCGGGCGGCTACGCCGTCGGCGCCTTCAACGTCAACAATATGGAAATGATCCAGGCGATCGTGGAAGCGGCGAACGAGTGCCGTTCCCCCGTGATCCTGCAAGTCTCCGCGGGCGCAAGAAAGTACGCGAACCCCGTCTATCTGCGCCACCTCGTTGCGGCGGCTGTCGAGACGACGGACATTCCGATCGCCATGCACCTTGACCACGGCGCAGATTTCGAGATCTGCAAAGCGTCCATCGACGGCGGTTTCACGTCCGTCATGATCGACGCTTCTTCCAAGCCTTGGGAAGAGAACATCGCCATCACCAAAAAGGTCGTGGAATACGCGCACGACCACGGCGTCGTCGTTGAGGCGGAGCTGGGCAAACTCGCGGGAATCGAGGACGACGTTCAAGTCGCCGATCACGACGCAATGTTCACCTCTCCCGACGAAGTGGAAGAGTTCACGTCGAGAACGGGCATCGATTCGCTCGCGATCGCCATCGGCACTTCGCACGGCGCGTACAAGTTCAAGCCCGGGCAGGATCCCAAACTGCGCATCGACATTCTTGAAGAGATCGGCAGACGCCTTCCCGGCTTCCCCATCGTTCTGCACGGCGCTTCCTCCGTTCCGCAGGAGCAGGTCGCGATCGTCAACGAATTCGGCGGCTCCATGCCCAACGCGATCGGCATTCCCGAGAGCGAGCTGAGAAAGGCTGCGAAACTCGCCGTCTGCAAGATCAACATTGACTCCGACCTCCGCGTGGCGTTCACGGCGGCGATCAGAAAGCACCTTGCGGAGAACCCTTCCCACTTCGACCCCCGCCAATACCTCGGCGACGCGCGCGCGAATATGAAGGAAATGGTCAAGCACAAGATCGTGGACGTGCTCGGCTCTGCGAACAAGGCGTAACCGCATTCGGAAAAACAAAAAGACCGTGCGTCGGACTTCCCGACGCACGGTCTTTTTTGCCGCAAAAACACTTCCATAAAACAAAAAAACGGGCGAACGCCCGTTTTTTCGCTTTAATGTACCATGCCGCAGATTACGCTTTTGCTTTGATCGTGTAGCCACCCTCGTTTTCCGTAACCGTGACCTTGTCGTCGCCGAGACTTTCTACAACGGCGTTTTTCATTTCTTCCCCGACAACCTTAATAGTCCCGAGCGTGGAGAAGTTGTTGTTCATCGGATACAAAAGCTTTGCACCCTCGTAATTCACTGCCTCGCCGATCGTCAGTTCGCCTTTATCCATTTCAGCGTTTGCATACCCGTTCAAGATAATCGCCTGCGCCTCTTCGGACGCGAGGAACGTTCCGCCCTCGATCGCGGCGACGTTCCAATTGAGCACAACCGCCTGCGTTACGTTTTCAAACGTGCCGCCTTTGATCGTCAGATTGCCCCAATCGTCGTTTTTAATGGTGTTCAGACCGCCCGAGAAATGTCCGCCGTTGATAACGAGAACGGAGGGCGCTTTCGTGGTATTCTGCGCGCCCGTGTACCAGCCATTGTCAAACAAGCTCGAATAGCTGCCGTTCTGCGAAACCGTCACGCCGTCGTTGATTGTCATCGTACCGTGATTGAGCATCGTGTACCAGCTATTCCCGCCGTTGTCGTCCGCGCTGATACCATTCTCTTTGCTGCGCGTGAACGTTCCGCCATTCAGAACGGCTTTTGCGCCAACCTCGTTGTAGAGTGCGGCTTTCGCGTGCGTTACGTTGTCCACCACGCCGCCGCCGACGGTATCGGAGACCGTGAGTGTTCCCGAATTGTAAATGGTGTGGCTGTTTTCATTCGTCAGCGTATAGCCGTTGAGGTCGAGCGCAAGCGTCTTCCCTTCCGCAACGGTGAGATCGGTCTCAACATCCGCGCCGAGGGCGATCTTTTCAAAGCCCTTCTCCATGAGCGCAGCGATCTCAGCCGCGCTGTCCGCCACGCACTCCAAAGAGGTATCTTCCGCGGCGGGAACTTTCGCCGTATAGGAAGCGCCGTCCGTCAGCGCAAACGTGATCTCGGTATAGAACGCGTCCGCCGCAGCGTCGTATGTATAGACCGACGAGACGGTTTCGATCCCGACGCCGTCCTCGCCGGCTGCGCCGGCTGCGCCCTGATCGCCCTTGTCGCCTTTGTCGCCTTTGTCTCCCTTGTCACCTTTGTCGCCTTTCTCCCCCTGAACGGATTCCAGCCATTCTTCATAGGAGAGAGGCTCTTCGCCCGCCGCCTCGGCGTAGACCAGATATGCGTCGTAGATCTTTTCCTGCTCCGTCTTGGCGGTGTCGTCGCCGCATGCCGCGAGCGGTGCGCAGAGCGCCGCAGAGACGCCGATGACAGCCAATGCTTTGAACAATTTTTTCATTTTGATTATTTCCTCCTGAACTTAATCTTATCTTCTATTATAGCCCTCCCCCCCCCGCGTTTGTCAAGTATTTTGCTGAACATTTTTAAAAATTTTTTTTCATGAAAAGGCGCGGGCGCGGCGGCGCCGCGCCCGCGCCTTTCGCAGTTGTTGCGATGTTATTTCTGTTTGTTGGTGAACGCGAGAACGCGCTCGGTGTTGCCGAACACAAGGAGCTGATCGCCCTCGCGGAACACATAGTCGCCGCTGATCGAATAGATGATCTCGCCGCTGTTCTTGATCGTGAGGATATTCATGCCGTAATTGACGCGCGGATTTACCTCGACGAGCGTCTTTTTCAGCCACTTTTTGGGAAGCTCGATTTCAAAGATCGCGTAATCCGCGTCGAGATCCACAAAGTTGATGACGTTGTCCGAATTGAGACGCACGGCAAGTTTTTCCGCAATATCCATATCGGGATAGATGACCTCGTCCGCGCCGACGCGCATGAGGAATTTGCGCTGGATCGCCGTCGTTGCGCGGGAGACGATGCGCCTCGCCCCGCAGTCTTTGAGGTTGGACGTGATTTCCAGCGAGGCCTGAAAGTCCTCGCCGATCGCGACGACGCAGGCGTCGAAAGACGGAATGTCCATCGTTTCGAGGTTATCGAGGCTCATGCAGTCCGCGATGAGCGCGTTGGTGTACCGCGGCGCGAGTTTATTGACGATGTCCTCGTTCTTATCGACGATCATGACCTCGTCGCCCATTTCCAGAAGCTGGTCGCCCAGCGTTCTGCCGAATTTGCCCATACCGATGAGAAGTACCGAAATCATAGAAAACTCCTTCTATATATTCACAGATCTCTTTATATTCACACTTTTTCTTTCGAACTGACGAAAAAAACTCGTGATTTTAAGAGACAACCCTTCCGTCGCAGCTCCGCTGCGCCACCCTCTCTTACACAGGGAGGGCGAGAACTCCCACTGTCACGGCTTTGCCGCGACACCTCCCTCAAAGAGGGAGGCAAGAACTCCCACCGTCGCGGCTTTGCCGCGCCACCTCCCTCAGTGAGGGAGGCAAGCTGATTTTGCGCCCGCGCCCCACATTTGCGCATACCTGCGCTCGTCGCGACAAGGCGCATTTTGTGGTCATTCGGCTAAGCCGAACGCCGCACTTTTTACGCCTGTCGCTCCTCTTCACGAAAATCTTTTCTGCAAAAATATTTTCGTGATTGCTGCGGTACATTTTTCAAAGCGTGAATGCGGCGTTGCTGTTATGTTGCCATGAACGCCGCCGAGGAAAACCGCGCACAAAGCGTATGCGACTGCGGGGTTTTCCTTAAACTCACGACTTTTTTCCGCGTCAGTTCGCGGAAAAAAGTGTGAACCCCTCACCCGATAAATACGTTGTCCACGGGTCTGCGCACCGCCGCCTCGCTCTTTTTGGCGCGTTTGAGCGCAAGAGCAAACGTGATGACGCCGACGCGCCCGAGGTACATGAGAAGCGTTAAGATCAGCTTGGACGCGATCCCGAGCGTGGGTGTGAGCGCCATGCTCAGCCCCACCGTACCGAGCGCCGAGACGACCTCGAACATGACCGCGCTGAACGAAGCGACCTCGTCCGGCTCGATGGTGTTGATGATGAGCGTAGCTGCCATCACCAGCGAAAGATACGCCGCAAAAATTGCAAGCGCCTGCCCCATGAGGGAGTGATCGATACGCCGCCTTCCGATGGTAATATCCTTCTTTCCGCGCATGACCGCGACCATACCCACCATAATGACGGTGAACGTGCTCACCTTGATGCCGCCGCCCGTACTGCCCGAACACGCGCCGATGAACATGAGCATGATCATGAGCAGGCAGCCGCTGTTGGAGAGCGACTCGGGCGGGGTCGTAAAGTAGCCCGCCGTACGCGCCGTCGTCGCGTTGAAGAAGGAACAGAGCAGTTTTTCGCCGAAGTTGTAGTCCGCGTAGTACGGATTATTCCGCTCGAACAGCAGGAACAGGAAGGTGCCCGCAACGAGCAGGATCGCCGTTCCGACAAGCGCCATGCGCGTATAGAACTGGAACTTTTTCGGGTTACACTTGCAGTCGTAAATATCTCCCCAGACGAAGAACCCGAGTCCGCCCACGATGATCAGCCCGCAGATGACGAGGGAGACGAGCGGATCGGTCGCGTAATCCATGAGCGACTGCCCGTCCAGCCCGATGATATCGAATCCCGCGTTGCAGAATGCGGAAACGGCGTGATAGATGCCGTAATAGATGCCGATCGCGCCGAAATCGGGGATAAAGCGGATCATGAGCAGCAGCGCGCCCACAAGCTCGATGACGAGCGTTCCGATGAGAATGCGGCGTACGAGCTTTTTCACATCCGTCACGCCGCTGCCGCCCACCGACTGCACCATGGCGGTGCGGGCGTACAGTCCGATCCCCCTGCCCTTGATCGCCATGAAGATGAGGGTGACAAAGGTGGTGAACCCCAGCCCGCCCGTCTGAATGAGACAGATGATGACGATCTGCCCGAACAGATTCCAATGCACGCCCGTGACGACGGGAGTGAGCCCCGTGACGCACGTCGCCGACGTTGCCGTAAAGAGCGCGTCCACAAAGTGCGTCCACTCCCCGCTCTGCGACGAAACGGGAAGGGTCAGCAGAAACGCGCCGAACAGAATGAGGATAAAATATCCCAACGCGAGAAAACGCCATACGCTCATTCTGCGCCTGACTTTGATTTTCATGAATTCCTCTCTTGCGGGCAAGCCCGACAGCACCATGCTACCATATATGAATAAATATGTCAACTGTTTGCACGATACCCGCCGCCCTCGCCTATCTGCTATCAATCACAGATACAAGGAAGGTTTCCTTCCGCAGTATGCCTCAATTTGCCGCTTACGCGGCTTTCCCGAAAAGGTGAATTCGCGCGAAGTATTGTGGTTGTGCCCTTAAAATTCGCGCGAAGAGGAAAAACGAACGGTTGGCCTACGGCGTGTCCGTTGGTTTTTCCTCAGATCACGACTTTTTTCCGCGTCAGCTCGCGGAAAAAAGTGTGAACTCACGCCAGCGAAATCCGGTCGGACACGGAGCGGACGAACAGCCCCTTCTCCTCGCCGTAAGCAATGCAGTCGCGCAGGAAGGATTGGAACCGCTCCCCCGCTTTCAGATCGGGGAACACGCCGACAAGAAGCGCGGTCAGTTCGTCCATGTAGAGCGCGACGCGCTCTTCCAGCGCCCCCTTGACGAGGGAGACGATCTCGTACACCGTGAAGTCGTCCTCATTCCTTCTGAGCGCGGGCGACGTTTCGGTGCGGAACTTCCCGATCATCAGCGACTTGGGATTTTTGTAGAAATAGTCCGTTCCCATGACGCGGTCGCGGCCTAGCGCGCAGCCGTCGATGAGCGCGTCGAGACGGCTCTCCACCTTGGAACCGCTCTTCTGAATGCCGAACGACGCAAGCACGCGCTTTTTGAGGAAGGCGCGGGAGATGGGCTCTTCCGTCGCGACGATCTCTCTGATGCGCGCCATGATGGCGGCGTCGTTGTCGCCGCAGGTGACGAAGGCGGACACCTCGGACGCGGTGGGCTTGACCGATTTATAGGGCTTTCCGTATTTGGAAATCCAGCTCCCCGCCTTGCCGTCCGCGCCCGTCAGGCGGTCGAGAACGTCTTTGATGCGCTTGATCTCGCGCTTGGGGTTGTTGTAGTAGTTGACGCAGTTGACGCGCACCACGTTCCAATTTGCGCGTTTGAGCGTCTGCACCTGCAAAATGTTGCGGTCTTTGACGGAGAATTTGTCCGTGCCGTCGCAGAGCACGCCCAAAAGGAAGCGGTGCTTGTTTTTGGGATCGACGACGGCGACGTCCACTTTGAAGTCGGACGCGCCCACGTCGTAACGGCACTCATACCCGCACGCTTCCAGCTCTTCGGCGATGAACTTGCCGATGCCCGCGCCGCCGCGCACGGAGGCGGAGGGCGCGGCGAGCGTCGTTCTGCCCTTTTCGGCAAATTCGAGGAAGGCTTTCAGCCCCGCAACGCCCTTGGAGGACGTCTTGGCGAGGTCGATCATCGCGGACGTCATCGTGGAGAACACGAGCATCTCCTCGCGCGCACGGGAGACGGCGACATTCAGCCTTCGCCAGCCGCCCGCCTGATTGAGCGGTCCGAAGTTGAGGGAGACGCGCCCCGTGCTGTCCGGTCCGTAACAGACGGAGAAGAGAATGACGTCGCGCTCGTCGCCCTGCACGTTTTCGAGGTTCTTGATGAAGAGCGGCTCTTCGCGGTCGTACGCCGCGGCGTCCAGCTTGCGCGCGACGATCTCCTTATTCAGAAGACGTTCGATGTCGTCGCGCTGCGCGCTTGAAAAGGTGACCACGCCCATGCTCGACTTGGAAAGCACGGGGTCGGAGAGCCTGCGCACGACTTCGCGCACGAGCGCCTCCGCCTCCTTGCGGTTGCGCTTGGTGAACCCGCGGTCGTACGTGCCGTCCACGAGGCAGAGCCTGACCTTGCTGTCCATCGCGTCGGGCGACGGGAAGGTACACAGGCGGTTATCGTAATACATACTGTTGGAGAACGCGATCAGGCTCTCGTGCTTGCTGCGGTAGTGCCATACGAGATGCCGCTCGGGCATTCCGAGGGCGAGGCAGTCGTCCAGAACGCTTTCCAGATCCTCGTTTTCCAGATTTTCCTCGTCGACGTACGCCGTATGGAAGAACGCCGTGGGCGGGAGCTGTTTGGGGTCGCCGACGACGATCGCCGCCTTTGCGCGCGCGATCGAGCCGACCGCCTCCGCCGTGGACATCTGCGACGCCTCGTCGAAAATGACGAGATCGAACTGATCGGCGACGGGCTTCAAATACTGCGCCACCGTGATGGGGCTCATGAGCATACAGGGGCAGGCGACGGACATGAGCGTAGGCACTTCTCCGAACAGTCCGCGCAGCCCCGTGCCGCGCAGATTGCTCTTGGAGAGGCGGGTGAACGCGCTCAGTTCGACGGAGAGGCTCCCCTCTCCCTCGGGATCGGGCAGGCGGGAGATGAGCAGCGCGCGGATATAGTCGCGCGTGAGCTTGCCGTACTCGTCCCACGAGAGACGGAACTTTTCGATGGTCTCTTCCAGCGTCCCCACCGTCATGCGCGAGAGCGCGGGATCGGCGGGAATGTTGATTTCGAGGAAGTTGCGGTAGACGTTCTTTTCAAAGCCCGCGAGCACGTTGTCCGTTTTCAGCCTGCCGCTTTCGAGCGCTTCGGAGACGAAGTTCAGCCCGAGTTCCGCAAGCCGCCGCGTCGTGGCGCGGTACATACACCAGTTGGGGAGCATATCGATGTTATCGATGAGCGCGCTCGCCTTGTTGGAGTAGTATTCGAGCACGTCCTCCTCGCGCAGTTTCTCGCGGTCGGCATTGGTGACGGAGAGGAAGCTGTCCTGCGCGCGGAAATACGCCTCCGCCGCCTTGATATACCCCTCCAACACGGGCGCGGTGTAACCGCTCGTCGCGCGGATACACATGCCGTTGAACGCGTCGGGGTTATAATCCATGAACACCACGGACGCCTGCGCGTGCAGATCGTAGAGATCGGCGAGGAAGTCCGTGCGCTTTTTCAGGACGATATGCCCGCCGCGGTCGCAGAAGTTTTTGGAGAGCGTCGTCGCGGTCTTGATGCGGTCGGCGGCGGCGTAGATCTCCACGAGCGTTTCGAGGAATTTGGCGACGTCCTGCTCCTCCACGTCCCGCAGCGCGGCTTTCGTCAGCTTTTTCACGACGGCGCGCGCCGTGCGGTTGAGCCGCCAGTCGCCGCCCGCCTCGCAGAATTTGGAAAGCTCGGCAAGCTCCTTTTCGTCCGGCTCGACGAGCGTTTTGAAGTGCTTGAAGTAATATTCGAGGCAGGCGTCGAAGCGGCGGTTCGCGTTGAAGAAGGTATAGAACTCCGCCTCGTCCGCGCCCTTGAAATACTTGTCGTACGCGTTGGAAGCGAGCTTCTGCGCGATCTCGGACAGCACACGGATCTTGCGCATGGTGAGCATGGAGATCTTCTGGCGGTAGAACTCCAAAAAGAGCGCAAGGAAGGCTTTCAGGTGCTTGATCTCGGCGAGCATGACCTCGCACGCGCAGAACACGCGGTCGCGGAGCACCTGCGAATATTCGGTGAGGTTGACGTTATCGAAGGGCGAGTTCCTGACTCCGCCGCACTCCTTGGCGGCGGCTGCCGCGGACAGGATCATGCGGCGGCACTCGAAGAGCTTGCTCTCGGTGAGGGTATCGTAGAAGGAACTTTCGATGTCCATCACGTCGGGCGCGGATTTGTTCTGCAAGTACAGCAGGATCGCCTGATAGACGGAAAGCCCCAGCCGCCGCTTCGCGTGCAGCGCCTTCATGGGCGCTTTCAGCTCCTCGCGCAGGGAGACAAGCTCCTTCGCGCGCTCCGAAAGGTCGGCGGGCGGCGTCTTGGCGAGCGCGAGCGTGCCCTCGATGCGGCGCAGCACGTCCGTTTTGTCCGTCTTGTTGGAGTGCAGTTCAAGGCAGAATTCGCCGATCCCGATATTGTCGAGACGCTTTTTGACGACGTCGAGCGCAGCCTTCTTTTCGGCGACGAACAGCACGCGCCTGCCGCCAAAGAGCGCGTTGGCGATGATATTCGTGATCGTCTGGCTCTTGCCCGTTCCGGGCGGACCGTGCAGAACGAAGCTCGCGCCCACGCCCGAAAGGGATACGGCGGAGTACTGCGAACTGTCGGAAGGGAGCGGGAGAAGGGTTGCGGCGGGGTCGCCGTCGTCCTCCTCGGCGGGCGCGGGGTATTCCGGCTTCTCCATGCGGTTGTTGAGGAGCGCGGAAACGACGGCGTTTTTGGAGAGCGCGCCGAAATGGTTGCGGATATCGTTCCACATGAGGTAGCGCTGGAAAGAGAAGGCGGCGAGATAGACGTCGTTCACCACGTCCCAGCCCTTCATGTTGGCGATCTCGGCGCGCACCATGGCGAGGATCTCGGCGATTTTGAGCGCGGAAACGTCGCTGCCCAGCCCGCGCACGTCGATGTTGAATTCCTGTTTGAGATATTCGAGGAGCGTCGAGTTGACGAAATACCCCTCGTCCTGCGAGACGGAGACGGAGAAGTCCTCGTTCCCCTTGGCGCGCCCGATATTTGCGGGCGCGAGCACGAGGGGCGCGTAGCGTTCCGTCCCGTCAGCCGCGTATTTTAAAAATCCGAACGCGAGATAGAGCACCTTCGCGCCCGTCTCCTCGTCCGCTTCGCGGTTGCGGCGCATCAGGCGGGAGGCAAGCTCGGCGGTCGTGCGCGCGTCGTCGTAGGCGCGCAGGATCCCCTTCTGCTCTTCGAGCGCGATCAACTCGCGCCGCTGTTTGAGCGTCTCTCCGCCGAAGGGCGGCACGGTCTCGGGCGCGGCTGCGCCTTTGAGGCGCATATTCCCGCGGGCGGTGAGCGTATGATACAGCTCGTCCACGCCCGTCTCGTTCAGATGCAGGGCGTTTTTGCCCGTAAAGTTCAAAAGCGTATTCTTGGGCGTCAGGTCCAGAAGCCTGCGTTCCCACTGCTTGTTTTTGGGCTGTTTGCCCTCCAGACGGAGCTTGCGGAATACGGGAATGGGCGCGGGCGCGGCTTCGTCCGTCATCTCCTCTTCTTTCAAAAGCTCGTACCCTTTCAGCCCCTTTCCGCGCAGCGGGCAGGCGCGCACGCCGCCCATGCGGCAGCGGCGCACGTCCACGAATACCTCAAAACAGCCCGCTCTGAGCTTCTGGCGGAAATGCCCCTCGGAGGGCGTGAACGCCGCGTTGGAGGCGGAATACAAATCGTCCGCGTCGAAAAAGCTCAGATTGTTGATGCCCTCGGAGATATACTTGCCGACGATCTCGCCGTCGTCCGTCACGCTGTCGAGAAAACAGCTCTCGTACAGCCACACGCCGACGCCGACGTGCTCTCTGCCGACCGCGAGGACAGGATTGAGATGCGCCGCTTCGAGGCACGCCGCGGCAAAGACGGCGAGTTCCAGCTCGGTCGCCGCGTGGTCCTTTAAAACCGACCCCTCGCGCGCGGCAGGCAGCGGCGCGGAAAGGTCGCACCCGCCCGCTTTTTCCACGGAAAAGCTCTTGATCGCGGCGTAGATCGCCGCGGCGATCTGGCGGACGTCGTTCTTATCCGTCCCCGCGTAGCCGTAGAACTCGGCGTTCGCCTTCCAGCGTCTGAGCCGCTTCCCCGCCTCGGCGAGCACGGCGGCGCAGTCCGCAAGGCGCGGGCGCACGAACGCGGAGAGCCGCTCCGCATTGCCTTCCAGCCCCTCCCACCAATCGAAGGGAAGCGCGGTGATCTCCACGTTTTCGCGGCAGACTTCCTTGCCGTCCAGCTCCGCGCGTACCGTCACGGCGCAGACGGTCAGTTCGTTGTTCTCCGCAAGGAAGAGGGGCGAAAAAACGCCCTCCGCCGTCAGGGACACTGCGCTCTCGAAGGGGATTTCCGCCTGCGTCTCGTAATTGACGATCAGCCCGCTCCCGCTCTCGATGAACACGCGCAGCGTCGCCGTCTCCGCAGAGTCGTTCTTGACCTGTACGGAAACGGGCGTGGAAAGAAAATAGTCCGCGTATCCCGCGTATCTGGGAAACTGCGGCACGATGGAAAAATTCTTTTTGTCGGACGGCTTGATTTTTTTAACTGCCATAACACTCCATTCCGCGCATAGCGCACGCAGATTATTGCGATCTGTTTTCCTTATTATACCATCTTTTCCGGCATATGGCAACTATCGCGCCCAAAATCCCCGCGCAAAATATCGCGCGGGGTCTGCGGCGGAAACGGTCGTTTTTTCAGGAAAAGAGCCGCCCCGGGGCGGCTCTTTGCGGATATTTTTGTTTTAGTAGGCGTTCTCGAAGTATTCCAGCCTGCCGTCCGTGACGGAGGCGACGTCGAAGCGGACGGGAACTTCCTCGCCGCGCGCCGCGCAGAAATACCGCGCGATGTTGTAGTACCGCCTGCGTTTGGCGGCGTTCACCGCCTCGGACGGGAGCGCGAACGCGTCCTCCGTGCGCGTTTTCACCTCCACGAAACAGTAAATATCCCCCTTGCGGGCGACGATGTCCGCCTCGCCGAAGGGCGTCGCGTAATTGCGGGCGATAATCTTGTAGCCGCGGCGTTTGAGGTAGCGGCGGGTCAGGTTTTCTCCCTTCCGTCCCAGAATTTTGTTACGAAGGTCCTGCGATGAATCGGGCATATTCCCACCTCACGGATCGCGCGGATATGCTCCGCCGTGCCGTACCCGGCGTTGCGCTCGAACCCGTATTCGGGATACAGCGCGGCATAGTCGCGCATGAGCGCGTCTCTGTGTACCTTTGCCAGAATGCTCGCCGCACCGATGGAGTAGACGAGCGCGTCGCCCTTGACGACGGAACGCTGCGGCAAGCCGATATCCAGCGTCATGTTGCCGTCGGTGAGCACCATGTCCGCGGGCGGCGAAAGTTTTTCGACGGCGCGCTTCATGCAAAGGCGCGTCGCTTGCAGAATGTTGATCTCGTCGATGACGTCCGCCCCGACCTCCTCGATCGCGTAGGCGAGCGCGGCGGCGCGGATACGTTCCGCAAGCAGTTCCCGCTTTTTTGCAGAGAGTTTCTTGCTGTCGTTCACGCCCGCGACGAGCAGCGCGTCGGAGAGCGGCATGACGACCGCCGCACACACGACGGGACCCGCAAGCGGACCGCGCCCCACTTCGTCGACGCCCGCCACGGCGGAAAACCCGCGCGAGACGTATTCTCTTTCCAGCGTAGGAATTTCCATCAGATCAGCCCGACCTCCCGCAGATCGTCCGCATTATCCAAGCAGATTTTGCCCAGCCGCCCCTTCCGCAGATCGTCTAAAAGCGCGATCGCGCCGCGGGAATAGTCGTAATCGTTCCCTTTGAGCACGAATCCGCGGCGGCGGCAGAGCTGTTCGTACATTGCAAGCGGCGCTCCGCCGTCGATGCCGTACCGCTCGGCGAGCGCGGCGGGATACTTTTCCCACAGCTCGGCAAGCAGCGCGAGCGCAACCTCTTCGCGGTCGAGAATATCGTCGTTCACGCTCCCGAGGTAGGCGAGCCGCCGCGCAAGCGTCTGATTGACGAGGGAGGGCGGCATCGTCCCGGGCGTATCCAGAAGCTCGAACGCGTCGCACCGCACCCACTGTTTGGCGCGGGTGACGCCAGCCTTATCGCCGACCTGCGCCTTTCTCCCGCCCGCAAGCAGATTGATGACGGTGCTCTTCCCCGTGTTGGGAATGCCCGCGACGAGAAAGCGCAGCGGTTTGTTCACGCCCTTTTCCGCAAGACGGGCGCGTTTTTCCGCCGTGAGCGCCTCCATCGCCGCAGTGAGCGCGCGGGCGGACGAGGGCATGGTGGCGGCGATCCTGACCGCAGGCTTTCCCGCCTTCTGCATGGCGGAGGCAGCCATGTCCGCGCCGCCGTCGGCAAGGTCGCCCTTGTTGAGGATATACAAGACGGGTTTTGCCCCCACCATGTCCGCAAGGCGGGGGTTAAAACTCGACGCGGGCGCGCGCGCGTCAAGCACGAACACGACCGCGTCGCACAGCTTTAAGTTTTCTTCCATCATGCGCACGGCTTTCGCCATGTGCCCGGGGAACCACTGAATGTTTTTCAAAATTTGTCCTCTAACAGATCGGGTCTGTTCTTTTTGGTGATTTCGAGCGAGCGTTCCCGCCGCCACTTGTCGATTGCGGCGTGATTGCCGCTGCGGAGCACGTCGGGCACTTTCAGCCCCCTGTACTCGACGGGGCGGGTGTACTGCGGATATTCCAGAAGATTTTCCGAAAAGCTCTCCTGCACCAGCGATTCGGGAGAGAGCACGCCGTCGATATAGCGCGCCACGCAGTCGGTGACGACCATGGCGGGCAGCTCCCCGCCCGTTAAAACGTAGTCGCCGATGGACAGTTCCTCGTCGAAAAAGAGATCGATCGCCCGCTGATCGACGCCCTCGTAATGCCCGCACAAGAGCACGAGGTGCTCGCAGGCGGCAAGCTCAAAGACGCGGTCCTGACGGAAAGTTTTCCCCTTGGGCGAGAGATAGATGCGCCGCGCCCTGTGCTCGGGGTCGACCGCCTCCACCGCGCTGCCCACGGGCTGCGCCATCATGACCATGCCCGCGCCGCCGCCGAAGGGATAATCGTCGCATTTCAAATGTTTGTCCTCGGTGTAGTCGCGCAGGTTGACGACTTCAACGCAGAGCTTTCCCTCCTTCTGCGCGCGCCCGATGATACTCGCCGAGAGCGCGGAAAACATTTCGGGAAAGAGCGTGAGAATGGTGATTTTCACAGCACCGCCACCTCGTAAAAGCGTTTTTCGTCCACGGTGATCGTACCCGCTTCAATGTCAACCGCGAGCACCACGCCGTCCGCCACGGGGAAGAGAATATCGCGCGCGCCGTCAAAGAGCGTATACACGTCCGTCGCCGCCTGCCGCACGTCTTTGAGTTTCCCCAGAATCTTCCCGCCCTCGGTGACGATATCGCAGCCGAGAAGATCGGCAACGTAATACCGCCCCTCTTCGGGTTCGGGAGCCTCGTCGCGCGGAATGACGATCTCTTTCCCGCGCAGAAGTTCGGCAGCGTTGCGGTCCGCCACCCCTTTGAGTCCGAGGTAGACCGCGCCGCCGCCCGTGCGCACGGAGAGCACTTTGTATTCCGTGCCGTCCAGAAACACGCGCGAAAACGCGGAGAAATCCTCCGCGGAATCGGTGTAAGGCTTGACTTTGAGTTCGCCGCGGATCCCCTGCGGCTTCAACACGATGCCGACCGTAAGCGTTTGGGTCATTTTTCGCCCCCGAATAATTTATCTGCCGCAGCGCGGATATTCGCCTGCGTGCGTTCTTTATCCTCTTCGCTGCGGATGACGGCGACGTTCTCCCGCCCCTCGAACATACGGAAAATATCGAAGTATTTATCGCGGATGCGCTTCTGCCTGTCCATCGTCTCGTAGCGTTCCGTCTCGCCGCGGCGCGCGACGCGCCGCATACTCTCCTCGGCGGGAATGTCGAGGAAGATCGTCAGATCGGGGCGCAGCAGCGACATGGCGGGTTTGTTGAGTTCGATCACCCAATCGAGCGGCACAAAACCGCCGTTGTACGCGAACGAAGAAAAATAATATCTGTCGCACAGAACGGTCACGCCCTCGTCGAGCTTTTTCAAAAGTCCGTTGACGGAGTTCGTGATATGGTCGATGCGGTCGGCGGCGAACAGCGCCGCAATGGCGCGCTCGTCCGTCTCTACCCGCCCCGTCAGACAGGAGCGCAGCAGCGCGCCGAACGGCGATTCCGTCGGCTCGTGCGTGCCGTAAACGGGAATGCCCTTTGTTTTGAGATACTTCCCGAGCATCTTCATCTGCGTGCTCTTGCCGCTTCCGTCCGTGCCCTCGAATACGATAAATTTTCCTTTTGTAGCCATAACGTATGTATTATACCAAACGCCCGCCCGTTTGTCAACGGGGCGCAGCGCGGGATCCGCGCGCCGGAAAAAATCCCGCCCGCTGATTTTTCAGCGGGCGGGATTGCAAATCTTATTCAAAAAATTCTTCGTAGACCGCTTTGAGCGTTCTTTCGTAGTTCTCGTTATCGACGCCGACAATGATATTCAGCTCGGAAGAGCCTTGGTCGATCATGCGGACGTTCACGCCCGCGCGGGCGATCGCCTCGAACAGGCGGGCGGAAGTACCCACGCTCCGCGCCATGCCGTGCCCCACGACCGCGATCAGCGCGATATCGTTGATGATGCGCAGGTTATCGGGGCGCACGTTCTCCTGAATTTCGGCGCAGACCTCTTCCAGAACGCCGTTTTTCAGAATTGCGCTGTCCACCACGAACGACATCGTATCGATGCCCGTTGGAATATGCTCGAAGGAAATGCCGTGTTTGAGGAATACGGCGAGCACGCGGTAGGTAAAGCCGATCTCCGCGTTCATGAGCGACTTTTCAAGGAAAATAACGGTGAAATTCTTCTTGCCCGCAACGCCCGTGACCCGCCGACCGCTGTATGTATGGCGGGAAGTCGGCACGATCTCCGTTCCCTCGTCCTCGGGGCGGAAGGTGTTCTTGATGCGGATGGGAATATCCGCCTCGCGCACGGGGAAGATGGCTTCGCTGTGCAGGACGTTCGCGCCCATGTACGAAAGCTCGCGAAGCTCCTTATAGGAGAGCGCGCGGATGGGCACGGGGTTTTCGACGATGCGCGGATCGCAGGCGAGGAACCCGCTCACGTCCGTCCAATTCTCGTAGAGTTCCGCGCCGACGGCGCGCGCGACGATCGCGCCCGAGACGTCGCTCCCGCCGCGGGAGAACGTCTTGACCCTGCCTTCGTGGTCCTCGCCGTAGAAGCCCGCCACCACGGCGCGCGGCTTGCCTTTGAGCGCCTCCGCCAGAAGAGAATAGGTGCGCTCGCTGTCCAGCCTGCCCTCCGCGTTGAACTTGACGACGTCGCGCGCGTCGATGAACGGCACGCCCAGAAGCGCAGCCATCACCCTGCCCGAGAGATACTCCCCGCGGGAGGCGCAGAAGTCCGCCGTTCCCTCTTTTAAAATTTCCGCCTGCGTCTCGGCGAGAATGCCGTCGATATCCATATCGAGCGCAAGTTCGTGTACGATGCCGCGGAACCGCTCGGCGACCTTCTCAAAGGGCGCGCCCGTCGCGTGCGAGAGTTTGACGCTCTCGTACGTTTCATATAAAAGGTCGGTAATTTTAATATCCCCGCCGAAGCGTTTGCCGGGCGCGGACACCACGACGTAGCGGCGCGCGGGGTCGCTCTCGATGATATTTTTGACGCGGAGCATGGTGTTGCCGTCCGCCATGGACGTTCCGCCGAATTTGCATACTTTAATCATAGCTGATCTCTCTGCCCTCCAAATAATACCGTTTGCTCTTGCCGTCTCCGACGGAGAACGCCTTCTTGGGGAAGTTCGCGCCGCCTTTGAGGTAAGGGAAAAAGTCGTCCTTTTCAAGGGGAGACAGGACGACGCCCACGCACCCCTCTTCTTCCGCAAGGCGCGTTAAACTCCGCCTGCCGTGGATATAATCGATGCTGCCGCCGTTTGCGCGCACGAACTGTTCGAGCAGCGCGTCCACCTTCCGGATGCTCTCCGCCGACGCGGGGAGCGCGGGACAGAGCAGGTTCCCTTCCCGCTTGCATCTGATATTGCGCGTTACGAAGTCGCACAGCGCGTCCCGATCGACCTCCTTGACGAGGCGGTGAATGGGGTGGAACACGACGGCGGGGTCGAACAGGTTGACGAACTCCGCCAGCATGAAGCGCGCGGGGTGGTTGCGGATCTCCGCTTCGGTCAGCCCCGCTTTCACCTCTTCCCAATGCGCCTTCGCGGCGGCGACGGAGTGGTTGCCGTCCGCCACGGCAAAGGCGGGATCGCCCTTCGCGTGCATGGATTGCAGCACGTCCGCGGCGATATATTCGGGAACGAACCAGCCCGTGACGTGTCCGCCGCCCTCCATCAGATCGAAATCGTACAGTTTTTCAAGCTCCTCCCGCAGAAGTCCTTTGACGATCTTCTCCTTTTTATCGCGGTAAAAGACGAGCGCGTGCGGAAATTCGAGCGGTGAGGCGCGCCGCACCGCCACGCGGGGCGGAAGGCGGTCTTTGAGCACCTCTTCCGACGAGCGGATGGGCGCGGAAACGCCCGGCTCGCAGGAATAGGCTTCCAGATCGAGCGCGGCGACGATCCCGCGGCGAACGCCCTCGCGCGTGGTGCGTTCGGTGAAGATCACCCCGCGGTTGTACTTGACGAGCCCGTCGCTTTCGAGCGCGGCGTACATATTTTCGCGGATGGCGGCGATGCGCTCCTCGTCGTTTTCGCCGAGGTAGACTTCGGGCAAAATAAAGTTGAGCGTAGAGGGGGCGTCTCCGACGTACCGCTCTACGCGCTTCCAATATTCCCTGTCCGACGTAAACTGATCGCAGGCGATGACCGCCCACTTTTCAAAGCCCTCCCGCGGGAGCAGGATCCGCGGAATGCGCAGACAATTCTTCATACGGCGCCCATCACGATCACAGCGGCGACCGCAAGCACGAGCGCAAGAAGTTTGAGCGGCACGTTATGGGTAAAGAGCTTGCCGAGAAAGGACCAGAATTTCATGCCTTTTTACCTCCGCTGTTAAATTCCTTCCAATAGTACTCTTTGAGGAACCTTCTCAGGCTCTCAGAATCGACGTAGCGGCTGATCTCCCCGCGCTTGACGACGGACACGATCCCCGTCTCCTCCGAAACGATGATGGTGGAGACGTCCGCCACCTCCGTCACGCCGATGCCCGCGCGGTGACGGGTGCCGTAATCTTTGGGGAAGTCCTTCTGCGTGAGGGGCAAAAAGCACCCCGCCGCCTGAATCTTATCGCCGTAAATGACCATCGCGCCGTCATGCAAAGGCGCCTTGGGAATGAAGATCCCCTCGATGAGCTGGTTGGAGATGTTCGCGTTGAGGGTCACGCCGCTGTCGATGATCTCCTTCGGAAGATTCCCGTTGGAGAGCACGATGAGCGCGCCCGTGTTGCTCTTGGAGAGCGCCTGCACCGCCTTGACGATGTTTGTGATGTATTCGTCCGCCCGCGCGCTGACCGCCGTGTTCTTGGCGGCGGCGTCGCTCGACGAGACGATCGTCCGCTTCGTCCTGTTCCAGATGCTCCGCTTGATCTCCACGCTGAACAGCAGCAGGAAAAAGAGCGAAATCAACAGGATAAAGATGTAGTAAACCCCCGTCGTGAGATCGCGCGAGAAGAGCGAGACCGCGCCCGCGCAGACGATGAGCAGCACGTAGACGGGAATGAGCTTTTTCGCGTTGTTCTCGTAGAGGATTTTGAGTACGAAATAGATGATCAGAAAGAGAAAGACCGCTTCGATGACGATGATCCAATTCTGCGAGAAGTTGGCAAATAAATTCCTGATCCCTTCCGCGACTTCCTGCGGCGTGCGCATGGTCCTCCTCCTTTCCCCTGTTTTTGCGGGGCTTTCCAAATCAATACGGTTTTTTCTATTATACAGATTTTAACGGGAAAATGCAAAGCGTTTCGTCCGTTATTTTGCGTCAACCGAAAAATATTTTTGCAATCGCCTCGAAAAGCGCGCCCGTTTTGCCGTAAAGTCCGCTCTTTGCGCCCGACGAGAGCCCGAACAGCGCGAGATAGGTCTCCTCGGCGCGCCCCTTCCCCAGCCGCCGCGCCGCCTCGCGGTTTTTCTGCACCGCGTACGGCTTGACGCCCAGCGTCTTTGCGACTTCCGCGTCCGACCCCGTCATTCCCGTCACCTCCGCGAGCGTGCGGTAGTGCGAGACGAGCGCGGCAAGCACGGCGTGTTCGTCCGATCCCTTCCCGAGCATATCCGAGAGGATCTCGGCAAAGAGCGCGAAGTTGCGACGGGACGCCGCCTGCGTCAGTTCATAAATTTTATATTCGGTGTCTTTGGCGACGTACTCCTCCACCGCGGCGCGCGTCACCCGTCCGTTTTCGCCAAGGATCGCGGCGAGCTTCTCCGTTTCCAGCTTCATGCGGGCGGCGTCCTGCGCGCAGTAGCGGACCATGAGCGCCGCGGCGTCCGCGTCCATCTGCAAGCCCTGCCGCCGCGCCACGCCGAACAGCCAGCGGGCGAGCGTCTCCTCGCTCTCGCGCGAGCAGTCCACATAGCACACGCCCTGTTTGCGTTTAAGGTCGGCGGCGTTCGCCTTCTTGCCCGCGTTGACGATGAGCAGCACCGTGCTCGGCGAAGGGTTCTGCACATAGGGTTTGAGATACGTCTCCCAATCGCGCTCGGAGGGATAGAACTCATAGGCGCGCACGAGCCGCTTTTCGTCCAGAAAAGGGAGCGTTTCCAGCGCGCGGCGAAGGGAGGCGATCCACTCTCCTCTGAGCGTTTCGCCCTCGTAGCGCGCGTCGTTGAGCGCGGGGTTGATAAGCCCGCACGCGGCGCGGATACTCTCCACGGCGTGATCGCGGAAGTAGGCTTCCTCCCCTTCGATGAGGTAGACGGGCTGCAAGCCCTCCGCCTGAATGGATTTTGCAAGCTGAACAAATTTCATGCGACGGTTTCTTATATCCCTTTGATTTCCCTGATTATACCATTTTTCAGCAGATATTTCAAGTCCCCGTCCCCCGTTTGTACGAAAAGATCCGCGCCGAACGCCCGTTCGTCGGAAAAATCGAACTTCACGAGCACGCCCTCCGCCGAAAGCGTCAGCGCGTTCCCCTCGTAGCGGAAGGAAAGTCCGCCGTATTCAAACCGCACGCCGCCGAGTACGTTCGTCTCGCGAAATCCCGTCTCCTGCGACGTCCGCACGCGCACTTCCCTTGCGGGCAGGAACGCGGCGACGTTGACGGCGCGCGCCGTATTCTCTCCCGTCACGGCGACGGCGTCCAGCTCCCCGCCGTATGTGCGCATGAGGAAGTCCTCGCAGGCGGAGAGCGAAATATCGTCGTCGATGACGAGCACCGCGCAGTCCGAAGTACGGACGAGCGCGCACGCGCCCTGTCCATGTTCGTACACGACGATTTTGCAGCCGGAAAAGACGGCGTTCTCCCATACCATGCACGCGATGAAGGCGATGCAGAGCGTACCCGCCGCAACGCCGCGCGCAAGCGTGCCGAGGCGCACCCGTCCGCTCAGAATCACCGTGCCGACGAGCCACACCGCGCCGCCCGCGCCCAGCGAAAACCCCGTGAGCACCGCGGAAAAGTCGGCGGCGGAGAATACGAATAAAAGCGCGGCGATCATGCCGGTGGGTAGGGCAAGAAAGACGGACGCCGCCGCGGGAATGCACAGCGCGAAGAGCGCGCAGACGATGAGCGGCAGGAAGAGAACGGGCAGCGCGGGAATGACGAAAAAGTTTAAAAGCATTCCCCACACCGAAATATAGCCGAACGCCTCCGCCATGACCGGGAAGGTGAATATCTGCACCGCCGCGCTCGCCGCGAGATAGTTCGCAAGAAAGACGGGAACGTGCAGCCGCCTCAGTCCGCGCGAAAATCCGCCCGAAAAGAGCGCAAGCCCGAGCACCGCGCCGTAGGAGAGGCGGAATCCCGCCGTGAAGATCTGCGCGGGCGCGATCAGCAGCGTGACCAATCCCGCGAAGGAGACGGAGCTGAGCAGATCGTACTTCCTTCCGAAAAAGCGGCTTCCTCCCAGCGCGGCGCACATCAGGACGGCGCGCACCGAGGAGACGGTGAACGCGCACAGCGCGCTGTAACACGCCGCCAGCGCGATCGCGGGGAGAAAAGCGTACCTGCGGAGCGGGCGGAAGAGGAACATTGCCGCGGCGTACAGAATGCCGATATGCAGTCCCGAGACGGCGAAAGCGTGCGCAATGCCGCCCGTGCGCGTTTCGGCGAGAAAACTCCCGTCCATGCCGCGCGAATTGCCCGTGAGCAGCGCGTACGCCACGCCCGCGCTGTCGGAATCCATGTTTTCATACAGCACGCCCCGCAGCGCGGCGTTGAGACGGAGAAAGGGATTTGCAGACCTGCCCGTGACGGAGAACTCCCCCGCCGATGCCGTGTAGCGCACGCCGTTCGCATAGGCGTATTCCGCGGAGACGTCGCCGTTGTCGGGAAGCGGACTGCGCCCGACTGCGGCGGTGAAGGATACGATATCGGCGGGAGCCACCTCCTCGGAGGCAAACGTCACGCTCATCTTGCCCGCCACGGGCGTTCCGTCCAGCGTGAGCGAGACGAGCGTCGCCGTCGTCCGCCCGTTCTGCACCGCCGCAGACTGCACCGTTCCCGTGACGGCGTACTCCCCTTCGGGCATACCCGCGGCAAAGCGGCTGCGCTCCCAATGCGCAAGCCCCGCGCCCAGCCCTGCGAACGCGATAAAGAGGATCGCCGCCGCGATCGCGCCCCGCTTGGGGCGCAGAACGAGCAGCGCGCAAAACACGGCAACGAAAAGCGCGTCCGAGGGAACGAAGCCCCCGAACGCGATGCGAAGATACAGATATACGCCCGTAACGCAGCCGACCGCCGCAAACAGCAGCGGACGGAAATTGATGCGCGGCAGACGGCGCGCCTTGCGGCGCGCCGATTGATCCGACGTATCCCGCGCGGGCAGCTCCTGCACGCCGACCGCAGACATACGCGTTACAGACGTTCAAATACGGGAATGATCTCGACGGGCGCGGCAGCGTCGATCGTGCAGCCGCCCTCGTACACCTCGCCCGTGTTCATATCGCGCCACTTGCCCGCGGGCAGATAGACGCTGCGGTTCGTGACGCCCGCCCACAGCACGGGCGCGACGAGATATTTCGGTCCGAACATATACTGATCGGCGCACGACCAGCAGGCGGGATCTTCGGGGAATTCATAGAACATCGCGCGCATGACGGGCGAACCGTTCGCGCTCGCCTCCCCCATGACCTCTTTGATATACGGCTTCATGCGCTCGCGGAGATCGACGTACCCTTTGAGCACCTCATACACGTCCTCGCCGTAGCTCCAAAGCTCGTTGGCAAGCCCCGTATGGCAGAAGCCGCCGCCCCAATCGCGGTCGTCGAGCAGCGGAATGTCGCTCGGTCCCTTGTCGCCGTGCATTCTGAGGACGGGTCCGAACGTCGCCCACTCGAACCAGCGCATTAAAAGCTCCCTGTGCGCGGGGTCTTTGACGTTGACGAAGAATCCGCCGATGTCCGTCGTCCACCACGGGATGCCCGCAAGCCCCACGTTCAGCCCCGCCGCAAACTGATCGCGCAGCGTCTCGAAATTGCCCTGAATATCGCCCGACCACAGCACGACGCCGTACTTCTGACTGCCCACCCACGCCGAGCGGATGAGATTGCACACGTCCTTCTGCCCCGCCGCCTGCTGTCCTTCCCAGAAGGCGCGCGCGTGCATGACGGGGTAGATATTGCCCACTTGCAGGTCGGTGCCGAGATAGTAGCGGAAGTTATCGAAGTCGTACGCCGTGTATTCCGGCTCCGCCTCGTCCAGCCAGAACATATCGATGCCGTCCTCGAAATAGTTCTGCCTGCACTTCTCCCAGAGATATGCGCGGGCGGAGGGATTCGTCGCGTCGTAGATATAGGAATCGCCCAGAAAATCGAAGCACTGACTGCCGCGCTCGGGGCGGATGAGGAGGCCGCGGTCGCGCATCTCTTCAAAGTTTTCGCTCTTTTTATCCACCGTCGGCCAGACGGAGATCATACAGCGCGTGCCGTACGATTTGAGTTCGCGCACCATTGCGGCGGGATCGGGCCAATACGTTTCGTCGAACTTCCATTCACCCTGACGCGTCCAATGGAAGAAGTCGATGACGATGACGTCGAGCGGAATGCCGCGGCGGTGATATTCGCGCGCGACGGAGAGCACTTCCTCCTGCGTGCGGTAGCGGAGCTTGCACTGCCACAGCCCGAGCGCGTTCTCGGGAAATTCGGGCGCGCGCCCGACGAGCGCCGTGTAGTTTTCCACGATCTCTTTGGGCGTGCCGACCGTCACCCAATAGTCCATCTGACGGATGCTCTCCGCGTGCCATTCGGTGACGTTGTTCGCAAACGTCGCCCTGCCCACGGCGGGATTGTTCCACAAAAAGCCGTAGCCGAGCGAAGAGACGAGGAAGGGCACGCTCACCTGCGAGTTGCGCTGGGCGAGTTCGAGCGTGCAACCTTTCAGATCGAGCCGCGCCTCCTGATACTGCCCCATGCCGAAGAGCTTTTCGTCGCGCGCCTCAAAGCGGAGCGTAAAGGCATAGTCTCCGCCGCGGATGGGACGGTACTCGCGCGCCACCACCCTCAGCGAGGGCGTGTGCGGCATATCGTATTCGTAACAGCGGTAATATTCTTCCAGAATGAGTTCGCCGTCACGGAAAAAGCGCATTTTGCCGAGACGGTCGATGGTGACTTTCAGCCGCCCGTTGGTAAGTTCCGCGCAATTTTCTTCCACCGAGACGACGGGCGTCGCCTGCTCCGCGCCCGTGAGCGCCCAATCGACGGGATCGTACGCGGCGTTCATGGTGGACTGCACGCGGATCCCGTCCTTCCCCTGCGCATAGACGCACACCGTCTCCCCTCTGCGCGAGAAATACAGTCTTCCCGATTTTACGGAAAACATATCTTTTTTCCTCCGTTTTGTCCGTCTGTACGGACTTCTGTCGTGATATTGCGTTCAGATTATAACATATGTGACTGTTAATTTCAAGATTTAGAATAAAATTTTCGCAAAAAAGAAGCGCCGCCCGCAGGCGGCGCGCTCATGCGCGGAACAAAATTACTGCCCGTATTTTCGCTTGACGTTGAGCCTTGCGAGCGCGCGGGCGAGGCGCGCCTGCGCGGCGTGGTGCTCCTCGATGCTGCGGCGCTGCAAGAGCGCTTCCTTCGCCTCGTCCGCCTTGCGGCGCTGGCGTTCGGCGTCGATATCCTCGGGGCGGAGCGCGGAGTCCACCAGAACGAGCGCCTCGCCGTTTTCGATTTTCATGATGCCCGAAGCGACGGCGGCAACAAGCGTCTCCCCGTCGGGCGTGCGGAAGGTCAGCTCCCCGGGAACGATGGCGCAGATGGTGTTGCAATGCCCCGCGAGTACACCGTATTCGCCGTCCAGCGTCGGCACGACGAGCGATTCGCAGTCGCCCTCGTAAAAGGGCTTATCGGCGGCAAGCACGTGAAGCGGGAACATTACAGTTCACCCGCCTTGATTTTCTCGGCTTTGGCGTACACGTCGTCCAGCGTGCCCACGTTGAAGAACGCCGCCTCGGGCAGCGCGTCCGCCTCGCCGTCCACGATGGCTTTGAAGCCGCGGAGCGTCTCTTTGAGCGGAACGTACACGCCCCTGACGCCTGTGAACTTTTCCGCGACGTGCATGGGCTGCGAGAGGAAACGCTGGATCTTGCGCGCGCGGAACACGGTGAGCCGGTCCGCCTCGCTCAGTTCGTCAAGCCCGAGAATGGCGATGATATCCTGCAATTCGCTGTACTTTTGCAGCATCTCCTGCACGCGCCGCGCAATGCGGTAATGCTCCTCGCCGACGACGTCCTCTTCGAGAATGCGCGACGTGGATTCGAGCGGATCGACGGCGGGATAGATGCCCTGTTCGGCGATCCTGCGGCTCAAAACGGTGGTCGCGTCGAGGTGGGAGAAGGTCGTTGCGGGCGCGGGGTCGGTCAGATCGTCCGCAGGGACGTACACCGCCTGCACGCTCGTGACCGAGCCGTTGTGCGTGGAGGTGATGCGCTCTTGCAGCGCGCCCATCTCCTGCGCGAGGGTGGGCTGATACCCCACCGCCGAAGGCATACGCCCCAACAGGGTGGAGACTTCGCTGCCCGCCTGCACGAAACGGAAAATATTGTCGATAAAGAGCAGAACGTCCTTGTTTTCGCGGTCGCGGAAATACTCCGCCATCGTCAGCCCCGTGAGCGCGACGCGCATTCTCACGCCGGGCGCCTCGTTCATCTGCCCGAATACGAGGGCGGTCTTGTCGATGACGCCGCTCTCGCGCATTTCGCGCCACAGGTCGTTCCCCTCGCGGCTGCGCTCGCCCACGCCCGTGAAGATGGAGTATCCGCCGTGCTCGGTGGCGACGTTGTGAATGAGTTCCTGAATGAGCACCGTCTTGCCCACGCCCGCGCCGCCGAAGAGACCGATCTTGCCGCCCTTGGCGTACGGTTCCAGAAGGTCGATGACCTTGATGCCCGTTTCCAGCACCTGCACCGCGGGAGACTGTTCCTCGAAGGCGGGCGCCTTTCTGTGGATCGCCCAGCGCTCCGCAGCCTTGGGTGCGGGGTCGCCGTCGATCGGCTCGCCGAGCACGTTGAACATGCGCCCCAGCGTGCGCTCCCCGACGGGGACTTCGATCCCGTGCCCGAGCGCCGTCGCCTCCATGCCGCGGGAAAGCCCCTCGCTCCCCGAGAGCATGATGCACCGAACGACGTTATTTCCCTCGTGGCGCGCGACTTCCATCACGCGCTCTTTGCCGTCTGCAATGACGGAGATCTCGTCGTTGATGCGCGGAAGCTGCCCCTCCTCGAACAAGACGTCCACGACCGAACCCAAAACCTGTACGATCGTTCCCTTTGCTGTCATACGGTCTCCTCCCCGGAGTTCCTTCTCTGCGCCTGCGCGCCTGCGGAAATTTCCGTGATCTCCTGCGTGATCGCGCCCTGACGGACGTGATTGAGTTGCAGGGAAAGTTCATCCAGCAGCTTCTGCGCGTTGCGGCTCGCCGCGTCCATCGCCTCCATGCGCGCGTTCTGCTCGCAGCAGAAACTGTCGATGAGGGCGCTGTAAATAAAGCCCGTGAGATAGCTCGGGATGATATTGTCGAGCACTTCGCCGATGGAAGGCTCGAAACTGAATACGGCGTGCTCCTCCCTGTGTTCGGAGGAGAACTGCGCGCGGTGGAAGGGCAGAAGGCGCGTCACGCGGACCTCGCTTTTCAGCCCGTTCTTCATATCGGTGTAGATGATATAGATCTTTTTGAGTTTGCCCGTGTCGTAGGCGTCCAGAAGGACGTTCGCGATCTCCCGCGCGCGCTGAACGGTGGGGTTCTGCGCCGTGTAGAGAAAGCTCCTGCGGATGGGAATATCGTGCCGCTTGTAGTACTGCCGCCCGTATTCGCCCACCACGAACAATTCCTTTTCTCCGCGCTTCTGATCGAGCACTTCCTTCGCCGCCTTGATGACGTTCTGGTTGTACGCGCCCGCAAGCCCTTTATCCGCCGTCACGACGAGGCAGCCAACCGCGCCGCTGTCGGGAAGTTTGCCTTCGAGCGGATAAAAGTAACGGTTCTCCACGCGCTCGTCCGTGCGGAAAATGCGCTTGATCTCCGCCTGAACGGCGTTGAAGTAGGGGCGCGTCCTGTCCAGCCCCTCTTTGGCTTTGCGCATCTTCGCGGAGGCGATCAGATACATCGCCTGCGTGATCTTCTGCGTATCGAGCACGCTCTCGATGTGCGCTTTGATCTCTTTGACGCCGGACATCAGGCAGTCGCCCCCTCCCGCTTCCAGTCGGCGAGATATTCTTCGGAAAGGCGGCAGATGAGATCGCGCTCTTCGGGCGTCATTCTGCCCGTCTGCCCGATGCGCTCGCACAGATCGGCGGCGTGGACCTGAAAGTACGAAAGCAGTCCGGCGCGGAACCGCCCGATCTCGTCGAGCGGGATATCCTGCATGACGTGATGCAGCGCGGCGACGAGCAGGACGACCTGTTCGTGAAGCTGAAACGGATGATACTGCTGCTGACGGAGAATGCGCATGAGCCCCTGCCCGTAGCGGAGCTGTTTCTGCGTCGCTTCGTCGAGATCGGAGGAGAACTGCGTGAACACCTCCATTTCGCGGAACTGCGCGAGATCGAGACGGATCGCGCCTGCGGCGGATTTCATCGCCTTGGTCTGCGCGTCGCCGCCCACGCGCGAGACGGAAAGTCCCACGTTGACGGCGGGACGCTGCCCCGCGAAAAAGAGCGAGCTTTCCAGAAAGATCTGTCCGTCGGTGATGGAGATGATATTCGTCGGGATATACGCGGAGACGTCGCCGCCCTGCGTTTCGACGATGGGGAGCGCGGTCATCGACCCGCCGCCCCGCTCGTCCGAGAGGTGCGCCGCACGCTCCAAGAGACGGGAATGCAGATAGAACACGTCCCCGGGATACGCCTCGCGCCCGGGCGAACGCCCGAGAAGCAGACTGAGCGCGCGGTAGGCGACGGCGTGTTTGGAGAGATCGTCGTAGACGATGAGCACGTCCTTGCCAAGCTCCATGAAATATTCGCCCATGGCGCAGCCCGCATAGGGCGCAATATACTGCATGGAGGCGGATTCGCCCGCCGATGCGCTGACGACGATGCAGTATTCGAGCGCGCCGCGGGTGCGGAGCGCTTCCATGAGCTGCGCCACGGCGCTCGCCTTCTGCCCGATGGCGACGTAGATGCAGATGACGTCCTTCCCGCGCTGATTGAGAATGGTATCGAGCGCGATCGCCGTCTTGCCCGTCTGTCTGTCGCCGATGATGAGTTCGCGCTGTCCGCGCCCGATGGGGAACATACTGTCGATGGCGACAAGCCCCGTTTCGAGCGGACGGTTGACGGGCTGGCGGTCGATGATGCGGGGCGCGGCGACCTCGATGGGACGGTATCCGTCCGCGCCGATGTCACCTTTGCCGTCGATGGGCGCGCCGAGCGCGTTCACCGCCCTGCCCAGAAAGTTCTTGCCGACGGGCACGCCCGCCGTCTTTTTCGTGCGGTGCACGGAGCTTCCCTCCGAGACCTGTTCCTCGTCCCCGAACAGAATACAGCCGACGCTGTCGCGCCTGAGATCCTGCACCATGCCGCGCACGCCCGAGGAGAACTCCACGATCTCCCCGTACGAGACGCGCCCAAGCCCCGTGACGGCGGCAACGCCGTCGCCGACGGAGACGACCGTTCCGAGCTCTTCCGAGACGGCTTTGGGCGACCATGTCCGCACCGCGTCCCCCAGCATGGGGATGACGTCGCCGTTCTTTTTGGGAACTTCGGTGAGCGCATCTTTGAGCTGACGGAACCTGCCGTTGACGCTCCAATCGTACACTTCCGCGCCCACTTCGAGGCGGAATCCGCCCGGGAAGGCGTCGCTCTTCACGAAATCAAGCGCAACTTCGCCGCCGTACTTTTTGCTCAGAAAGGCGCGGAAGCGCTCCTCCTGCGCCTTTGTAGGCGGAGCCGCCGCGTATAATTTTGCGCGAATGGGTTCATTCATCTTTCTTCTCCGCTTGCGCGTCGTCGGCGGCGTCTAAAAACTGATCGAACGCTTCGGACGCGGTGTCTTCCAATACGATCTTCTCCACCGCATCCGTCACGATGGAGGCGATCTCGGCGCGCGCCTCCTTTGTGGCTTGCGCCTTGATGCGAGCGGCGTCCTTGCGGGCGTCTGCTACGATGGTTCGTGCCAATTCGTCTGTTTCCCTGCGCATACGCTCGCTGTACTCCGCCGTCTCCTTTTCGGCAAGGCGGCGTTTTTCAGCGATCTCGTCCTCTGCACCCGCAAGTTTTTGCTCGTACGCGGCGCGTTTTTCCTCCGCTTCCGCGTTCTTTTTCTCGGCATCGGCATCCATCTTCTCGTAATGCTCTCTCCGTTTTTGCATAAAGGAACGCACGGGCTTGTAGAGAAGAAGCCACAGCCCCGCGAACAAAATGACAAAATTGAGAAGATGCAGCAAAATCTGCTGCCAGTCGATATTTAAAGGCATGACTGCCTCCCCTTACAGGACGAATATGACGAGAATTGCGACGATCAGCGCATAAATGATCGCCGTCTCGATAAATACAAGCCCGAGCATGAGCGTGGAACGGATCTTCCCCTCCGCCTCAGGCTGGCGCGCGATCGCCTCGGACGTCTTCGCCACGGCGATGCCCATGCCCGCTGCGCCTGCGCCCGCGGCAAGCCCGATGGCAATGCCCGCGGCAAGCGCCTTGAATCCTGCGGAATCATCCGCCGTATCCTGCGGCGCGGCGGTATCCGTCTCGGACGCCGCTTCCGCGTCTGCGGTCTGCTCCGCGTCGACGTTCTCCGCCGCCACGGCGACCGTGTCCATGACCTGCATATCATTCTGCCCGCCGCTCAGTCCCACTGCGAGCAGAACCGCCAGAATCACCGCCAGCACGACGCCGATCATGACGAACATTTTCTTTCTTCCAATCGTTTTCATACCGTTACCTCTGTTTCCGATTTGTTGTTTTCTTCCTGTTTGCCGCGCGCCCGACGACTGCGCTTCGGCTTTTTGACGTGCAGCTCGCTCACTTCGCCGTAGAAGAGCGAAGTCAGCATGGTGAGCACGTACGCCTGAATCACCGCGTGGAGCACCGTGAAGAGAATGCCGACGATGACGGGCAGCACGAACGAGAGCGCGAGATAGTAATACACAAGCTCCGTGACCAGCATCCCGCTCAGCAGCGCGCCGAACATACGGAAGCTCATCGAGATGGGCAGCGAGAACTCTTTGAGCGTACGCCCCACGCCGCGCAGTCCGTTGGAGACGATGCCTCCTCCCAAAATGACGAGGTAGGAAAGACACCCCAGCGAGATCGCCCCGTTGATGTCGGAAAGCGGCGCGGGAAGAATGACCGACTGCCCCGCCATGGACACCGCGGGCACGCCCACAAGCTCGAACAGCGTGCTGACAAAGATGTACGCGCCCGCCGCGAATACGTACGCGCCGAGGAAATGATTCCTGTGCGGGCTGTTGGACTTTGCGAGTCCGTCGAACATCCCCACCGCCTGTTCCAGAAGCATCTGAAATTTCCCGGGAACGAACTTGAAACGCGGAATGACGAAGATGCGCACGATCGCCGCGAATACGAGAATGACGCCCGTTACCACGAACGCGGAGATCAGCCCGGGATTGACGGGCAACCCGAACAGGGAAATTTTATCCCCTTCGTGCAGAACGGCGTCCTGCATCGCGTCCTGAATGGACCCCTCTTTCTGATAGAGCCCGTCCGTCAGGACGATCCCGACGATCAGCGCGGCGATCACGGCGGCGACGACGGTGAGAAAAATACAAGTCTGTTTTTTTGTCATGCTCCCTCCGTAAAAATGCTGCGCGAAATTCGCGCGGTCCGCTGAAACCGCTCCTATTATAACGCGCAAGGGGGCGCGTGTCAAACAATGAGCGGGCTTGCGGGCATTAAAAAAACGGATTCTATCAATCCGTTTTACTTATATATTCTATGTATTATCCCCTTTTCCGCGCGCCTTTTTTACAGAAGCAGCTCCCCTCCCCGCCGAAAAACGATGACGGAACGCCGACGCTGCCCACGCCTGCACGGCGGAACAGAACGCGGCGAGCGCCTCGTCTCCGCCGAATTCAAACGCGAAATCCCCTCGCGCGCCGCCGAACTCCGCCTCGATCTTTACGGGAAAATCGGGCGCGGGCATCTGCGCGGCAGCCGTGGCGTAACCGCATTTGGAGAGCGCGCGTTCCACTCTGCGCTCGAACCGCTCCGCAGCCTCCCTTTCAAACGAGACCGCCGCAAAGACGGGCAGCCCGTCGCGCGAAAGCCGCGCCCGCACGAACGCGTGCGCGTTCCCCGTCAGAAAGTATGCGGCAACGCTGTCCTCCAACCGCCTGACGCGATGATAAAAATGCGGGAAGTCACGGGAAAACGCAGCTTCCATGTCATTCCCGAGCCGATAGGTCGCTTCCATACCCGTATTATACTACGCCGCGCAAAAGATTTCAAGCAAAGCGCAAAAAATTCCCGCGCGCCGCGGCAATCACATTTTCACGGCGACTTTCATCACGCCGTCCGCCCGCCGCTCGAACAGGTCGTACGCGCGGTCGAGTTCGGAAAACGCGAACGTATGCGTGATGAGGGGCGTGGTATCGATCTTCCCCTCCGCGACGAGCCGCATGATCTCGCCGCACTTGCAGCCGTCCACGCCGCCCGTCTTGAAGGTGAGGTTCTTCCCGTACATATCGGGGAGCGGCAGCATCTGCGGCGCGTCGTACAGCGCCGCGACGACAACGACGGCGTTGGGGCGCGCGCACTCCCAGCCGAGACGGAAGCTCTCCGCCGTGCCCGCCGCCTCGATGACCGCGTCCGCGCCGCCGTGTCCGCTGTGCTCGCGCACGAACGCCGCCGCATCTTCGGGCGCGACGGTCAGAACGTCGGGATAATGCTCGCGCACAAAGCGCAGGCGGACGGGATCTTTTTCGCAGACAATGACGCGTGCGGACGATTTCAGCCGCGCGCACAGCATGGCGCAGATCCCCGTCGGTCCCGCGCCGATGACGAGCACGGCATCTCCCTTTCCGATCTCGGCGATGTCCGCCGCCCAATACCCCGTCGCCAGAATATCGCCGACGAAGAGCGCCTGCTCGTCGGAGACGCCGTCGGGGATTTTTGTGAGACCCATGTCCGCGAACGGCACGCGGACAAACTCCGCCTGACCGCCGTCGATGCGGCAACCAAGCGCCCAACCGCCGTCGCGGTCGGTGCAGTTGTTCACATATCCCCTGCGGCAGAAAAAGCACTCGCCGCAGAACGTTTCCACGTTGACGGCGACGCGGTCTCCCCGCGCGAACGGGACCGCCGCGCCCGCCTCCTCCACCACGCCCACCATCTCGTGCCCGACGGCGATCCCGGGGACGGCGCGCGGCACGGAGCCGTGCCTGATATGCAGATCGCTCGTGCAGATGCTCGCCAGCGTGACGCGCACCACCGCGTCGCGGTCGCCGAGCACGCGCGGCTTGGGTTTTTCCGTGAATGCGAATTTCCCCTTTGCAAGATAGGTATATGCCTTCATGATCGCACCTCTCCGCGGCGTTTCCCGCCGCGGCGTCGTCTGAGAGCGAAACGCCGCCGTCAGACGCCGCCGAAACGCCTCAGTCATGAATGTATTATACCATCTTTTTCAAGCCATTGCATGATTTATCTGCAAAAATTCCGATTTTCCCGCCCGCAACGCGCGGAGAAACCGCTTTTTCCGTCCGAATCTTCAAAAAATACTGCGGTTTATGGAACGTGTCGCAGCGCGTGGGATTGAGCGCGTACAGCTCCTGCCCGCCGTCCGTGTGTTTGTTGCGACACAATTTTATGGACACTCATTAAATAATGGGTATTAGCAGCAGAAAAAAAGTAACCCACCAGCTTAGCTGGTGGTTCTTCATTATACTTCGCCTGCGGCTCGTGCCGCCAAAGGCGGGGCGGGCATAGCCCTTGACTACTAGCCCGTGCGCGATGAGGGGTCATTCCCAATTCTGCCATTATGAACACTCTAACACAAACCCCTCATCACCGCCTTCGGCGGAGCTTCCCCAAAAGGGGAAGCCTTTATTTTTACTCATCGGCATAAGCCTCTACTGAACCCCCGGACTATCCGGGGGTTTTCTAAATACAAAAAAGCGCACAGGTTTTCCACCTGTGCGCCATGACGTTGCGGCTTGTATATTCCGTATATTCGAACATTTTCTCTCCTCTCACATATATCTCGGGTCCTGCACTTCATCCCATATATTCTTCAACAGACTTCCGTCAATACTTGCAGATTTATAAAACTCATCCTTCGTCGGAAATGACCAGGCCTGCATTTCATTATAAAATAGTACCGAATAATCATTTCTGTAACATACACCATATTTTACACCTTTATAGGTAAAAGCCATTTCACTGTAAAAATCT